>DCLA01000042.1:4303-91670 GCA_002320815.1 Myxococcales bacterium UBA1660
CTGGTGGCAGACGGAGACCGGCGGGATCATGGTCACCCCGCTGCCCGGCGCGGTGCCCGCCAAGCCCGGCTCGTGCACGCGGCCCTTCTTCGGCATCGAGCCCAAGGTGCTCCGCGAAGACGGCAGCGAGGCGGGAGCCGGGGAGGGCGGTCTGCTGGTCATCGACCGCCCGTGGCCCTCGATGCTGCGCACGGTGTGGGGCGACGACGAGCGCTTCCAGCGGCAGTACTTCTCGCGCTTCGAGGGTAAGTACTTCACCGGCGACGGCGCCCGGAAGGACGCCGACGGAGACCTCTGGGTCATGGGCCGGGTCGACGACGTGGTGAACGTCTCCGGCCACCGGCTGGGCACCGCGGAGATCGAGAGCGCGCTGGTGGCCCACGAGGCAGTCGCCGAAGCCGCCGTCGTCGGTCGCCCCGACGACCTCACCGGCCAGGCGCTGGTGGCCTACGTGACCCTCGTCGGCGATCTCGCGGGCTCCGACGAGCTGGAGAAGGCCCTCTGCGAGACGGTGGCCAAGGAGATCGGCAAGTTCGCCCGGCCGGCGGACATCGTCTTCACCGACGTCCTGCCCAAGACCCGCAGCGGCAAGATCATGCGCCGCCTGCTCAAGGCCGTCGCCGCCGGCGAGGAGATCAGCTCGGACACCTCGACTCTCGAGGATCCCACCGTCCTCGATAAGCTGCGTCGCTGACGTGCCCTCCAACGTTCGAGCCGGCCTGGCCGGCGCCGCCGTTCTCCTCGCCGTCGCCGTCATCGCCTGGGCCACCGGCCTGCTTGGTGAGAGCGCCGAGGACCAGGTGAACGCCGTCGCCGACGACTTCCACGGCCAGCTCTCCGCCGACCGGCTGGACGCGGCGATGAGCCACCTCGACCCCACGGTGGCGCCCGTCGAGGTGCGCGGCCCCTCCCTCATGGGCGGGCCCGGCTTCACCCGCGTCTACGGCAACGGCGCGCTGCCCGATCTCCGCCGGGACGCCCTGCGGGCCCTGGCGCCGGTGATGGGCGAGACCTTCACCGAGCTGCGCCGCAGCGTCGAGATGGCCGACGACGACGAGGCGGCCAGCGTGGCCCTCGAGCTCCTCTCCACGAGCCGCGGGACGGTGCGCGTGGAGCTCGGGGTGGTTCGCGACGGCGAGCGGTGGCTGGTCCGCAAGGTCGCCGTGAGCCGCTGAGCCCTGGGGCGTCCGCCCGGTCCGGCCCGTCTGCCCCGGGGACCGGCGCGAAGCCCCCGACGAAGCGGGGGCCTCGGTCGCGTCCGGGGCCGGCCCCGAAGGGGCTCAGCGCTGGCGACGGCGGATGCGCCGCACGAGCAGACCCAGGCCCGCCAGCCCGAAGGGGACCCCGGCGAAGCGGAGCGGGGCGCTGCTCGAGGCGGTCTCGGCGCTGGCGGTCAACGCGCTGGGGTCGATGACGTGTAGGCGGTTCACGTCGGCGTGCTCCGGCGTGAACACGAACTCCGGGTCCACGTCCATGAACTCCTGCGGGATCCGCGTGTAGAAGCGGGTCACGTAGCGGTTGTTGGACGCCAACGAGACGGCCTCGGGGTCGGTGAGGCCCTCGAGCATGTGGGTCGAGCTCGCGTGCTCGACGACCCACCCGTGGCCGCCGGCGGCCATGACCGCGGTGTCGACCTCGTCGTAGTAGGTGGTCTGGGTCGCGGTGGAGAACGCGGGGACGATGTTGGCGTAGTCGGGGACGACCTCGAGGTACTCGCCGTCGGGGATGGCGCGGCCCTCGCCGAAGGTCATCACCATCACGTCGAGCACGGGGACCGAGGCGATCGCGGTGATCTTGATGGGCACGCAGGGCTTGGTGCCGGTGTAGGTGATCGTGATGGGCGGGAGGCTGCCGCCCACGCCGTCCAGCGGGTCGTAGCGGAAGGCCGCGAAGCGGTGCCCGGTGTAGACGTAGTGGTCGATGATCTCCGAGGCGCGGTCGGGGATGTCGTAGTCGTGGGCGATCAGCCACTCGCGCACGGCGTCACCGTCGTCGCCGGCGATGATCGCGGTGGTGTAGTCGCCGACTCGCGACTCGTTCCAGACCTGGACCCCGTCGTCCATGGTGTCGGGCTCGGAGGCGCCCCGCTCGGCGGTGGCGAAGTCGCCGCCGTCGGCCGCCCCGCACCCGCCGCCGCCGCCGCCGCCGCCGCCGCTCGAGCCGCTGAAGCTGCCGCTGCTGTTCACGAAGCGGAACTGGGGCGCGCTGGCCGCGTCGAGCTGGTCGAAGGTGGCCTCGTCGGCCACGCCGAGTTCGGGCACGCCCATCACCGGGACCAGCCAGCTGAACCCCACCGAGGCCCCCTGCTGGTAGCGGATCTGGACGTACGCGCGGATGGTGCCGTCCTGACGCTTCTCGAAGAGCACGCGCTCACCGGCCTGGACCACCGGGGTCGGCCCGGCGACGCCGCCACCATCGCACATGAACCCACCGCAGGCCGCGGCCGGCTCGGGCCACAGCGCCACGGTCCCGATGGCCATGAGGAGCCCCACCCAAATGCTCTTGCGAATCATCGTTCCACCCACTTCGTCGTCTCGTGCCTGTGAGTCCCGTGCCACGCTCTTTGCGACAAGCTGTCTCGATCCGTGCCATCGGCTTCGCCATCGCGAGGGATCCGGCACGCTTTCGGGTCTCGAGGATTCAACCTTACAGGATCCATGCCGGCCGCCGTGAGGTCCCCCGCCCTGGGCCGCCGGCGGTCACCGTACGGCCGCCGGGAAAATCCGTTGCCCCACCGAGGGGCGGCGAATACGGTCCGCATGTGGAGGAAGTGCGAATGATGCGTCGTCTCACCCTTGCGGCTCTCGCCCTGACTTGCGCATTCGGCGCGTGGTCCGGCCAGGCCTCGGCTCAGCGGACCATCCCGGTGAGCATCGAATCGACCCCCCCGGGGGCCACGGTCTTCTTCGACTCGACCGAGCAGCGCATCGGCGTGACGCCGCTCAGCAACGTCCGGCTGCCGGTGGGGCAGCACACGCTGATCTTCCAGAAGGAGCTCCACGAGGAGGCGCGGCTCACGGTGAACGTGCGCCGTCGCCGGGAGACCTTCCGGGCCACGCTCAACGCCCAGTCGACCATCTCGATCAGCGGCACCAACGCGGCCACCAACGGCGCCGCCGTGCGCATCGACGGCGAGCCCGTGGGCAACGTCCCGCACATCGCCACGGTGACCCCGGGCCGGCACCTCGTGCAGGTGGGCCGCGAGGGCTACGTGACCTTCGCCCAGTGGGTCCAGCTCGCGGGCGGTCAGGCCATGCAGCTCCCGGTGACCCTGCAGGCGGAGGCGCCCTCGACCGGCTCCATCCTCGTGGCGGGCGACACCACCGGCGCCGCCATCTACATCGACGGCACCCCGCGCGGCTCGACCCCCACGGTCATCGAGGGCGTCGAGGCCGGCGAGCACGTGGTCAAGGTCGAGTCCAGCGAGCCGGGGATGCAGCCCTTCGAGCAGACGGTGCGCATCATCGCGGGCGAGCGGGTCACCATCCACCCGACCCTGCGGCCCGCGCCGGCGGCGACCGGCAGCGTGCGCATCCTGGTGCGTCCGGCCACCGCCCAGGGCGCCATCGTCAGCATCGACGGCGAGGTCCTCGGCGAGGCCCCGGCCTCCAAGGAGGGCCTGACCCCCGGCGAGCACATCATCGAGGTCCAGGCCGACGGCTTCCAGGCGGCGCAGCAGCCCGTCGAGGTCCAGAGCGGCGCCCAGCGCGTGGTGTCCATCGAGCTCCTGCCCATCGCGGCGACCCCGGGCCGCATCGTGGTGAACGCCAACGTCTCCGGCGCCGTGGTGACCATCGACAACGAGGAGCGCGGCGCGCCCCCGGTCGTCGTCCAGAACCCCGGTGACGGCACCCACGCCATCATCGTGCGCGCTCCCGGCTACCAGGAGCTGCGGCACACCTGCACCACCGGTCCCGGCCGCAACTGCGAGCTGGTGGCCGAGCTGGATCCCGTCGGCGCGCCGGTGCGGGTCGAGGCCAACGTCGAGGGCGCCGAGTTCGTCGTCGACGGCGAGGTCATGGGCCCGGTGCCCTGGGAGGGCACGGTCCCGACCGGCTCCCACCGGATCGAGATCCGCGCGCCGGGCTACCGCTCCTACACCGCCGTGGTCGCGCTCCAGGCCTCCGCCGAGCCGCGCCTCTTCAACGCCGGTCTGGTCGCCGAGGGCGAGATGACCCCCGAGGAGCGCGCCGAGCAACTCCAGGGGCGCCGCGACCGACACCGCCAGGCCGTGGCCCGCTCCGGCGCGCCCCTGCCCGACGACATCGCCGTCCTCGATTTCTCGGTGGGCTGGCCGTACATGCTCGAGATGCGCATGGGCATCGGCATCCTGCCCTGGCTCGACGCCGGGATCGGGCTGCGCACCATGTTCCGCATCACCGAGTTCGAAGGCCGGGTGAAGGCGGGCTTCCGGCCGGTGCAGCAGGTCTCCCTGGGGGCCCAGTTCCGCATCGGCGGCGGTCTCGGCGTGGCCCGGGACAACCCGCTCGCGGTGACGGACCCGGACCAGCCGGAGACCCTCAGCACCAACGACTTCTTCTTCAGCCTCGAGGCGCTCTTCACCCTGCATTTCCTGCGGGCGGGCAACTTCACCCTCTGGGGCGCGCTGGACTACCACTCGGATAGCTGGGCCTGGTACGGCGACAACAGCGACTGCCGCTACGAGCGGGGGTGTCTCGAGGACTCGCGGATTCGTCGGACCACCGACTCCAGCGGCTCTCCGATCGTGAACGACCCGATCACGGGCCGCCAGAGTCTCGCCCGGTTCCGGCTCGGCGGCTCCCTGGAGTTCATCCTCTCCGACCACTGGAACATGTGGGTCTCCTTCGAGGGTGCCTTCGGCAACCCCCGCCGGATCCTGGGTGACGTGCTCGCCAGCGGCACCGGTCGCGAGGACATCCAGGTCTACACGCGCGTCGGATTCACCTACAAGTTCGGTTACGCCGAGGACTGAGTCCCTCGACATCCGGCACCAGAACCGGCAGTCTTCGGGATTGGTGGGTCTGGTGATTCGACGGTGGAGCGCCGCTCTCGCGTGCCCGATGGGCCTCGCGATGGCGGCGTTCTTCGTTTGTGCGGCGGGTATTTCGCACGCGCAGGACGCCGCCCGTACCGAGCCCGCGGCGCTCACCGTGGTGGCCGAAGCCGAGCTCCAGCCCCTCGCCCGGGAGGTGGTCCGTTCGCTCCAGCGCCGCGGCACCGAGGTCACCCTGGGGGGCGAGCCGCTGCCGGTGGTCGAGGCCACCCTGGAGCACGAGGTGGCCCTGGTACGCGGACCCACCGGCGCCGTCCGGCTGGTGATGGGCCGCGCCGGCGGCGGCACGGTGAGCACGGTGGTCGAAGTTCCGGGCGCGGTCGGCGACGCCTTCCCCGTGACCCTGGCCATCGAGGCCCTCCAGGACCAGGCCGCCGTCCCCACGCCGCCGCCCGCGGCGCCTAGGGCCCCGAACGCCTACGTCTACTACGAGTACGAGCGGCCGCCGGTGGAGCGCGAGATGCGCGCGACCCCGACCCTCTACATGAAGATCCTCGCCGGCTACTCGCCCACCCGGGAGCGCTGGCTCCTCGGTCCCGGCGCGGGCCTCGGGCTCTGCGTGAGCGGCCACTGCCTGGTGATCGAGGCGGACATGCCGCTCCTGCCCGAAGAGGTGCAGTGGGAGAACTACGGCACCCTGCGCTACCGGGCGGTGACCACCGCGCTCCGATTGCAGATCCGCCCGGTGATCCGCGAGGCCTGGAGCCTGGGCGTGAACATCGGCGCCCTGAGCCGCATGGGGAACGCGACCCTCGTCCGCGAGGACGGGCCCGACGTGCGCCGGAAGGCCACCAACTTCGGGGCCCGGCTCAGCGCCGAGCTCGCCGTGCGCATCGCCGGCCCCTTCGAGGCGGTCCTCGAGGTCGGGGTGGATTGGCTCAAGGATCGCGCGGTCTTCCGCTTCGATACCAACGGGCGCTTCCTCGAGGACGCGGTCACGCCCTGGAGCACGCTCTCCGTCCGTATGCGCCCCTTCCAGCGATGAATCGCCGAGCCCTTGGAATTCGTCCCACCCCGGAGCGACGACCCGGTGTGAGCTCCAAGGTGGCTCGATTGAAGGTGGTGGTGGACGGCGGAACGAGCGCCGAGTGGTCCGATCCGGACCGAGACCTCCTGGTGCGCGCGGCGACCGGCGACGAGCGGGCGACCCGCGAGCTCTACCGGGCCCACGTGGACGCGGTGCATCGCACCGTGGCCCGGGTCCTCGGGGCCAGCGACCCGGACGTCGAAGACGTGGTCCAGCGGGTCTTCCTGGCCGCGCTCGACGGCGCCGGCGAGTTCGCCGGTCGCTCGAAGGTGCGCACCTGGCTCCTGGGCATCGCCTCGCGCCGAGCCCTGGACGCCTCCCGGAAGCGCTGGCGCCGCGAGCGCTGGCAGCGGATCGGCGAGCGGGTGGGTCTCGGGCGCCCCGCGGCCCCGCCCGACGAGCGGCTGCGGGCGCGGAGCGAGGCCGAGCGCCTCCTCCAGGCGCTCAGCCCGGACCAGCGGATCGTCTTCGTCCTCAAGGAGGTCGAGGGCCACACCCTCAAGGAGGTGGCCGAGATGACCGGCGTGGGCATCTCGACCCTCCACGCGCGCCTCAAGGCGGGCCGCAAACGGCTCGACGAGCTCCTGGCTCGGGAGGAGGACCGATGAGCGAACCGAGTCGAGTCGACGACTTCGCGCGGTCGCTCCGGGAGGAGTCACCCGAGCTGGACGACGTCGCCCGCGCCCGCATGGAGCGCGAGGTCCTCCGGCGGCGGGCCCCCGCGGCGCCGCGTTCTCGGACGCCGGTCTTCGTGGCCGGCCTCGCGGTGGGGGCGGTCGCGGCCGGGGTGCTGGCGTGGGTCCTGCTGGGCCCGGCCCAGCGGATCGAGAACCCCGAGATCGCCGACGGCGCTCCGAGCCCCGAGCCGGCCGCGGCGCCGGCGGCCGGCACCATCGGCTTCGAGGCGCTCGCCGATGGGGTCCCGGTCCGCAGCGGCCGGCTCCGGGACGGAGAGACCGTCCAGACCACCGCGGGCCAGCTCGTGCGCACCCGCTTCGGTGGGCCCTCCGGAGAGACCGCGCTGGTCGAGGTGTCCCCCGAGAGCCGCGTCCGCTACGTGCGAGCCACCGGCGACGACCTCGAGCTCTCCCTCGAGCGGGGCGTGATCCGCGTGGAGTTCCACCCGGTCCGGCGCGGCGAGGAGTCCCTGGCGGTGCGAACCCCCCACGGTCGCGTCGAGGTCGTGGGGACCGCCTTCGAGGTGCGCCTGGCCGCCGACGGGACCGAGGTCCGCGTCGAGGAAGGCACCGTGCGCCTGGTGGGGCTCGATGGCGAGACGCGCCTCGTCTCCCGGGGCGAGCGCGCCTGGCTTCGCGCCGTCGTGGCCGCCCGGGGTGCGGTGGGGCCCCCGCCGGCGGCGGACGACGGGGCCGCCGCCGGCGAAGCCGCAGCACGTGAAGCCGCCGCGCGCGAAACCGCCGCGGGCGAGGCCGCCGCGCGCGAAGCCCCCGCGGGCGAGGCCGCCGAAGGTCTCGAGGCGAACGCCGCGGAGGTCGTCGAGGCGCCGCGGCCCCGCCGGCCCATCCCGGATCTCGAGCCCACCCTCGACGACGAGCTCCGTTTCGACCTGGCCGACCGCTACTTCGCCCAGGGCCGCTTCGAGGCCGCGCGCCACGAGCTCTACGCGATCACCCGCAGCGGCGAGACCCGCGGCGCCCGCGCCCGGGCCTGGGTCCGGGTGGCGGAGGCCTTCGTGCGCGAGGGCGAGCCCCAGCGCGCGGCCGAGGCCTACCGGCGCGCGTCGCGTATCGGCAGCGCCGATGGCGAGGCGGCGCTCTTCGCGCTGGCCCGGCTCCTGGCCGACGAGGGCGACGCTCCGGGCGCGGTCGCGGCCTACCGCCGCTACCTGGACACCGCGCCCGCGGGCCCCCTGGCCAGCGAAGCCCGCCGGGGCCTCTGCGGTCTGGGCGACGCGGCGAGCTGCCGCTGAGACCGACTCCGGCCCGCGCCGTTCGGCCCGCGCCGCTCGGCGGTCCAGAATCGCCGAGGCAGACTCCGGCCCGCGCCGACTCCAGCCCGCGCCGCTCAGTCGCGGATGGCGGTCCAGAAGCGGTCGACCGGGCCCACCCGGTCGATGAGCGAGGCGTAGGGCACCTCGACGCCCACCAGCACGAAGCCGATGCCGTCGGTGCGGCCCAGGCGGGTGCGGACCTTCTGGACCTCGAAGAAGCTCAGCTCCCCGGCGGGCACCAGGACGCAGACCCGGTCGGCCAGCCGCGCCGCGCGCCGGAGCGCGGGGCCCTCGTCGGGACCTTCCCAGGCCTCGACGGTCATCTGCATCGGGGGCGCACCCTGGTCGAAGTGGTGCATCTGCCCCATCGGCTGGCTCAGCGAATGCCCCTGGGAGGTCATCAGCGGGCCGCTGGAGCCCGTGCGGGGCTGCAGGGTCATGATGGTGTCTTCCCCGGGCATGGCGTCCCCGGGCGGTAGGGAGAGCCGCTCGTCGCCGTCGAAGAGGGGCGCGCCGATCAGGGTGGTGTCGTACCAGTCCGAGTTGAGCCGGTTGGCGAACTGCACCGCCAGATCCGTGTGGCTCTCGGTGGCGCCGATGACCAGCATCTGCCCCATCGCGTCGGGGATGAAGTCGTCCATGTCGGCGATGAGCTCGTCGATGGCGCCCACTTCGCGGGGCCAGGTGGAGCTGCCGATGACCGGACCGCGGCCCCAGAAGGCGAGCTCCTTGGCGGTGCGGACCCGGAGCCCCTTGAGCTCCCGGCCGAGCAGGAAGGCCAGGACCAGCAGGAAGAGGGCCAGCGGGATCCCGGCGGCGACGATGTACTTGAGCTTGGAGCGCTCGGCGTAGTCGGGGGCCGTCGCCGGCGACATGATGCGGAAGCCCGGGGCCGGGTCCCGCTGGGCGTCCTCCAGCCGGGCGTGGGTCGCCTGGAGCTCGGTGAGGAGCTGCTGGTTCACCCGGACCTCGGCGAGGAGCTGGGAGGCGTCGCCCTCGATGGAGGAGAACTGCTCGACCCGCTCCTGGGCGCGCGCCGCCTGGGTGGTGAGCCCCTCGAGGCGCTGCCGGGCTCCCTCGAGGTCCGCCTGGGCGGTGGAGACCGCGGACTGCAGCCCGGCCCACTGGGCGTTGGTGCTGGTGGTCGAGGTCCGGGTGCCCGCGGCCTGGCCCGACTCGATCCGCTGCCGGAGCGCGGCGATCTGCTGCTGGAGCGCCTGCACCCGGGGGTGACCGTCGGCGAGGCTGGCCCGGGCCTGGGTCAGCTCGGACTCCAGCCGGCGGAGCTCTTCGGCTTCGGGGGAGGCCGAGGAGGCGGAGGTGGTGTTCGTGCGCGGCGTCCGGCGGAGGTCCCGCTGGAGCTGGTCCAGGCGGGCCTCCAGGGCGGCGACCTCGGCCTCGGCCCGATCCCGCTGGGCCCGGAGCTCGGCGGCCTGCTCGATGGCCTGCTCCTGCTCGGTGCTCAGGTCGGCGATGCCGTGCTCGTTCCGGAAGGCGTCGTAGGTCCGCTGGGCCGCCTGGGACGCGGCGTTGGCCGCGGCCATCCGCTGCTGCAGCGAGTCGATGGTGTCCTGGATGGCCTGCCGCTGGATCTCCACCCGGTGCGCCAGGAAGACCTCGGCGACGGTGTTGGCGAAGCGGGCGGCCTCCTCGGACTCGGCGGCGCTGGCGTCGATGCGGACGACCCCGGCCTCGTCGGCGTGGGCCTGGATGAGCAGCCCCACGTCGGCGGTGCGGCCCTCCATGCCCATCCGCTCCTTCACCTGCGCCAGGACGGAGTCGATGAAGATGACCTGGAGCATGCCGCCGATGTTCTGCTCGGCCGGCTGGGGCATCCCGTCGATGGCGGGGACGCCCTCGTACTCCAGCATGGCGGTGGCCTTGTAGGTCGCGCCCAGGCCGAACTTGGCCAAGGGCAGCGAGATCAGCGCGCCGACCACCAGGGCGCCCAGGAGCCACCACTTGCCGGCCAGGAGCTGCCGGAGAATGCGGTGGCCATCGACGGGCGAACCATGGCGCTCTTCCTCGGCGGGATCGGTTTGGTGGTCGTGTCCCCCGGTGGGCTCCCGGGATCGACCGAGCTTCGAGCCGTTCGAATCCACTGGCGTCGCCGTTCTGTGCATAGCTGGCGGCTCGCCCAGTTGCAATTCTACTGCGAGCCCGCGCCCTTGTACTCGATGAGGCCGCCCCGTCTTCCCCGGACCACGTTGACCGCGTAGCGGGCCACACCCCGCATTTCCGCGAGCTTTCCGACCGTCGTGGCCGCGGCATAGAGCCGGGCCTGCTCCGGCGTGTCGCCGCGCTCGATCCGGTAGCGGTAGATCCGTCGCGCGAGGATCCCGTAGCCGGCCGCGGCCCCCAGGGCGCTCAGACCCAGGGTCACGGGGGCCAGGGTCGCCGCGCCGGCGGGGACGAGCCCTCCCCAGAAGAGGATGGAGCGGAGCTCCTTGGCCCGGTAGCGCTCCGGCGGGGCCCCGTGCATGTGGAAGGACTCGGCGTAGGCGTGGCCCGCCCGGGTGGCCCGGGTCCACCACTGGTCGAAGCGGTGCATGGCGGCGTCGTGGCGGGTCATCTCGGCGTCCAGGCGGATCACCTCCCAGCCCGCGCGCCGGACCCGGAGGCAGAGCTCGGGGTCCTCGCCGGCGATGAGGGTGGGGTCGTAGCGGCCGGCGTCGACGAAGGCCCGGACCCGGAAGAGGGCGTCCCCGCCGATCTCGGTGGCCGGGCCGATGGGCGTGTCCCACTCCATGTCCGCCAGGCGGTTGTAGACGCTGGCTTCGGGGTGCCGTTCCCGGCGGCGGCCGGCGACCACGCCGACGTCGGCGTGCTCCGTGAGGTGCGCCAGCGCGGTGGGGAGCCACTCGGGGACCACCTCGCAGTCGCCGTCGACGAACTGCACGAAGGCGAGCTCGGGCAGGAGCTGCTGGAGCCGGTCGAAGCCCTCGTTGCGCGCGCGCGCGGCGGTGAAGGGGATCGAGGTGTCCAGGTCGACGACGGTCGCGCCGAGCTCCCGGGCGCGCTCCACGCTGCCGTCGGTGGACCCGCTGTCCACGTAGACCAGGGCGCCGACCCGGCCCCGCAGGGAGCGCAGGCAGCGCACCAGGCGCTCGCCCTCGTTGCGGCCGATGGCCACCGCGCCGACCTGCGCTCGGTTCTCCGCTCCCGGACCCTCGTTCGCCCCGCTCATGGGGAGCCCATAGCGCGAGGGTCGGGGCGCGGAAAGCGGTCGCCCGCCGTGGGCTCAGATGCCGGCGGCGCCGAAGGTGTCGCAGGAGGCCATCGAGCCCGACTGGAAGCCGGTGCGGAACCAGCGGACCCGCTGCTCGGAGGAACCATGGGTCCAGGACTCCGGGCTCACCCGGCCCTGGGAGCGGCGCTGGATGGTGTCGTCACCGATGGCCGCCGCGGCCCGGAGTCCCTCGTCGATGTCGCCGGGCTCGAGCATCTGGCGCTCTTGGTTCGCGAAGTGGGCCCACACGCCGGCGTAGCAGTCGGCCTGGAGCTCCTGGAGCACGCTGAGCTGGTTGGCCTGGACCTGGCTGCGCCCCGACCGAGCCCGCGCGACGCGGTTGGACACCCCGGTCAGGTTCTGCACGTGGTGGCCGATCTCGTGGCCGATCACGTAGGCCTGGGCGAAGTCGCCGGGCGCGTCGAACTGGCGAGCGAGCTGGTCGAAGAAGGCGAGGTCGATGTAGACCTTCTGATCCGCCGGACAATAGAAGGGGCCGACGGCGGCGCTGTTGTAGCCGCAGGCCGACCGCACCGCGTCCCGGAAGAGCACCAGGGTGGGCTCGCGGTAGGGGGTGTTCGCCTGCTGCGGGAGCACGCGGTTCCAGGTGGTCTCGGTGTCGCCCAGGACCACCCGGACGAACTCGACCTGCTGGTCTTCCTCCGGCGAGGACTCCACCGGCCCGCTGGGCGCTGCGCCGCCGCCGCCGCCGGTGCTCTCGATCATGCCCAGGAGCTGCAGGGGGTTCTCCCCCATCGCCACCATGACCAGGGCCACGATCACCAGGAGGCAACCGCTGCCGCCTCCGAGCTTGACCAAACCTCCGCGGCCACTGCTCCCGCGGCGGTCTTCGACGTTCGAACTCCGATTCCCCATCTGCCAGCGCATGTCGCCCTCTCAGCCGTCGGGGCCTCGCCTTGCATTACGAACCTCGGCACCCCAGGGAAGGGCGGTGACGGACCCCACCGTGGCCGAGTGCCGGGCGATCATGGCGCGGCACGCGAAGAGCTTCTCCTTCGCGGCGCGGCTCTTGGCGCCGGACGTGCGCGACGAGACCGCCGTCGTCTACGCCTACCTGCGCCGCGTGGACGACTCCATCGACGACGCGCCCGACGCCGAGCGCCCGGCGGCGCTGGCCTCGCTGCGAGCCGAGCTCGATCGCATCTACGGCGACGGGGACGCGCTCGACCCGGTGCCGGCGGCCTTTCGGACCATCGCGCGGCGTCGGGCCATCCCGCGGGTCTACATCGACGAGCTCCTCGCGGGCATGGCCATGGACGCCGAGGGCTTCGTCTACGAGACCGACCGGGACCTCCTCCGCTACTGCCATCGCGCGGCCGGGGTGGTGGGGCTGCTGATGTGCCACGTCTTCGGCATCCGCGACGACGACGCCCTGGTGCAGGCGGCGCATCTGGGTTGGGCCATGCAGCTCACCAACATCTGCCGCGACGTCGCGGAGGACTGGGGCATGGGGCGCCGCTACCTGCCCGCCGAGCGCTACCGGGAGTTGGGGGTCGAGGCCCCGGAGCCGGCCCCGGGACCCTTTCCGGCGGCGGCGAACCTCCCGACCCGCGCCGTGATCCGCGAGCTGCTGCTCCTCGCGGACGACCTCTACGATTCCGGCCGCGAGGGGCTGCCGGCGTTGCCCTGGCAGGCCTCCTTCGCCGTGGCGGCGGCGGCGGACATCTACCAGGCCATCGGGGACCGCATCGCCGCCCAGGCCTTCGACCCGACCCGCGGCCGGGCCCACGTGGACACCCGCGGGAAGGTCGGCATCGCCGGGCGCTCCCTCGTCCAGCGCCTCCGCGCCGGCGCCGATCGGCGCCCGGTCAGGATCCCTTCGCGGGAGCTGACCTTCGAGGAGGCCGAGCGAGGATGGCGCGCACGGCGTCGGTGAGGTCGGCGGCGTTCATCGGCTTCTCCCACCAGTCGTCGATGGCCAGGTCGCGCTCGTGACTCTTCTGACCGGAGCCGCTGTAGATCACCGTCCGGTCCACGCCGCCGCGGCTGGCCACGCCCTGGGCGAACTCCAGGCCGTCGGTGCCGGGGAGCCGGCGGTCGATGATCGCCAGATCGAAGGAGCGGCTCTCGCAGAGCGCCGAGGCCTCGTCGACGTTGGCGGCGACCACGACCTCGTAGCCGCCCAGGCGGGCGAGGGTCAGCGCGACCACCTGGCGAATGGTCGGGTCGTCGTCCACCACCAGGATGCGACCGGGGCCGGTGGGCACCTTCATCGGCGGCCACGGCGTCGAGCGGGAGCGGCTGGCGACGCTCCGGGCCGCGGTCACCAGCGCGGGCACCGCTGCGAGGGCGGCGGCGGCGTCGTGCGCGTCGGCCGCGTTCTCGATGGTCTCGGCGGCCAGCCCGAGGGCGGGATCGCTGGAGTGCCCCTTGAGCTTGTGGGCGATCGCCCGGAGCCGGGCCAGGGCGTTGGTGTCGCCCGCTCGGACCGCTGCGGCGGCCGCCTCGAGCTCTTCGGCGCGTTCGTCGAAGCGTTCGCGGATGCGTCGTTGAACCGCGTCGAGCCGCGAGTCCAACGAATCGAGGGGATCTCGTTGAGCCATGGCCTCCCCATGGTGCACGATGTCGCGCGGTGAAGGCGAGGGAACGATGAGCGCGCGGTCCATCCGAGTTCCCGAACCCGGGGTACTCATCGACGGAAAGTACCGCGTGGTCCGCGAGATCGGCGTGGGCGGGATGGGCGTCGTGCTCGAGGGGATCGACGAGACCCTCGACCGTCGCGTGGCCATCAAGCTCGTGGCGCCCACCTTCGCCGCCTTCGAGGACTATCGCGAGCGCATCCAGCAGGAAGCGAAGGCGATGGCCACCGTTCGCCACGAGAACGTGGTGCGCATCTATGCGTATGGCGAACACGGTGCGGTCCCCTACTTCGTCATGGAGCTCGTGCGCGGGAGCGACCTCAGCTACTGGCTCGACCGCTACGACACCGAGCCACCGAGCATCGACGAGGCGCTGGGGATCCTGGATCAGATCTGCCGTGGGCTCGCCGCGGTTCACGAGGCGGGGATCATCCACGGCGACGTGAAGCCGGCCAACGTGCTCCTCGGTCCGGCCTTCCAGGTCGCGGTGACCGACTTCGGGCTCTTCCGCGCGATGGGCGGCGAGCAGGAAGAGGGCATGGTGGTGGGCACCCCGGCCTACATCGCGCCGGAGATCGTGCGCGGCACGGTGCTCCGAGCGGAGCCGCGCTCGGACCTCTACTCGCTGGGCGTGCTCGCCTACCAGATGCTCACCGGGCATCTCCCGGTGCTCATCCGGACCCACAGCGACATGTTTCGCGCGCACCGTGAGGAGGGCGTGATCACGCCGGCGAGCCAGCTCCGCTCGGACCTGCCGCCGACCTTCGACGCGCCGCTGGCGATGGCCATGCAGCGCGACCCCGAACGGCGCCCTGCCTCCATCGAGGAGTTCCGGCGCGCCTTGCTCACGGCGCGTCAGCAGGTGGGGACGCGCCCGGCGTCGATGCGCATCGTGGTCGCCGACGACGACCCCGATTTCCTCGCGCTCATCTCCGAGACCCTGGGGTTCGCGTTCCCCGGGTCGGCCATCGAGTGCGTCACCGACGGGACCCAGGCGCTGGCCTCCCTCGACGCTCGGCGGGCGGACTTGGCGGTCGTGGATCTCGACATGCCCGGGATGAACGGGATCGAGCTCACCGCCGCGGTCCGCGCCAAGCCCGGCCTCCGCGACCTGCCGATCCTGGTCGTCACCGCGCGCGGGGGCGCGCCCGATTGGCAGCTCCTGCAATCAATGGGCGCCAAGGGCTTCCTGCTCAAGCCCCTCGACGCCTACGCCCTGATCACCATGGCCCGCCGCGCCGTCGGCGTGTCCCCGGCGCCGTGAGCCCGCGCCTCGCCGTGAGCCAGCGCTTCGCCGTGAGCCAGCGCTTCGCCGCGCTCGTGGCCCTCGCGCTGGTCCTCGGCTGCAGCAAGCCGTGGATGGAGCCCGAGCGCGCCCCCGGCCGCACCGAGGTGGTGGTGGTCCCGGTGCCGCGCGGGCCGGAGCCGCCCCCGGCGCTCGGCCCCGCCGAGGTCGCCGCGCTCGCCCGCGCGGCGCGGCCGGACGTCATTTTGGTCGAGGTGCCCCCGGCCGATTGGGACCGCGTCCGTCAGGCCATCGCCGCGAACACACCGGACCCCTGGCTGGCCGCGATGCCCGACGTGCGGGCCCTGGTGGAGGCGGCGGCCGCCATGGGGGTCCCGGTGGAGCCGGTGTCCGGATGGGACCCGGAGATCGGCCGCGCCTGGCGGACCTTCGTCGCCGGGACCGGGGCGCGGGACCCCTTCGTGCAGCGAGCCCGCGAACACCGGCGCCGCCGGGACGCGAGCGAGGGCGACGACCTCGACTGGGTCCTGGGGACGCCGCGCTCGCGGGTCGTGGCCTGGGAGGCGGAGGCGCTGGAGAGCGCCATCCCCGACCGGCTCGGCGCGGCGGCGCCCTCCCGGGTGGGCTCGGCGCACGTGGCCCACATCCGCGAGGCCATGCGCGCCCACCAGGGGCAGCGGGTCTTCATCGCCATCGACGCGCGCTACGCGGCGACGGTCGAACGGGCCGCCGCCGAGCCCGACGGACGGGTGGTCTCCCCCCTCGCCTTCACCGACGCCCTGGACTAGCGGGGAACGAAAAGCGCCCTTCGGGCGCGTTTCATCCCCTGCTAGCGCGCGCGCTGCGCGTGGCAGATCACGCCGAGGCCCAGCGGGAGGCTCAGGGCGTCCTCCGCGCGGAGCAGGGGGACCAGGCGCTCGAAGACGCCCACCTGGGTCGGGTCGGGTTCTCGGCGGCGGAGGAGCTTGTTGTTCACCCACCAGCCGGCCAGCCCGACCAGGTTCATGTACTCCAGCCGATCGACGCGCAGGCCCGCGGCCTCCATCAGGGCCCCGAAGGACTCGGTGGTGTAGCGGCGGTGGTGGCCCAGGGCCTCGTCCATGGGTCCGAAGGCGAAGGGCATGGCGGGCACGTAGGTGAGCATCCAGCCGCCGGGGCGCAGCCGCTCGCTGACCCGGCGCACCGCGCCCAGGTCGTCGGCCACGTGCTCGATGACGTTCATCGAGAGGATGGTGTCGAAGGTGCGCTCCGCCAGCGCCGGCGGCAGCGGCCCCTCCAGGTCGAACGCGGCCACGTCGACGTTGGGGGTCGACCGGAAGCGCTCCTCGAGCTCCCGCACGTAGGCGGGCTCGACCTCGGTGACCAGCAAGCGCTCGCAGTGCCGGGCCAGGAGCCCGCTGATGTTCCCGATGCCCGCGCCCAGCTCGAGGGCCTCGCCCCCGAGGCGATCGGCGAACTTGGAGAGGTACCACTCGTTGATCCGCGGAGTGCTCGCGTGGACCTCCAGGGCGCGGCCGCCGGTGGGCTGGGCTCGGTCGCGGGTGTCCTGGGCCCCGCTCACGCGGTGGGCTCCACGCGCCGCAGCCAGGCCACGAGCTCCACGTGGGGCGTCTGGGGGAGGGTGTCCCAGGCCTCGATGCGCTCCACCTCGTAGCTCGCGCCGAGGCGCTCCAGGTCCCGGGCGAGGCCGGCGGGGCCACAGCTCATGATGTGCACCCGGGGCGCGCCGAGCTCGAGGAGCCGCGCGCAGGTGTCCGCGCGCAGCCCGGCGCGCGGCGGGTTGGCTACCACCAGGTCGGGGACCGGGCCCCCGACCTTGCGAGCCAGGAAGGCCTCCGTGCTCTCGGGCTCGATGCCCAGGGCGGCGGCGCTCTCGGGGTGGGTCTCGCAGGCCTCGGTGGTCCCGAAGCGCTGGGCCAGGCGCGCGGTGGTGAGCCCCGCGCCGGCGTAGAGATCGAAGGCCAGGGCGCCGGAGAGCGCTTCGCCCCCGGGGCCGGCGAGGAGGGCGCGATAGATCGCCGCCACGGCCTCGGGGTTGGGCTGCAGGAACCCGTCGGGACCCACCACCACGGCGCCGTCGCCGAAGGGGACCCGGAGCGTGCTCGCGCCCCGGAGGGTCACCGGCTCGCTGCCGCGCATGGCGTTGCCCTGGCTGGCCTGCTGGCTCCAGGCGACGCCCGCCGGGAGGCGGAGCGCGTCGGCCAGCCGCTGCACCGCGGCCCGGTCGTCGTCCGCGGTGACCAGGTTGAGCAGCACCTTCTGCCCGTCGGTCTTCGCCCAGACGTAGCGGAGCGAACCCTCGCCCTTCCGCTCGTCGTAGGCGGCGACCCCCTGCTCCTGGGCCACCGCCTCCAGTTCGTCGATCGCGCGGGTGATCGCCGGGTGGTCGACCAGGCACCCGGTCATCGACGCGGGTTCGTGGGAGCCGCGCTGCCAGCTCCCCAGGCCGAGGCGCCCCGGGCCCCCGAAGGCCACCCGCTTGCTCGAGAAGCGGTAGCCGAGCGGGGCCGGCGCGGCGTGGATGGTCTCCACGGCGAGCCCGTACTCGCGCTGGAGGCGCTCCCGCTTGAGGGCGCGCTGGCCGGTCTCGTCGAGGGCCATCATGGGGCAGCCGTCGCAGCGGCCGCCTTCCTTGGGCGCCTCGGGGCGGCGCGCGTTGGGGCAAGGCGTGAGCCGCCGGCGAGGGTGGCGCTCCTGGATGGTCAGCGGCTTGCCGTGGACCGTGGGGCGCCGACCGCGGCTCTTGTTCACGTGGAGCACGCGGGCCTCCACGCGCTCGCCGGGGAAGGTGCCGGGGACCGATAGGCCGTCGGCGGTCTGACCGACGCCGCCGTCGTCCAGGGTCTCGATGGTGCGCTCGACGGTCTCGCCTTCGCGCCAGTGGTGGGAGTCGCTCACGTGGGGGTCCTCTCCCCGCGCGGGGGAACGATGCGTTCGGTGCCGTTGGGGGCCGACACCGGGCCCGAGTGGCGCGCCCGGTCCCGGGTCGCCCAGTAGATGCCGGCCACGCAGAGCGTGCAGATGCCCAGGCCGATGGGCAGCACGAACCAGGGGAGCTCGGCGTCGGCCTCCACGCCAGCGACCTGGCTGGCCAGGAGGGCGGTGGCGTTATTGGCGGCGTGGGTGACGATGGTCACCCAGAGACTCCCGGTGCGCGCGGCGAGCCAGGCCAGGAACAAGCCCAGAGGCAGCACGCCGGCCACGTGGTGGGGGTCCATGTGGAAGAAGGAGAACCCCACGGCGGAGACCAGGATGGCCTTCCAGCTCACGTTGCCCATCGAGCGCTGGATCAGACCGCGGAAGAAGATCTCCTCGGTGAAGCCCGGCACCAGCGCGATGAAGGGGAAGAGCGCCCAGAACGAGTAGTTGTGGGTGAGGGCCTCGATGCTGTCCAAGGCGCCGAAGGACCAGTCGGGGAAGACGGCCTTCATCGTGCGCACCAGGAGGTCCGAGACCGGGCCCAGGCTCAGGATGCCGATGGGGCCGAGCACGAAGGTCAGCGGGTGGGCGCCTCGAAACCCGAGGCCCTCGCGGAACGACGTCTTCGAGAACGCCGCCGCGAGCATCGGACCGCCGACCAGACCCAGCCCCAGGAGCAACACGCTCCCGGCGACGAAGGGCAGGGTCATCACGATCTCCATGACCCGCTCTTGGGCGGTCGCGGGGTCGCTCACCCCCTCGCCGGCGATCATGACCGCCGGGATCAGCGCCAGCGCCAAGTTGGCGCCGAGGGCGACCACGATGCCGCCCAGCACGCCGACCACCGCTGCGAGCGGGGGGATCCGCGCCCGCTTCCAGCCCTTCGGCGGTTCGGGCGGCGCGCCCTCGGGCTCGAGCCGGGGCGCCGCGGGGGGCGCGGCCGCGGGGACGGCGGGGTCGGCGAGGTCTCGAGGGTCGTCGGGGGGCGGAGCGATCACGGAAGGTGCCTCATAGTACCGGCGGTCGCTCCGGCCAACGTCCCGCCCGGGAAAACCGTTCCCCGGCCGGGGGCCCCGCGGCAGCGAAGAGGGGCGACGGAATAGATGAGAGGAGCCGTCCCGGCGGGGACGACTCCTCTCGAGGGGCCTCGAAGACCGGTCAGGTGATCTTCTTGACGCCGCGCTTGACGGTCTTGGCCGTCTTCTTCACGGCGCCACCAGCGACACCGGCTGCGCCCTTGACGGCGCCTTCCGCCGCTCCGGCGGTTCCGCTCACGACGCTTTCGGCAGCGTCGGTGGTCTTGCGGACGGCTCGCTTGGTCTTGTTGGTAACCTTACTCATCGGTGTCTCCTGGTGTCTGTCGTCTTGGGGTGTGTCCCAATATGGTTGCAGCCCCCGTGCCAGCCTTCGCCCCCGGAGAAGGGGACATCTTTCGTGGCAAAGCGCGCCGCCCGTGGCGACGCGCGCCCACGGCCCATGGGATTGCGCTCGACCTGCCGACCCGACCCTCGACCCGTCGCCGAGCCAGGCGGAACCAGCGCACGCGCCGCGCGGCCTGTGATAGAAGAGCCAGGTGCGCGCCCCCCGCGGCATGTCGGCTCTCCTGGCCCTCGCGTCCTGCGTCGTCGTCTCCGCGGCGACGGTGGGTCACGCGCAGGATGCGTTCGTCGAAGAGCCGGACGCGACCCGCCTCGACGTGGAGCGACTCCCGCCCGAGGCCATCGAGCTCAGCCGAGACCTCTACGCCCATGGCGTGTACCTCGAGGCCCACCTGGGCGCGCGGGGTTTCATCGGCGGTGTCGGCGACTACGCCAAGGCCGGCCCGGTGGTGCAGATCGCCGCCGGCTACGAGCTGGCCTCCTGGCTCTGGCTGGGCGCCGCGATGGAGCTCTCCATGCACGGGACCGACGCGGCCCCGCCGCCCAGCCCGACCGTCTTCGACGTCCTCGACTTCCTGGCCCAGGTCCGTTTCCAGTTGAACGCCTCGGCGCGCTTCGCCCTCTGGCTCGGCGGCGAGGTGGGCATCGGCTTCTCCACCACCGACGTCCTCGACACCTACGGCGTGGACCAGGCCGACGAGATCGGCCTGCTCTACGGCGGCAGCCTCGGCCTCGACTGGCACCTGCGCAACCGGCACCACTCGATCGGTCTCCAGGGCGGCGCCCGGGTCCACTCGAACCTCGAGGGCCCCACCGGCGAGCTGGCGCTCGCCGTCCACGGGGCGCTCTACCTCCGCTACGTCTTCTGAGCCGCGCGGTAAGCGGACGCCCACCCGAGCGCCCGCACCGAGCGCGTGCTCAGTGCGACTGGACTTCGATGTCGCCCAGCTCGATGGAGGGCGGCGGCTCGGCGGGCGCGGGCTCGTCGTCGCCCAGGACCATCATGCCCACCGCGATGCCGGCCACGGCCATGAGCAGCGCGACCACGACCGCGATGACGACGGTCCGCTTCGACTGGCGCGGAGGCACCGTCGCGGGCGCCGCCCCTGGGGCCGGGATGGACCCCCCGGGCGGCAGCGGCGGCGGCAACGAGGGACCCGCGGGCTCCGCGTCCGCCTCGTCGGCGAGCTGGTAGCCACCCTCGGACGCGTCGAGGTACCCCTCGACGAGCTCTTCGGGCAGTGCATCCAGCTGCATCGTCCGGCCGGGCACGACTTTGCCCATCTTCTCATGATCGCTCGACACGTTCCGCCTCCGACTCCGTTGTAGCAGGACCGCTGCCGTCTGGTCGAACATACGCCCATCCATGCAGGAACCTCCCCTGCATGGGGCAGCCAGGGCCCTTCGGCTTTGCTACCCTGGCCGCCATGGCCCGGTCCGAGGTGTGGTGGCGCTCCGCCTTGGCGGCGCGCGTGGCGACGGCGGCGGTGCTCCTCGGGGGCTGCGCGGATCACGACTACGTCGGCGAGGACCCGCTCTACCAATTCGCCATCACCGAGAGCACGCCCGCCTTCTTCGTCGGGGAAGACGAGTCGTTCTTCCTGGTCGAGGAGCGCATCGAACTCACCCTCGAGCCGCCGACCGACGCCGACATGGCCTCCCTGAACGCCGAGGCGCCGGCGCCGTTCCCCCGCCGCCCGTGGGCGGAGCAGGGCGACTACGCCCTCGAGATCGACTGGGCGCTCATCAACCTCGACGACCAGGCCCACCGGGTCCTGGTCCGCTTCAACGGCATCAACGAGTTCAACGAGTACGTCCCCGGCGTGAGTGAAGGCGAGGAGGAGATCCTCCCCGACCTCTCCCAGTGGGAGCGCACCATCGAGCTCGGGCCCTTCGAGCGGCGGAGCGGCACCGTCCGCGAGGCGGAACTCGAGGAGGTCGCCGTGGACTTGGCCACGGTGGTCAACGGCGCGCCCAACGCCAACCAGATCGTCCACCCCGACAACCACTCCTCGTCGGACGTGCGCTCCCAGCTCTACATCCCCGCGGTCATCCCGGCCCTGGTCGGGGTCCGCGCCGGGCTCGGCGTGATGGGCGAGGGCGTCGAAGGCCCGGAGGGCGCCGGCGCGGGCGCCAACGTCGTCATGGAGCTCACCATCCGGGTCCGGGACGAGGACGACAAGATCACCGATCCCGAGGACGCCTGGATGCTCCCGGTCCCCGTCCCCTTCATGCCCCCGCCCGCCGAGCTCTGAGCCCCGACTGAATCGACGCCCCCCGCTTTTCGTCGCCATCCGTGGCGCTTCGCTCTATGAAGGGCCGCAGGGCCGCCGAGCGGCCACCACAGGAGCCCCCATGCGCACCCACCTTCGCTTCCTCGCCCTCTTCGCCGTCCTCGGCGCCGCTTCGTTCGCTTCCGCCCAGGACGCGCCGCCGGACCAGGTCTTCGTCGATGCCGAGGGTGAGGAGGGCTACGTGGAAGAGGAGTACGTCGAGGACGGCTCCTACACCCAGGACCAGTACGCGCAGCCCGCCTACCAGGACCCGACCTACCAGGGCGAGGTCACCGGCGAGCCCTACCAGCAGCAGGAGCCGGAGCGCCTCGGGCGGCAGGTGAGCATCGCCCTCGACGTGCCCCTCTTCCTGACCAACACCCAGGACGTCGGGGCCGGTATCGGCGCCCACCTCCGCTTCGGCTGGGAGTTCGGGATGCTGGTGCCCCAGGTGAAGCTCGGCGTGGCCACCAACTTCCTGGAGAACGACACCATCGGCGGCGCCGGCGAGCGCATCGGCGCCGATAACATCAACTCGCTCTGGGCCACCTTGGGCGTGCGGCTACAGCTCCTGAACCGGACCCGCTTCGTGCCGGTCCTCGACGCCGGCCTCCGGCTGCAGTTCTGGAGCTACCCCTACATCGGCGGCGCCTACGCGGACGACTACGTCTTCGAGCCCGGCATCAGCGTGAGCGCCGGCCTGGCCATCGAGCTCACCGCCCGCGTCGGGCTGGAGATCGGCGTGGACGCCAACGCCATCTTCCCCACCTCGGACACCTTCCTCGGCTACCCCTCCGACGGCACCCAGTTCTTCCTGACCCCGCACATCGGCGGCACCGTCTACTTCTGAGCCGAGCGCCCGGCCAAAGGCCGCGGCCTCGTCATTCCGGGTCGAGGAGGCGGAGGTAGCTCTCGTAGCGCTCCGCCTGGATCACGTCGCCCACCGCGGCGCGGACGGCGCAGCGGGGCTCGGTGCGGTGGACGCAGTTGCGGAAGCCGCACTCGCCGAGGAAGGGGCGCATCTCCGGGAAGCACTGGTCGAGCTCGCCGCGGGGGATCTGCCAGAGGCCTAGCTCGCGGATGCCCGGCGTGTCCGCCAGGTAGCCGCCGGCGAAGGGGAAGAGGGTGGCCACGCGGGTGGTGTGGCGGCCCTTCGAGTGGTGGCTGCTGGTCTCGGCCACTTCGCGGTCCAGGGTGGGATCGAGCGCGTTGAGCAGGCTGCTCTTGCCCACGCCGGAGGGACCCACGAAGGCCACCAGGTGACCGGCGACGGCGTGCCGGAGCGCGTCGATGCCGCGGCCGTCCTCGGTGCTGGTGGCGAAGACCGGGTAGCCCAGGTCGGCGTAGGTGGTGAGCGCGTCGCGGATGACCGGGTCCTCTTGGTCGACCTTGTTGATCACCACCAGCGGCTCCACCTCGTTGCGCTCGGCGACCACCAGGAAGCGGTCGAGCATGCGCGGATGGAAGGGGGGATCCCCGTGGGCGAAGACGATGGCCAGCTGCTGGAGGTTGGCGATGAGCACGTCCTCCCGGTGCCCGCCGCCGCGGGCCGGGTGGACCCGCGAGAAGCGCGTCTCCCGCGGCAGCACCTCTTCGACCTGGCCTTCGCCGTCGCCGGTCGGCGCGACCATGACCAGGTCCCCGAGGACCACCAGGTCCGTGCGCCGGTCCTTCTTCTTCAGGCGCCCCCGGACCTTGCAGGTCAGCCGCTCCGTGTCGGTCTGCACGTCCACGAAGCCCGACGTCGTCCGCAGGACGCGGCCCTGCACCAGCTCGCTCACGACTCGTCTCCCGGGAGCTGCTCGGCGAGCCGCTCCATGTTCAGCTCCCGCTCGGCGGTGCGGCGGGACTCCGAGCGCCGCCGGGCTTCGAAGCGCCGGAGGCCCTGGTCGGTGAGCTGCCCCACCACCGGCAGCGCCTTCGGGTCGCGGGTCGCGCGGGCCTCGTCCTTGGCGCGGGCCACCCGCGCGGCGTGGGCCTGGCGCCACTGGTCCATCGTGAGGCGCTCCCGCGCCGGGTCGCTGGGATCCGCCAGGATCGAGCGCACCACCGCGTCCCGGTCGACGAAGAGGGGCGCCAGCTCCGCCGGGTCGTAGCCGTTGCCGCGGTCGAAGAGCCCGCCGCAGATCTCGCGCACGGTGCAGCGATCACAGCCCTCGGCGTAGAGGTGACCCCACTCGGTCTGCCGCACGCCCTGCTTGGCGTCGAGGAAGTACACGATGCGCTCTTCGCCCTTCACGATCTTGCGGGTCTCGGTGCTGGCCCACGCGAAGTCGGCCATGTAGCAGAGCGGGACCTTCTCCACGCGGAAAGTTCGCCCGGTCTTGTGCAGGTGGCGCATCGCGCGGTGCAGCGAGACCTCGAAGTCGGCCAGCCGCGGGGTGAAGCGCGCCTGGTTCACCTCGGCCCGACCCATCGAGGGATCCAGGTTGTTCCACACGAAGTGCCGCAGCGCGGGGAAGCGCTCGGTGAGCACCTTCACGTTGCGGTCCAGGGTCGCCGCGTTGAGCCGGTTGATGACGCAGTTGATGTTCACCTCGAGGCCCACGGCGAGCGCGTTCTCGATCGCCGCGAAGGCCCGCTCGAGGGTCCCCTCGGTCCCCCGGAGCTCCGCCTCGACCTCGGGGTCCACCGAGTAGACCGACACGTGCACGAGCTGGAGCCCCGCCTCGGCCATCGCGTCCGCGAAGCGCCGCTCGGCGAGCCGGTGCCCGTTGGTGATCATCCGGACGTGGAGCCCCCGGGAGCGCGCGTACGCGGTGACCTCGGGGAGCTGGGGGTGCAGCGTCGGCTCGCCACCGGTGAGGATGATCCCGAAGTAGTCGCGGTCGACGAAGTCGTCGACCAGGGCCTTCATGGACTCCAGCGTGTGGCTATAGGGCGTGGTCGGGTTCGAGCAGAACCCGCACACGTGGTTGCAGTGTCGGACGACCTGCAGATAGCCCAGATTGGCCACGGGCCGCAGCATAGCCCGGGAGCCCCGATGGGGCCCCGAAGAGTGGCGTTCAGTCGGTCGGGCCTTCGCAGACTTCGCTGGGCCGGGGTCCCTCGTCGGTCACGGGGAGCGAGAAGCCGAGGCGCCGACCCTCCGGACCGTTGACGGCGACCTGGTACACCGTCCCCGGCTCGAGCTCGGGGAGCACGCACTCGTACTCCCGGCGCATGCAGACCGTGGGGCAGCCCTCGGCGCAGTCGCTCCGCTTCATGGTGGGCTCCACGGCGACGGTGGGCACGAGCGCGGTGGTGTCCACCCAGGCATGACAGACGCCGGGGGTGTCCCCGCAGGTCCCGCACTGGTCGACCACGGTGATCGTCTCGCGGGCGCCGGCGCGGGCGGTCTCGGGGTGACAGATCTCGCCCGCCCGGACGAGCTCCGAGATGCCGGTGGCTCGACACTCGTCGGGCTCCGCCGGGGTCCGGCAGATCTCGCCGGCCGCGGGGCTGCCCGCGGCCAGGGAGAACACGGGCCAGCGGTTCGAGCCGTCGTCCACCCACACCTGGTGGACGCCGGGCGCCAGCGCCGGCAGCGCGCAGGATCCCTCGATGTAGGGGAAGCAGCCATCGCAGAGGAGGTCGTCCGCGCAGATCGCCGTGTGCAGCACGACCTCGAGCCCCGTGGGTGCGTCGACGGTCTCGACGGAGCAGGAGACCCGCTCACCGCAGTAGCATCGGTCGGGCCCGCCGATGGACACCGGCAGCTCGAAGGGCACGTTGGCCGGCACCGCGCGGGTGCCGCAGCTCACGTCGAAGGCCTCGGGGCCGCAGCCGGGCTCGACGGCGAAGTCCACCGGGGGCGGCGTGGAGTCGAGGTACACGGGGAGGTCCACCGGCCGCGGCGCCATGTCCCGCGGCCCCATGTCCCGCGGCGGCGGCGCGTCGCCGATGTCGTCGGTGCTGGAGCCGTCGTCGTCGGAGCCGTGGAGTCCGAAGCAGCCGGTGGCGAGAAGGAGCGAGACGGAGAAGATCGTGGAACGCATCATTGGCACGGTTCGGCACGGGAAGAGCGCCGCGGCTCGGTGACTCGCACGTCGCGTGCCACCCGGGACCCAAGGTCCGACCGGCCGCGTGGTACTCATGGGGCCCCACCGGGGTGAGGAGGGTTTCCATGTTCAGAGCACTCGGAGCGCTGGTCGCGCTCGGCGGGCTGGTCGCGGCGAGTCCGGTCCAGGCCTTCTGTGGATTCTACGTGAGCGGCGCCGACGCCTCGCTCTACAGCGACGCGACGATGGTCGTGATGATGCGCGAGGGCACGACCACCGTGCTCTCGATGCAGAACGACTACCAGGGGCCGCCGGAGGCCTTCGCGCTGGTGGTCCCGGTGCCCGTGGTCCTCGAGGAGGAGAACGTGAAGATCCTCCCCCACGAGGTCTTCGACCGGGTCGACGCGCTCGCCGCCCCGCGCCTCGTGGAGTACTGGGAGCAGGACCCCTGCCGACCCATGATGCGCTACCGCGGGGGCCCCGGCGGCATCCCGGCCCCGGTGGCCATGGCCGAGAGCGCGGCCGCGCCCACCGACGAAGGGGTCACCGTCGAGGCCGAGTTCGCCGTCGGCGAGTACGACATCGTCGTGCTCAGCGCCCGCGACTCCGGCGGCCTCGATCGCTGGCTGCGCCGCAACGAGTACAACATCCCCGAGGGCGCCGAGCCGGTGCTCCGGCCCTACGTCGAGCAGGCCACCAAGTTCTTCGTGGCCAAGGTCGACCCCTCGCGGGTCACCTTCCAGGGCAACCGCGCGGTGCTCTCGCCGCTGCGGGTCCACTACGACAGCGACACCTTCTCGCTCCCGGTCCGCCTGGGGCTCCTCAACAGCAGCGGCGTGCAGGACCTCATCGTCCACGTGCTCGCCCAGGGGCAGCGCTACGAGGTCGCCAACTACGAGAACGTGACCATCCCCACCAACATCCGGGTGGTGAACGAGGTACGGGAGGACTTCGGCGGCTTCTACCGCTCCCTCTTCGACCGCGTCCGCGAGCGCAACCCGCACACGGTGGTCACCGAGTACGCCTGGGACGCGAGCTCCTGCGACCCCTGCCCGACCCCCGCGCTCTCGCCCGCCGAGCTCGCCACCCTCGGCGGTGACGTCGTCGGCGCCGGCCCGGGCCAGTCCTTCGTGCTCACCCGCTTGCACTACCGCTACGAGAAGGAAGACCTGGACCACGACCTCGTCTTCCGCGCCGCGCCGCCCATCGTCGGTGGCCGCGGGATGCCCGACGCCGAGGGATCCCTGGCCGAGCGCGAAGCGGTGCAGATGGGCGGCATCAACAACTTCCAGGGCCGCTACGCCATCCTGCATCCCTGGGAGGGCGCGGTGGCCTGCGAGGCGCCGCAGCGCGGCCAGTGGGGCGGGCCCCCGGGCGGGGCGCAGCCGCATCCCCTGGCGGCAGCGGGGGGCCCCTCGGCGACGCCGCGTCCGGCGGCGCGGGCGTCCCTCGGGGCCCTGGTGGCCGCCGACGTCGAGTCCATCGACCTCCGAGCCGGTGACGCCGCCGCCCCGGCGACCGAGCCCGCTCCCCAGCCGGAGCCCACCCCGGTGCCGGCGGCGACCCACTCCGGCGAGGGCGGCTGCGCCGGCTGCTCCGTGGGCTCGACCGGCTCCGCCCTCCCGCCGCTGGTCCTGGTCCTCTTCGCCCTCAGGCGAAGCCGACGACGGCGAGGGTGATGGACACGCCCAGGACCGCGTAGGTGAGCGCGGTCCCGCGGCGGGACTCGCCCGCCAGGCCCAGCGGCTCCCGGAGCCGCCGCCCGAGCGCGTTGCCGGCCACGATGGCCGCGGCGACCACCAGGGCGTCGGCGAGGGTCCGGGAGCTCACCACGTCACTGGCCCCGTAGGCCACCAGCCGCGCGACGTGCATGCAGATGGCCGTCAGCGAGGCGGTCACCATGAACCGCTCGCCCCGGGCACCCGCGGCGAGCAGGAGCGGTCCCAGGACGAGGCCCCCGCCGCCGCCGGTCGCCGCCAGGATCCCGCCGACGAAGCTCCCGGCGCCGATGGCCCAGGTCGGCGGCGCCGGCCACCGATGTCGCCGGCCCCAGAGCTCGTGGACCACGGCCAGGAGCGCCACCCCCAGGATGACCACGCGCAGCGTCCCTTCGGGGAGGCGGACCGCCGCGAACCCGCCGAGGAGCGCGCCGGGGACCGCGCCGATCACGAAGGGCGCCGCGAGCCGCCGGTCGAGGTGCGCCCGGAAGAGGGTGACCCGGTGGACGTTCCCCAGCAGCAGCGCCGGCGCCGCCGTCGCCAGGGCCCGGGTCGGCTCCCAGAGAGTCGCCAGGGCCAGGGTGAGCACCAGCCCGCCACCGAGCCCGGCCAGGGTGGAGACGCTGCCGGCGACGAGGCCGAAGAGCGTCAGGAGGAGCATCGTGTCCAGGTCGGCCATGACCCCAGGCTGGGCGCGCGCCGACTTTCCATCCAATCGATTGTTCGAAGCGATACGATAAGCATTGGTTATCGATGTTCGACTCCTTCGCCCACCTCCTGCTCATCGTGGAGCACGGCACCTTCACCGAAGCCGCCCGCCACGCCCACCTCAGTCAGCCGGCGCTGACCGCGTCGATCCGGCGCCTCGAAGAGGCCTTCGGTGCGCAGCTCCTCCACCGCGGCCGGCGCGGCGCCAGCCTGACCGCCGCCGGCGAAGCGCTGCTGCCGCGCGCCCGGGCGGCCCTGGCCGCGGTCGCCGAGGGCCGTCGCGCGGTCGACGAGGTCCTCGAGCTGCGGGTCGGCGAGGTCCGCCTCGGCGCCGGCGCCACGGCGTGCACCTACCTCCTGCCGGCGGAGATCGCGCGCTTCCGGAAGACGCACCCCGGCGTCCGCTTCACCCTCCGGGAGACCACCACCGACGAGGCGCGGGAGGGGGTCCTGCAGGGCGATCTCGACCTGGTGGTCACCAGCATCGGCGGCTCCGGCCCGGCGCCGTCCACGCATCTCCTCACCGACGAACCCTGGCGGATGGACGAGCTGATCCTGGTGGCCGCGCCCGACCTCGAGCTCGAGGGCGCGCGCTACCTGACCTTTCGCCCGGGATCGACGACTCGCGATCTCTTCACCGCGCTCTTCCCCGAGGCGGACATCGTGATGGAGCTGCACTCGATCGCGGCGGTGAAGGGCCACGTGCGCGCCGGCCTGGGGATCGCGCTGGTCAGCCGGGACGCGGTCCGCGACGACCTGCGGCGGCGGAAGATGGTGCGCGTCTCGGACGCGCGAACGCCGGTGCGGCGCGAGCTGCGCCTGGTGCACCGGGGTCTCGAGCGACTCTCGCCGGCGACGGCCGCGCTCCGGGAGCAGTTGCTCGAGCGCGGGCCCGGGAGTCGTCCCTCCCGGAGGAGGAAAGGCTGACGCCCCGAGGGGGTTGGAGGCCCCCCCGGGGCCGGGGTGTCAGCTGGGGTGTGTTGGATGGGTGCTGGCGCTCGCGTCTCCGCGAGCCCGACTCGCCAGGCCGGGGTGTGTGGCCCGCGAGATGGGTCTACTCTAGGCCGGTGACGCGCCGCGTCAACCTCGCCAGGGACCGCGACACCTCATTTTACGCACTCGAAATATTTGGCATTTTCGGGGCCCTGGCCGGATTGGGGCGCGTATGACGCGCCGAGTCGAAGCAGCGCGTCAGGGTTGACGCGCACCACCCCCGCGGCGCGCCACGACACCCCTGCGATCAGCCGGGGGCGGCGGGCGGCAGCTCCCCATCGGACCCACCGGGGTTGCCGAAGGGGGCGCCCATCGGCGCGTCGCCGACCTCCCGATGCTGGCGCAGCGCCCAGCGGACGGAGGGGAACGCGAGCTCGTCCCAGGGGATGTCGTGCCAGCGGAAGAGCCGGACCTCCTCGCTCTCCGGACCGGCGCCGATGGCCTCGTCCCGGAGCGTGGCCCGGTAGATGAGCTGGATCTGACTGAGGTGCCGGAGCGCATAGACGGCCAGCAGGTCTCGGACCTCGATCCTCGCGCGCGCTTCTTCCCACGCCTCCCGCGCGGCCCCTTCCTCGGGCAGCTCCTGCTCCTCGAGGAAGCCGGCGGGGAGGGTCCAGAAGCCGGCGCGGGGCTCGATGGCCCGCCGGCAGAGCAGGATGCGTCCCTCCAGGGAGACCACGGCGCCGACGACCACCTTCGGGTTCTGGTAGGCCACGAAGCCACACCGCCGACAGACCTCGCGTTCGCGCTCGTCGCCTTCCGGGACCCGGCGGTCGAAGAGGGGGAGATCCACGTCGGTGTCGGAGGCGCTCATGTTCGCGATGATGCCCGATGTGCTCCGGTCGCGGCACCGCTCACGGGCAGGAGCCACGTCCAGAATTGGAGAGACGTCCAGAATTGACGACGCCCGCCCCATGAAGGGAGCGGGCGTCGACGCGAAACGATCCAGGGTCAGTTGGTGGACACGCGGGTGCCACCGATGGTGGCGGTCTCCGAGGACGAGAGGTCGGACGAGGGGATCGCGCTAGCGCTCGTCGACGTCGCGTTCTCGGGACGGGTAGGGTCCACGTCACCGAAGATCCCGGCGAGCTTCTTGCGGAGCTCGGGGCCGGTGGCGGGAGCGAGCAAGAGGGCCGCGCCCGCACCGACGACCACACCGGCGACGATGCCGGCCATGACCAAGGTGCCCGCGTTCGGCGCCTGCGACGCGCGCATCAGACCCGCGCGCAGGAGACCGGTGTCGAGGCCATCGATGGCGGTGGTGCGCCACTCGGCCGGGGTGCGATCGATCGCCTGCTTGGCCCAGCGCTTCACGTCGTCTTCCGAGACGTTCTCGGAAGCCTTCTTGAGGGCGTAGATAGCGGCGGCCTTCATCATCGTGCTCTGCAGGCTCATGGGTTCTCCTTGGGTTGCCGGACCGAAAGTGGGCCGGGGTGGTTCTTGGTTGCTCGGGGTAGTTGCAGATCCCAGGCCAGCCCTGGGCTCGACGATCCGCGGATCGATCGTGGCATCCCACCCCGGGCCCGGGGCGAGACGGCGCGCACTCCGTAATGAGTGGGTCACCGATCCGTCGCGCTAGGGTCACCCATGGACTCCCCTCGCTTTCACCGCAGCCACCTCTCGGCCGCCGTCGCGCTGCTCGTCTTCGTCGCGCTCCTGGTCACGGTCCTCTTCGAACAGGGACCGGTGCTCTTCGACAGCATCGTGCTCCAGGGCCTCGAGGCGTGGCGGACGCCGGCGCGGACGGACTTCATCCGCGGGCTCACCGGGCTCGGGAACAAGGAGTTCATGATCCCGGCCTCGGTCGTGGTGGTGCTGGTGGTCGCCTGGCGTTCGCGGCGCGCGGCGGTCTTCCTGGCCGCGAGCTACATCGGGTCGGCGCTGCTCAACGAGGGCCTCAAGATCGCCGTCGATCGTCCGCGGCCGAGCATCGTGCTGCGCGTCTACGAGCCGCGCGGCCTCTCGTTCCCCAGCGGACACAGCCAGGGCACGATGGCCTTCGCGCTGGGCCTGGTCCTCGTCTTCTGGAGCCTGCGCTTCGAGTGGCGCGGGCGGATGCTCGCCATCCTGGCGCTACCCCTGGTCGTCGGCTGGACCCGGACCTACCTCGGCGTGCACTACCCGAGCGACGTGCTCGCCGGGTGGTGCCTGGCGACGGTCTGGGTGACCGCTTGCTATACCTGGTTCCGGCACGACCACCTGCCGCCCTTCGCCAAGGCGCCCGAGGAGGTCCCCGAGCTCCGCGAAGAGGTCAGAGAATCTGCTCGATCGGACGAGGACCCGACGGAGGCGTCCGAGTCCGCCGCGGCGGTCGCACCGCCGCCTCGATGAGGTCCGCGTTCTCCGCCGTGGGCGGGTCGTCGAGGATGATCTCGTCGTCGGGGTTCCGCGCGGCGAAGCTCAGCCAGGAGCGGGTCCCCTCGCGGTCGGAGTGCTCGAGGAGCGCGGCCTCTTCCGGCGACACCGCCAGGGTCACCTGCCGGGCCGCCCGCGTCGCGCCGTCACGCTCGACCATGGTGACCTCGTCGGAGAGGACCAGGACGTTCTGGGCGAGCACCACGGTCTTGTAGGGGACCTGCTCGAAGTTGTCCCGGGGGCGCTGGGTGGGTCCGGTGTAGAACACGTCGACCCGGTCGCCGCGGCTCATCATCTGATAGAAGCTGCGGTACCCGGTGTAGATGGTCACCGCCCGGGTCCCCGGCTCCAGGAGCTCGGAGGGCGTCCCGATCTCTTGCGCGTTGGCGCGCAGGTCGGTCCACCGCAGGGCCTGGCCGGCCCGGAGCGTGTGCCGGGCGGGGATGCCGAAGATCTTGTTGATGTCCTCGAGCAGCACGTGCCGCGCCTCGACCTGGGCCGGTGGCAGGTCGAGCCGCTCCACGTGGGGCGGCGCGAGCTGGGTCCCTTCGGCGACCTCCTGGGCGATGATGACCACCGACACGAGGTAGCCGCCCGTCACCTGATCCGTGTAGCGCTGCTTCCGGATCATGAAGAGCACCGCGCCGAGGACGGCGATGGCCACGGCGGCCAAGAGGGTGGTCCGGCTCATCGGCCGCAGCTTAACGAGAAGCGGCGCCCTGGAAAAGGGGGCGCCGCGTCTCGGACGAGATTGGGGCTCAGTCCTTGCGGTACATGGTCACCACGCAGGCGCCGCCGAGGCCCAGGTTGTGCTGCAGGGCGATCGTGGCGCCCTCGACCTGGCGCTGGTCCCCCTGGCCCCGGAGCTGCCACACCAGCTCGGTGCACTGGGCCAGACCGGTCGCGCCGAGGGGGTGGCCCTTGGAGAGCAGTCCGCCGGACGGGTTGGTCACGAATTTTCCGCCGAACGTGTTGTCTCCGTCCCAGATGAACTGCTCCGCGCCGCCCTCGGGGCAGAGCCCCAGCCCCTCGTAGGTGAGGAGCTCGTTGGCGGTGAAGCAGTCGTGGAGCTCGATCACGTCCACGTCCTGCGGGCCCACGCCGGCCTGCTCGTAGACCTGGGCCGCGGCCTTCTTGGTCATGTCGTAGCCGACGACCTTCATCATCGACTTCTCCTCGAAGGTGGAGGGGAAGTCGGTGGTCATGGCCTGGGCGGCGATGTACACGGCACCCTCCTTGCCGTGCTTCTTGGCGAACTCGTCGGAGCAGAGGATGGCCGCGGCCGCGCCGCAGGTGGGCGGGCAGCACTGGTAGCGGGTGAGCGGATCGAAGACCTCGGGGCTGGCGAGGATCTCTTCGACGGTGAGCTCCTCCTTGAAGAGCGCGTAGGGGTTCTTAGCCGCGTGCTTGCGGGCCTTCTCGCTGATCTTGGCGAAGGTCTCGCGCTTGGTGCCGTGCTTCCAGCGGTACTCGCGGCCGGCGCCGCCGAACATCTGGGCCGCGGGCGGCGCGGGCGCGAAGCCCTGCAGCTCGTTCATCTGCCCGGCGTGCCACTCGAGCGGGTTGGCCCGGTCGTCCCACTTCGCGCCGAGGGCGCCCTTCTCCATCTTCTCGAAGCCCAGCGCCAGGACGCACTCGGCCATCCCGCCGGCGATCGCCTGGCGCGCGAGCATCAGCGCGGTCGACCCGGTGGAGCAGTTGTTGTTCACGTTGAAGACCGGGATGCCGGTCTGGCCCATCTCGTAGACCGCCCGCTGCCCGCAGGTGGAGTCGCCGTAGACGTAGCCCACGTAGGCCTGCTGGACCTCGGTGAAGGGGACGCCGGCGTCGTCGAACGCCGCCTTCATCGCCTTCTTGCTCATCTCCGGGTAGTCGTCGCTCTTCCCGGGCTTCTGGAACGGGACCATGCCGACCCCGATGACGTTCACTCTGCGCATGTGATGTTCTCCTGTGGTTCGGGTCGGGTTCAGGCTCGGAGCCAGTCGAGGGATCGAGCCCCGGCGAGGTCGCCGTCGACGCGGAGCTTCCCGTGTTGGAAGAGGTCCGCGGCGTCGGCGTCGCCCTTGGCCAGGGCGGCCAGGGTGGCGTCGTCGAGGGTCAGGGTGGTGTCGGCGCCGTCGTAGGTGCCGGCCTTCACCGAGCCCTCACCGAGGTCGACGAGCCAGGCGCCGTCGGGATCGGTGACCCGGACCTGCACCTTGCCCGCGCCGCCGCCCTTCACCGTGAGCGCGTCGAAGAGCGTCGGCGCGAAGGCTGCCCTCGCGGGCGCCGCGTCGGTCGTCGGCGCGGCGAGCTCGGTGGGCGGCACCGCGCTGCCGTCGCCCCGGGCGTCCATGGCCTGCTTCACGTGCTTCTCTTCCACCTTCTGGAGGAAGGAGAGCTTCTGGCTGGCCATGATGTCGCCGCCGATCTTCAGGTCCCCACCGAAGTAGAGCTTCTGGGGGTCCGCTTTGCCCGTGCACATCGCCAGGAAGTTCGCGTCGGTGAGCTCCAGGGTGCAGTCGGGCTTGGCCGTCTCACCCTCGGCGACCCGGGCGCTCTTGCAGTCCACGGTCCACACCGAGGCGGGCTCGCTCAGGTCGAAGCGGAAGACCTTGTCGACCTTCTTGGTGTCCGCCTCGTGCTCGGTCATCCAGAGCCCGATGGCGTGGAAGATGTCCGCGCTGATGGGTCCGCTCGGCGCGCTCGGGGCCTCCGCCGGGACGCTCGTCGCGGTGCCCTTCGCGGCCTTGGGCTTGGGCTTCTTGGCGGGGATGGTCTCGTAGAGCTCGATGGCGGCGTTGGAGAGGACCACCTCGTCGCGCTCCTTCACCTTGGTCCGGAAGACGATCCGCTGGCCGTCCTTCCAGGCCTCGGTCACCAGCGTCTCCCCGGGGAAGACGCTCTTGGCGAAGCGGCAGTCGATGCTCTTGAAGTAGCGCGGGTCCCCGTCGGGCGCGAGGGCGCCGAGGACCTGCCGGGTCGCGAAGCCGAAGGTGCAGAGCCCGTGGAGGATGGGGCGGTCGAACTTCATCGCCTTGGCGAAGTCGGGGTCCGCGTGGAGCGGGTTCCAGTCGCCGCTGAGCCGGTAGAGGAGGGCCTGGTTGGGATCGGTCTTCTCCTCGATGACCGCATCGGGTGTCCGGTCGGGCACCGGGTTCTTGTCGGCGCTCGGGCCCCGGTCGCCGCCCCAGCCGCCGGCGCCGCGGACGAAGGTGGTCAGCTCGTTGGTGATGAGCAGGTCGCCGTCCTCGTCGTAGCTGCGGATTTCGGTGACCACGAGGGCGCCCTTGCCCTTGTCGAAGATGTCCTTGATGCGCGCCTCGTGGCGCAGCGTCGCGCTCTTCGGGAGCGGGCGCTCGAGGGTCATCTTCTGCTCGCCGTGGAGCACGCGGTCGAGACCGTAGTGGAGCCCGGGGGCCTGGATGCCGCGCTTGCCGAGGTCGAGGACCAGGTTCACCGCGGGGATCACCGCGTAGGAGGGGATGGCCTTGAAGCCCGCGCGGGACATCTCGTAGACCAGGTCGAGCTCGCCGGCGCCGTCCTTGGCCGCGCCAACGCCGAGGGCGTAGAGGGCCAGGTCGCGCTCGGTGTAGCTCGAGGTATGGGCCGGGAACTCGTAGCCGAGGGCCTCGTCGACATCGATCCACTCGTTGCCGCCCTTGGACCCGCCGCGCTCCAGGTTGGCCATCACCGGCTGCATCGACTGGGCGATGTTCTCCGGATGCTCGGTGTGGTCGGGCTCCATCCCGGCGATGGCATCCCAGCTCGAGCGGACGTCCTCGGGGCTGACGGCCCGACCGACGCGGAAGGTCTTGCCCCGCGAACGCTCCCAGCGGAGCCCGGCGAAGTGACCGCCGCCGACCTCGTAGAGCCCGCCGCTGGCCTCGCAGTCCTCGTGGGCCAGCCAGGCGACCAGGGGCGAGACGTACTCGGGCTTCAGCGCGTCGAGCAGGTTCTGGGGGAGCACCGTCTCGGTCATCCGCGATCCGGCGATGGGCGCGATGGTGTTCACGTGGATGCCGCGCTTGCGGCCCTCGATGGCCAGGGTCTGCCCGAACCCATGGAGGCCCAGCTTGGCCATCGCGTAGTTCGCCTGGCCGAAGTTGCCATAGATGCCGGCGGCCGACGCGGTCATCACCACGCGCCCGTAGCCGGCCTCGCGCATGTGCGGCCAGGCCGCGTGGGTCACCGCGAAGCTCCCCTTCACGTGGACCTGGTAGACCAGGTCCCAGTCGGCCTCGGTCATCTTGTGGAAGCTGACGTCCCGCAGGATGCCGGCGTTGTTCACCACCACGTCGATGCGGCCCCAGGTGTCCATCGCCGTCTGTACGATCTTGGTGCCGTCGGTCACCGAGTCGTAGTTGGCCACCGCCTCGCCGCCGGCGTCCTGGATCTCCTTCACCACCACGTCGGCGGCCTTGGCGCTACCGCCGCCGCCGTGGATGTCCCCGCCGAGGTCGTTGACCACCACCTTGGCGCCGCGACTGGCGAAGAGCAGCGCGTGCGCGCGCCCCAGTCCGTTGCCGGCCCCCGTGACGACCACCACGCGGTCGTCGAAGCGTAGCTCGCTCATCGTCGCACCTCTCCGGGTCCCCGAGACCCACTCCGCCGGGGATCCCGGCGACACACCCGTCGAGCCCGCGTTTCCGCGCCCGACGGATCCGGGATCGCACGGGCTACGACGCGCGGTCAACGGAAAATGAATGACGACTCAGTCGGCGCCGAGCTCGCGATGGACGTTGCGCTCCGCCGTCGATGGCCCACAATCCCCTCCGTGAGCAGTTCTCTGCAGGTCGCCCTCGAGGCGCCCGAGCGGCTCGCGGCGCTGGCCGAGACGGGGCTCCTGGATGGGCCCCAGCAGGCGGCGCTCGACCGCTACGTGCGTCTGGTCCGCAACGCGCTCGGAGCCCCGGTGGGGCTGGTGTCGCTCGTCGACGACCACCGGCAGTTCTTCAGCAGCGCCGAGGGGCTCCCCGAGCCCTGGGCGACGCAGCGGGAGACGCCCCTGAGCCACTCCTTCTGCAAGCACGTCGTGGCCGACCAGCAGGAGCTGGTGGTCGACGACGCGCCGAACCACCCGGTGGTGAAGGCCAACCTGGCCATCCCGGACCTCGGCGTGCAGGCCTACGCCGGCGTGCCCATCCGCACCGCGGACGGCCTCGTGCTCGGCAGCTTCTGCGCCATCGACGTGGAGCCCCGCGAGTGGACCGAGCGCGAGCTGGTGATCCTCCGCGACCTCGCCGAGGGTGTGGGCGAGGTGATGGACCTCCTCCGCCGCGCCCGGCGCGCCGAAGCCTCGGAGTCCAGCCTCGCGGCCCTCAACGCGCGCCTGGTCGCCGACGACGAGGATCGCTCGATGGCCACCCGGGCCGCCGTCCACGACCTCCGCGCACCCCTGTCGGTGATGTTGCTCGGCGTCACCAACCTCCTGGGCCACGACGCCTCGCGTTCATTCCCCGAGATCGGGAAGCTCCTCGGCATGATGAAGCGCAACGTGGACCACGCGGCGTCCCTCGTGTCGTCCATGCATGACATCACCCGACTCGCCCACGGGGATGTGGCCGATGGTCCGCTGGACGTGAACGCGATCCTCCAGGAGGTGTGCGACGATCTTCGGCCGCCGGCGCACATCACGCTGCACCCACCGGCGATGAAGGGCCGGGTCGACGTCTGCGGCGACACCACGGCCCTTCGGCGGTGCCTCGAGAATCTACTCAGCAACGCCTACCGCTTCGCGGAGAGCCAGGTCGACGTCGACCTCCGCGTCGACGACGAGGATGTGACCATCACCGTCGAAGACGACGGCTCCGGCCTCCCCGACCTCACCGCCTACCGCCGCGTCTGGCAGCCCAACGTTCGCTTCCACATCGACGAGGGCCGCTCCGGCAGCGGGCTGGGCCTCTCCATCGTCAAAGAGATCATCGAGCGCTTCGACGGTCACGTGCGAGCCCGCCCGAGCAAGGCTCTCGGCGGGGCGAAGTTCAGTCTTCGCCTCCCCATCGTGACGTAGCGGCGCGGCAGCGGGCTACTCGAGGACCAGGCGGGTCACGGCGATGGCGCCCACCTCGCCGTCCTCGATCTCCACACCGCCGCCGAGCTGCACTCGGAAGCGTCGCGCCACCTGCACGTGGAGCTGACCGATGGCCGCCCCGTGGCGGCGGCCATCGCGCCCGAACCCGGCGTTGCCCTCGACGCCCAGGGTGAGGGCCTCGTTCACGTCGACGAAGGCGCTGGGGTTCACCAGCGCCTCGACGTGCCCGTCCTGGGCGGCGATCCCTCGCGCGCCCACCATGGCGAAGAGGGCCAGGCGGCCGAACCGACCGCCGAGCAGATAGAGCCCCGTCAGCTCGACGTCGCCGGAGTCGAGGAAGCCCTCGACGATCACCTGCGCTCCGTGCGCGAAGCGAAGGTTGGGGGAGGGCGCCGTCCACTGCAGCGCGCCCTTGAGCGCGTGAACCTCCCGATCGTGCATGGGCAGCTCGAGCTCCACCGCCCAGCCGTCGGCGAAGGCCCACTCGACCTCCGGCGCCCAGGTCGTCGACTGCCACTGCCCCCGGCGAGGTCGCATCGTGATCAGCACGTTGGTCTCCAGCTCGCCGGCGCGGGCCCCGAGACCCCGCACCAGATCGAAGCTCATGGGCTCCGGCAGGTGGGGCGCGCTCCCAGGGAAGAGACCCGGAGTCCGTGGGTCGCTCTCGCCCTCGTCCACGAACCCGTCCCGGTCGGTGTCCTCCTCGCCGTCGGGCACGCCGTCCTCGTCCGTATCGGCCCGGAGGGGGCGGGTCCCGGTCCGGCGCTCGAGCTCGTCGGAGAGCCCGTCGCCGTCGCTGTCCCGCGGCTCCGGGGCGGTCTCCGGGGGCGGGTCGTAGGCGGGCGGCGGGTCCTGAGCCAGAGTGAGGGAGGGAACCACCAGGGCGGCGAGCGCCGCGAGGAGTCTGGGCATTTGCACGGTTCCTGCCTGTTTGCAGCGGGCGTGCCGCCCCAAACTCCGTTCTTTCGGCCCTGACCCTCTCCCCGCCGTTGCAAAGCGCAACGCTCGTCGAACCTTGCAACACCTCGCCCTCGCCACCCGCCTCTGGATCGCCTCCGCCGTGGTGGCCGCTGCCCTCCTCGGGTTGAGCGGCGCCTGGCAGCTCGCCGCCGAGCGCCACGATCTGGACAACGCCGTGGAGCGGGAGCTGCGCATGCTCGGCCGCGCGCTCCAGGTCTCCTTCGAGAACGCGCTGCGAGATGGTCAGGACGACGACATCGCCGAGACCCTCACGGCTCTCGAGCGGATCGACCCCGACGTGGACGTGGTGGTGCTCGACGCGGGCCGCCACGTCCTCGCGAGCTCGACGGGCGCGGATGTTGCGGCCGCGCGCGGCGTCACGCTCGGTCATCGGTTCGTAGGCGGCACCGCCGAACTCTGCCTCCCCTTCGCCGACGAGACTCTGCGTTTGGTGCTCCGGCGCCCGACCCGGGACGTCGAGCGCGATCTCGCCGCCACCCGCCGCCGGCTCGCGGGCGCGGCCGTCGCCTGCCTCGCGGTGCTCCTCCTGACCACCGTGGTCGCGACCCGGCAGTGGGTCGCCGCCCCCCTCGGTCGCCTGGTGGCCCACATGCGCCGGGTGCGCGGTGGCGACCTCCGGGTCGCCCCCGACCCTTCGCTCCGCCGCGACGCGGTGGGGGAGACCTTGGCGGAGTTCGAGACCCTGGTCGGTGAGCTCGCCGCCGCCCGCGAGCGCATCGACGCCGAGGTGGAGGCGCGCCGGGTCGTGGAGCGAGCGGTGCGCGAGATGGACAAGCTCGCGACGGTCGGCCAGCTCGCGGCCGGGCTGGCCCACGAGATCGGTTCGCCGCTCCAGGTGCTGGAAGGACGCCTGGCCTCCCTCGAGCGCCGCGCCGACGACCCCGCCGAGACCCGGCGACTCGCGGGCATCGCCCGGGAGCAGGCGGCGCGCATCACCCGCATCGTAGCGCGGCTCTCGGACCTCGCGCGGCGTCCGCCCACGCCGGGGCCAGTCGAAGCCGCGGGCCCCGTGGAGTCCATCCTGGCCCTGCTCGGTCCGGAGGCGCGGCGGCGCGGCGTCGACCTGCGCAGCGACCTCGCCGCCGTGCCCCGAGTACGCGCCGACACCGACACGCTCCAGCAGGTGGCCCTGAACCTCCTCCAGAACGCCCTCGAGGCGACCCCGGCGGGTGGCGCGATCGAGCTGCGGCTCTCGGCCACCGACCGCCAGCTCGTGCTCGAGGTCGAGGACGACGGCAAGGGCATGACCGCGGCCGACCGGGAGCGCGCCCTGGAACCCTTTTTCACCACCCGACCCGAGGGGATGGGCCTGGGCCTCGCGGTGGTTCGCTCCATCGTCGCGGACCTCGGTGGCGCGATGGACATACGGAGCCACCCCGGGCAGGGCAGCTGCTTTCGGGTCTCGCTCCCCCTGGCAGACGAGGAGGCCTCATGAGCGCGCGCGAACGGATCCTGGTGGTCGACGACGAGCCCGAGGTCGTCGCCTGGTTGGTGGAGGAGCTGGAAGCGAGCGGCCGGGTCGCCGAGGGGGTCACCGACCCCGCGCTCGCCCTCGACCGCCTCGAGGAGCGCGCCTTCGACGTGGTGGTCACCGACCTGGAGATGCCCGGCCTGCGGGGCATCGACCTGATGCGCGCCATCCACGCGCGGCGCCCCGACCAGCTGGTGGTGCTCATCACCGCTTTCGGTTCCATCGAGCTCGCCATGCGCTGCGTCCGCGAGGGCGCGGCGGACTTCCTGGCGAAGCCCTTTCCCATCGAGGCCCTCGAGCACGCCCTGGAGCGCACCCTGCGCGAGCGACGCATGAAGCGCGAGCTCGTGCGACTCCGGCGGCATGCGGAGGTCGACGCCGGAGACCTCGTCGCCGAGAGCGACGCCATGAAGCGCGTACTCGACGTCGCCCAGCGCGCCGCCCGCGGCGACTCCACCGTGCTCCTCACCGGCGAGAGCGGCGTGGGCAAGAGCGCCGTGGCCCGCTGGATCCATGCGTGCTCGGCCCGCTCGGCCCGTCCCATCGTCGAGCTCAACTGCGCCGCGCTCCCGGCGCAGCTCGTCGAGGCGGAGCTCTTCGGCGTGCGCCGCGGGGCCTACACCGATGCACGCGAGGATCGCGCCGGCCTCTTCCTCCAGGCGGATGGGGGGACCCTCTTCCTCGACGAGATCGGCGAGATGGCGCCGGAGGCGCAGCCCAAGCTCTTGGCGGCCTTGGAGAGCGGCGTCGTGCGGCCCGTGGGCGCCACCCGGGACCACCCGACCGACGTCCGCCTCGTCGCCGCCACCAACCGGGCCCTGGAAGACGCCGTGCGCGCGGGCTCCTTCCGCGCCGACCTCTTCCATCGCCTCGACGTCCTGCGCATCGAGGTCCCCCCGCTACGCGAGCGGCCCGCCGACATCCCCGTGCTCGTCGACCGCCTCCTCGGCCGCCTGGCCGTGCGCACCCGGCGCCCGGTCGACGGCATCACCGACGAGGCGGTCCGCTGGCTCGTCGGCCGTCCCTGGCCCGGCAACGTGCGGGCCCTCTCGAACGCCCTGGAGCGCGCCGTGATGCTGGCCGACCACGACGTGCTCACCCTCGCCGACTTCACCGACCACGCCCGGGACGACGACGACGCCCAATGGCTCGACGACGCCGACGCCCGGGGCTGGACCCTCGCCGACCTCGAGCGCCGCTACGTCGACCGAGTCCTCGCCCGCCACCACGGCAACAAGACCAAGGCAGCCCGAGCGCTGGGGATCGACCGAACGACGCTCTGGCGGAAGCTCCAGGATTGAACGCGCGGTCCGCGGGCGAGCGCTCAGTTGCAGCCGGTGACCCAGGGGTTCTGGCAGGGGGCCGTGCCGCGAATGCGCAGGTCGTTGCGTTCGTCGCCGGCCTTCTTCTCGGTGCACGCCAGCGACATCAGTCCGTAGGCATCGGCGCTGACCGTCGCGCCGCTGTACACGTTGCAGGTCGAGAGATTCTGCGACATCGACCGCCGGTCCACGAGCTCGAGGTGCGGCTCGCCATCCCAGACGAACTTCGACAGCCGCGCCTCGGCGGTGTACCTCGCGCCGTCCGTGTGGACGGCGTAGACGTCGCCGGTATCGCACTCGACGAGCAGGCTCATGGCCTCGGACTGGGCGTCGTCCCCTCCCGAGGTCCGGAGATGCTGGCTCCCGAGGTACTCCATCCTGTTCAGGCCATTCGTCTCGGCCAGGTCCCCCTCGAGATAGTAGAAGCTGGCGTAGATCGACCCGTCGGGATAGCCGCCGTAGAGGCTGCCGGAGCCGGCCCGCGAGGACGCGATCATCAGATAGCCGGCTTCGGCGAGGGGGGCGATGCCGATGCCATTGCCGCCGCGCACGAATGGCTCGTCTGGATGCGTGCGTTCGAAGTCGTGGTGAACGTCCTGGCTCTCGAAGAGGAAGCGGGCGTCGAAGAGCCGCAGCGAGCTGGTCTGCGCTCCCGAATCGGACGCCATCGCTCCCGCGAAGTACCCGATCGACAAGGGGGGACTGGGATGGGAGTCCGGGAAGGGGAAGATGGTGGTCAGCGTGAGCTCCGTATCGGTGCCCGCGGCACCGAGGATGACCAGGTCCCCGTCGTCCGACGCGTCCGGGTCGGAGTGGGTCAGCACGTAGCGGGCGAACCAGTCCGACTGCAGCGACGTGACCCCCTGGAAGTGACCGTCGTCGAAGGCTTGCGACGGGCGACGGCTGCTCGGCGGATGCGGGGCGGACCAGTCGGGGGTCCATTGGGCGTTGCCGGTAGCCCAGCTCGATGCGAACTGACCACGAACGTCCGCGGTGCAGTAGAGGCAGTGCTGGCCGGGGCGGCACTCGTCGGCGCCGCGCAGCCAGTTCCGCGGCGAGCCGACGTTACGGGCACCGTACCAGAGCAGGGGGTCCGCATGGGCGGTGAGGGGCGCGGCGAGAGATACCAGCGCGATCAGGAGCCATCGTCGGGAGTCGTGGAGCATGGACCGTCCTTTCGGGACCGGGGTGAAAGAGGGGGGCTCGGTGGCGCCGCTCGCGGGGCGCGGCGGACGGATCTCGGCCGCGCCGCGCCAGGCGCGGGCGGCCGAGACCCAGTCCTGCTGCGCGGGCTCCTACGGAGAGGAGAGCGAAGCGGTCCGAGCGAGGGGCAGGTTGCGCAGATAGCGCGCGACGCGATGCGCGGAGAAGTCCGCGCCATTGACGACGTCGACGAGGAGATCGATCAGCGCCTGGGCGGGGTCGGTGACGTCGCAGTGGAAGTCGACGACCGGACCGAAGAAGAAGCTGAGGGCGCGCTTGAGCCCCTCGTTGCCGCACGGCTGCGCGTAGTCGGGGAGCGGCACGAGACCCCGACAGGAAGTGCTCGTGTAGAGGTCGAAGCCGCCGAAATCATCGACCACGTGGACGTGGCCGTTCTGGATCCACTGGTACTCGTTCGGAGGGGTACAGGGGACGATGTCCCCGTCGTTCTCGAAGAGATGCGTCTTGGAGCGGAGGCTGCTGCCGTAGCGGGTCCTCCACTCGGCCTTGCCGGGGGCCGGTGACCCGAAGGTCATGACTCGCTCGACCGGGAACCCCCGATCGACCAGACGCCGCGCCAGGAGCTGCGCGACGGCACCTCCCAGGCTGTGCCCGGTGAGCCAGACCGTCGTCACCCCGTCCGCGCGAAGCGTGTCGAGGGTGTCGACCACCCAGCCGGTGAGGTCCCGCGCGGCGGTCGCGAACCCGATGTGTGCCCCGCGGAGCTCGGCCGAGGGGTCGACCACCACGGAGGCGTCGAGGGCGAACTCCTGAAAGGAGGAAGACCCCCGAACCGCGACGACCGCCACGTCTCGGTCCCGAGCGATGATCGCCGCCGTGTTGGACGCCGGCCGCTCCTCGTAGTCGACGTAGTCGAAGCGCGCGGCCCGGACACCCGCCCGCCGGTCGGCGTCGCTGGTGCCAAAGGCCGCGTTCGAGAGGTTGGCCATGCTGACGGCCCCGGTCAGGAGCTCGGTCGGGCTGGGATCGTCAGCATAGATGTCGGCCATCCGGCCGCGAGTGAACGCCGTCCACTCCACCACCTGCGCCTCGACAGGGGTGCCCGAGAGAAGCGCCAAGAGCGCAACAGGAATGAGGCGCTTCGGAAGCGTGCGAAAAAACAATGGACTGAGCGGGTTCACTCGAGCCGAATGCCGCCCATTTGGCATCCCCAGTTAGAGCCGCTGTTGTCGGCAAGCACGGTCACGGTTCGTCCCGACAGAAAGGCGGCCTGCGCAGTGCTGAGCATCATCCGGGCTCCCTCGGCAGTCCAAGAGTGACCATCGATGTTCGTGCCGACGTAGACGTATCCAATCTTGTTGTTGACTCCCGGGTCGCAAAGGTCCTTGTCGGCCTCGATGTAGAAGGAGCCATCCTGATGAACGACGATGCTCTCGATCGTGACAGCATACACGCTTGCGTCCCACGCGGATGCATGTCCGGCGTAAAGAGAGAAACAGAAGAGCGCGGCGAGAGACGACAGTGCAATCTTGGTCTTGTTCATTTGAATGTCCTTGGGCGCGCTGGTTTTGCGCATGGTCGGCCGGGCGAGCCGCGTGGCCGTGGGTAGAGAAGGGTGGTAGCCGTCGGGCTATCCGTCGCGTTCGGTGCTGCAGAGGTCGTGCCAGTCGGTCAGGGCGCGGTGAGCACGAGAACGGCGGCCGGGCTCAGTGAGTGGGGCGGGCAGGATTCGTTGGCCGCAGTGCAAGCATCACAAGAGCCATCGACCGAGCGTGAGCAGGCCTCGAAGAGGTTGACGCAGCCGCTGTTGCAGAGGCACCAGCGGCAGTTCTCGCTGGGGGTGTTCGCGGCGCATGAGGCTCCGCAGACGTCGGAGATGCAGGCGAGTTCGGCGTTGGTGCAGGCGGCGCAGCCGGTGACTCGGGCGGCGGCGCGGACGCATGCGGGGAAGGTGCAGGGAGCGCCCTCGCAGAGGGGGGCGACGCTGCAGCGGGCGAGGAGCTCGGTCAGCCGGGGTGAGCGTCGGAACCGGGCCCAAGCCTCAGCGTCTTCGCTGGAGCATTCGCTCGGTCCGCCGTCGGGACGCGCGGGATCTGGCCACGGGTGGCCAGCGTCGTCGGGCTCGTTGGGCCGTGGTTGGCCAGGGGTGGCGTCCGGGAGGCTGGCGTCGGAGCAGGGCGCTCCGTCGGGCTCCGAGCACGAGGGCGGGGCCGGGGCGGGACAGGCCGTCAGGGTCGAGACGACGAGGAGGAGGAGAGTGCCGAGTCTCATGGTTCGTTCCACAGCCGCGCTCGGGCCACCCCGACGACGTCCCAGCCCGGTCGGGTGCCCCACTCGAAGCGCGCGACCTCTTCGTAGGGCTCTCCGCGAATCCACTGCGCGAGGGTGGGAGCGAAGCGCAGGATCACGGCGGTGCCCGATCGTTCCTGGCGCAGCAGGTAGGTGGCGCTCCCGCTGCGAAACGCGCTCACTCCGAGCAGGTCCGTCGGCCACTCCTCCGCCACCAGCGCCGGCCCGGTCGTGGGCGTGCCGAAGTCGCTGGTCGTCCAAGCACGGATCTCCATCGCGGCCGCCTCGTCTCCAGTGCTTCGGCGGTACCCCAGGAGCAGCCACCGCACCTCGCCGTCCAGCGCGACCGGGAAGCTCTCCAGGACGTCCCAGGAGCGCGGCCAGTCGAGGTCCGCGCGGTGGACCAGGGTGGGGCGGCCCTCGGGGTCGAGTTCGATGGAGGCGACGGCGGTGTCGTGGGGGGCGGTCGAGCGGTGGAAGACCAAGAAGGGGGCGGCGTCGAGGGCGAACCCGGAGATATGGGTCCAGGGCGGGATGCGCAGGCGAGCGGGCCAGGCCTCGTCCGTGTGGTCGGAGATCTCCAGCCCCGAGTCGGTCGCCCGGAAGGCGACGATCCGCCCCGTGCCGCGCGCCTCGTCGATGGGCGGGCGCTGGCCGGATTTGTAGGCCACGAGGAAGGTCGTGGGACCGACCGCGAAGGAGCTGAAGGTGTCCCAGCCGCGACTCCAACGGTCTCGCCAGGGCGGGACGGAGCCGAGCTGCCCGTCGGGGAGCGCGGGCGACAGGCGGACCGGACACCGCGCGCCCGAGCAGCGGTCCATCACCTCGAAGAGGTAGTCCTTGCCTGCGACGGTCAAGGGGACGAAGTCGGTCCACCCTGCCGCTGCGTAGCCGCTCCGCTCCTCGCCCACGGTTGGGGCGTCGGCGACGAAGAGCCGTGACCGGGTGAAGCCCGTCAACGATTTGCGCCGCACGAGGAGGGGCAGCGCCACCGTGTCCTCGGGCGGCGTCGGATCGGGGTCTGCGTCGCAGAGGCCGGTCGAGGCGCCCGCGCAGGTCTCGAAGGTCCCGACGCAGCCCGCGTCGCAGAGGCATCGACGGCACTCGCCTTCGGTGCCGAGTCGACAGGCGCTGCCGCACTGCTGCATCCCACAGAGCCCCTCGGCGCGCGCGCAGTCGAGACACTCCACGAGCCCTGCGACCTCCGCGAGGCAGCCGCCGAGGTCGCAGGCGTTCACCGTGCAGGACGTCTCCTCGCAGGAGCGGACGTCCTCCACCAGCGTCGGCGCGCGGTGGCGGGCGGTCCACGCGGCGATGTCGGCGCTGGAGCAGCTGGGGACCGGTCCGGCGTCGAGGCCCACCGGGATGCAGCGGTCCTCGTCGGCGTCCGGGAGCGAACCGGGGGGGCACGGGTTCCCATCCGCCAGGCACGCGCCCAACGCCAGACAGAGGGCGAGCGGGACTCCGCGCCCCATCAGGTTTCCAGCCCCAGGTCGAACGGGAACGCCAGCAGCGGCGCACCCAGAGACGTGAGGGTGGCGCCGAGGAGTCGCGTGGGGGCCGTCAGTCGGGTGTCGCCGAGACGCGGGCCTCGGCGGAGACCCAACGCCGCTCCGGTCCCGACGAGCGCGGCTCCCACCACGAGGAGGACCCAGCGCAGCGCTCCCCGGACGGGCCGCCGGGGCGCGAGGAGAGCGGCTGCCGTCGTGAACACGGCGGCGCCCAGGGCCAGCCCGTTCCCCGCCGCCCGCGATCGACGGTAGGTCATGGTTCGGCTGAGGAAGCCGCTCTGGTCAGTCGGGGTCGACGTGAGCGGGCTGGCCAACCGAAACGCAGCGATCGTCATCGCGGTCGCGGAGACCCACGCGACCGCGCCCAGGCCGGCCATGGCCAAGACCGCCGGTCGATGCCAGGGCGACCCCGACGCCGCCGCTGCGGCGACCGCCGAACTCGACGATCTCTCCGGCGGGCCAGAGGGCCGGGCGCTCGTCTCGCTGGTGCCGCCCTCGGCTTCCACGGTGGGCGAGGTCCACGCGAGCTCGACGCGCACCTGGTCGCCCGGCTCCAGCGAATACACGGCGGCCGCGCGCCGACCGTCTTCGTTCGTCGCCTCGACCAGGTACTCGCCCGGAGCCAGCCACCGGCGCGCTCCCGTGCTCGGCGCGTCCTGGTCCGTCCGGGTCACGCGCACGACCGCGCCCACGGGAAGAGCGGGCCAATCGACGCGGGCGACTCGTGGGATCGCTTCGGCGCGGAGCGCGGCGACCTGCTCCCGCTCGGAAGCGAAAGGTTCCTCCGGCGCGTCCTGCAGAAATCGGTCGGCGAGCTCGAGGAGCTGCGCGAAGCGCTGGAGGTGCCGGAGCGCGATGATCCAGTTGAACGTCGCGACCGGCGTGGGCGTGGCCTCGTGCGAGGCCCGGAAGTGAGTGGCGGCCTCGGCCCAGCGCTCGGCCCGGGCCGCCTCCACGCCGGCTTCGAACGAGGCGCGAGCGGCGAGGGCCGCCGAGTCGGGTTGAGCCGCCGCCGTCGAGACCCACAGCGTCGGCAGCAGGAGAGTGAGCGCCGCGGCCAGGCGAGTCATGGTCCCTGCCAGGTGGTCAGGATGTCGGGAATCTCGGCCCGGCCCGCTCGGCCGTCGGCTTCGAGCTCTTCGGATGCGCGATGAACCGGTGCCCGGCCTGCGGGGCTCTCCGTTGCGCGCGTGGGTGCTTCCTCGACGGGGATCGGCGCTTCCAGGGGCGGTCGAGCTGCGCTGCGGGGCGGTTCGTCCTGCGTCGCAACCGGACGCGCCGCCGGGACCTCGGCGACCTCGAATGCTTCTGCGGGCGCCCCGGTCTTCGAGTCACCAAGACGCGACGATGTGGTCGCGGACCCCCGCGATGCTGCCGTGATCCCGAGAGCGAGGACGGCCACGAGACCCAGCGAGACCCAAATCGACTTCGACCCGAGCCGGGAGGTCCTCGCGTCTCGGTCGGGCCGTGGCCCTTTGTCATTGGACCGCGCGGAGGTCCCCGGCGCGGGAGCGTCACCATCGGCGCGAGGTGTTGTCGGGGCGAGGTCCGCGGTGGCGGCGACGGCGGCTCCGACCCAGTCATCCCAGTCCGGAAAGGCCGCGGGATCCGGATTGCTCGGCACCGAGACCTCGGCGGCCAGCGCCGCTTCGAGCAGCGAACGAGCCATCGACGAGGCGGAGTCGTAGCGCCGTCGCGCCGGCCGCAGCGCCCGGTCGATCGCGCTCGCGATCGAGCTCGGGATGCTCGGCGCGACGGTGCCGAGAGCGGGTACGTCGGCCCGCGCGATCCGCTCCAAGAGATCGGCGCGAGGTGCGCCCTCGACGGGGAGGCGTCCGCTCGCTGCCCAGAAGAAGACCACACCGAGCGACCAGAGGTCGGTGCGAGCATCGACCGCCTCCCCAGTGACCTGCTCGGGCGACATGAAGGAAGGTGTTCCCGCGACTCGGCCCGCTGGATCCGTCGGGCCGCCGCCCGAGTCGGCGATGCCGAAGTCGATGAGCTTCGTCCGCCCGCCATCGTCGAGGACGATGTTGCCCGGCTTGACGTCCCGATGGACGACGCCGGCGCGGTGCGCGACGGTGAGGGCTCCGAGGAGCTCGAAGGTCCACGCGAGCAACCGTTCCAGATCGACCGGGCGACTCACGTCGGCGAAGGGGCGGCCGTCGACGAGCTCGGTGACCAGGGCCGGCCGCCCTTCGATGAGGCCGACGTCGAGGACCGCCACGATCCTCTCGTGCCGGAGTCGACCGAGGACTCGCGCCTCCCTCGTGAAGCGATGGGCGGCGTCGGGGGAGAGCTCCTGGCGGGGCTGCTTCACCGCGACCACCCGTCCAAGTCGCCGGTCGAGCGCGCGGTGAACGCTCGCGCTCCCTCCATCTGCGAGATGCTCCTGGAGCAGGAAGCGCTCGTCGAGCCGCTCGAGCGGCTGAGTCTCCTCCATCGTCAAGCGAGTCCGTAGCGCTTCACCTTGTGCGCGAGCGTGCGGCGAGGGACCCGTAGGAGCCGCGCGGCTTCGCTCTGGTTCCCGTCGCTCGTCTCCAGCGCCGACGCGATGAGCGTGCGTTCGAACGCCTCGACGCGCTCGGTCAACGACGCGGAGCTCTCGGGCGTCGGACCCGCTGGCGAACGGCGCTCCGCCGGGGAGGGCGCGCGTACGCGGGCCGGCAGCTCGTTCAGGGTGACTCGCGCCGAGGTCGCCAGGGCGGAGGCTCGCTCGACGACGTTCTTCAACTCGCGGACGTTCCCCGGCCAGTCGTGCACCATGAGCGCATCCAGAACCGCGGGCGCGAAGTCGTTCGCGGAGGTGGCCCACTGCTCGGCCGACCGCCGAAGGAAGAGGTGTGCCAGCGGTAGGATGTCCTCGGTCCGATCCCTCAGCGGAGGGACCTGGAGCGTGAGGGCGTCCAGTCGATAGAGGAGGTCCTCGCGGAAGGTGCCCTCGTCGACCATGCTTTCGAGGTCGCGATGGGTCGCCGCCACGACCCGCACGTCCACGCGGATGTCGGCGCTCCCGCCCACGCGACAGAGCGTCTTCGTCTCGAGAACCCGAAGTAGGGCGGACTGCGCCCGCGCCGAGAGCTCGCCGACTTCATCCAGAAAAATCGTGCCCCCGTCGGCTTGCTCGAAGAGCCCCTTCGCTCGTTGGTTCGCGCCGGAGAATGCCCCGCGCTCGTGTCCGAAGAGCACGCTTTCCGTCAGCGTGGGAGTGATGGTCGCGCAGTTGAGAGCTTTGAAGGTCTGGGCCGCTCGAGGGCTCGCATCGTGGAGCGCCCGCGCGGTGAGTTCTTTGCCTACCCCGGTCTCGCCCAGGATCAGAGCCGGCATCGTGGTGCGAGCGACGCGGCGGATCATCTCGTGGAGCTCGCGCATGGCGGGGCTCACGAGAACCACGCCGTCGGCCTGCGGTTCTCGGCGTGCCGGGCGCGCGCCTCCCGACCGGAGCGCGTGCAGTGCGACCGTGACGAGCTGGTCGCCATCCTCGGCGTCGCCAGGGAAGCTCGCCACCCCGGCTTCCCAACCATGGTCGTCGACCGCAGCGCCCAGCCAGGCGGGGAGGGAGTCCGCCGAGAGCTCGGGGAAGGCGACGAGCGCCACCCGCGAGCCCATGGAACGGATGCGGTCGACCGGCCGGAGCTGAGACGCGACGAGCGCCAGCGCATCGTCCGTGAACTCCGCCGCTCTCAGGGCCACCAGCGTGACCGGCCGGCGCAGTGCCCGCGCTCGCTCGACCTCGTGATCGACGAAGCGCTGGAAGCTCCGGGGCGCGGCCGGCGCACCGTCGTACGAGGAGGCCAGCGCGACGGTCGCGGTCACGTCGGAGAAGCGTAGGGCGTCGTCGGGCCCCACCACTCCCTGCCGTGTGCGGACCTCGTCGATGAAGGTCCCGTTGGTGCTCCCGAGATCCTCCACCCGGAGAGCCCCCGACTCCCAGCGAACCCGCGCGTGTTGGCGCGAGAGTCCCCGCTCGTCGAGGATGACATCGGACGGCGCGGCGCGTCCGATCACCGTGACCTCGCCGTCGCGGAGAGCGACGGCGGTGGTCACGGAAGGGCCCGTCAGAACCAGCGTAGCGCGGCGCCGAGGACGCGCGCCCACACCGGCGGTGTCGACGAGTGCCGTTGTCGGATTGGGTAGTCCGGTGGACTCTCGGGCGCCCTCCATCTCGCAGTGACAGTACCGGGGAGACGTCGGTCGTCAACCTCGAAAGGTCCCCATCGTCATCGGAAAAAACAGGGAAAAAGTTCCGGTGTCGCTGTGGGTGGACGAGCTTTCCAAATGTGGCTCTCCGTTCCGCTGTCACGCAATGCGGATCTACAGAAGGACTGGAAGAAGACCTTCGTTCAAGCACGACCCGCGAAGGGAGACCGAGCCGTCGAGAGGCGTACGAGAGCGGATCGTCGAGCACAGAGTGTTGGGAGGCTCAGGCTCGACCCGGGCCTCGATCCAACCGGACCGCGGGGCGAAGTCGGATAGAGCGCCCGACCCGCCGGTCAGAGGAACTTCCTCGGAGTCCCGGGGAGTCTCGAGCACCACGGCCACCGTTCCGCTCTGAGCGGGAGCGAAGGTGAAATCCACGTCGACGTCCGCGAGCACGAGGCCCTCCACGAACCCTCGGTGAGCGCTCGGCGCGGCCGCGGTGCAAAGCGTGATGCTGCTCCACTCGTTCTGCTGGAACTGGCCATCGCCGTTGAGGTCGAACCAGCCGTTGCGATCGCACGTGCTCTGGACTCCGACGACCTGTCCGTCGACGAAGCAGGTACTGCCAGAGTCCCCGGGGGCTCCGATCTGACCGGCGCTATTTCGGCTCAGGTTCATCCACCCCGATCCCGTGTCTCCGACCAAGAGGTTCGCAGACCGCAGCGTGCCTCCGCCGCCGCCTGACGCGACGGGAGTCGCGAGGCGGTTCCAACCGTAGCCCGCGCAGCTGACGGTCCGGCCGCGGAGGTCCGAGTCGGGGCGTTGGTAGATCGGGTTGTAGAAGTTGTCCGTCGAGCCGCCGATGGCCATCGGGCTCGACAGCTCGACCACCGCATAGTCGCCCGCGTTCAGCGTGGACGTGTTCGGCTCGAAGACTCGACTGGACACGACGTTCTGGTCGCTCGAGGCGGTGGTCCCTTCGAGCCTGATGGTGAAGGGCGCTCGGGGCGTCGACGAGTAGCCATTGCTCCCGCCGAGCCACGTGCCCGCGCAATGCCGTGCCGTCAGCACGTGCCGATTGGTGATGAGCGTTCCCGTGCAGCCCGGTAGCGCTACGACACCCTGGGCGGCCATCGAGCCGCGGGGGACCGCGGTCCCGTTGACGATGGGGGCACTCTCCTCGCCGACCGAGGCATCCAAGCCGGGAGTACACGCGGTACCCATGGCGATCAGAACGGAGAGAAATGGCGGCGCCGTGGAGGCGGCGAGACGTCTGTTTCGTGTCATGCCCAGGGACGAGCAAGAACGAAGCCAGCCGCTCTCCAGCCGTCGCGGGCCTCGATGGGCCCGATCTGAAGGGGCGCGCGCGAGTCCTCCAGACCGCCTTTGGCGAGTTTTGGCCAACGGTGGCCAGATGCGGCCACGACGAGTCGAGCCTGGTATCGGTCCTGCCGATCCAGAGGCCTCGAGGGGGCGGGCATCTCTGGAAGCAACCGCCTGGCGAATCCGCTATGGAGCGGGGTGCGTCTCGCGCTCGTCGTCGCTCTGGGAGCCCTCTCGCTCGCGAACCCCGCGCTCGCTCAGGAGCGAGCGGTGGACTCCGTCGCCGATGGGGAAGCCGCCGAGCGTCGGGAGCGGGACCCGGATTACCTGCGGGCGGCGGTGGAGGAGTCCTTCTTCCTCGCGGTCGGGGCCGCTTGGTACTGGATCGACCGGGACAAGAACGCGGTCGACTGGGACTTCGACAGCTGGACCCAGCGCTTCGACCGGAGCGCGTTCCGCTTCGACAACAACCGCTTTCAGGTCAACTGGATCTTCCACCCCTTCGCGGGCTCGTCCTACTACGGCTTCGCGCGCGCCAACGAGCTCCACGCGGGGTGGGCCTTCGCGTACACCTTCCTGACCAGCTTCCTCTGGGAGTGGCTCCTGGAGTTCAAGGAGCGGGTCTCCATCAACGATCAGATCGCCACCCCGGTCGGCGGCATGGCGCTCGGGGAGTTCTGGACGAAGCTGAGCTGGTGGCTGCACCACCGGGGCACCACCCCCGCGCGCAGCGCCGCGGCCTGGACCCTGGGGCTCGGGGTCCGCGCCCATCAGGCCATCGACGGCGAGGGCCCGGAGGCCGCCGCGTTGGCAGGGATGCACGCGCGCTTCCGGCTGAACCTCGGGGCCAGCGTGGTCCTCGATGGCCACGCGCCGGACGTGGTGGGGACCGTCGGCTTCGAAGGGCGCATCGTCGACCTGCGCGGCTGGCATCGCGACGGCACGTTCAGCCGGCGCTTCGGCGACGCCAACTTCGCCTCGCTCCGCGGCAGCGCCGGCCTCGGGGAGTCCGGGGGGAGCTTCGCCCTCGAGGCCGACACCCTGGTGGCCGGCTTCCACGCTCAGGCGCTCCGCGGCGACCTGGCCACCGCGCCCGGCGTGCTCCCCGGCGCCGTCTACGGCGCCAGCGCGACCGTCGCCGCCGCCATCGGCTACTCCTACCGGCGCACCGACTACGGCGGCTACGGCGAGCGCCTGGGCGTCATCCATCTGCCGGGGTTCGGCTTCGAGAGCGTCCTGGCTCATGGCCTCACGCGCCTCCGCTTCTCGCTCCGGGGCCACGGCGACTTCGCCAGCGCCGACGTCGACGGTGCCTATCAACGCTGGGCCGACGCCCACCCCGACGCGCGCACCAAGACCATCCTCGAACGCGAGAGCTACTTCTACGGCTGGGGCGCCAGCGCCCGCATCGGCCTCGAGCTCGAGGTGGGCCGCTTCCACACCGGAGTGCGCGCCGCGGTCGGCCAATGGTGGAGCCACGAGGGGCTCGACCGCACCCAAGAAGCCGTGACCGACGACGTCGAAGCCGTCGCGCGCCGGGTGGCGATCGACCACTGGGCCCGCGTGGAGCTCCCCCGCGGGCTCCACGTCGAGGCGCGCTACCAGGAGCTGCGGCGCCGCGACCGGGTGGGCGCGGAGCAGGTCGGGGAACGCCGACTGCGGCGCGTGGGGATCGCGGTGGGGATCACTCGCTGAGCCCGGGGCGCAATTCAGTGTGAGCCTCGGTCACATCGAGGTGTGCCCAGATGTGCCCGCGGTTCACTAGCTTGGAAAAAGAGCCGACATATACCGGTTCTCTGATCGGCATGGTTGCTGCTTTGCAGAGCCGCGTGAACACGACTGCAAAGAGCCTCTCCGCTCTCTTCTCCCTCGTCCTTTTCAGCGGCTGTCCCAACGCGCATGGTGGCGGCGGGGACGACTTGCCCGATGACCGGGCGGACATGCGCGTCCCCGGGGACCTCGACATGGACGTCCTGCCCGCCCTCGACGCCGGCCCCGGCACGCCCCCCGAGCCCGAATCGTGCTGGAGCGGCACGGCGCGGCCCTGCGAGTGCGCCGACGGGCGGGCGGGACTGCAGTACTGCGAGGACACGGCCTGGCTCGACGTCTGCGAGTGCGCCCCCTTGGTCGGCGGCGGCGGCGACGGGGGTGTCCCCGACGGCGACGGTGGGGAGCCCGATGGCGACGGCGGCGTGCCCGGGACCGGCTCGTGCGTGCCGACGGACCCCGAGTGGTGCGACGGGTACGACAACGACTGCGACGGGATCGTGGACGAGGGGCGAGTCTGCCCCGACCCCACCATCGCGAACACACTCCCCGCGCGCGGCAAGGTCTGGGCGACGCGGCGCTCCGAGCATCGAGGGCCCGCCTACATGCAGACGATCTGGCCCCGCGGGACCAGCGACGAAGTGCGGGGGTTCGACACCGAGTCGCTGTACTTCGTGGCGGAGCGCGAACCGGGAGTCTTCGCTTACGACGGGAACCGGCAGGTGCGGCTCGCCGGCCCCGGGGAGGACCGAGAGATCCCCACGCCCCCGTGCTTCGGTGAAGGAGTGAGATGGTTCGGCTTCGATCGGCTGCAGCGCTTTCTCTATGTGTGCGATGGGACTCTCCGCCGCGACAATGGGGAGCTGATCCGGTCGGGCCTCTCCACCGCCTACGACCGGCCCGGCTTCGCGGTGACCGACTCGGGGGCGTTCCTCGGCCACGACCGCATCTCCCAGGTGTTGACCTGGCACCTCGCGAGCGGCGAGGACGTCGTCGTGGACACGTCGTTCTCGGATTGGGAGGGCACCGTCGAGGTCGTGCCCTTGGGCGGAGTTTCGCGGGTGGGCGACTCGATCTTCTTCGTGGCGTCGCGGAAGTTCCGGAACAACAGCCGCATGGAGCTCGTGGTGTTCCGCGCGGACCACGGGTCCCCCGACCTCCTCCTGGTCCGACGTGTACCGGTGCCCTCCCGAACCTACCGGCACGTCTTGGCGCTCCCCGATGGCACGGTCATCGGCGGTTGGGGCGTCGAGGGCGGGGATCGCGTGTTCATCTTCCCGACGGACGCGGCGGGCACTCGCCTCCTCGATGGGGCGATCAACGGCTTCTACTTCTCTCGCACCGACTAACCGTCGGCTGGCTCCCATGGCGTACGCGGCCCGTGCGTGGCATGTGTCGCGGCGCCATGGCGAAGACGACGTTGAAGCGCGACCTGCTCGGCCGCATCGACCGGCACCTGACCCGAGCCGTCGAGAAGGCGCTCACTTCGAAGGCCTTCCGAGACGCCGTCGCGGGCGTCGTGCGCAAAGCCCTCACGGACCAAGCGGTCGATCCATGGCTTCGGCAGAAGATCGAGTTCATCGAGCGACAGAATCGCCGCCTCTTCTTCTCTACCAGCACCTATCTGGGTGATCACGTCGCAGAGACCTGGATCACCTCGGGGCAACGGATTTTCGTGGACACCCGCGACCTCGGAATCGCGCAGCATCTGATGTTCAAGGGGTTCTGGGAGAAGACCTCCAACGACGCCTTCCGTTCGCTCCTCCGGGAGGACGACACCTTCGTGGACATCGGCGCGCACTATGGCTTTCACACCGTCACCTGTGCCCAACACGTCGCGCGAGGGCGAGTCGTGGCGGTGGAGCCCAACCCGCGGGTCCACTCGCTCTTGGAGCGCTCGGTGCGCATCAACCAGCTCCGGGACCGCGTCACGGTCCACCGCTGCGCCATCGCCGAAGCGCCCGGCCGACTGAACTTCGTGTGTCCCCAGGACGACCCCGCGTTGGGCCACCTCGAGCCCCTGGGCTTCGATGGTCCGGACGTCGAGGGCGAGCGAGTCGAGGTCGCCGTGGAGAGCCTCGACCGACTCCTGGGCGACCTGGACCGGATCGACCTGATGAAGATCGACGTCGAGGGCCATGAGCTCCAGGCGCTTCGCGGGGGGCGCCAGGTCATCGAGCGTCATCCGGGTCTGAAGATCGCGCTGGAGTATGCGCCGGCCCACATCGAGCGGCAGGTGAGCACCGACGAGTTTCATCGGGAGCTTCGCGCGCTGGGGTTCGCGCACGTCTACGAGATCGTGAACGGACGCCTCGAGCGCGCGGAGTACGACCAGCTCGCGGCCGACCGGAACCTGCGCAACGTCGTCCTGGCGAAGGACGCCTTGTGAAGAAGCGGGTCGGGCGTGCGCTCCGGCGGCTCGCCAAGCGTATCGAGAACTCGGGCGCTCCCCCGCAGCCCGCCCCTGCTCGGGTGCCGGCCCGTGCTCCAGAACGGGCCCCCGAACCTCCGGCCCACCCGGCCTACGTGGAGGGCCAGGCCGTCGTCTACACGCGGGACCTGCGGGAGGGACTGGTCGCTGCTGGCGCGGTGATCTCGCCCTCGGCGCACTTCGCTCGGGAGGATGTCGTGCTCCACCACCCGGTGAGCATCGCGCCGCACTGCTCCCTGGGACACGCGGCTCGAGTGGGGAAGTTCTCCTTCATCAACTGGTATTCGATCCTCTTCCCGAACGTCACCGTCGGTGCGTTCTGTGCCATCGGGCGCGACGTACACATCGGGCTCGCCATGCATCCGACGGATTGGCTGAGCACCCACACCTTCCAGTATGGCAAGGGGTACTTCCCCCACTTCCCGGGCTACGACGCCGTGAAGCGGAAGCGACACCTGATGCACCGCCCCACCGTGATCGGCAACGACGTGTGGATTGGCAACAAGGCGTCCATCGCGGCGGGGGTGACCGTGGGCGATGGCGCGGTCATCGGCGCCGGCGCCGTGGTCACCCGCGACGTCGCTCCGTACACCATCGTGGGCGGCGTTCCCGCTCGGATCATCCGGCCGCCGCGCTTCGCTCCCCATGTGGCGGAGCGTCTGCTGGAGCTCCGCTGGTGGGAGCTCCCCCTCGACGCTCTCACCGACCTCGAGTTCGACGACATCGAGCGTTGCGTGGAAGACCTCGAACGCATTCGCGCGCGGGGCTGACTCAGCGCTCGAAGACCTGGTCGAGCTTCGTGGCCACGGCCGCAGGAGAATGATCCCGCGCGTGCAGAGCGCGCGCTCCCTTCTCGAGGCGGCGGCGATGGTCCGCGTCGCGCAAGACCTCCAACACGGCGTCGGCGAACGCCCGTGGATCCCGGGCCACCCGCAGATGCTCGCCGTCGACGGCACCGATGCCGTCCAGGGCCTTGGGCGTGGCGACGATGGCCTTTCCATGGGCCAACGCCTCGACGACTTTGATCTTCATTCCGGCGCCGCCGAGGATTGGCGCGACCACGCAGTGCGACTGGTCGTAGAGCGGCTCGAGGTCGGGCACGATGCCGTGGAAGCGAACCCCCTTCCACCTAACGTCCCGGAGCTCCTTGGCGCGCGCGATGTTGCCCACGACCTGCAAAACGAACTCCGGTCGCTCGCCGCGAATCAGCGGGAGTACCTGCTCGGCGAACCAGCGTAGGCCCTTGACGTTGAAGTTCGACATCGAGGCCACGAAGAGCGCGTCGTGATCGCGGGCCCAGAAGAGCTCCGGATCCGTGCCGCTCGCTTCGGCGAAGGCAGGCACGAAGTGAACCTGGTCCGTCGCGACGATGCCCCGGAAGGTCTCCTTCTCGTCGGGGTTGATCGCGATCAGGCGATCGAAGCGGCGCAGCTCGCGGTGCTCGGAGAGCCGGTACAGTCGCCGGTTCACGTGGCGCCGGATCCCGTTGCTCTCCTGGTCCTCGGTGAGGAACTGGGTCTGGTAGTCGTGGGTGTCGATGACGGACACCCCGGGGAAGTCGTCGGGCACGACCGGGCCCAGCTTCGCGTAGTTCACCAAGAGGAAGTGGGGCTTGAACGTGTCGCACATCTGCGCGACGCACCGGCGGAACGAGAGGGGGCAGGTCTCCAAGCCAGCGATACGATGGGGCGCGAGGGCCGCTCCATCGGCCGCCTTCAGCCCGAACCATCGGGCTCGCCCAACCATCGTCTTGTCGAACTTCGGATGACGGCGGACCTCGATGTACTCGAGGTAGGGGTAGGTGTCGCGCAGCTCCCGGACGATGTCACGGGAGGCGCGGCCGCCGAACGAGGTGTTGAGCACCGCGAGACTGATCCGGCGACCCGACGCGGCGAGGGCACGGATCATCATGTCCACGCGGGACTGGGATCCCCGATAGATGCCGGAGGGGATGACCGGGGAGACGACCAGCACGCGGTCGCCGCCGACGGGGAACTCCTCACCGAGGACTCGGAGCTCGCGGAACTCCATGTGCCGAGTGATGCGCTGGCGGTCACCACCCCGCACGTCCTTCAGCTCGGTCTCGAAGTCGGCGAAGCTATAGACCTTCGTCGTCAGGTGATGGACGAAGCGGGCGACTTTGGCAGGGTCGGGCGCGCCCCCCGCCACGATGGCGTCGGCCGTGTGGTGGGGGTCGGTCGCTGCCCGGGCCAAGCCGGGATGCCCGTAGAAGGCGTCCCCCACGTGGAACGTGGGTCTACCGAAGCAGAGCGAGAGGAGGCCCACGCCCGAGTTGAGGAGGAGCACCGCGTCGGCGGCCTCCAGCAGGTCGTGGACATGGGTCTCGTCGGGCACGTAGCGGACCCGGTCGCTGCCCGGCCGGATCCGTTCACGCTCCAGGGGATGCTTCTTGAGCAAGACCTTCCAGCGACCGGGTTGGAGCTCCTCGAGGCGCTCGGCGACGCGATCCACGAACCCCACCAGCTCCTCGAGGGAGTCGACGGCGCCGGAGAAGTAGCGGACGACCGTGTCATGGGGGCGCTGCAGGGGAACGAAGAGGATGCGGGTGTCCGCGGCCAGACCGAGCCGCTGACGGAGGGCGGCCGACCGGGGGCCCTGACTCTCCAGCGCGTGGTTGGAGCTCCGCAGGCGCTCGATGTAGTCGGTCACCGCCTGCTCTTGCGCGTCCGAGAGCGGGTGGTCCCACGCTTCGGGCTGATAGCTGGGGGAGTCGTAGTTGAAGCCGGCGTCGAAGAACCACGAATCGGGGAGAGCCCCCCGGTCGCTCGCCACGACCGGGACACCCTCTTCGCGGAGGGCGCGGTAGAGGCCCAAGCGTTGCGGGTTGCCGTAGGGGTTCGGCATCAGCACGCGGTCGAAGCGCCCGGCTTTGACCAAGCGGAGGAGGTCGTCGCTCTCGCCGAACTCGCGCTCGTGCCGGAACTCGACCTCGCCGAACCGGTTGAGGATGTAGCGAAACGATGCGTAGAACGCCGAGCCGGGGTCACCGAGGGCCAGGGTCCGGCCGCGCATCGTTCGATCACTCGTCTTCATGTCGTCGTTCCTTCGGGCGGGCTCCGAGAGGGGAGCCACGAAACCAGTGGATCCCCGTCGGGGTCGGTGCCGATTCCAGAGGCTTGTTGAAGTTGCCGTTCGCCTGGTTGAAATGGAGGAGCCAGCGACGGAACGCCTCGTAGAGGGTCATGTCCACGGAGCCCGGTTCGCGGAAGAACTCCGCCAGCGGGCTTCGCGAAGTCAGGCCAGGCATGTCGTAGATGGCGGTCCCCATCACGTGGACCGGAGTCTCGTGGTGCATCGACTGGAGCCCGACGGTGCTGTTGATCGTCACGGTCCCTCGCGCGTGCGTGAGCAGCGTCGGCAGGTGGAGGTCGTGGACGTAGTGGAGGCGCTCGCCGAGATCATGGCGCTCCCGCAGCGCCCGGAAGAGGGCGCCGTACTCGCGGAAGGGCCGGTCCATGGGGTGGTGCTTGAACACCAGATGCTCGTCGGGATCCCCTTCCCGGGCGAAGGTCGCCACGACCTCTTCGATGAACTCGATCACGTCTCCATAAGGCGAGTGCTCGAGCTGGTAGTCGCAGTGGACCTGGAGCGGAACGAAGAAATATCGGCCCGACAGCTCGCGCGCGAAGCGAGCCTGAAGACCCCGCTCGAGCACCCGGAACCACTGCTTGCGCGCAGCGCCGCGGACCCACCACGCCGCGTGCGCGATGGCGTTGTGCGGGCGGTGGTGCTCGTAGTGGGGAAAGCGCCCGGGGTCGAGGGTGAAGGCGATCGCGTCGAGGGTGTAGAACCACGCGCCCAAGCCGAAGGACGACCCCACCGGCGTCGCTCGCGGCGGATCCGGGAGGTCTGCCTCGAGGTAGGTCGCGGGCTCCGTCGGGAGGTGGGAGAGGCCGTTGACCCCCTCGGGCTCCAAGGTCACCCAGTCGGGCCGCAGATAGCCCTGCTCGAAGACGAACACTCTGGCTCCCGCTTCCCGAGCCTCTTCGATGGCGGCGCGATGGAGAGGGCGACAGTCGCCGAAGACGAAGACACCGTCGACGGCGCGCTCTTCGATCAGTCGTCGCACGAATCCCGGCCACTCCGGTCGGTCTCCCCGATAGGCGACGACATCGACGCCCGCGACCCAGGGGGGGAAGAAGAGCTCGTCGCCGGCGTGGAAGTTCACCTTGGTCACGGCGACCCCGTGCGCTCGGAGCTCTCGGGCGAAGCGCTTCATGAACGGGCCCGCGGGCCCCTGTAGGAGGAGCGCGTGCTGGAGCCCGAACGCGGGCGCCGAGGGAAGCTCAGCCACGGAGGAACTCCCTGCCCCGAGCGGCGAGCGATCGCACGACCGGGCGCGTGGCGTTCGAGACCTGAGCGACCATCTTGCGCACACCGATTCGCGGCGGGGCCGCGCTCTTCTTGGAGGCCAGGTGATCGACGACGAGCTCTGGCGTCTCGTAGCGTCCGGTCTGGGGATCGAGGTACCGGGGATAGGCGATCAGGGTGGCGGCGACGAGCTCGTCGAGGGAGCGTCGCCGGCTCCGTCGCGCGAAGTGGTGTCGGTCGCGAGTCAGTCCCCAGCCCGCATAGAAGGGTCGTCCATGGACGACGACCGTCTTGGCGCGGAGCAGCGCTTCGAAGCCGACCAGTGACGTGATGGTGTGCACTTCGTCGGCGGCATCGAGCACGTCGGGGAGCGCCGCGGACGCCGCCACGGTGTCCGCCAGCGCGGCCGCCTCGTCGTCGGAGACGTGGCCCTCCCGGTTGCCGCTCACCACGTCGGGGTGGGGTTTATAGACGATCCAGCTCTCGGGGCGCGCGGCTCGGGCGGCTCGGAGGAGATCTCGATTGGTGCGGACGTCGACGGATCCCAGTCGAACGGACTGGTCGTCTTCGACTTGTCCGATCACCAAGACCACGTGGCGACCTGCTGCAGCGGCCGGCATGCGCCAACGCTCACCGGCGTTGTACTTGGACACGCGTCGGCCGACGATCAGTCGCCGGAGAGCGCTCGCGCGCTCCAGCTCCGACGTCGTGAACTCTCGATGGGCGAGCAACTCTTCGAGATCGCTCGGGCTCGCTGGGTCGAAGTGCATGCCTCGCCGGTCGAGGACCAGGGAGCGGGGCGAAGCGAGGTTGCTGCCCAGCCCGACGCTCCGCAGGAACCCATCCTCGAGGCGCCAGATGGGGATCCCCTTCTCGTCCGCCAGCGCATCCGCGCGGTGATCCGATCCCCACACCACGAGCGCGTCCACGGCCTCCCGTTCCACGTGGGTGGAGGCCGCGGCTGCGGTCGGGGCGAAGCTCAGGTGCGTACCCACGCCATGGAGGAAGTCCCGGACGATTCCCTCCTTCCAGAGGGAGAACCCCACGCCCAAGAGGCGCCCGCGAACTGCCTCGTGGGCGCGGCGCTGGGCGTCGAGAAGCGCGACAACGTCTTCGGCGGTCGTCGGTCCGTGCTCCGGATCGACGTAGCGGGCGTACCGGAGGTAGGCGATGGCGACGGCTTCGGCCAGGGTGCGTCGGCGACCGCGCCGGGGTGCGGGGACCCGATCCTCGGTGAGCCCCCATCCGGCGTACCAGGGGACCCCGTGACACGTGACCGGCAACCCGTGCACGAGCGCCTCGAACCCGAGCTGGCTGGTAGCGACCACCACGTGGTCCACCTGGGCGAAGAGGGATGGCCCGTGACACGGTTCGTCCAAGAGGTGCACGCGCGGCGCGCTGGCTACCGCGTGTCCTCGGCGTTTGCCGGCGAGGACGTCGGGGTGGGTCTTGAAGAAGATGTCCGAGTCGGGGTGTCGCTCGAGGGTCTCGTCCAAGATCTCGGCGAAGGACTTCCCTACTCGGCCGAAGCGCAGGGATTGGTCGCCCGCGGTTTGGTCGACCACGAGGACGCGATGCCGCCGGTGGGGCCCGAGGTCGATCGCGGGTTGATGATTGTACTTGGAGAGCCCGGTCGACTGGAGGAGCTCCACGAACTGCTCCGCCCGGCCCCGCTCCTCGTCGGTGACATCCGAGTCGGCGAGCCAACGTTCCAATCGGGAGGGCCGAGTGGCGTCGTAGTAGATGCCGACGTCGTCGGCGACGATCGACATGGGAGGCGCGCCCGTGACCCCCGGTCGGTGGCTGCGCAGAAAGCCATCCTCCAGCGCGAGGTAGGGCAGGCCCCGGCGCCGCGCGGCCGCGCGAATCCTTCGTGTGTTGGGCTTGTGGCCCCAACCGACGAACCCGTCGACGGAGGCCAGGTAGGCCACCGGTGCGTACGCCACGTCGCGAGCGTCCAGGATCTCCGCGAGGAATGGGATCCGGGCGACCCCGCGACTCGTTGTCCCCAGCCGTCGACCGCGAACGGGCATCAAGGGGTCTCGAAGAATGCGCGGGCCCGATCGAGGTCTTCGGGGGTGTCGATGCCTGGAGGCGGGGCCTCGGGGAGGACGGTGACGTGGATGCCGATCCCCATGACCATCGCGCGGAGTTGCTCCAACGACTCCGCTCGCTCCAGCGGAGCCGGAGACGCCGCCGCGATGCGCTTCAGTGTCCCGACGCGGTAGGCGTACAGCCCCAGGTGTCGCAGGAAGGGGATTCCGTCGGGAAGCTCGGTGGGCCGACCGTGGGCGAACTCGTCGCGGACCCAGGGCACCGGCGCGCGGCTGAAGAGCAGCGCGCGGCCCTCCTCGTCGAGGACGACCTTCACCGCGTTCGGCGAGAAGAGTTCCTCCGGTGTGTCGATGGGGACGGCCACGGTCGCGATCCCGACATCCGGGCGAGCGCCGAGCGCGGAAGCGAGCTGGCCGGGGAGACCCGCTGGCACGAGCGGCTCGTCCCCTTGGAGATTGACGACGATGTCGTCGTCGTCCCAGCCGAGATCCGATGCGACCTCGGCGAGCCGGTCCGTGCCGCTCTGGTGGTCGGGCGACGTGGAGCGCGCGATGCCTCCAGCGGCTTCGACGGCGGCGCCGATCCGGGGGTCGTCGGTGGCCACGATGACCTCATCTGCGCCGCACTCTCGTGCCCGCTCCAGGACCCTCACGATCATCGGCCGACCGCCGAGATCCGCCAGGGGCTTCCCCGGCAGCCGCGAGGACGCGAAGCGCGCGGGGATCAGGACGCGGAACGACGTCATCGGCGCCCTCGCTCCTCCAGGTGCGCGGCGACGGTGCTCTCGAGCACGCCCCGAGCAGCCAGGAGGCCGTCGGTCACCTCGCGGACCGCGCCCCGACCGCCGCCCCGCTGGGTGACCCAGCCTCCGAGGGGGCCCTCGACCTCGCGGCGGACGAGGAAGTTCGCGTCCGCCGGCGCGATGGCGAGACCCACGCGCCGGAGCACCGGCAGGTCGAGCACGTCGTCGCCCATGAAGGCGAAGGCGTCCTCCGCCACGCCGAGACTCTCGCCGAGCTCCTCGAGGGCTCGCCCCTTGTCACTCCGGCCCACCAGCGCGTGTCGAATTCCCAGGTCGGCCAGACGCCGTTCCAACGCTGGACCCCGCTTGGCGGTGATCACGGCCACGGCGAGCCCGGCGCGCTCGAGGAGCTTGAGCCCGAGGCCGTCCTTCACGTCGAAGACCTTCACGAACTCGCCGTCCGGGCCGTAGTGGAGTCGCCCGTCCGTGAGCACGCCGTCCACGTCCAGCGCGAGGACCTCCACGCCGACCGCCCGGCTGGGGGCCGGTAGCGAGGGGGCCGTGGTCATCGAGCCTCGGCGTACGGTCGAGCCTTCACGGTTCGGTCGATCGCGACCAGCACGTCGAGGAGCTCTTCCATGCGACCCAGGGGCCACATGTTCGGGCCGTCGCTGAGCGCCGCGTCGGGGTCCGGGTGGGTCTCCATGAAGATCCCGCTGATGCCTGCGGCGACGGCGGCCCGGGCGAGGACCGGGACGCCCTCGCGCTTGCCGCCCGAGCTGGAGCCCTGGCCACCGGGCTGCTGCACGGAGTGGGTCGCGTCGAACACCACGGGACAGCCGGTCTCGCGCATCGTTGCCAGGCCGCGCATGTCGCTGATGAGGGTGTTGTAGCCGAAGGACGCACCCCGCTCGCAGACCATGAGCTGGTCGTTGCCCGCGGCCCGACACTTCTCGACCACGTGGACCATGTCCCACGGCGCCAGGAACTGGCCCTTCTTGATGTTCACGGGCTTCCCGGCCCGGGCGACCCGCTGCATGAAGTTGGTCTGCCGTACCAGGAACGCCGGCGTCTGCAGGATGTCGACGACGCTGGCGACCTCGTCCATCGGGGTGTCCTCGTGGACGTCGGTGAGCACGGGGACGCCGACCTGGTCGCGCACGTCGGCGAGGATGCGGAGGCCCTCGTCCATGCCTGGGCCACGGAAGGACGAGGCGCTGGTCCGGTTCGCTTTGTCGAAGCTCGCCTTGAAGACGTAGAAGATGCCCAGCCGCTCGCAGAGGTCGCGCATCGTCTCGGCGACCTCGAAGACGAGGTCGCGGCTCTCGATGACGCAGGGGCCGGCGATGAGGAAGAGGGGGTGCTCGGGGCCGACTTCTCGATCGATGAGTTTCATGGGGCTCCTCAGATGCGCAGCAAGACGGAGGCTGCGACGGCGATCTGATAGATGATCTGCGAGAGATCGACGGCGTTCTGGAACACCTTGTGGTCGATCTTGGGCGGCACGAGGATCTCGTCGCCGGGCTGGATGGGGGCGTCGTCGGGCGCCAGGATGGCGGCGCCGTCGGGTCGCATCAGGATGATCGCGTCGGTCTCGGCGCGGTTCGAGTAGCCTCCGGCCATCTGGACGTAGTCGCGGACGCTGAGGTCCGGGCGGTACATGACGGCCTGGGCCACCTGCACTTCGCCACCGATGCGCACCACGTTGGTCCGGGTGGGGATGACGATGGTGTCGCCGTCCTGCAGCAGCACGTTGAGCTGACGCCCGGCGGATGCCGTGACCACCCGGCCGAGGGGTTGGACGTTCCGCGCCCGGTCCACGAAGGCGCGGACCATCTCGGCTTCCCGAACGCGGATCTCCGCCTCGCCCGACGTACCCGAGAGCGCCAGCATCGCGCTGCGCTCGAGCCGGTCGAGGCTGTCGAGGATGGTCCGGCGCTGCTGCCGCGCGACCTCCGGTCGACGCAGGTGGACCGCCGCGGTGTGGGCGAGGGAAGGGTCGACGTGGACCCAGTTGAGCAGGTCCAGGAGTCGCGTGCCCCGGCGGACGGCCAGCTCCGAGGGCCCTCGATGCTCCCCCTCCAGGCGCACGACGATCTGCTCCGAGCGGCCCTCCTCGCGGAACGTCACCACGTCGCCTCCACGGAGGCCGGTGTCGCCGAAGGCATCGGCGGACACGGTGCGCACCGTGGGCTGACCGCCACGCACGCCTCGCACGGTGACCTCGGTCGCGCGCGTCGTCGGCGCGACGATGTCCAAGACGACGCGACCCGAAGCCTGCTCGTCGGCCAGCTCGACCAGGACCGCGCCCTGCTCGCTGCCCGCCACCTCCACGACCGGTCCCCGCCGGCCGACGAGGATGGTGTCGCCGTCCTCGAGCTGCGGCGTGGGCAGCGTCCCCCGGAGAAGGAAGTCGTAGAGGTCGAGCTCGGCGAGCTCGGTCCCGCGCCGCATGATCTTGATGTGGCGGTAGCTTCCGCGCCGGGGCGAGATGCCGCCGGCCTGAGCGAGGAAGAAGAGGACCGAGTCCGACGGGATCCCGGCGTAGCGCCCCGGGCGGTCCACACCACCGGTGACGAAGACGGCGACCGGGCTCGCGTTCAGGAGGTTGGTGTAGACCCCGAAGGTCCCGCGGTAGGTGCGGCCGATGGCGCCGCGGACGGTGCTGGTGAGGTCCGCGTTGCGCACGCCCTCGAGATGGATCGGTCCCACCGAGGGGATGAAGATGTTGCCCTGGGTGTCGACCCCGAAGACGTCGTTGAGGGTGAGCGCGCCCCAGGCGTTCACCACGACGCGGTCCCCGGGGAGGATCCGGTAGTCCGGGTTGATCCCGTCCTCGCGCTGGCCGGCGAAGTTCCCATCGAAGAGGTTCGCGCCGAAGGGCTGAGGGCCGGTGGTCTCGGCCCTTTCCTCGGTCGCCTCATCCCCGGCCGGAGCTTGGGCGAGCGCGCCCGACGTGGTCAGGACGCCGGCGACGACGAGCGCGATGAGCTCAGACGTTCGCATGCTCTCGTACCGATGCGATCAAGAGGGTGCCGATGCCCATCGCGGCGAGGGAGAACACGAGGAAGGTGAGGATCGACCAGAGGACGTTCGGGTGGGTCGCGTCGCTGGGGTCCGAGGGGCCGGTCAGCGTGACCAGGTACCGGTGCTGACGGGCGGCGTCCACGCGGGCGAGTTCGAGGGAAGCCAGCGCCGACGCGTACGCGCGCTCGGCGAACTCCTTCTCCACCATCAGCGGCTCGAAGCGGGTGATGGCCGCGCGTAGCGAGGCGCCACTCTCGCCGGCGAGGCGCTCGTTCTGGTCGTCGAGCTGCCGCTGCAGCGCCGAGACGCGCCGCTGCTGGGCGACCACCTCGGGCGCCCCGGACGGGGCGGTGGCGCGCAGGGCGCTCAGCTCGGCGCGAGCCCCGGCGAGCTGGCCCTCGAGCTCGGCGCGGACCTCGTAGAGGGCAGCCGCGCTCTGGGCCGGGTTCAGGTCGGCGCCCTCGCTCTGGGCCTCGGCCAGCGCGTTCCGCGCGGCGCCGAGTCGGCCTTCGGCGCGCTCCAGTTCGGTGCGCGCGAGCGAGATGCGGTCGTTCCGGGCCCGAGAGGCGAGCGCGTTCACCATCTCTTCGCTCTTGTCGAGGATGGCTTGGCTGAAGCGAGTCGCGGCGTCGCTGTCGAAGGCGCGCACGCTCAGGCGGAGCAGCCCCGAGGCGCTGTCGTAGTCCACGGAGACCTGCTCGAGGTAGTAGTCGTAGAGCTCTTCGGTTCCCGCGTCGGGATCGAGGCGGGACAGGAAGTCGACCGACGAGCCGGAGTAGTGCTCCACGAACGCCTGCTCTCGGACCAGATGGTCGAGCATGTCGCGACTCGTCGCGTGCTCCTTGACCAGCTGGGCGTCACGACCGGCGTTGCCGGGGACCGAGGCGAAGAGGAGCTCGAGGGAGGGCGCCGCGGCCCCATCCGCGGCCTGGACCGTGAACGACGAGAGGGATTCGTACTGAGGGGTGACCAGCAGTCCGTAGTAGACCGTCGCGAGCAAGGTCGGCAGGACGACGCCGAGCCCCAGTCGGAGCATCAACTTTCGGGCCCGCAGCCGCCGGAGCTCGCGGACGGTGTTGACCTTGGGCATCTCGAGGGGGGCGTTCATGCGACGGCCTCGTAGGCTGCGGCGGCCTCGTCGAGGTCGTCGTAGAAGTGGAGGCGGCCATCGCTGAGCACCGCGGCGTGGGCGCAGTACTTCCGGATGGTCGCCATCTGATGGGAGACGATGATCACCGAGCTCCGCTCCTGTCGATCGGCGAACGCCGCCTGGCACTTGGCCTGGAAGGTCTGATCGCCGACCGCGGTGACCTCGTCGACGAGGTAGGTGTCGAAGTCCAGGGCCATGCTCAGCCCGAACGCCAGGCGGGCGCGCATACCCGAGGAGTAGGTGCGCACCGGCATGCGGAAGTACTCGCCGATCTCCGCGAAGCGTTCGGCGAAGTCGACCACCTCGTCGACGTCGGCGCCGTAGATCCGCGCCACGAAGCGGCAGTTCTCGTCGCCGCTGAGGCTGCCGTTGAAGCCACCCGCGAAACCGATGGGCCAGCTCACGCGGCCCTTACGGGTCACGACGCCGGCGTCGGGTTGCTCCGCACCGCCGAGGATGCGCAGCAGCGTCGACTTGCCCGCGCCGTTCTTCCCCAGGATCCCCACGCTCACGCGTTCGGGGAACACCGCGTCGATCTTGTTCAACACGAGGTGGTCACCGGCACGGGTCCGGTAGGCCTTCGTCACCGACCGCAGCTCGATCACGAGAGCTGCACCTTGTGGCGTACCCGCCGCTCGAGGGTGAGGCCCACGAAGAAGAGGGCGACGATCCAGCGAACCACGTACCCGGAGTCGACCAGCGGCGAGTGGTAGCTGGGGAAGAACCCGCTGCGGACCATCTCGATGCAGTGGAGGATCGGGTTGTAGAGGAGGTACTCGCGGGCGGACGTCGGTAGAGAGGTGGGGATGAAGAAGAGCCCGCTCACCCAGAAGAGCGGGCGGAAGAGCGGCCCGCGGATCCGGTCGACGGTCGGCGAGACCACGTTGAGACCGCAGAGGACCAGGCCGAGGCCCATGCCGAGGAGGCCGGCGAGGCCCAGTCCGCTCATCAGGAGGAGGAGGTCGTCGATCCGGACCCGGGGAACGGTCATGGACCAGCCCCCGATGATGATCACGAAGACGACCGCGTAGGTCGCCAGCTCGAGGGCGCCGCGAGCGAGGATGAGGTCCAGGGTGTGGACCTGCGGATAGAAGAGGAGCGCCTTGTTGCCGTTGATGGCCTGGCTCCCCTTCTCGGCCGTCTTCAGCACGAGCTCGAAGGTGATGATCCCGGTCGCGAGGAAGGGGATCACCTCCATACCTCCCGGCGCGGAGCGGTTGGCCACCGCGAAGAAGCCGGCGAAGGTGAGGATCCAGAAGAGCGGCTCGAGCAGCGCCCAGACGTAGCCGAGGTTGTTCGCGCCGAAGCGCGTGCGCGTCTCGCGCAGGGCGAGGGCGTAGATGACGCGCACCTGCGCCGTGAGGCCGTTCATCATCGCGGGGGGCGTCGCGCTCATGACTCGGGCTCCGCGGGGGGAGCGTCGACGAGGACGGGGGCGGTGAGGACATTGGGGACGAAGACCCAAGTATCCGTCTGCGTGTCCTCGCAGACGAGGCGCTCGGCAGCGGAGGCGATGCGCACGGCTCGACAGCGTCGCCCGCTCGCGGCGGCGTAGATGGGACCCGCCACCACGGTGGCGTCGCCGAGGACCACGGGCTGGTCCACGGGGAGCGAGGCCGCGCGCTCGAGGGTGGCTTCCTCCGCCGGCGTCGTCGCGAGCTCGATGGAGGGGCTCACGCTGCGCACGTACTGCAGCTCGGTCTCGCTGGGCACGGAGCTCGCGCACCCCAGCGCCAACGTCCACGGCAGGGCGAGGGCGCACAGCGCCCCGCCGACGCCCGAGGGGCGTCCCGGAGAGGGGAAGCGCAGACGTGTCGAGAGCGAGGTCATCGGCCGAAAGGGGTCAGCGTTCTAGCAGTATCCCGCAGACCTGCCCGTCGGCGTCCAGGACGACCAGGGCGTTCCGGTCGATCCGGCGCATGAGCTCCTGGGCGTCGGCGACGTAGGCTTCCGCGTCGATGACCGGCATCTCCCCCTCGCCGAGCAATTCGTCGACCCGGGTCTCCAGCGAGCCGTTCACCAGCTCGTCCCGGAGCTCGCGCTCGCCGACGATCCCGTGCAGGCGGTCTCCCTCGGCCACCAGCACCAGCGGGACCCGCGCGCCCATGAGGGCGACCATCGCCTCCTTGGCGGACGCGGCGCTCGGCACCACGGGCAGGGGCTCCTTGCTCATGACGTCGCGGACGCGCGCGAAGCGCCGACCCAGGCTCCCGCCGGGATGGAGCTTCGCGAAGTGTTCCGCCTCGAAGCTCCGGTGCTTGATGAGCGAGATGGCCAACACATCGCCCATGGCCAGCGCGGCCAGCGTCGAGCTCGTCGGCGCCAGGTTGTTGGGGCAGGCCTCGCGGTCGACGGAGACGTCGAGGGCGATGTCCACCTCGCGGGCGAGGTTCGAACGGTCGTCGCCCACCAGCGCCACCGTCGGGATGCCGCGGCGGCGCAGGTGCGGCACCAGCTCGACGACCTCGCGGGTCTCGCCGGAGTAGGAGAGGAGCACCACCACGTCGCGGTCGGTGATCATGCCGAGGTCGCCGTGGAAGGCCTCGGAGGCGTGGACGAAGAAGCTCGGGGTGCCGGTGGAGGCCAGGGTGGCGGCGATCTTCTTGCCGATGAGGCCGCTCTTGCCGAGGCCCGAGAGGACGACGTGGCCCTCGCACTCGGACAGGAGCCGCACGGTGCGGGCGAAGCGACCGTCCAGTCGGTTGGCGACGCCTTCGACGGCGGCGGCCATCTCGCGCAGCGACTCCTTCGCCGCGTGGGCGACGGGATCGAGGACGGTGACCTTCGCACGGGTCTCCGCGGCCAATCCACGAAGGGGCCAACTGTTCTTTGCGCCGAGGGAACCGGAACCGTCAGGCATTCTCGTTCTCCAAACCAAGCTCACGCGCTGGCACGCCCAAACCCCTCCCCAGTGCGGAAACGTGCCACCGTGACGGAACGCAGGCGGCCAGGTGACAGCCCCATGACCCGTCGGGCGCCGGGGTTAGCTCAACTTCCCCGGGGGGGCAACTCCGTGAAGTCGCTTCGCGGGAGCCGGAAATCCAATGGAAACCTTGGCTTTCTTCGCCGTCCATCGGGATCTACCCAAAGCAGGTTCCGTACCAGGGTGCCGCAGTATGTCCCGGGCGTAACATTGCCACCGCGGTCATATGCCACGGTCCGATTCCGTCGGGGTTTCCGCAGAGGCAGTGCCGTGGTGTGCCGCCATGAGCCACATCGCCCGAACGGGGGGCTCGGAGATCGATCGCGACATCCGTGTCGCAGTCCCGTTGCAGACATGAAAAGCTGACAGTGACCGGAGCGCGCCGACCCTCGAACCTTCGTTTCAACGGTCATCGACGCGACGAGGTCGGACCGTGCGCTCCCTCCCGATCCCGGGGGGCCGGCGCGTCGACGGGCGCCGAGGGGCGTGCTACCTGGCCGCGCCCATGGAAGCGACCCCCCGAGAAAAGCTCCGCAACGTGGCCATCATCGCCCACGTCGACCACGGAAAGACGACCTTGGTCGATGCGATGCTCCGCCAGACCGGTGTGTTCCGGGCCAACGAGGCGGTGACCGACCGCGTGCTCGATTCGGGGGATCTCGAGCGCGAGCGCGGCATCACCATCCTGGCCAAGCACGCCTCGGTCTTCTGGAACGACCACAAGATCAACATCATCGACACGCCGGGCCACGCGGACTTCGGCGGTGAGGTGGAGCGCACCCTGCGGATGGCCGACGGCGCCATCCTGCTGGTCGACGCCGCCGAGGGCGCGCTCCCGCAGACGCGCTTCGTGCTCGGCAAGGCGCTCGAGCTCGGGCTGCCGGTCATCGTGGTGATCAACAAGATCGACCGGAAGGACGCCCGACCGGACGAGGCCCTCAACGAGGTCTTCGATCTCTTCTGCGACCTCGGCGCCACCGACGAGCAGGCCGACTTCCCGACGGTCTACGCCATCGGCAAGGAGGGCGTCGCCAAGCTCGAGATGGACGCGACGGCCGAGAACCTCGAGCCGCTCTTCCAGACCATCGTCGACCGCGTCCCCGCGCCCAGCCAGGATCCCGAGGCCCCGCTCCAGTTCCTGGTGCACAACATCCTCCACGACGAGTACGTGGGCCGGTTGGCCATCGGTCGCCTCTGGGGCGGCCGCGTGAGCAAGCAGCAGAACGTGGTCCTCCTCGGCGCCGAGGGCTCCATGGGCGAGCACAAGATCGGCACCCTCTGGGGCTTCGAGGAGCTGCAGCGCGTGCGCATCGACGCCGCCGAGGCCGGCGACATCGTGGCCATCAGCGGCATCGACGACGTCACCATCGGCGACACCCTGGCCGATCCCAAGGACCCGAAGGCGCTCCCGCGCATCGAGGTCGACGAGCCGACCATCCAGGTCCGCTTCCTGGTGAACACCTCGCCCTTCGCCGGCCTCTCCGGCAAGTACGTGACCTCCCGCCAGGTCCGCGACCGCCTCTACAAGGAGGCCGAGCGCAACATGGCCCTCAAGGTCGAGGACAGCGACGAGACCGATCAGTTCATCGTCTTCGGCCGCGGCGAGCTGATGCTCTCCATCCTCGCCGAGACCATGCGCCGTGAGGGCTACGAGCTCGCCATGGGCATGCCCGAGGTGGTCACCAAGGTCGTCGACGGCGTGAAGTGCGAGCCCTGGGAGCAGGTCGTGGTCGACGTCGACGAAGAGCATGTCGGCGCCGTGACCCAGGCCCTCGGCGAGCGCCGGGGTCAGATGGTGGGCATGAGCAACCTCGGCTTCGGCCGGGCGCGCATCACCTACCGCGTGCCCTCCCGCGGCCTCATCGGCTTCCGCAGCATCTTCCTGACCCAGACCCGCGGCAGCGGTCTGATCAACACCCTCTTCGACGGCTGGGAGCCCTTCGCCGGCCCCATGCTCCGCCGGAAGAACGGCGCCATCGTCGCCGACCGAAAGGGCGCCACCACGCCCTACGCGCTCTTCGGTCTCCAGCCCCGCGGCGAGCTCTTCATCGGCTCCGGCGTGGAGGTCTACGAGGGCATGATCATCGGCGAGCACAACCGGCCGAACGACCTCGACGTCAACGCGACCCGCGAGAAGAAGCTCACCAACGTGCGCGCCGCCGGCAAGGACGAGAACACCATCCTCTCGACCCCCAAGGAGCTGACCATCGAGTCGGCTCTGGAGTGGATCGACCAGGACGAGCTCGTCGAGATCACGCCCGACGCCATCCGCGTCCGCAAGCGCGTGCTGCAGACCAACATCCGCCCGCGCCGCGACGGCCCCAAGAAGTAGGCGATGGCCTCGGAGCTCATCGAGACGCTTCGGCACCTCCTCGGGGACACCCCCGAGGCGGCGCCGATCGCCGATGTGCCTTCGTGGTGGGCGCGCCATCAGCGCGCCAGCGAGGGGCGGAGCACGCCGGTCGGTCGGGCCTTCGCGGGAGGCTTCGCCGCCGACCGGCTCGGCTACGCCTTCGCCTCTGGATACACCGAGGCCCTGGCCAGCCTGGTCCCGGTGCTCCAGGGCCATCGGGCCGCGCTCTGCGCGACCGAAGCCGCCGGGGGCCACCCGCGGGCGATCGAGACGACCCTCACGCGGGACGGCGACCAGTGGCGGCTCTCGGGCGCGAAGAGCTTCGTCACCCTCGCCGAGCACGCCGAGGAGCTCCTCGTCGTCGCCTCGCTGGGCCTGGACGATCACGAGCGCAACCGGCTCCGGCTGGTGCGGGTCCCCGCGAGCCGCCAGGGCGTGGAGCTCGTCGCGGTGCCGCCGCCGGCCTTCGTGCCCGAGGTGCCCCACGCGAAGCTGGTACTGAACGCGGTGCTCGTCTCCGACGCGGAGATCCTCGCCGGCGACGGCTACGACGACTACCTGAAGCCCTTCCGCACCGTGGAGGACCTCCACGTGGCCGCGGCGGCCATCGGGTACCTGGCGCGCCTGGCGCACGTGCACGAGCTCGGCGCGCCGCTCCTGGGCCAGCTCGCCGAGCTCGCGGTCTCGGTCTTCTCGCTGGCCCTCGGCGATCCCAGCGACGCCGCGGTCCACGTCGCCCTCGGCGGCGCCTGGGCCCGTCTCGGCGGCCTGGTGGAGGGCCTCGACGTCGACGCCCTCGACGAGGCCACCCAGCGGCGCATGGAGCGGGATCGACCCGTCTTCGAGGTCGCCGGCAAGGCGCGCGCGCGGCGGCTCGAGGTCGCCTGGAACCGCCTCGGGCACTTCGTCGGCTGAGCGAACGGGCCGCCTCCAATGGGGGGTGGCGAAATCCGTTCGAAACGCTCACGGGTTCGTCCGCGACGTAGTTCGTGGTATCCCCCCGCCGCCCATGAAGCACGCCGTCGAACATTCGCTGGACATCCCCACCGCCCGCAAGGCGGCCGACAAGGCCTTCGAGGCGTACTCCCAGGAGTACGCCCAGTACTCGCCCACGGCGAACTGGTCGTCGGACACCCACTGCGACGTCACCTTCACGGTGAAGGGCATCAAGCTCGAGGGAGCCCTCGATCTGCTGCCCGGTCGCATCGACATGGACCTCGACGTCCCGTTCTGGGCGCGCCCCTTCAAGGGCCGCGCCTTGGCCCTCGTCGAGCGCGAGGTCCGCGAGTGGGTCAACAAGGCCGAACGCGGCGAGATCTGACGAGGCCCCAGCCGGCGGATGAAACGGGCGCCCGCAGGGCGCATCTCATCCGCCTGCTCCCGTGCCCCGCCGGAGTTCGCTTCGGCCGATCGGTCCACCGCGCAACTGGATCCCGGGGCCGCCGAGGAGGCGGCCATGCCGCTGATCCCTCTGCAGCCTCCGCCCGCCGATCCGGTCATCGCCCGTCGGCTCTTGGACACCACCGTCTACGTGCCGCCGCCTCGGTCGGCGTTGGACCCGGTGGAGCCCTGGACCGTCTTCGAGGTGCGCGTGGCCGTCCACGCCGCGAACCCCGACGTGCTCCGCTTCGCGCTGACGCCTCCCGCGCTCCGCGACCAGGAAGAGCGCATCCTCCGCACCAGCGGCGCCCCCTGGGAGCGACCCAGCGAGCTGCCCTCGGCGATCCTCGCCGCCGTCCGGCTGCGCTTGACCGATTGGGAGCGCCGGACGGGGTCGGGCTACGACGGCGCGCACGTGCTGGTGCGCGCCGAGCACGGCTACCGGCTGACGTTCCGGACCTCGGTGGAGCAGCACGTGGTCGAGCTCGCGGTGACGCCGCCGCGGATCATCGACGAGCGGATCGTGTCCATCCCGCGGCGCTCGATGCTCGACGTGGTGCGCGACGTGGGCCGGCGCTCGATCACGCGGATCGCCGGCGGTGAGCCGTCATCCGTAGACCGTGTTTCGGTCGGAGGGTGACCAGCGGCTCCATCGCCACCCGCTGGCCGGAGACCAGGTCGAGCCGCCAATCGCGCATCAGGGTCGCCAGGATCAGCTGGGCCTCCATGAGCGCGAAGTTGTTCCCGATGCACAGGCGCGGTCCGCCGCCGAAGGGGAAGTAGGCGAAGCGGTGCCGGTCGGCAGAGCGCTCCGGGGAGAAGCGGTCGGGGTCGAAGCCCTCGGGGTCCTCCCAGTGATCCGGGTGCCGGTGGGTGACCCAGGGGCAGAGGAAGACCAGGCTGTGCCGCGGGATGTGGTAGCCGCCGACCACGTCGTCTTCCTCGGGGGAGCGCGCGATCATCCACGCCGGCGGGTAGAGCCGCATGGCCTCCTCGAGGACCTGCTTGGTGTACACCAGGTCGCGGGCGTGCTCGGCGCGGGCGCGGCCGCCCCCGAGCACGGCGTCGACCTCGGCCCGGACCCGGCGGGCGACCCCCGGGTACTTCGACAGGAGGTAGAGGGTCCAGGTCAGCGCGTTGGCGGTCGTCTCGTGGCCGGCGAGGAAGATGGTCATGACCTCGTCCCGGAGCTGCGCGTCGCTCATGGCGGCGCCGGTGTCCGCGTCCCGGGCGTCCATGAGCATCCCCAGGAGGTCGTCGCCGCTGACCCCGGCCGAGCGGCGCGCCTCGATCATCTCCAGGACGATGCGATCGAGGACCTCCATGGACTGCCGGAAGAGCCGGTTGCGCCGGCTGGGGAAGGGCGGTGGGAGGTCGACGAGGGCGTTCACCCGCTCGTTCACGTCCTCGACGATCCGGGAGACGGCGCTACCGACGGCGTCGCTCTCGCCGGTCACGTCGGTGCCCAGGAGGGTCTGCCCCACGATGCGCAGGGTGACCTTCATCATCTCGTAGTGGGCGTCGAGGGTCTGGCCGTCCTCCCAGCTGGCCACCATCGCTTCGCTGGCATCGGCGAAGTCCTCGGCGAAGGCGGCGATCCGCTTGCGGTGGAAGGCCGGCTGGGCGATCCGCCGCTGGCTGAGCCACGAGTCGCCCTCGTTGGTCAACAGGCCCAGCCCGAGCACCAGCCGCAGCTTGTGCATCCCGCGGGTGCCCTTGCCGTAGATGCGATTGCGCTCGTGGAGGGCGAGCTTCACGTGCTCGGGGTTCGCGAAGAGATGCGCGGTGAGCCCGGCGAAGCGGAAACGGACCACGTCGCCGTGTTCCTCCCGGAAGCGCAGGAGCTCCCGCATGCGGTCCTCGCCGTCGCGACCCTGGAGCGAGCGCAGATGGCCCAGGAGCGGCACCGTCTCCGGCGGGGTCGGCGCGAGCGGGACCCCGGGCGGCGCGAGGGGCGCGCCCCGGAGCATGACCCGGGGATCGCCCAGGCCCCGGCGCCCCTCGGGGATCCGGGCTTGGAGGGCGCGGCGCAGGGCCATGGCGTCGGCGCGGCGGCGGAGGTCGGGTGAGGGCGTGGACATGGGCTCTCCAGGATGCGTAAACCGAATGCGATTCGGATTCTCTTTTGGTACTCTGCCGGGGCGCCCCGGGGATGTCGAGGGCGCGCGCGCGTTTTCCTCGTGACCCGTCCGAAGCGAACCCAGAAGACCCCGGCCGCGCCGAGCAAGCTGCGCTCGGTGAGTCGGCCCAAGCAGGCGCGGAGCGAGGCGACCCTCGCGCGGCTCCTGGACGCCGGGGAGGCGCTCATCCGGGACCATGGGCTGGCCCAGGTCTCCATCGCCGCCATCGCGGCGGAGGCGGGGTCGTCGGTGGGGGGCTTCTACGCGCGCTTCAAGGACAAGGACGAGCTGCTCCGCGCGCTCCACGAGCGGGAGCAGCATCGCTTCCGCGCGGCCATCGCCGAGGTGGCCGACCCCGGCCGGTGGACCCGGGAGCCCCTGGGCGACCTGATCGGCCGCGCGCTGGAGATCTTCTTCGGGCGCATCGCCGGTCGCCGCCGGCTGGCCGCCGCGTTCCTGGAGAGCGCCGCCCGCCACCCGGACCGCTGGCGCCACGCGGTCGCTTTCCGCCGGGAGACGGTAGAGGCCTTCGTGGCCCTCCTGCTCCTGCGGGCGGACGCCATCGACCACCCGGATCCGCAGCGGGCCGCCCGCTTCGCCATCCATCAGGTCCTGGCCACGGTGGACCAGCGGGCGATCTTCGAGCACGTGGGCGAAGACGACGGCGGTCAGCTCGACGACGACGCGCTGCGGGTCGAGCTCACCCGCAGCCTCTGCCGCTACCTCGGGGTGGACCCGCCGGAGTGACGGCTCCGCGCGGGCGCGCTATGAGCGCGGCCATGAGCGAAGTGAAGGCGGTGGGGACCGAGGCCCCGAAGGCGGCCGAGGCGCCGGTGGACGACGAGCCCCTGGGGCTCCTCGGGATGCGCGCGGCGGTCGGCGGCGTGCTGATGGGGCTGGCCAACCTGGTCCCCGGGATCAGCGGCGGGACGATGCTCCTGGCGTCGGGGGTCTATCCCCGGTTCATCTCGGCCATCGCCGAGGTGAGCACCCTGAAGTTCCGGAAGCGCTCGATCTTCGTCCTCGGCGTCATCGTGCTCATGGCGCTCATGGCCATCGTGATCTTCGCCGGCCCGGTGAAGGACCTGGTCGTGAACTACCGCTGGGTCATGTACAGCCTCTTCATCGGGCTGACCCTGGGCGGGGTGCCGGTGGTGTGGAAGCTGGCCAAGCCGGCGACGAGCGCGACCTGGATCGGCGCCGTGCTCGGCTTCGTGCCCATGGCCGCGCTGGCGTGGTTCCAGGCCCAAGGGCCGGACGCCACCGAGGCCACCGCGGGCTTCCTGATGCTCTTCTTCGCCGGCGTGGCCGGCGCGAGCGCGATGATCCTGCCGGGCGTCTCCGGCGGCTACCTCCTGCTCGTGATGGGCGTCTACGTGACCATCCTCTCCGGGGTGGATCAGGTGAAGGAAGCGCTGAAGGCCAAGGACTTCGACGCCCTCATGACGCCCTTCATGGACGTGGTCCTGCCCGTCGGGCTCGGGGTCGTGGTCGGCGTGCTGGTGGTCAGCAACGTGCTGAAGAAGATGCTGGAGACCTGGGAGAAGGGCACCCTCGGGGCGCTCCTCGGGCTCCTGGTCGGCGCGGTGGTCGGGCTCTGGCCTTTCCAGGTCGGCGTGGCGCCCGAGATCGGCTCGACATTCAAGGGCCAGGTGGTCACCGCCGAGCTCCTGGCGGAGATCGAGCCCGAGAAGTACCCCACCGAGTTCTTCACCCCGAGCGCCGTGCAGATCGGCGGCGCGCTGGGGCTCATCGTGGTCGGCTTCGCGCTGACCGCGCTCGTCGCGCGGCTGGGCGCCGGCAAGGACGAGGTGAAGGAGCAGGCGGCGGCCGCCGCCGAGTGACCCCTCAGGCCGTGACGCCGTCGGCGACGGTGTAGCGGCCCTCCCGCAGGGCGCGCAGCGTGGCGGCCGGGGTGGCCGGCTGCCGGGCGCAGAAGCGTACGTAGGCCACGAAGTCGATGTCCGGGTCGGCGCGCTCGCTCGCGCTGGCCTCGAAGCTCCCCTCGAGGAACGCCTCGACCGCCGCGAGCAGCGCCTCGTGGTAGCGCTCGAAGACCACCAGGTCCCGGAGCCACTCGCCCCGCGGGTGCCGACCTTCGACGACGGCGCGGGCGGCGTCGCGGACCTGGTGGAGGCTCGCGTCGCCGTCGTGCATGTGCAGGAGCTGTAGATCGTAGAGGAACTGCACTCCGTCGTGGTGCGCGCCGAGCAAGTGCCGCCGGATGCGGTCCGGCGAGCTCGCGAGCCCGGAGAAGTCCAGCGGGTGCACCGCGCGCTCCCGGAGCAGGAAGGGGAAGCGCAGCGGACGCCGCTCCAGGAGCCGCGCGCGCCACGTGCGCCGGACCGGGAAGGTCTTCGATTGGCCGATGGACTCGGGGCGGAAGAGGACCCGATGCCCCATGCGCAGGATGCCGAGCTGGACCTGCCAGAGGTTCGGGACCTCGTCCTCCGGGACCAGTCCACTGGCGCGGAGACGGTCCAGGCGGTCGGCGATGGTGCGAGGGAAGAGCAGGCCGCGGGCGTGGAGCGGGATGGTCATGGGGTCTCCGGGAGGCCGAGGGTGGTCAGGGTGTGCGCGTCGCGCGCACGGAGGAGCTGGTGCAGCGCCATCGCGTCCGGGGGTTCCCCGGCCTCGAGGGCGTCGAGGAGTGCGAGATGGGCGGCGACGTTGGACGCCGGCTCCGCATAGATGGCGGCGCGCAGCCGCGGCATCGCGCGCACCACCCGGTGCAGCGGGTTTAAGCAGAGCTGCAGCGGCGTGCTCCCGCTCGCCTCGAGCAGGGCCCCGATGACCTCCAGGTCCGCTTCGGCCAGGGCGTCGGCATCGGCCGCGGGGGTCGCCGCGAAGGCGTCGAGGGCGCGCTGCGCCGCCGCCAGATCCCGGCCGGGCCGGGCGGCCAGGGCTTCGACCAGGGCGGCGGCCAGGTGCCGGCGCAGGCGCAGGAGCTCGCGGAGCAGCTCGGACTGGGTCTCGGCCAGGCGAGCCAGCTTGGGGAGGAGCTCGAGGCCGCCCACCCGCCGGAAGTCGCGCACGGCGTAGCCGCTGCCCTGGCGGACCTCCAGCAACCCACGGGTGGCCAGGCGCCCGAGGGCGCCCCGGATGGTGGCGCGACCCACGCCGAAGCGCTCCGCCAGATCGCGCTCCGGCGGGAGGCGCTCCCCGGCCCGGACCTCCTGGCGGAGGATCGTGGTCTCCAGGGCGTCGGTGCAGCGGTCCACGGCGCTCATGACCCGAGTCTATTATTGGTCCGACCAATTTGCGAACGCATTGAATGGCATTCAGTGACATCGCGCACGTGCTAGGCTGAAGGAGAATGCGTTTCGCCTGGCTTTTCCTCCTCGCTGCATGTGCCGTCGACACGGGAGGCTTGTCCTCGGATAGGGGAGAGCCGTCCGAAGACGGGGGGGTCGAGGACGCGTCGATGGCTGACTTCGGACCGGTCGACGCCGGACCCGATCAGGGCCCCCAGGACCTCGGTCCCGATGGCGGCCCGGTCGACCTCGGACCCATCGACATGGGTCCGCCGGATCTCGGCCCACCCGATATGGGGCCGCCGGATCTCGGACCGCCCGACCTGGGCCCGCCGGACCTCGGCCCGCCCGACCTGGGTCCCCCGGACCTCGGCCCGCCCGACATGGGCTGCGGGATGCCGGAGGTCTGCAACGGCCTCGACGACGACTGCGATGGCGCCGTGGACGAGAACCCCGGCGGCCCGCGCGGCGAGAACGCCTGCGACGCCTGCACCCGCACCGTGTCGCCTGGCGGAGTGACCTATCAGGTCTGCGAGTTCTCCATCTCCTGGAGCGACGGGCGCACTCTCTGTCGCGCGGCGGGTTATCAGCTCGCGTCCCCGGAGACGGCCGCCGAGGACTCCTTCTTGGATGGTCAGCTCCTCGGAGGCCAAGACTACTGGATCGGGTTGAACGACCTCGCCTCGGAGGGGACCTTCGTTTGGTCCGACCAGCCAGCCGACCGACCCCTGAGCGGCTTCACCGACTGGCAGAGTGGCGAGCCGAACGACGCGCCCGGCGGCGCCGATTGCGTCCGCATCGACCGCTCGAGCAATCAATGGCGGGACAGTGACTGCACGGGAGCGGTCCAGGATTCCAACTTCGTCGCCTGCGAAGCTCCCTGACCCTCGCTGGCGCCGACTTCCCTCCGGCGCCGGGCACCAGACGCCCGCTCCCGGCCGCCGGACGCGCCAAAGAGCCTTGCGGCGCGCATGAGCGCCGCGGCCGCTCAGCTCGAGTAGAGGGCGTCGAGGTCGTCGCCGAAGGCCTTCAGGACCGCCCGGCGCTTCAGCTTCATCGACGGCGTGAGCATCCCGTTGTCGGTGGTGAAGTCGTCGGCGCTCACCAGGATCGACCGGACCTTCTCGTACTGCCGGAAGTCCTTGGACTGCTCGTCGACCTCCGCCTGGAGCTTCTCGACGACCTTGGGGTTCTTCACCAACTCCGCGTGGTCGGAGCCGAGTCCCTGCTCCTTGGCCCAGGGCTCCAGGGTCTCGAAGTCGGGGACCACCAGCGCCACGTTGTGGGTCATGTTCATCCCGTGGACCATGACGTTCGCGATGAAGGGGGAGAGCTTGATCTTCTCCTCCAGCGGCGTGGGCACGACGTACTTGCCGTTGAGCAGCTTGTACTGCTCCTTGATGCGCCCGCTGATGAAGAGGAAGCCGTCGCCGTCGACGTAGCCCATGTCGCCGCTGCGGAAGCCGCGCTCGCCGTCGGCGCCTTCGACCATGACCTTCTCGTTCTCTTCGTCGAGGCCGTAGTAGCCCTGCATCACGTTGTGCCCGTAGATCACGATCTCGCCGTGTTTCGGGTCGTCGGTCGCGCCGCGGTCGATCTCGATGCGCACGCCGGGGATGGGCTTGCCCACCGAGCCGATCTTGCGCCCGCTGGGGCTGTTGGCCGTGGCGATGGGCGAGGTCTCGGTGAGGCCGTAGCCCTCGTAGACGGTGATCCCGAGGTTGTCGATGAACTGGGCCACCTCGGTGCTCAGGGCCGCGCCGCCGCTGAAGGCATACTTGAGCCGCCCGCCGAAGCGGTCGCGCACCTTGCTGAAGACCAGCTTGTCGAAGATGTCGTGCTTGAAGTCGGCCCAGCCGCTCCGGCGGCGCTTGGTGGCCAGCTCCTTGCGGTACTCGGCGTTGCCCACCGCGGACTCGAAGAGCTTCAGCTTGAGGCCGCCCTCTTCGTTCATCCGCTTGTGGAGGCCGTCGTAGATGCGGTTGAAGATCCGCGGCACGCTGAAGAGCAGGGTGGGCCGGACCTCGGAGAGGTTGGCGACGATCTTGTCGACCGCCTCGGCGATGCCCATCGAGGCGCCCATCGAGAAGAGGCCGTGGAGCTCGCAGGTCTGACCGAAGCTGTGCGCCCAGGGCAGGAAGGAGAGGGAGCGGTCCTCCGGGGACATCGGGAAGAACTCGTGGATGGCCGAGACGTTGCTGGCCAGGTTGGCGTGGCTGAGGATCACGCCCTTCGGGTTGCCGGTGGTGCCCGAGGTGTAGATGAAGCCGGCGGTGTCCTCGCCGTCGACGTCGGCCAGGGGGACCGGGTCGGCCTTGGCCAGCTCGGCGAAGCTGGTGGTGCCCTCGGCGCCCGGGGCGTCGCCGTCGATGAGCACGACGGTCTCCAGATCCGGGAGCTCGTCGCGGATCCCCTGGATCCGCTCGAGGATGCTCTGGTTGGCGACGAAGAGCACCTTGGCGCCGCAGTCGCGCAGGATGTACTTCCAGTCGCTGGTGAGCTGCGACTCGTACATGGGCACGAAGGCGCCGCCGAGCCCGTAGGTCGCGTACGCCGCGACCGCCCACTCGGGCCGGTTGTTGGCGATCACCGCGACCCGGTCGCCCTTGGTGACGCCCGCGGCCGCGAGGCCGCCCCGGATCTGATCCGTGGTCTTCCGGAACTCGCCGTAGGTCATCCACTGCCAGGAGCCGCGCTCCTTGGTGCCGAAGAGGGGGCGGTCGGGGAACGACTTCGTGGCGTGGTCGTAGATGGCGACCAGGGACTCGAAACGGGGCTTGAAGGTGCTCATCGGGGCGCGGAGCCTACCGTTTCCGCACCGTTTCCGCCATCCGCGAGATGGAACGCCCCCCGGCCCTCACCGGGGGGCGTCGGGCGACCTCAGGGGGTCCAGGGCACCTCGGTGGCCGGGAAGGCCAGGTAGAAGTACCAGCCGTCGCCGAGGGTCGGGTGCGTGTCCATGTCGCTGCCGCTGGCACAGTTGGCCGGGTAGCCCATCGCCGAGTTCCCGGGGTAGCCCCGGAGCACGGTGGCGAGGCGGTCGCCGCCGACCAGGGGCAGATCCGCCGGGAGCACCGCCGCCTCCGCGTCGGCGACGGTGATGAAGCCCCGGAGGAGGCCGTTGGCCAGGGAGGTCGCGGGGTTCCCCACGTAGGTGGCCCCGATCTGGGCGTCCCGGAGCGGGATGGCGATGCCGCCCACGACCAGCGAGACGGTGGCCGCGGTGGTCTCGAAACAGGGGCTCGCCGACGCGCTGACCGCGGGGGTGTAGGCGCCGGTGGTGCCGGCGAGGGGCCCCAGGCAGCCGCCGCCGGTCTGGCTGGTGTACGGCTGGGCCGCGATGAGCCCGGTCGCCGAGGGCATGCACGAGGTGGAGGACATGGGCGCGGTGCAGTCGGCGTCGTAGATCGACGCCGTGCCCGTGCCGCCCATCGTCTGATCCAGGGGCTCCATGGTGACCACGAAGCTCAGGTCGAGGTTGCCGTCGCTGTCCCCGTCGTTCTGGATCGAGGCTTGGAACGACGGGTTCACGCCGGGCTGGGCGAGCACGGTGTTGGTGATGTCCCGGCAGGCGAAGAGGACGTCGGCGAACGCATGCGGGTCCAGCAGGTCCAGGTCGGTCATGCGGAACGCGGTGGCCGTGACCGTGGCCACGCAGGCGTCGCAGCCGTCGTCGGGGATGGTGTTGCCGTCGTCGCAGGTCTCGCCGGGCTCGACCACCGAGTTGCCGCACGTCGGGGCGCAGTCGTCGTCGTTGGTGGCATCGCAACCGGGCGCGCAGCAGCCGTCGGCGTTGGTGCAGGCGGTGATGGGCGGGTGCGCGCAGGTGATCATGCAGCCCGAGCCGCTGAGCACGTCACCGGTGCAGACCATGCCGTCGTCACAGCTCGTCGGGCAGCCGGCGCCCACGCCGGGCTCGCAGGTCTCGCCCGGGTCGAGCACGCCGTTGCCGCACGAGGCGGAGCAGTCGTCGTCGCTCCCGGAGTCGCACCCGCTGGGGCAGCAGCCGTCGCCGTCCGCGCAGGCGGTGACCGGGGTGGTGGTGCACTCGGCGGTGCACATGGCCGGGTCGCCGATTAGCGCGTCCATGGTGCAGGCGTCGGTGTCGTCACAGCTCGTCGGACAGCCGGCGCCGACCCCGGCCTCGCAGGTCTCGCCGGCTTCGAGGGTCCCGTTGCCGCAGGTGGCGCTGCAGTCGTCGTCATTGGTGGCGGTGCACCCCGGGGCGCAGCAGCCGTCCCCGTCCACGCAGGCGGCGATGGGGGAGTGCATGCAGGTCACCGCGCAGTCGGAGCCGGCGGCCACGTCGGCGGTGCAGGCCGTGCCGTCGTCGCAGGACGCCGGGCAAGCGCCCTCTTCGCCGTCGGCGATGCCGGTGTCGCAGGTCTCGACCGCGTTCACCACGCCGTCGCCGCAGGCGAGGGTGCAGTCGGTCAGGCAGAGATCGTCGTCCGAGTCGTTGCCGTCATCGCACTCTTCCCCGTCCTCGGGGACCGAGTTGCCGCACTCCTCGGTGCCGGCGTCTTGGGTGCCCCCGTCCGTGGTGCCCGAGTCTTCCGCCGTCGCGCCGTCCTCGACCACGCCGAGGTCGACCTCGCCGGGGCCGTCGTCATCCCCACACGAGCACCCACCGATCGTCGCGATCACCCCGAAGATGATCAGGTTCCGATAGCTCATCCCACACTCCCATCCGAAGCGGCGCGGACCCCACGACCGCGCACTGCCCGGATCCTAACCCGAGGAGGGCCCGGCTTCCCAACCCCTGGGGGGCCGGACGCGCTCAGCCGCGGCGCAGGGCGACCAGGGTCCCGCAGCCGCCGTTCGGGCGGCGGCGCGCCTTGGAGCTGCGCACGACGCGGGCCCCGGCTTCGCGCATCCGGTCCTCGATGGCGTCGAAGCGCTCCGGCGCCGGGCCCCGGTGGGTGCTCGTGGGGACCGGGTTGTAGCCGTAGAGGTGCACCCGCAGCCCGAGGGGAACCGCGCGCTCCAGGAAAGCGTCGACCTCGGCGTCGGCGTCGTTGGCGCCGGCGAGCACCAGGTAGGCCAGGGCGGTCTTCTTGCGGCGCTTGTTGGTCATCCGCGGGAGCTCCTCGCCCAGGGTGGCGAAGAGCTCGCCGAGGGGCGGGCCCTTGGGCACCAGCCGGGCCCGGGTCGCCTCGGTGCCGGCGTGGCAGGAGAGGGTCAGGCCGTTGTGCGGCGCGTGGAGCCACTCGCGCAGCCGCGGCAGCGGGCCGCCGCTGGTGGTCAGGCTGGTGCCCAGGCCCCGCGCCCGGGCCCAGTCGAGGAAGGGCCGGGTCGCGGCGTGCGCGTGGAGCGGCTCGCCGACGCCGCTCAGGGTCAGGCGCCGCAGGGGCTCCGTGCCGGCCGCCTCGACGGCCTCGACCTGGTAGTGGAGCTCGGCCTCGGTGAGCGGCCGCTGCAGCCCGTTGGCCCCCGAGGCACAGAAGGGGCAGGCCACTGCGCACCCGACCTGGCTGGAGAGGCAGAGGGTGTCGCCGCGGTAGCGCACCGCCTCGACCTGCGCGCCGTCGTCGAGGTGCACGAGGTAGCGGGCGTTGACCGGGCCCTGGTCTACGAGCTCGAGGCGCACGACGTTCCTCAGGCGGACTGGGCCAGGGCCTCGAGGCGGGCCGAGCCCGAGCGCTCGAAGGCGAGGTGACCGTGGGCCCCGAGATCGATGCGCTCGGCCGGGAACTCCGCGAGGCCGTCGACCAGGTGCATCAGCTCGTCGACGGTGGCGGCCCGGAGGCCGGCGCGCCGGAAGGTGCCCTCGTCGTCCACCGCGCGACCGATCCACCGCACGAGCTCCTTGAGCTTGCCCAGCGGACCGCGCTTGCGATGGAAGATGCGCGCGTAGTCCGCGGCGACCTCGTGGAGCCAGGCGGCCACGTCTTCGCCGGCGGGCGCGAAGGGCTCCCGGCCGGCGCGCAGGTCGGCGACCTGCTGGAATATCCACGGGTTCCGCATCGCCGGTCGCCCGATCATCACCGCCGCGCAGCCGGTCTCCCGCTCCATGCGCAGCGCGTCGGCCGCGTACCAGACGTCGCCGTTGCCGATGACCGGGATGCGCAGCTCCCGGGTCAGGGTAGCGATGATGCGCCAGTCGGCGACGCCCTCGTAGAAGTCGCAGCGGCGGCGCGGGTGGACGGCGATGAAGTCGGCGCCGGCCTCCTGTACCACCGTCGCGATGCGCACCACGTTGTCGGCGTCGTCGAAGCCGGCTCGGATCTTCGCCGAGAGGAGCCCGGGGACCTGCTCGCGCATCTGGCCCAGCACGTCCCGGAGGAGCGCCGGGTCCTTGAGCATCGCGGCGCCCACGCCCTTGCGGACCACCCGGGGCATCGGGCAGCCCATGTTCACGTCGACCACCGCGGCGCCGGCGGCGGCGACGAGCCCGGCAGCTTCGGCCATCTTGGCCGCGTCGTTCCCCATGACCTGCACCGAGAGCGGCAGGGGCTGGCCGTCGGGCCCATCGCAGAGGGCCACGCTCTCGCGGAGCATCTTGGGGCTCAGCGGCGCCGGGGAGATCCTCACGAACTCCGTACACACCAGGTCGAGCCCGCCGCGCGCGGCCATCAACGCGCGGAACGGCGGATGGCTCACGCCCTCCATGGGCGCGAGCACCGTCCTCACCTCGTGGCCGGCGACGTGGAGCATGCCCAGGTGATGATGCGGACGCGCGGAGGGCGCAATCAGGCGGCGCCGGCCAAGAGACGCACCAGGCGCTCCGGCGGGCGGAACTCCAGGGGCTGACCGGCCCGGCCCTGCTCGATGGCCTCCTGCCAGTAGCGGTGACCGGCGGCCTCGAGCCGGGCGTTCGAGGGCCGCGGCAAGAAGCGACCGGCGGTCCGCAGCGCGGGGACCACCCAGCGGAGACGACGTCCGTCCACGTGGAGTTGGTCGGCGATCTCGTCGCCCAGGAGCCCGCGGCAGAATGCGTGACCGATGGCGACCTGGAGCTCCCCGGGCCGGCCCTGGATGGTCGCCCGGGGCGACTCGAGCAGGGCGTGGGTGAGCGCGCGGGAATCGTCGTCGGGCGGCCCCTGGGTGCGCGCGATGAGCCGCGCGAGCCGGCGCGCCGCGTGGGCGTCGGCGGGCAGCAGATCGGGGTCGCACCCCATGATCCAGCTCGCGTAGCGCCAGAGGTGCACGAAGTCGTCGGCTTCGTCGTCGCGGACCCGCACGCCCAGGTCCCGGATGCCGTCGAGGAAGACGATGGAGAAGAGCAGACTGGTCGAGACCATGTCGTGCTGGTTGATCGGGGCGCCCCAGTCCTCGGCGTGCCACTGGTCACCCTGGTGGATCAGCCGGCGCACGTGGGCGTGCATCAGGCGCACCCGGAGGGTCAGGAGCCAGGCCTCGTGGCCGGGCCAGAGGGCGCCCGCGGTGCACGAGCTGGCGACGTACTTGCTGGTCTCGGCCAGGCGATGGCTCACCTTCGCCCGGAGCTGGCCGGTCAGCGCCAGGGGCTTGTTGCCCGCGGGGGCGCAGTACCCGGCGATGAGTGACTTGGCGCCCAGCACGATGCCCCCGGCGGCGCCGGCGCGAAAGAGCAGGGCCCCGGCGCGGTCGACCCGCGCGCGGTCCACCCACTCGGGCACCTCGCGGGCTGCGTCGAGGAGCGCCCGGACGGCCTGGGGCATCGCCGGATCGTTCGAGGCCAGCCGGCCCATCCAGCGGGGCTCGCGGGCCAGGGCCTCGGCGGCCGCGTCGCCCAGCGGATCCATGGTCCAGAGCGCGTCGAACATGCGCTCGGCCAGGGGGCCGTCGAGGCGGAGGGAGTCCTCCACCCGCTTCACGCGGGTGGGCCATCGGTCGCGAGCCATGGCGGGACTCTGGAGCCAGCCGCGGGTCCTGCCAATGGGGACCCGCGGCGGCGCGGGCTCAGTTGATGACGGTGATGGGACCGCAGGTCGCCCGCTCGTCGCCGCGGTAGACCACCACGGTGCCGGAGCGGGAGACTCGAGCGCTGATGCGCTCGGGCTGCACCGCGCCGCGGATCTGGGCCAGGACGCCGCCGATCTTCACGGTCGTCTCCGGGACGAAGCCGGTGCCCTCGATGACCACGTAGCCGTTGCGCGGCAGCCGGGCGATCTGCAGCCGGCAGGTCAGGGGCTGGCCGGCGGCGCCGGTGTCCACGGTGGTGTTGGCGGTGCCCGTCTCGCCGCGCGGGGTGGCGCCCGGGCGGACGGTGGTGTTGGCGGTG
>DCLA01000046.1 GCA_002320815.1 Myxococcales bacterium UBA1660
GCCATCCGCAGCGACAACGGCCCCGAGCTCGTGAGCAAGGCCGTCCGCGGCTACCTCGAGAGCCTCGACATCGGGGCTCTCTTCGTCGCGCCCGGTGCGCCCTGGCAGAACGGCTACGCCGAGACCTTCAACGCACGCTTCCGCGATGAGCTGCTCGACCGCGAGCTCCTCGGCAACCTCGTCGAGGCACGTGTCGTCCTCGAGGCCTACCGACGGGGTACAACCCGCCGGGACTCTCATAAGCGGTGGATCACGCTTTGGGGGCAGACCAGCGGGCCCGGGAGCTAACCCCTGCGGCGCCACCATTCCCCGCTCCCGATAGGCCTTCATCGTGCGGCTGACGGTCGCTTCCGTCATCCTCAGACGGCGAGCCGGGTCGGCATGCGACACCCATTTGTCGACCACGCTCCGGACGATCCGCTCCTTGAGACCCTGCGATAGGGCCATGCCTTCACTGCATCACAGCGGATCCGCGAGTGAAAGCGACGTCCCTTACCTTCGACCAGTATAGTGATCTACCGAAACTCGACCATGACATCGAGCCGAGGGTCTTGAGCTGAGCGAACTCGATAGCGCCCAGGCTCAGGGGAAGGTCCCACGCAGAGGACTCTGCGACTGGTGCCGATGTTTGGTCCGGACCCCAGTGCCGTGGTGCCCGTCCGAAGAGTGATGCTTCCCCGCTCTCGGTCAACCGTGTACCTGCAATCCCCGACCGTCACTGCCGATGGGAACCCAACCTCCACTGGGATCAAGCCGTCGTCGCACGACACGACACCGGAGCCTATGATCTGGTAGCGAACGGGCTCGAAGACCTCCGAGTAGGTCGAGCGCGCGGAGTGGCACCCAGAGGGGATCCGCGCCATAGAAACCGGCCCATCGAGCAGTACGATCGTGCTGAGGTCGTCGACCAGCATCCCGTCACACTCCACCCCTGGCGGGTGGGGCGCCACCTCACCCGCGGCGTCGTAGCACAGCCACGGTGTCAACCCGCGACCGGATTCAATACGACACGAAAGCTCGCGAGGAAACTCAGAGCCGTCGATTCCATAGGCAGTAACTCCCGGGGAGCCGTCCTCGCTTCTGCAAAGGACGAGGTCAAAGGGCGGAGATGCAGTCGGATCGTCAGGCCCACACACGCTCCCCGTAAGTACCGAGCAATCCGCTGGAGCCCGCTCTGACAAGCGATGTGACTCGTAGCACCCCACGAACAGCACGACGGCCAGAACAGCTCCGCCGCAGTAGCGCGCTCTCACCGCCGGGCCACCTAGCTGTCCGGCTCGCAGACAGACCGTGTCATGTCCGGCGTCACCAGACGCTCGCAAACGAGCGAGTCGCAGCATGGAAGGTCTGAACAGCTATCGCCTTGCTCAGCGCAACTATACCCGAGATCAGCGTGGCCGAGGTCTTCCCCCGGACCGATGTCGGAGGTTGCGGCGTCCGCCGGCGGTGCGTCATCGTCGCCGCAATGGACGGCCAGGCTGAGGAGGGCGAGAGTGAAGAGGTGGCGAACGAGCACGTACGGTCTCACGGAAGGAGGAAGTGGAGCCAGTGAAACGAGAGACCCCTGAGAGTCTCTCGTTTCACTCCATTCTAGCGGATCTGGAGCGCCCAATAGACCCCAGCGTGGATCGGGGGCGGGGTGCGCGCCCTTCTCGACCCACACGAAGGTCAGGAGAGCCCAAAAAACTTCGCCGCCGAGTGATCACTTTGCGGTCCGCGATCCCACGGGACCGGCGTGCGCCACTCCCTCCCCATCGCCTGCCTGCTCGCGTGGGCTCTCGGGTGCCAACCCGGCGAGCTGCGTCGAGTGGGGGGCGAGGCGCCGTTCCTCCCCGCCGACGGCGGCGCCGCTTTCGACGGCGCGCTGCCCAGCGACCCCACCGACCCGGTGGACCCCGGGGACCCGACGGATCCGGTGGACCCCGTCGATCCCACGGACCCCGGTCTGCCGGCGCTCTACCCCTACGCCAGCACCGGCGCGCACTGCAGCGGCGGGACGCGGGGCGACTACCTGGTGCTCTCCGCCGAGCCCCCCAGCTGCGCCGCCCACGCCGCCGCCCTGGGCACCGAGGACCCGGCGCGCTTCGTGCGCATCCCGCTGCCGGGCGCGCCCTCCTTCACCACCACCCAGACCCTCTGCGCCGAGGGCCGGTGCGCGCCGACCACGATGACCGTGGAGCTCGACGGCGCCGGTGGCCGCTGGAGCGCCACCGTGGACGGGACCCCGCGGGGCGGCACCTTCACCGCCACCGCCTGCGACTACGACGCCTTCCTGCCTCCGGCCGCGGCCAGCCCGGTGACCGACCTGCGCATCCGCGAGGTCGCCCTCTTCCAGGGCGTGAAGATCCCGCTGGCCCGCGACGGCGCCGCGCTCACGCCCAACGCGCCCGTCGTCGCCGGCCGCGAGGCCCTGGTGCGCGTCTACGTCGAGCCCGGCAGCGGCTACGTCCCGCGGGAGACCATCGCGCGCCTCACCCTGGGCGACGGGATGCCCATCGAGGCGCGGCTCACGGTGACCGCGGCCTCCAGCGAGGGCGACGGCGGCTCCACCTACAACCTCTTCGTCCCCGGCGAGCGCATCGCCCCCGACACCCGCTTCTCCCTGGGCATCTACGATCCCAGCGCGGCGTGCAGCGGCGGCAGCGACACCGGCGGCGCCCGCTTCCCCACCAGCGGCGACACCCTCCTCGGCGCGCGCACCATGGGCGGCGCGCTGCGGGTGGTGATCGTGCCGGTGGCCTACGACGCCGACGGCTCCGGCCGCCTCCCCGACACCAGCACCGCCACGATGAGCGCCTGGCGCGACGCCATATATTCGCTCTTCCCGGTGGAGGACCTCGAGGTCACGGTGCGCGCCACCCCGCTCCGCTGGAGCGGGTCCATCGCCGCCAATGGGAGCGGCTGGTCCAGCATGCTCGACGCGTGTATGGCCGAGCGGAACCGCGACGGCGTCGCCCCCGACACCTACTACTACTGCACCTTCGCGCCCGCCTCGTCCTTCCGGAACTTCTGCTCGGGCGGCTGCGTCAGTGGGCTCGGCCCGGTGCCCAGCGCCCGCGACACCTACTCCCGCGCGGCCATCGGCCTGGGCTACACCGACTCCGCGGGGACCTTCGCCCACGAGATCGGGCACTCCCTCGGCCGGCCCCACGCCCCCTGCGGCGGCGCCTCCGGCGCCGAAGCGAGCTACCCCTACACCGGCGGCACCATCGGGTCCTGGGGCTACGACGTGCTCACCCGGGAGCTCAAGGATCCCAGCCGGCACACGGACATCATGGGCTACTGCGACGCCCAGTGGATCAGCGACTACAACTACGCGAACCTCTTCGAGCGCATCCGCACCGTGAAGGGCGCGCGCGCCCTCACCGGGCCCCCGCGGCCCTACCTGAGCATCGTCGTCGAGCCCGACGGGTCGCTGACCCCCGGACGGACGACCTCCCTTCCCTCCCCCCCAGACGGCGAACCGATGGACGCCCACTGGCTCGCCGCGGGCGAGACGGTGACGACCACCGACGCCGTCTTCCTCCCCGTCGACCACGTCGACGGGGGGATTCTCTTCGTGGCCCTGCCCACCGACCCGACCGACACCCTCTCCCTCCCCGGCTTCGGCCGCGTCGACCTGGGAGGCCGCTGAGGCCCGTTCGGTGCTCGGCAGGCGCGACACTCGGCGGGCCGGTCTTCGGTGAGCCCGCCCCTTTGATGGGAGCGCCGCTCAGCGGGCGATGCCGCGACCGGTGAGCAGATAGCTGGCGAAGGTGCCCAGCCAGTGCGCGCCGGCGTAGGTGTGGAAGCTGGCGCCGTTCAGGCCGTGGCGCGCGTGGGCGGTTTGCATCGACTCCAGCGCCGGTCGGCGCTCGTCGCCCTCGGGCAAGCCCGCGAGGATCCCGTCGAGGGCGAAGGCGCGGCTGAGGTTCAGGCCGTCCAGGTGCGCGAGGCGACCGTCGGCGGGATCGGCGGGGCTCACCGGCGCCAGCGCCTGGTCCGCGACGTCGGGGATCGCGCGCTGGAGCCAGGCGGCGAAGGCCTCGGGCTCGAGCACGCGCCGCATCAGGTCCGCCGCGCCGAGCGCCGGCGAGAGGAAGTCCTCGCCGGAGGGCTCGTGGGCCAGCGCGTAGCGGGCGTCGGTTCCGAAGTAGCGGTGGGCGCGCTCGGCGATCTGCGTCGCGAAGGCGTCGGCCCCGGTCGTGCGCGCCCAGTCGAGGGCCAGCCCCAGCGCGAACGCGGTCTGCGAGTGGGTCCCCGAGCGCACGGGGTACTCCAGCTTGGGCAGCCAGTGGGCCAGGTGCCGGTGGGCCAGCTCGGCGAGCGGGCGCAGCGCCTCGGCGTGGGGGAGCTCCATCTCCACCAGCTCCGCGTGGAGCTGCAGGAGCCAGGCGAGCCCATAGGGCCGCTCGAAGGCCGGGCGGTGCGCCAGGTACGCGCGCTCCACGTCCAGCCGCGCCGGCTGCAGGCTCCGGTCGAGCGCGGCCCGCGCCTTTTCGGCGAAGGGCGCGTCCGGGCAGAGGCGCAGCGCCCGCGCCAGGAGCCAATGACCGTGCACCGCCGAGTGCCAGTCGTAGCAGCCGTAGAACGCCGGGTGCAGCTCCCGGGGCGGCCGCAGGTCTTGGTCCGAGTCCAGCCGATGGCTGATCTGGTTCGGGTACTCCCGATGGACGCAGCCGAGGGCGAGCTCGACGAAGGGCGCGAGCCGCTCGTCGAGCGCGGGGGTCACTTCTTGGGCCCGACCAGGGTGCGGAGGGTCGCCCGAGCGACCTCTTCGCCGGCGGTGTTCCGCATGCTGACCGGCACCTCGTACTCCTGCCGCTCGTTGGAGTCGATGGGCCCGAACTCGCAGACGCCGGTGATCGTGCCGCGCGCCTTCTTCAGGTACTCGATGCTCAGGCCGGCCACGATGAAGCGGGCGTCGTCGGGCATGCCGTAGGCGAGGGCCACGTTCCCGGTGAGCTCGGCGAGGTTCACCAGCGCCACCGCGTGCACGCAGCGGAGATGGTTGCGCACCGCCGCGCGATCCTCGAGCACCACCTCGCTCCCGCTCGCGGAGAGCTTCGTCACCTTGGCGCCGATGGTCCCGGTGTAGGGCGCCACGCGGCCCACGAGCTTGGAGAAGAGCAGCTTGCCGCCGGGGACCTTGCTGAGCCGGTCCCAGGCATCGCGGATGAAGTTGCCCTTCCCGGCGTCGACGGAGGGAAGGAGCTTCTGAATGGAGGCGACGGCCATCCAAGCCTCATAGCCCCCCCCCCCCCCCCCCCCC
>DCLA01000015.1:0-27553 GCA_002320815.1 Myxococcales bacterium UBA1660
CATCGTGGACACCTGGTGGCAGACGGAGACCGGCGGCGTCCTCATCAGCCCGCTGCCCGGAGCGACGCCGCTCAAGCCCGGCTCGGCCACCTTCCCCATGCCCGGCGTCGAGCCGGTCCTGGTCGACGACCAGGGCGTGGAGATCGAGGGCAACGGCGTGGAAGGCAAGCTGTGCATCCGGGGCCCCTGGCCCGGGCAGGCGCGCACCATCTACAAAGACCACGAGCGCTACCTGAAGACCTACTTCCGGCCCTTCCCCGGCTACTACTTCACCGGCGACGGCTGTCGCCGTGACGACGACGGGTACTACTGGATCACCGGCCGCGTCGACGACGTGATCAACGTCAGCGGCCATCGCATCGGCACCGCGGAGATCGAGAGCGCCTTGGTCGCCCACGAGGCGGTCGCCGAAGCCGCGGTGGTCCCAGTCCCCCACGAGATCAAGGGCCAGGGCATCTTCGCCTGGGTCATGCTCTCCGGCGAGGAGGAGTGGAACCCCGACGAGCTCGTGGGCGCCCTCAAGGAGCAGGTCCGGCACATCATCGGACCCATCGCCACCCCGGACCGCGTGCGCATCGTCGAGGGTCTCCCCAAGACCCGCTCCGGCAAGATCATGCGCCGCATCCTCCGCAAGATCGCCGCCGGTCAGACGAGCGACCTCGGGGATCTCAGCACTCTCGCCGACGCCTCGGTCGTCGACGCCCTCCTTCGCTCCGAGGGGCTGACCCCGGCCTCCCCGGAGACGACGGCCGAGGTGCGGGCGTGAGCGCGCCGTCGTTGACCGCGGGGGCCGAGGACTCCCATCCCACCTCGGCCCCCGCGGCGCCGGCCGCCATCGACCGCAAGGCCTACTGGCGCACCAACGTGAAGGTCCTCGGGGTCCTCCTGGTGCTCTGGTTCGCGGTCAGCTTCGGCGCCGGCATCCTCTTCCACGAGGAGCTCGACGCGGTGAACCTCCCCGGCACCGGGTTCCCCTTGGGGTTCTGGTTCGCCCAACAGGGCGCCATCTTCGTCTTCGTCGCCATCATCTGGGTCTACGCCGCGGTGATGAACCGACTCGACCGACGCTTCGGCGTCTACGAGGACTGACGCACCGCTCGGGGTCGAGCGCCCGGCCGGGCGCTCCCCCGACACCACCCCTCCCTCTCTCCGACGCCCCGAGGGCGCCGGCACGGATTCCTACGGCCTGGAGCAGACATGGACACGCAGACTTGGACCTTCGTCATCGTGGGCGCGACCTTCGCGCTCTACATCGGCATCGCCATCTGGACCCGCGCGAGCTCCACCAAGGAGTTCTACGTCGCCGGCGGCGGGGTCCCGCCCCTGGCCAACGGCATGGCCACGGCCGCCGATTGGATGAGCGCGGCCTCGTTCATCTCCATGGCCGGCATCCTCTCTTTCGCCGGCTACGACGGCAGCGTCTACCTCCTCGGGTGGACCGGCGGCTACGTCCTCCTCGCCCTGCTCCTGGCGCCCTACCTCCGGAAGTTCGGCAAGTTCACCGTCCCGGACTTCGTGGGCGACCGCTACTACTCCAAGAGCGCGCGGGTGGTGGCCGTCCTCTGCGCCATCTTCGTGAGCTTCACCTACGTCGCCGGCCAGATGCGCGGCGTCGGCGTGGTCTTCAGCCGCTTCCTCGAGGTCGACATCACCCTCGGGGTCCTCATCGGGATGGCGCTGGTCTTCTTCTACGCGGTCCTCGGCGGCATGAAGGGGATCACCTACACCCAGGTCGCCCAGTACGTGGTGCTCATCTTCGCGTTCATGGTGCCGGCGATCTTCATCTCGCTGATGCTCACCGACAACCCGATCCCCCAGCTCGGCTTCGGCGCCGAGCTCTCCGGCGAGCTCGGGACCCGCATCGCCGGCGTCGAGGCCACCACCCTCCTGTCCAAGCTGAACGGCTTGCACGAGGAGCTGGGCTTCGCGGCCTACACCGACGGCTCGAAGTCCACGTTGGACGTCTTCTGCATCACCGCCGCCCTCATGGTCGGCACCGCCGGCCTCCCCCACGTCATCGTCCGCTTCTACACCGTGCCCCGGGTTCGCGACGCCCGGACCAGCGCGGGCTGGGCGCTCCTGCTCATCGCCATCCTCTACACCACCGCCCCCGCGGTCGCGGCCTTCGCGCGCACCAACCTGATCGACTCGGTCCGCGACGCTCACTACGACCCGGCGGCGGCCCCCGCGGGGGAGCGCGGCGTACCCGAGTGGTTCCACACCTGGGAATCCACCGGGCTCCTCGCGTGGCAGGACAAGAACGGTGACGGCCGAGTCCAGTACGTCGCCGGCGCCGCCTTCGCCGGCGCCCCCGAGTTCACCGGCGAGACCGGCGCCCACGGGGAGCGCCTGGTCGCTAACGCCCCCGACGCCTCGGCCAACGAGCTCTACATCGACCGCGACATCATGGTGCTCGCCAACCCGGAGATCGCGCGGCTCCCCGCCTGGGTCATCGCGCTGGTCGCCGCCGGCGCGCTGGCCGCGGCCCTCTCCACCGCCGCGGGCCTACTCCTCGTGGTCAGCACGGCCATCAGCCACGACCTCCTGAAGCGCACCTTCCTTCCGGAGATCAGCGAGAAGCGCGAGCTCCTCGCCGCCCGCGTTGCCGCCGCCTTCGCCGTCGGCCTCGCCGGCTACTTCGGGATCCACCCGCCCGGCTTCGTGGCCGAGGTCGTGGCCTTCGCCTTCGGTCTGGCCGCCTCCACCTTCTTCCCGGCCATCCTCCTGGGCATCTTCACCCGCACGGCCAACCGCGAGGGCGTCATCGCGGGGATGCTCTCGGGCCTCGTCTTCACCGCCGCCTACATCGTCTACTTCAAGTTCCTCGGCGGCACGAAGGCCCAGCTCCTCTTCGGGATCTCCCCGGAGGGCATCGGCACCTTGGGCATGGCGGTGAACTTCGTCGTCGCCTTCGTGGTGTCCCGCTTCACGCCCCCGCCGCCCCTCGAGGTCCAGGAGCTCGTGGAAGACATCCGCGTCCCCAAGGGCGCCGCCACCCCGGCCCACGCTCACTGAGCGGCCGACCGGCCCACCCACTCACAGGAGACCGTCATGCGTACCCAGCTCACCCTCGTGGTGGCCCTGGTAGGGACCACTGCGCTCGCCGCCGCCCAGCCGAGGCCCGAACCGGGCCTCGACCCGACGCCCGAACGAGGTACGCCCGCGGAGCCGGTCGCCGCCGCAGAACCCGCGGCGGTCCCCACGGTGCCGCAGGTGCGCTTCGAGCTCGGCGATGGCGCCTTCATCCGGCTCATCACCTGGCACCAGGTCTGGGTCCGCGCGATGGAGACCAACCCCGGCACCACCGTCGGCGGCAACCCCGAGGACTGGGCCTTCGACGTGGGGATCCGGCGGTCCCGCTTCCTGGCCCTCGCCGAGTTCGACCGCGCCCAGATCCTCTTTCACTTCGGGATCAACAACCAATCCTTCGTCGGCGAACGGAAGCCCCAGCTCTTCGTCCACGACGTCTGGGCCAGCTACGCCCTCGTCGAACGCCACCTCACCCTGGGCGCGGGGCTCCACTTCTGGAACGGCATCTCCCGGCTCGCCAGCGCCAGCACGATCACCACGATGGCGCTGGACTCCCCGATCCTCAACTGGCCGCTCATCGACCGCTCGGATCAGTTCGGTCGTCAGCTCGGGCTCTTCGCCAAGGGTCGGGTCGGTCCCCTCGACTACCGTGTGGCGCTGAACCGCCCCTTCGCCGTGAGCCAGGAGCTCGTCGCCGGCGGCGCCACCGACTACCGCCCCGACGCCGAGCGGGTCGCCTTCGCGGGCTACCTCCAGTGGTTCTTCCTCGAGGAGGAGAGCAACGCCCTGCCCTACGCCGTGGGCACCTACCTGGGCACCAAGCGGGTGCTGAACCTCGGCGCCGGCTGGCACTGGCACCCCGGCGCCATGGGCCGATTGGACACGGACGGCACCGAGCACGTCCACGACATCCTGGCCCTCGGGGTGGACGTCTTCGCCGACCACCCCCTCGGCGCCGGCTTCGCGATCACCGGGTACGCCGGCTTCTACCACTACGACTTCGGCCCGGACTACGTGCGCAACGTGGGGATCATGAACATCGGCGCCGGCGGCACGACCTTCGCCGGCCCCGGCAACGCCTACCCGATGATGGGCACCGGCGAACACCTCTACACCCAGCTTGGCCTCTTGATCCCGGCCTCGCGGCACTTCGCCATCCAGCCCTACCTCACCCTGCAGGTCTCCCAGATGGACGCGCTCGCCGACCCCAGCGTGGTCGTGGAGGGCGGCATCAACTGGATGCGCGCCGGGCACCACGCCAAGCTCACCACCCACTATCGGAGCCGCCCGATCTTCGCGAGCGAGGCTCAGGGCGTGAACGCGGTCGGCCGCTCGTCGGAGCTGATCCTCCAGCTCCAGCTCTTCATCTGATCCCTACTCGGCGTCGCGCGGCGCCATCGGCAGGCGCCGCCGGGAGCTCGCCACCGGCTCGGCCTTGGCGCGAACCAGCGTGGGCGCCGGCTCCGGGTCCGGCCGCACGTGCTCCGGGCGACTCTGCCAGGCGGCGAGCACGTCGGGATCCATCAGGTGGGTGGGCCGCACGTTGCCCAGCGCCCGCGCCATCACGCTGCGCAGGTCCGGATGCGAGGCCTCGAGGGTCTTCAGCAGCGCGGTCATCGCGTCGCGCTTGAGGCCATCCTGGGAACCGCAGAGGTTGCAGGGCAGGATGGGGAACTCGAGGAGCCCGGCGAGCTCGGCGATACGCGCCTCGTCGCACTCGATGAGCGGCCGGATGACCTGGAAGCGCTGGTCGTCGGTGGTGTAGACCGCCGGCATCGCCTGCATCTTCCCCGAGTAGAAGAGGTTCATCAGGAACGTCTCCAGGGAGTCGTCTCGATGATGCCCGAGGGCGATCTTGTTGCAGCCCAGCCGCTCGGCGGCGGTGTAGAGGATCCCCCGCCGCAGCCGGGAGCAGAGCGAGCAGTACGTCGCCTGGTCGTCCAGCCGGTCGACCACCACCGAGTAGGTGTCCTCGCTGAGGATCTCGTAGGTGGCCCCGCTCCGTTCGAGCCACTCCCGCAGCGGACGGCCGTCGTAGCCGGGCTGCCGCTGGTCGAGGTGCACCGCGACGAGCTCCACCTCGAAGGGCAGCCGGGGGACCAGCATCCGCAGCAGGTGGAGCAAGGTGTAGCTGTCCTTGCCGCCGCTCATCGCGACCATGATCCGGTCGCCCGGCGCCAGCAGGCTCCACGCCTGCGCGGTCGCCTTCATCTGCCGGTAGAGCTGCTTCTCCAGGGTTCGCCGTCGGTCGGCCATCGGTCGAAGACCATGACACGAGCGGCCCGTCGCCGCCCGCCGACGGCTAGAAGCAGGTCCCCGCGAGGCACCGACCGCCCTGGCAACAGTTGTTGCCAGTCTCGCACTGGTCGCCATCGGTGGGCTGGCCGTGGTCGCAGTACCCGTCGGTATCGGTCCACGAATCCGCGGTGCAGGTCCCCGAGCGACAGCGGTCCCCGGTGCAGCTCCGGGTCAGGGTCCCGTCCTGCCGGCAGTAGGCGCCGCCCGTCGTCGAGTCGAGCTCGCACACGAAGCTGCCGCAGCTCGGACCGGCACCACAGTCCTGGAGCTCGGTGATCCGCGAACAGGGCGCCCCCTCCATCGTCTCCACCGCCGTGCAGACGCCGCCGCGACAGAGCGGCGTGGTGGTGGTGCGGTAGCGGAACGCATTCTGGTCGCAGGAGCTGGAGTAGTCGCAGCTCCCCCAATCGCCGGTCTCCGCCGCACCGCAGGCCGTGTCGTCGGCCAGGTTGCCATCGGCGACGCAGACCGGCGTCCCCGACGCGCAGTCATAGGTCCCCGTCCGACACGGGTCGCTGGGCGTGCAGGCCATCCCGCACTCCTCCGGCCCCAAGTCCGGCGGTCCCAGGTCTGGCGGTCCAGAGTCGGTGCCGAGATCGCTGGCCCCGGCGTCCTCGGCGACCACCCCGCCGTCGGTCGGCAGCGCCACGCACCCGCGCTCCGGGTCGCAGGTCAGCCCGGTCGCGCACCCGTCCGTGCGAGCCACCGCGAAGCACTCCCCGACGACACAGTTCGCCTCGGCGCACTCGGCGAGGCTGGTGGAGCAGTCGCCGTCGCTGGTGCAGCCGGTCGTCTCCCCGCAGCTCCCGGGCACCGAGGGATCGCACTCGGGGGTCACGCAGCGTCCACCCAAGCACTCGCTGGCGTCACCGCTGCAGACCACCGCGGCGCAGCTTCGGGTCATCACCACGGTCAGGGTCCGGGCCTCGTCCGCGTCGAGCGTGACGGCGACCAAGCGCTGCGCGACGGCGCGGCCATCGGCGGCGAGCAAGCGCACGCGAATCTCCCGGGCGCCGGTCTCGACCCCATCGAACGAGGCCACCCGCGTGCCCCGCACGAAGTCCTCGTCCGCCCCACTCGGTCGTCGCTCGATGCGGCCGACGTCGACCAGCTCGGTCTCCACCTCGACGAAGTCGAGCGCGGGTACCCAGTCCGTCCGCAGGTCGATGCGCACCGTGGCCTCCCCTCCGCCACTGCACGCCAGGAGGATCAGGGGAAGGAGGCGGAGAACGCGCATCGAGGGGATCGTAGCAGGAGCGGTCGGTGAGACGAGCCGCCGGACCGTTCAGCCGAAGCCGGGGAGCGCGGCGAAGGCCCCGCGGAGCTCGCCGCGCCGGGCCTCGAGGGCCTCGGCGGTGTACTCGAGGCCCGGGTGCGCGCCCCAGATGGCGCCGGGCCAGGCGTCGTCACCCTCGAAGCGGGCCACGTGATGGAGGTGGAGCTGCGGGACCATGTTCCCCAGCGCCGCGACGTTCATCTTCGTCGCGCCCAGCAGCGCCTGCATCGCCGCCGCGACCCCACAGGACTCGTCGAGGAGCCGGTGACGGACCTCGTGGGGCAGCTCGTGGATCTCTCGGATCCCCGGGAGCGTGGGGACCAGGATCACCCAGGGGTAGCGGGCGTCCCGATGGAGCAGCACCAGGGTCTCGGGGAAGCGGCCGATGGTGATCGTGTCCGCCTCGAGCCGCGGATGGAGCGTGAAGTTCTCAGGCATGGGCCAGGCAACACTTCTTGTACTTGCGCCCGCTGCCGCAGGGACAGGGATCGTTTCGGCCCACCTGGGGACCGGTTCGGCGCGGCTGCGACGCCGCCGCCAGGGCCTGGAGCTCCCGGGCCTCGCCCAGGGTCCGGTGCAGATCGACCAGCACCTCGGCCAGGTTCTCCCGGGCCTCGCGCAGGAAGGTCGCGTCGTCGTGGATGGCCGGGAAGTTCCCCAGCTCCGAGGGCCCCTTGCCCTGCGCCAGACAGAGGAGAGCGAAGCACTTCACCTTCGCCTCCTCGTCCTCGCGCCAGGTCGAGTCGGCCATCGCGATCTGCATGTATCCCGCGCAGTGCTCCCGCACCGCCTCGGCGTCGGCGGCCGGCGGGACCAGCGGCCGCTCGGCCTCCAGCCCGGTGAGAATCGCGTCGTAGAGCTGGGCCAGGAGCTGCACGTCCTGGACCGCGTCCAGCTCGCGCTCGCCGATGACCCGGGGCAGCCACTCGTGGGGCATGATCATCCGCGGCGCGGTGGCCACCGCGTTGAGGAGCCCCACCACGCGCCAGTAGGAAGGCCCGCCTTCCCGGCGAAAGAGGGTCTGGAGCTTCTCGCGCTCCGCCGCGCTCATGTCCTGCATCCGCCCGAGCCTGACCCACGGGCCCCGGGCAGGCACGCGCTCGGCCGGCGACCGTACAGCTCCGCCATTCCACGATGACGCCATCGGCCCGGTACTCGAGCTGGGCGCCCGAGCCACCGAAGAGCCGCGACCCGCGCGATCCCGTCGTCTTCTCGGCGGACCATTGGAGAAGAGCCCATGCGCGGGACGCGTCCCGAGCCCGATGTTCGCCCATTGAATCAGCGGGCCAATGGACGGGATCGGTGGTAGTTCGAGGAGATGCGCGCCTTCTTCCGGCCCCAGCTCGCCTCGTCCGCTCTGGCTCTCGCGTTCCTCGTGGGGTGCGATCCCTCGCCCGAGGCCACTGACGCCGTCGAGGCCGTCGAGGCCGTCGAGGCCGTCGAGCAGGCTGGCCGCGAGGACCCTCAGGAGGCCTCGGCCCCGGAGGCCGCACGCGCGGAGGACGAGGCCCCGGCCGACGACCCCGCGCCGCCGCCCCTCACCCCAGAGCAGGAAGCGCGCAACGCCGAGCTCGAAGAGTGGGCCGGCCGCCCGCTGCCCTTCGGCGACGTGGTCGTGAGCCTAGAAGAGGCCGACCCGCAGGTCGCCGCGCGCATCGCCGCGGACATCGGGGGCCAGCGACAGCGAGAGATCGGCCCGGGGGTGTATTGGATACTGCTACCGGCCGAAGACCGGTCCGAGTGCGAGGCCGCCCAACGAGCGGCGGAAGCGCATCCCGGGGTACAGTTCGCGCTCGCCGGCTGGAACACCCCCGACGCCCCCGTCCAAGGCGACACGTTCCGATGAGCAGGGGAAACTCGTCGGAGTGGGCAACGAGAAGAGGTCCCATGAGTACTTTCCCCCGGGCCACGGCAGCGTTCGCAGCGGTCCTCCTCGTCGCCTGTTCGGCTCCCGAGCCTCCGCTCCCCGGCTATGTGCCGGACGAGACCGTCGACGCGGTGGGCGCGGATGAGGCGATGTTGCGCGAGGTCCCGGGTCATCCGGGCCGACAGGCTCCGGTCGACCTCATGATCTTGCTGATGGCGGACGGCTCCTCCGCCGAAGATGCCGAGCGAATCGCCCTGGCCTTGGACGGCCAGGTGGTAGGCCACCTCGGCCCGATCGGCGCGTTCCAGCTCCGACTTCCCACGACGACCATGGACGAGCTCGCCGCAGCCATCGCGACCGCCAGCGCGGACCCGGCGGTCGAGGGCGCCGGCTACGACTTCGTGGTCGAGTGGCGCAACTGCCCCGAGGTCTCCGACGTCGATGTCTTCGAGCGCCCGGTGAGCTGCCCCTGGGAGACCGCCGAGTACCATCAGGCCCTCACGGCCTTCAGCGAGCTGGACGTCGACCTCACGGACGTATCCGTCGGGCTCATCGATTCCGGGCTGCAATGGGAGAATGGCGAGTTCGACCGGGTGACGGTCGCCAGCGCCCACGCGGTCGGCGGCGATCCCGCGGGCCTCGCCGATGGTCGAGGGCATGGGACTCGCGTCGCGGGCATCATCGCCGCCGACGACGAGGACTGGGGCGTCAACGGGATCGCCTCCCGCTTCGTGGGCGATCACCTCCGCCTCATCTGGGGACTCCAGGGGAACCGGTCGAGCGCAAGCGCCACGGCGTCGGTCGCGGCGGGCTCCGCGCTCGCCGCGACCCGTGCCGGGGCGAGCGTGGTCAACATGAGCTTCGGCCTCGGACCTTTCGCCAGCTCGGCAGACGTCGATGCGCTCGCAGCGCGCACTCTGTTGGAGCGGATCTTCGAGCTCAACCCCAACGTCCTCTTCGTCGCCGCCGCGGCGAACGAGGCCATGGTCCTCGACGGGACCAACGACGCGCCCGCCGGGATCCAGGCCCCCAATGTGATCACCGTGGGCTCGAGCATGCCCTGCATGCCCACCGAACGGGCCCCGCTCTCGGCCCAGGGGCCGCGGGTGGAGATCGTCGCTCAGGGCGAGGCCATCACCGTCGTCGGGCACACCGAGGGGTCGGCCACCGAGGTGCAGAGCGGTACCTCCTTCGCGGCGCCCCAGGTCTCCTCCGTCGCCGCCATCCTTCGCTCCATCGCGCCGGAGCTGACCGCGGCCGAGACCCGGGACTACATCCTCGGCAACGCCCTGCCCGGCCCCAGCACCACCGGCGGTCGCGCCCTCAGCGTGGCCCAGCCCATCCTCCAGCTCCTCCTCGATCGGGGCACGCCCTTCGCCGAGGAAGTCGACGGCGACGCCGACGGGCTCGCGGACCGGCCGGGGATCGTGGTCGGCCGCCTCTGCGGTGGCTCGACCTATTCGGTCGAAGGCTTCGGCGACTTCGTCTACGAGACCGCGTCCCTCGACCTCGAAGCCAACGGCTACCTGGTCACCGGCCACGCCCTCGAAAGCGGCTTCGGGATGACCCTGATCCGCCGCGGCTCGGACAGCTTCACCGCCGTCTGCGAAGACTGCGCCTTCGACCTGGGCAGCTTCCCCCTCTCGGAAGAGGGCCCGGGTCGCGTCACCTGGTCGATGGGACCCGACACGGATCCCGACGCCGGCGGCACCGTGCTCACCGGCACCTGGTCCATCGACGAGTGCACCATCGTCGACCGCTTCGCTTCGTTCCTCGCCGCCTACGATGGGCCCCAGAACGTGCTCGTCCGGAGCACCCTGGCGGGCACCCTCGAGGTCAACGACGGCACCATGGACGAGGGCATCGTGGTGCCCTTCCAGGGCACCTTCGAGCTCCCCTTCATCGCGGAGCCCCTCGGCGAGGACCACCCGCTGACCCGCACCCTGGAGCGGCGCTGCGAAGGCGGCCGGGACCGCTGAGCTACTCGCAGAAGTCCACGACGGCGTCGTCGGGGCTCAGCCAGGTGACCATGTTCAACCAGAACTGCGGGATGGCCGGCATCGTCGACCACTCGCTGTCGAACTCGATCCACTCGTCGCCGAAGAGGAGCACGTGGCCCTCGCCGAGCGGGCCGGCCACGCCGACCACCTCTTCCCCGATGACGGCCATGGGCACCACGGTCCCCTCGAGCTCGGCAGGCACGGTGGCGCGCAGGCCGCCCAAGAAGGTCACCGGCGGCAGGGTCGCCGAGCCATCGGCGGTGCCGGTGGTGGGGTGCGCCAGCAGCGTCGCCGGACCGTTCAGCGGCCCCGACGCCATGTCGAAGTTCGGACCGACCGCGGTCAGCAGCGAGATCTGACGACCCGCGGTGGCCCCGGAGTCGTGGCCGGTCATGACCATCAGCCCGCCTCCGTCGTTCACCCAATCGGCCAGGGTCTGGGACTCGGCCTCGGTGTAGGTCCGGCGCAACCAGTCCACGACGACCAGGTCGAAGGTCTCCAGCTCCGCGCGCTCCAGCTCCGGTGCCCCGGCCGTGTCGTGGAAGCGAGTGGCGATGGCGCCCTGGGTCTCCAGCCAGGTCTGGAAGTTGGCCGACGCGTTCGCGCCGGGCGCCCCCATGATGCCGATGCGCCGGCAGCCGTAGAGCGACCCTTCGTCGCCGCCGCCCGCGCCGGTGCAGGAGCCCCACTCGCCGAACTCGGTCGCGTTCTGGCAGGCCATCTCACCCCAGGCGCAGAGCGTCGCGGTAGGCGTGGTCCCCGGCGGCAGACAGCGCGACGTGGACCCCGGGGTGCACGCGCAGGACTCGTCGATCTGGTCATCGCAGTCGTTGTCGAGGCCGTCGTAGCAGAGCTCGTCCTCCTGGCACTCGAGCAGGACACAGCCGAGGTCGCTCCCCATGTCCCGGGGCCCGCCGTCTTCCTCGGCGTCGCCGAGGTCGACCGCGCCCGCGTCCTCGGCGGGCTCCTCACCGCCGTCCGCCGGGTCCTGGCACGCCCCATCGACGCACACCTGGCCGCCCTCGCAGTCGGCCATGGAGACGCAGGCGTCGCCGGTATCGTCGTCACAGTCGCACCCCGCGAGGGCGAAGACGACGAGCAGAGCGGACAGTGAAGGAGAGCGCGAAAACATCGCCGCCACCATACACCGTGGCGCGGCGGCCGGTCTTTCATTCCTACGACCCACCCCCGCCGGTCGTCGACCGATTCGACTCCTTGCAGCGTCCCGGGATCGAGACACCCTGCGCCGATGCGCGCCCACCGCTCCCTCGCATCCCTGCTCCTCGTGCTCGCCCTCGGCTGCGGCGACGACGACGCCCCGGGCCCCCTGCCGGACTCCGGGACCCCCGACGCGGCGCCCCCCGACGCCGCCGCCCCCGACGCATCGACCCAGGACGCCGGGCCGGTCGTGGAAGACGCGGGCACCGAGCCCGACGCCGGCCCCGGGACCTCCGGCGGCTCGGGCGGACTCACCTGCGAGCGCACCGGCACCGCCGGCGGCTTCGAGTACTGCGTGGTCACCATCGCCGGTGTGGAGCTCAAGGTGGTCGAGCCCACCGCGCCCGCTCCGTGGGACCTGGGCATCTACTTCCATGGCGACGGCGCCCGGGCCTACGACGGCGACACCGCGGTCCGCCTCCAGGCCCCGGTGACCGAAGCGCGCCCCATCCTCTACGTCGCTGCCAAGGCGCCCAACGGCTGCGCCTGGTGGCTCTCCCCCGACTACACCCGCTGCGACGGCGTGGTCGCGGACGGCGACATGGACACTGAGGGTCGCAACGCCGACGCCGTCGTCGAGGTCATCGAAGCCCTGCGCGCCGTCTACGACCTGCGCACCGACCGCACCCTCTTCGGCGGCTCCTCGGGCGGCGCCGTCTTCCTCACCGGCGAGCACCTCCCCCTCTACGGCGCCGACCACCCCGGCCTCTACGCGCTGGGGTGCGGCGGCTTCGAACCCTACGCGGACTTCGCCTGGGACCCCACCGCCGGCAGCCTCGACGCCTACGACCTGCGCTTCACCTACGGCGACGCCGACGAGTACCGCGACGAGATCGAGGCCGGCGTCGAGGCCTACCAGCTCCTCGGTTTCCCGGTGGACGAGAACGTCCTCACCGGCGGCGTGGAGCACTGCGCCTTCGACCACATCGGCTTCGTCGTCGACGCCTGGGCCAGCGCGGGCTGACCTCGACCTAGACCGCGCGCTCCATGTGGGTCTCGGTCCGCGCCTCCCCGGCGACCTCGACCGCTCGGCTCTCGACCACCCGGAACCCGCACCGCCGATAGAGCGCCTCGGCGGCCGGGTTCCCGTCGAGGACCGAGAGCGTCACCCGAGTCCGGCCGAGCTCCTCGGCCCATCCGCAGACGGCCGCGACCAGCGCCCGCCCCACGCCGAGGCCGCGCGCCGCGGGCGCCACCCACATGGCGTTCAGGTCCACCGCGTCCTCGGGGCGGCAGACGCCCACCACCATCCCGCACTCCCGGCCGCCGCTCATCGCGAAGAACCCGGCGGTCTCCACCCGCGCCACGTTCGAGGCCAGGCGCGCATCCCAGCGCTCCGCCCCCCACTCCGCCTCGACGTCGTAGATCCCGCAGAAGGCCCGGGGCGCGTCCGCCAACGCGGCCAAGCGCACCCGCCGCAAGACCTCCCGGTCCCCGGGGCTCATGCGACGCAGCCGATCGTCCATGGCCCGATTCGAGCATGATCTCCGCTGACCGGGCAACTCGTCGGGGTCTCGGCCGAGCACCCGGCCCATGACTCACCTCCGTGACTCCCTGGCCGCCCCGGCCCTCCTCGGCGGCTTCCTCTTCGCCCTCGGCTGTACCGGCGCCGCCCCCGACGGCCCGTTGGAACCCGGACCCCGCATGCAGGTCCGACACGGCTGCCTACGCAACCGCTGCGAGGCCCGCCTGGCAGCCGAATCGCGCCAGTGCAGCGACTGCACCAGCGCCTGCTTCGCCGCCGGCTGGAGCTGCAACGTGTCGGATGCGTGCGAGTACAGCTGCGAGGCCTCCCGCCCTTGCAGTGAGCTGGAGCAAGAGGAGTGCATCGAAGAGGGCTTCGAAGTCGCTCTCCCCAACGACCCCAGCGACGACCTCGAGGCCGCCTGCCTCCGCGCCTACGACCACCTGGCGACCTGCTTCGGCGATTCGCCACCTCCCGCCTCTACGTGCGAGCTCTACGCGCTCACCGAGCGCCCGGAGCTCGCGACGGCCTACGACTGCTATGCGACCTCGACGTGCGACCAACTCGCGAGTGGCGAGAGCGCCGCATGCGACCCGCCGCTCAGCGATCTGGGCGACGTGGTTTGCGGACGCCTCGACGATCTATGCGGTGGCTCCTGCGACGACGAGACTCGTCAGTGGCTGAACGAGCAGGGAGCCTGGTGGCGCAGCGACGTACGCGCCGTCGGCCTCACCTGCAGTGGACAAGCCACCTGCGACGACGCCTTCGACTGCATCGAGGTCTGGCTCGACGCGGTGGTCGCCGACTGACTCAATCGCAGCCGACGCGCACGGTGTCGAAGACCACGTCGTCGATCCATAGGTCGTAGGTCGCCGGCGACGGGCCGCCCTGATAGAGCTGCCACCCCAGGAAGACCTGCTCGAAGGTGGGGAAGACGAAGTCGACGTCGTTGCCGCCGTGGTCGCTGCGATCGACGGTGAGGGCGTCGTCGTCCTCGCCATCGATGGCGAGGCGGATGAAGTCGGTGCTGGCGTCCATGGCCCACTCCACGCAGAGCCACCGGCCGCCCTCCGCCGGCGCCGAGAGCCGCCAGTTGGTCCAGTCCCCGGTGGGTCCGCCGTCGGCGCCGATGCCCCAGAAGGCGCCCGGACCGCCGTTGGCCTCGGGGACGAACTGGCCGCCCACCGGCCGCACGCGGGCCGGGCGGTCGGTGCCCCGCAGCTCCACCAGCGTGAAGTGGGCCCAGTTGGGCGCGCTGGGGAACTCGGTGACGTAGACGCGCATACGCCCGAAGAAGCTGTTGCCCGGCGGGCTGAAGGGGACGCGCATGAAGGCCACGCCGTTCTCGTCGGTGTGCACGTGGAGCGCCTGGTCACCGGCGAAGACCCGGTCGTCGACGATGGCCAAGCTCCCGTTGCCCGTGGCGTCCCAGCGATCGCTGGTGGTCTCGCCCAGTGGGAGCTCCTCGAAGTCCTCACAGAAGAGCGCGCTGCTCCCCGCGCACGTCGCCGCCGGTCCGCCATCGACGCCGTGATCGACCGGGCCGCCGTCGGCGAGCCCCGCGTCGTCTTCGGGTTCGCCCGCGTCGGGTGTCGCCGCGTCCCGCGCGGTCTCGCCGGCGTCCTCCGGCCCCGCGTCGTCGTCGCCACAGCCCGCGATCGCGAGCAAGAGGAAGCCCATGAGCAGTCGTCGAGTCACGGCGCATCGTCGGAGGAAGTCCCCGCGACACGCAAGCCCCATCGCGCGGCATCCGAGTGCGGTACGCTCCGCCCGTGGGTCTGGACGACGCGGCCATGCGCGGGGTGGACAACCTCGTGCGCAATCACCTTCGCATCACCGAGGGCGAGCGCGCGCTCATCCTCCACCGCGACGCCGACGCGCTCGCCGCGGCCCTGGCGGACGTCATCCGCGGCCTGGGCGCCCGGGTACGCACCACCCCGATCGAGATCCTCGATCGCGACGGCGGCTCCTTCGAAGCGCGCCTCCGGGAAGCCGTCGCGGACATGGACGCCGCGCTCTACGTCAGCGGCGACGAGGGCGACGCCCAGCGCGGCGCGGCCCTGGTCTCGACCATGGAGTCCACCGGAGTGCGCTACCTCCACGCCACCGGTCTGACCCCGCGAGCGCTCTCCAGCACCCTGCGGGCGCACCCCCAGCAGCTCCGAGCCACCAACGAGCGCCTCGCCGCCGTGCTCGGTCGCGGCGGCGAGCTCACCCTGCGGAGCCCCGCCGGCACCGACCTCCGCCTCCGGCTGGACGCCAAGTACCCCATCGTGCCCTACGAAGGGATCCCCGAGGCCGGCAAGTGGGAGAGCGTCCCCACGGGCGCGGTGAGCGTCTATCCCGCGGACGCCAGCGGGACCTACGTGGCCGACCGCCTGCTCAAGGCCGGCGAGCTGGTCCGGTGGGGTCGCGAGCTCCAGCGCGCCCCGGTGACCTTCCACCTCGAGCGGGGCCGCGTGGTTCGCACCGAGAGCGCCGAGCCCGAGGTCGCCGAGGCCCTCGAGGCGCGCTTCGCCGCCGACGGTCACGCGAGCGCGATCGGCTTCGTCTCCATCGCCACCAACCCGCTCTGTCTCAACGAGCTGCGGACCTTCTCCAACGACGCCCTCCTGCCCGGCCTGCGCCTGATGTTCGGCTACTCCGACCCCAAGAAGACCGGGGCGCCCCGCAGCAGCCCCCACTGGAGCACCGTGCTCGGCCGACGCCACGACCTGCAGCACGAGGGGACCCCCATCGTGACCGCGGGCCGCCTCGAACGCCGCTGGACCGCCTGACGGTCAGCGCACGAAGAGCATCGCCAGCGAGAGCACCGTCATCAGCAGGAGGAAGCCGCCGAGCAGCGCGCCCCCCACCGACACCGGCCAGCTGCCCGGGGCGGTCCCGCCGGGCTTCAGGACCCGCTCCAGGATGAACCGAAACTTCGAGAAGTAGAGCGCCCCCCACGCCGGTGTGCTGCGCAGGAAATGCGCCTCCCGGGTGGATCGGTCCAGGGCGCCCGGCAGGAAGAAGAAGGCGAAGCGGGTCTTCGGCTTGCTGGTGCAGAGGCGCCGCGCGTCCTCGTCGACGGCGTCCGCCACGTACGCCGAGAGCACCGCGACGCCCTTCTGGAAGCCATTGGGCAGCGCCGAGGAGTCGAGCCCGCGAGCGCGCCGCTCGAGCCCGGCGCGGTCCTGCTCGATCATCGCGGCGCTCAGTCGGGGCACCTCGCGCACGAAGACCACGTAGACGAGCTTCGTCATCACGCAGTCCGGGTGCCAGCGGCGCGCGGTCGCGATCAGCTCCGACTCCTCCGCGACCACGATGTCGAACCCCAGCGCCTCCAGCGCCTCCCGTTGCGGACCGAGCCCCATGGCGCCGTTCTACCGGCATGACCCGGTCGACTCAACGCCCAGGGAGCGCGGCCGGTCACCGCGGTGTTTCGCGAGCGCCCGAGCTTCGGTAGAGATACCGAGTGACGCCTCCCGACCCGATGAAGGCCTGGCTCTTTGACGCCGTCGCGTGGTGGCTGACCACCCTGGGCGGCGCCGCCCGGTACCGGGACACGGCGACCGTGGTGACTCCGACGCTGGACGACTTCCCCGTCGACCCCGAGCTGGAAGGCGAGGAGCTAGCCGAGGACTACTTCGCCTTCGTCCTCGAGCACGCACAGCTCCGGGACGAGTGGGCCTTCGAGCCCGAAGCGGAGTTCACCCCGAACGTCGCCGACGCGCTGCGCGGCATGCCCCACGCCATGACCGAGGCCCCGACGCGGTCCGGCGACGAAGACTGGCTCCCCGCCGGGGACCCGCTCCCCATCCCCTACGACCCGTCGGCCCTCGAACGGCCCGCACTGCTCGTCGCCACCTTCGCCCGCGGCATCGCCCACTACCTCGCCCAGAGCGACCCCGAGCTGCCCACCGGCGAGGCGCACCGGGAACGACTCGTCGACCTCGGCGCGGTCGTCCTGGGCTTCGGTATCTTCCTGGCGAACACCGCCTTCGAGTTCCAGCAGACCTCCTCCGGTGGGATGACGGGCTGGGGCTACGACCACCGCGGCGCGCTGGGTCAGGTCGAGGTCGCCTACGCGCTGGCCATCGTCGCCACGCTGCTCGACTTCCCCGACCGCGAGGTCCGCGCTCACCTCGGCCCGAACCCCAAGGCCTTCTACGCCGCCGCCCGCAAGGACCTGGACCGGCATCGAGGCACGGACCTCGCCGTCCTCCGCGCCGCGCCGTCCTCGGGCCACGGCCCGTACCGCTGACGGAGACCCTCCGCCGACCGTGATCCTCGGTCCACCCACCCTGCGACCCGTATGGTCAGGACCGGGCCCTTTTGCTACTCACGATCCCATGGCGCTCCCGCCCCAATCGATCATCGCCCTCCAGGCGGTCAAGCTGACCCATGACGAGCTCCTCGCGCTCGCCGGCAGTGCCCGGGTGATGGTCTTCGCCGATGGCGAGTTCAGCGAAGGCGAGGTGGCGATCGTCGAGCGGATGGGCGAGGAGCTCGGCCTCGACGACCTCCGCTGGCGGGCCATCTGGAAGGAAGCCCGGGAGGCCTTCGCCGCCGACCGCTCCGCCCTGGAGGCCGCCGCCGCCGTGGCCCGCCCCGAGGCCCAAGAGGTCATCTACGAGCAGCTCTACGTCCTGGCGACCGACGGCACCATCGTCGACGCCGAGTGGGACATCCTGGAGTGGCTCGACGAGACCTGGCGCGCCCGCGGCGACGGCTGAGCTCGGCGCTCGCGATTCAGAGAAACGACAAGCCCAGGGTCACCTCGCCGTCGTAGGTGACGTCGTCGGGGGGCGCGGTGCCGCTCACCGTGGCCGTCAGCCGGGCGCCCTCTTCCACGTAGTCCCGGAGGTCGACGGAGGTGTCCGTGTCGAGCTCCAACACGCGCCCCCCCTCGGGCGCGGGGTCGAGTCGTGCCACCTCCCTGCGCGGCAGCGCGGACCCCGCGACCGAACTCTCCACGTAAACCACGATGGAGCTCACGAAGTCCCAGTCGTCCGAGTCTCCCGCCGGCTCGCCGGTCGCGGTGACGTCCAGCCGCAGGGCCTCCAAGGTCACCGTCTGCACCGGCCCGGTGTTCCGCGCCTCGGCCTCCGACTCGAGGTCGATCTCCAGCGGGATGGGCAAGGTGAGCCCCTCCGGGATCACCGCCCCGAGCGGGTTGCCCGCGACTCGCCCCTCGGGGATCGCCCGAGTGATGGTGATGGGGGCGACCACCCCGCACGCCACGAGGAACGCCAGGGCCACGAGAGAAGTGCGGGTCCGCATGGGCCATGGGAGCAGCAATCGCCATTCCACCGACGCAATCCTCGTCGTCCACGCGCGGGGTGGACCGATCACCCCCGACCACCCTGACATTCCCGTCCGGGTCCGAGGCTCCCGTCGACACCCCCGACGGGTGCGGGGCCTACAGCGTCGGACGAACGATGCGGTAGGTGCGCGAGATGTCGTACGTGCTCTCGCGACCGACCCGCGGCGCCCCCCAGCCCGCGTGGGAGATGGTGCGCGCGACCCCCCGAGCGCGGTCCTGCCATCCCAGGAACATCACGCTGTGGGTGCCCACGGGGGTGCGGTAGGGATCGTTGACGATGTAGAGCCAGTCGCCGGGACGGATGAGATCCAAGTCGGCGTAGGGCCCGTTCCGCTCCCCGCGATGGACGATGGTGCGCTTCCGCCAGCTCGAGTGGCCGGCGCGGGCATACACCTCCGAGAGGTAGGCGTAGCAAGAGCCCTGGATGCGCTCGCCGCTGGTGATCATCCGCTTGGCGACCAGGATCGAGTGCATCCCGGGATCCGGGTGCAGCCGCGGTCCCGGCGGCACCCTCGGCCGCGCCCGCCGCCGCGCGTTGGCCCGTGCCGCCGCCTCCGCTTCTTCGTCGACCATCTCGAGCGGCCCCAACCGGACCCCGGCACCGAGGGCCATCTCCTCCGCGTTGGCGGCGACCAGGTCCATCCCCTCGAGCCACGCGCGCCACTCGACCTCGTCGAGCCGGTCCAGCTCGTCCTGGCCGGGCGCCTCCGCGCCCACTGGAATCTCGGCGACTTCTCCGGCGGCGACGGCGTCGTCGGTCTCTGGGTCGAAATCGAGGTCCGCCACGATCCCCACCCGGACCTCGGTGGGCTGCTCCAGCTTCACCCCGGCATAGATCGCTCCAGCGGTCGCGATGCCGATGAGGGTGGCCCAGAGCAAGAGGCGGACTTCTTCCACACCCCGCGATTCAGCAAGGTTCGTGCCCCCGAGATCTGCCGAGAAGGCCGCTCGACCGTGCGAACGGTGGTTCACCCTCGCCCCGCGGCCGAGAACCTCGGTATGCACCCCGGCCCCCCGCATCGCCCAACCAAAGGGGCGAGCGCGAGGTGGGTCCTACGTGCGAGGCTCTTTGGGATGACGAAAGACGCCTATCCGAAGGACCTCCCGTGGCGCGACCTCCTGACAGCGGAGATTCGCGAGTCCGTCAGGGAGCTCCGCGAGCACGGCGGCGGCGGTGAGCTGCTCGGCTACGCGCTGCTCACCGACCTCGACGCCCGCTACCTACTCGCGACCGGCTACACCGCCACCATCCTCGAGAGGTTCCCGGAGCCCGACGATGCCTTCTCGCCTTACGAATGGCCGGAGGCTCAACACACGATGAAAGAGGCCAGCGCGCGGAACGCCTCCGACGTCGACGCCCACTACGACGCGGAGGCCGACCTCGATGAAGAGATTGGCCCGGACGATGACCACTTGCGCCCGTGGAAACGCGAACGGATAGCGACGATGGCCGAAGTCCTCGCTTCGCTGCGTACCGAGCTCTTTCCGGCGGAGGCCCTCGTGGTGGTTCACTGCGACGACGTGGGCAGCACGATGGGCTCATGGATAATTGACGCAGTCCGAAAGCTCAACTCGCCAGAACGATATGCCGAGTGGGCCGCGGCCTACGGCATCGACTAGCTAGCGGGCGGCGGGCGCTGCGGCGAGGGGACCCGACCCGTTGGTGCGGGCGGCCAAGGAGCGTCCCCGATGTGCAAGTGTGCAAGAGCGTCCCTTCTGCAAGTCGCGGGCGTTGGGTGCTTCGGGTAGCGTCGGTCTCGATGACCGCCTCTCTCACCCATGACGAGCTCCTCGCTCTGGCCGCGAGCGCGCGGCTGATGATGCGCGTCGACGGCGAGCTCACGGAGGGCGAGCTGGCCTACGCCGAGCGCATGGGCGCCGAGCTCGGCCTCGATCGCGCGACCTGGACCGCCGTATGGGACGAAGCCGTCCGCCGCCACCCCGACCGGCGGGCCCTCCAGCGGGCCGCCGACCTCGCGCGCCCGGAAGCCCAAGACATCGTCTACGAACACCTCTACCGACTGGCCGAGCGAGACGACCTGGTCGACGCCGAGTGGGATGTCCTCGAGTGGCTCGACGCCACCTGGAAGTCGAGCTGAGGCCCCCGGGACGAGCTCCTCCCGGGGTCTGCGCCGGCGGCCGAGGTCACGCTCGGCCCAACGGAAAACGGCGCGCTCCTTTCGGGGCGCGCCGTTTTCACGTGGGGCCTCGGAGGGCCCGGGGGGTCAGGTCACTCTTCGCTGGCGGCGGCGAGGGCCTCGGTCGAGCTCTGCATGGACGACGCGGTGTCGTCGACGACCATGTCGAGCTTGTCGTAGGCGCTCAGGCCGGTTCCGGCCGGGAGCAGGCGACCCATGATGACGTTCTCCTTGAGGCCGCGGAGGAAGTCCACCTTGCCGCTGATGGCGGCCTGGGTGAGCACCTTCGTGGTCTCCTGGAAGGACGACGCCGAGATGAAGGAGTCGGTCGAGAGCGACGCCTTGGTGATGCCGAGGAGCAGGGGCTCCGCGACGGCCGGCTGGCCGCCCTTGGCGATCACGCGCTCGTTCTCCTTCTCGAACTTCCACTTCTCGACCTGCTGGTCCGGGAGGAAGCGGGTGTCACCCACCTCCTTGATGCGGACGCGCTGCAGCATCTGGCGAACGATCACCTCGATGTGCTTGTCGTTGATGGCGACACCCTGCAGGCGGTAGACCTGCTGGATCTCGTCCACGAGCCAGGAGGAGAGCTCCTTCTCGCCCTTGACCTTCAGGATGTCGTGCGGGTTCGGCGCACCATCCATCAGCGGCTCACCAGCGCGCACCCGGTCGTTCTCCTTCACCGTCAGGTGCTTGCCCTTCGGGATCAGGTACTCCTTCGGCTCGCCAACGTCCGGCGTGATGATGACCTTCCGCTTGCCCTTCGTGTCCTTGCCGAAGTGCACGACGCCGTCGATCTCGGAGACGATGGCGTGGTCCTTCGGCTTCCGGGCCTCGAAGAGCTCGGCGACCCGGGGAAGACCGCCGGTGATGTCCTTGGTCTTCGTGGTCTCGCGGGGGATCTTGGCGATGATCTCACCGGCCTCGACCACCTGCCCGTCGATCGGGATGATGTTCGCGGCGACCGGGAGGAAGTAGCGCGCGTCGCCCTGACCGACCTGGACGGGCTCGCCCGACTCCTGGTCCATGATGACGATGCGCGGACGCGCCGAGGGATCGCGCGAGTCGATGACCACGCGGCGGCTCAGGCCGGTCACCTCGTCGGTGCGCTCCTCCATGGTCACGCCCTCGACGACGTCGCCGTAGCGAACCTCGCCGGCCACCTCGGTGAGGATGGGGATGGCGTAGGGGTCCCACTCGCTGATGGTGGCGCCCTTCTCGATCTCCTGCCCGTCCTCGACGCGCACGAACGCGCCGTAGGTCAGGTTGTAGCGCTCACGCTCGCGGCCGCTCTCGTCGACGACCTTGAGGATGCCGTGACGGTTCATGACGACCGTCTCGCCGTTCTTCTTGGTCGCGGTGCGGACGTTCTCGAACACGACCTTGCCGGACACGCGGGCCTCGATGGAGCTCTGCTCGATCTTACCGCGGGCCGCGGCGCCGCCGATGTGGAAGGTCCGCATGGTGAGCTGGGTGCCCGGCTCGCCGATGGACTGGGCGGCGATGATGCCGACCGCCTCGCCGATGTTCACCTCGTAGCCGCGGGCGAGGTCACGCCCGTAGCACTTGGCGCACACGCCGCGCTTGCTCTGGCAGGTGAGCACCGACCGGATGAGCACCCGCTCGAGCCCACGCTCTTCGATGAGTGAGACCTTGGCCTCGTCGATCTCCTCGTTGGCTTCGACCAGGGTCTCGCCGGTGACGGGATCGTCGATGTCCTCGAGGGCCACGCGACCCAGGACGCGCTCGCCGAGCGGAGTGACGACCTCGCCACCCTCCTCGAGCTTGCTGACCCAGATGCCGTCGAGGGTCTCGCAGTCGAACTCGCGAACGGTGGCGTCCTGCGACACGTCGACGAGTCGACGGGTGAGGTAACCGGAGTTCGCGGTCTTGAGCGCGGTGTCGGCCAGACCCTTACGCGCACCGTGCGTCGAGATGAAGTACTGGAGAACGGTCAGACCCTCGCGGAAGTTCGCGGTGATCGGCGTCTCGATGATCTCGCCGCTCGGCTTGGCCATCAGGCCTCGCATGCCGGCCAGCTGACGAATCTGCTGGTTCGAACCACGAGCGCCGGAGTCGGCCATCATGAAGATCGAGTTGAAGGAGGGCACCGTGACGGTCTTGTCCGAGTGCGGGTCCTTCATCTCGTCGGTGGCGATACCCTCGACCAGGTCGCGAGCGACGCGGTCGGAGGCCTCGGCCCAGATGTCGACGACCTTGTTGTACCGCTCGCCGTCGGTGATCAGACCTTCCTGGTACTGCTCGATGACGGTCTCGACGTCGGCCTGCGACTGGGCGAGGATCTCCTTCTTCGAGTCCGGGATGCTCATGTCGTCCATGCAGATCGACACACCGGCCTGGGTGGACATCTCGTAGCCGAGGGTCCGCAGGCGGTCGGCCAGGAGCACGGTCGACTTGTTCTGGGCGGCGCGGTAGCAGTCGTCGATGAGGCGCGAGAGCGCCTTCTTGTCGAGGACGCGGTTGACGCTGCGGAAGTCGAGGGGCTTCGGGAGCACCTCGGCCACCAGGACGCGACCGACGGTCGTGTCGTGGAGCTCGCCCTGCCAGCGCAGCTTGATCTTCGCGTGGAGGTTCACCTCACCGGCGTCGAAGGCCATGCGGACCTCCTCCGGCGACGAGTACACCCCGCGGAACTTGTTCTCGCCCTCGGCATCGTCCCGGAAGCCACCCTTCTCGAAGGGCTTCTCGCGGGTCATGTAGTAGAGGCCGAGGACGATGTCCTGGGTGGGGTTGATGATCGGCTTGCCGTTGGCCGGGCTGAGGATGTTGTTCGTGCTCATCATGAGCACGCGCGCCTCCATCTGAGCCTCGACGCTGAGCGGCACGTGGACCGCCATCTGGTCGCCATCGAAGTCGGCGTTGAAGGCGGTGCAGACGAGGGGGTGCAGGCGGATGGCCTTACCCTCGATGAGCACCGGCTCGAAGGCCTGGATGCCGAGACGGTGGAGCGTCGGAGCGCGGTTGAGCATCACCGGGTGCTCGGTGATGACCTCGTCCAGGATGTCCCAGACCTCCGGCTTCTCCTTCTCGACCATCTTCTTGGCGGACTTGATGGTCGTGACGTAGCCGCGCTCTTCGAGCTTGTTGTAGATGAACGGCTTGAAGAGCTCGAGGGCCATCTTCTTCGGCAGACCGCACTGGTGCAGCCGAAGCGAGGGACCGACGACGATGACCGAACGGCCGGAGTAGTCGACGCGCTTGCCGAGGAGGTTCTGGCGGAAGCGCCCCTGCTTGCCCTTCAGCATGTCGCTGAGGGACTTCAGGGGGCGCTTGTTCGGACCGGTGATGGTCTTGCCGCGGCGGCCGTTGTCGAAGAGGGCGTCGACCGCCTCCTGGAGCATCCGGCGCTCGTTGCGGATGATGATCTCCGGCGCGTTCAGCTCGAGGAGCCGCTTGAGGCGGTTGTTCCGGTTGATGACGCGGCGGTAGAGGTCGTTGAGGTCGGAGGTCGCGAAGCGGCCGCCGTCCAGGGGGACCAGGGGGCGCAGGTCCGGCGGGAGGACCGGCACCACGTTGAGCATCATCCACTCGGGGCGGTTGCCGGAGTCCTTGAAGGACTCGACGACCTTGAGCCGCTTGGAGATCTTGGTGCGCTTGGCGACCGAGGTCGCCTCGCCGAGGTCCTTGCGGAGGCTCTCGGCCATCGCGTGGATGTCGAGCTCCTTCAGCAGGTCGAGGATGGCGTCGCCGCCCATCTTCGCCTCGAAGGTGTCGTCACCGAGCTCGTCGAGGAGCTCCCAGTAGCGGTCCTCGCTGAGGATCTCGCCCTTCTCGAGGGGAGTCTCGCCGGCGTCGACGACGACGTAGCTCTCGCAGTAGAGGACGCGCTCGAGGTCCTTGAGCTTGAGGTCCAGGAGGGCGCCGATGCGCGAGGGCAGCGACTTGAGGAACCAGATGTGCGCGACGGGGGTGGCCAGGTCGATGTGGCCGAGGCGCTGACGACGCACCTTCGACTGGATGACCTCGACGCCACACTTCTCGCAGACGATCCCGCGGTGCTTCATGCGCTTGTACTTGCCGCAGAGGCACTCGTAGTCCTTCACCGGCCCGAAGATGCGCGCGCAGAAGAGGCCGTCACGCTCGGGCTTGAAGGTCCGGTAGTTGATCGTCTCGGGCTTCTTGACCTCGCCGTGCGACCACTCGCGGATCTTCTCGGGCGACGCCAGGCCGATGCGGATCGCCGAGAAGGAGAGCGGATCCTTGGGCTTTTCGAAGAAGCTGAAGATGTCCTTCATGTCAGTTTCGTCTTTCCGGAGCTTTCGGCTGATCAGGCCGAGGAGGGCTCGTATTCACTGGGGTTGGGCTGAGGGGTGGGAGCGGACGGCGGGAGCGGCGCCCGGATGAGCGCCGCTCGACCTCGTCACTCCTCGGCGGCGAGGATGTCGTCGCGGTCGCGGACGGTGTCCGCCTCGACGAGCTCGACGTTCAGGCAGAGGGCCTGGAGCTCCTTCATGAGAACGTTGAAGCTCTCGGGGAGTCCGGCGTCGAGCGTGTGCTCGCCCTTCACGATGGCCTCGTACATGCGGGTACGACCCTGCACGTCATCGGACTTGACGGTGAGGAACTCCTGCAGCGCGTAAGCCGCGCCGTAGGCCTCCATCGCCCAGACCTCCATCTCACCGAGACGCTGACCGCCGAACTGGGCCTTACCGCCCAGGGGCTGCTGCGTGACCAGCGAGTAGGGCCCGATGCTCCGCGCGTGGATCTTGTCGTCGACGAGGTGGTGCAGCTTGAGCATGTACATCACGCCCACGGTGACGTCCTCGTGGAAGGCATCGCCGGTCCGCCCGTCGAAGAGGATGGTCTGACCGTTGGTCTGGACCTTCGCCTCGGTGAGCAGCTCCTTGATCTCTTCCTCGTGGGCGCCGTCGAAGACCGGCGTCGCCAGGTGGAGGCCACCCTCGAGCTTCCGCACGAACTTGATGAGCTCCTTGTCGTTCACGTCCTCGATGACGCTCATGATGTCGGGGCTCTTGCCGTAGATGCGCTTCAGCTTGGCGCGCACCTCGTCGTAGTCCGGCGTGCGCTCGTCGAGCATCCCGCCGAGCTGCCGGCCGAGGAGCCAGCCAGCCCACCCGAGGTGGACCTCGAGGATCTGACCGACGTTCATGCGGCTGGGAACACCGAGCGGGTTGAGCACGATGTCGACGGGGGTGCCGTCCGGCAGGTAGGGCAGGTCCTCCTCGGGGAGGATGCGGCTGACCACACCCTTGTTCCCGTGACGACCGGCCATCTTGTCGCCGACCTGGAGCTTACGCTTGATGGCGACGTAGACCTTCACCATCTTGATGACGCCCGGGGGAAGCTCGTCGCCCTTGCCGAGCTTGTCGATTTTCTCCTGGAAGAGGGTCTCGATGCCGCTGGTCTGCTCTTCGAGCTGGGCCAGGATGGCGTCGATCTTCTCCTTGTTCTTGTCGACCTCGATGTGACCCCAGTACTTGCGGATGATGGGGTCGAGGTCTTCCTCGGAGATCTTGGCGCCCTTGGCGAGGAGCACCTTGCCCTTGTCGTCGACGAGCTTGGCGGTCGTCGTCTGCTTCAGGAGGAGCTTGCGGACTCGAGCGTAGGCGGATTCCTTGATGATCTTGATCTCATCCGCCATGTCCTTCTCGAGCTTGGCCCGCTCGGTGTCCTCGATCTGACGAGCGCGCTCGTCCTTCTCGGTGCCCTTGCGGGCGAACACGCGAGCGTCGATCACGATGCCGGTCACCCCGGGCGGGACCCGGAGCGAGGTGTCGCGGACGTCGCCGGCCTTCTCGCCGAAGATGGCGCGAAGGAGCTTCTCCTCGGGGGAGAGCTGGGTCTCGCCCTTCGGAGTGATCTTGCCGACCAGGATGTCGCCGGAGACGACCTCGGCGCCGATGCGCACGATGCCGGACTCGTCGAGATCCTTGAGGGCTTCCTCACCGACGTTCGGGATGTCCCGGGTGATCTCTTCCTTGCCGAGCTTGGTGTCTCGGGCGACGCACTCGAACTCCTCGATGTGAACCGAGGTGTAGACGTCGTCCTTCACGATCCGCTCGGAGATCAGGATGGAGTCCTCGAAGTTGTAGCCGCCCCAGGGCATGAACGCGCAGACGACGTTCTGACCCAGCGCCAGCTCACCCATGTCACAGCTCGGACCGTCGGCGATGACGTCGCCGGCCTTCACCTTGTCGCCGGGGCGAACGATGGGCTTCTGGTTGTAGGCGGTGTTCTGGTTCGAGCGCTGGAACTTGTGCAGCCGGTAGATATCCGGGAAGGCACCGGCCTCGCCCTCGGCCTTGACGACGATACGAGTCGCGTCGACCGAGTCGACCACGCCGTCCCGCTTGGCCACCAGACACACACCGCTGTCGCCCGCGACCCGGTCCTCGATGCCGGTGCCGACGATCGGCGCCCGGCTACGGAGACACGGCACGGCCTGCCGCTGCATGTTCGAGCCCATCAGAGCGCGGTTCGCGTCGTCGTGCTCGAGGAAGGGGATGAGCGACGCGGCGACCGAGACGAGCTGGTTGGGCGAGACGTCCATCAGCTCGACGGTGTCCGGCGTCACCATCATCGACTCACCGTCGTAGCGAGCCGCGATGAGGGTACCGACGAGGGCCTTGGTGTCGGGGTCGAGCTCGGCGTTCGCCTGGGCGATGTAGTTGCCCTCCTCCTCGAGCGCCGAGTACCACTTGACCTCTTCGTCCTTGACGATGCCGTTCTCCACCTTGCGGTAGGGAGTCTCGACGAAGCCGTACTCGTTGACGCGCGCGTAGGTCGAGAGCGACGCGATGAGGCCGATGTTCGGACCCTCCGGCGTCTCGATCGGGCAGATGCGGCCGTAGTGCGTGGTGTGCACGTCGCGCACCTCGAAGCCGGCACGCTCGCGGGTCAGACCACCCGGCCCGAGGGCCGAGAGGCGACGCTTGTGGGTCACCTCCGAGAGCGGGTTGGTCTGGTCCATGAAC
>DCLA01000015.1:27860-33998 GCA_002320815.1 Myxococcales bacterium UBA1660
TTGGTCTGGTCCATGAACTGCGAGAGCTGCGAGCTGCCGAAGTACTCCTTGACGACGGCGCTGACGGGCTTCGCGTTGATGAGATCGTGCGGCATGAGCGTCTCGATCTCCTGAGACATGCTCATGCGCTCCTTGATGGCGCGCTCCATGCGGACCAGACCGATGCGGTACTGGTTCTCCATGAGCTCACCGACCGCGCGCACCCGGCGGTTGCCGAGGTGGTCGATGTCGTCGGTGGTGCCCTTGCCGTTCTTCAGGTCGATGAGATGACGAACGGTCTCGAGGATGTCGCGGGAGGTCAGGACGGTGGTGTCCAGCTCCGGCTTCTCCTCTTCGGGGACGTCCCGGTAGAACTTGTAGTTCAGCTTCAGGCGACCGACCTTCGAGAGGTCGTAGCGCTCCGGGTTGAAGAAGAGGTTGTTGAAGAGGTTCCGCGCGGTGTCCAGCGTGGGCGGATCGCCGGGGCGAAGGCGCCGGTAGATCTCGAGGATCGCCTCGTCCTGGGTCTGGACCTTGTCCGCCAGGAGGGTGTCGCGGAGGTAGGAGCCGACGTTCAGGCCGTCGATGAAGAGAACCTTGACGGACTCGATCTTCGCCTCGCGAAGCATCTCCATCTTCTCTTCGGTGATCTCCTCGTTCACGCCGAGGAGGATCTCGCCGGTCTCCTCGTCGATGATGTCCTCGGCGCTGACCTTGCCGAGCACCTCGGACTCGTCGATCGGCAGGCGCTCGAGGCCAGCGGCCTTGAGCTTGCGGATCGCGGCGCGGGTGAACTTCCGGTTCCGCCGCACGATGACGTCGGTGTCGACCTTGATGTCGCGGGTCGCGCGCTGGCCGGGGAGCAGGTCGTACTCGATCGACTTGGTGAACTTGCCGCGAGCCTCGAAGTAGAGGGTCTCGGTGTCGTAGTAGAAGTCGAGCAGGTCGTGGGTCGAGTAACCCAGGGCCTTGAGGAGCACGGTCGCGTGCATCTTCCGGCGGCGGTCGATGCGGACGTAGAGCAGGTCCTTCGGGTCGAACTCGAAGTCCAGCCAGGAGCCGCGGTAGGGGATGATCCGCGCCTGGTAGAGGAACTTGCCCGAGGAGTGGGTCTTGCCCTTGTCGTGGTCGAAGAAGACGCCGGGGCTGCGGTGCAGCTGGCTGACGACGACGCGCTCGGTCCCGTTGATGATGAAGGTACCGTTCTCCGTCATCAGGGGGATCTCACCGAAGTAGACCTCCTGCTCCTTGATGTCGCGAACGGGACGCTCACCGCTCTCCGCGGTGTCGTAGATGATGAGCTGGATCGTGACCTTGATCGGCGCCGCGTAGGTCATGCCGCGCTGGCGGCACTCGTCCACGTCGTACTTGGGGCGCTCGAGGGTGTACCCCTCGAAGACCAGCTCGCTGGTCCCGTTGAAGTCGCGGATGGGGAAGACGCTCTTGAAGACGCCCTGCAGACCGATGTCTTCCCGCTCGCTGCGGGGCACCGTGGTCTGGAGGAACTTGTCGTACGAGCGCTTCTGGATGTCGATCAGGTTCGGGATGTCGAGAAATCGCTCGATCTTCCCGAAGCTATGCCGGACCCGGAAGTTGGTCTGGATCTTCGTCGCCATTGGTGCCTTCAGCTCCCTACTGGTCTCTACGGGTGGTCACGGACGGGCCCCGCCTGGCCCTCGCCGTGTGCGGCCGGTTTCCGGCCGAGAAATAAGAAAAGCCCTGAATTTCGCTCAAAATGGACGGAAAGCGACCGCGAGATCCCGCTTCTAACCAGCAGGACCCCGGGTCGCTCTCAATCGACGCCAATGACCCTCGGCTCCCCGTCCAGGAGAGAGGGCTGCGCGCACGCCTTGGCCTCCACGGCGGGCGATCTAACCCACCGGGAGGCCATTGGCAAGCAATCTGCTTGCCACGGGCGAAATTCGCCCAAGACGTGCGCACGAGGCGCCAGGATCACTTCAGGTTGACCTTGGCGCCGGCTTCCTCGAGCTTCTTCTTCATGTCCTCGGCCTCTTCCTTGGAGATGCCCTCCTTGATGACCTTCGGAGCTTCCTCGACGAGCTTCTTGGCGTCGGCCAGGCCGAGCGAGGTGATCTCGCGGACAGCCTTGATGACCTTGATCTTCTGCGAGCCGGCGTCAGCAAGCTCGACATCGAACTCGGTCTTCTCCTCGGCGGGAGCAGCGTCGGCACCGGGGCCGGCGGCGCCAGCGACGGCGACCGGAGCGGCCGAGACGCCCCACTTCTCTTCGAGGGTCTTCACGAGGTTCGCGACGTCCATGACGGTCCAGGAGCTCAGCTCTTCGACCATCTGCTCAACGTTCATGTTCGCCATGTTCTTATCTCCGCACCGCGTCGCCGGGATTTCCTGGAGCCCGACGTTCGCGGAAAGTTTTGTTGTCTGGGTTGGGGTTGGGTGAATCTTGGTTGGGGATGAGCCTCGAGCTCAGCCTTCTTCGAGCTTCCGCTTGTAGGCGTCGAAGAGGTAAGCGAGGTTCTGAGCCGGCGCGGCGAGCTGCCGCACGAGGCTCTGAGCGGGGGCCATGAGCTGCGCGAGCAGCATGGCGCGGATCTCGTCCTTGCCGGGCATGGAGGCCAGAGCGGTCTCCACTTGTTCGCCCTTCATGACGTTGCCGTCGAGGAGAGCGCACTTGGGCACGAGCTTGGGCGGCTGATCCTTCTTCTCGAGGATGTCCTTCTTGTCCTTGCGGAAGTCACGGATGACCTTCGCGGCGGTGGACGGATCCTCGAACGACCAGGCGATTCCGGTCATGCCCTTGAGGTGACCGGCGAGCTCTTCGTTGCCCTCCAGGTCGGTGCCCTCGAGGGCCTTCTTCACCAGGTTGTTCTTGACGACCTTGTACTCGATCCCGGCCGCGCGGAAGCGCGAGCGGAGCTCGGTGATCGTCTCGACGTCCACACCGCGGAAGTCGAGCAGGACCGTGGAGATGGCCTTCTCGAAGCTCTCGCGGACCTGAACGGCCTGGGCTTCCTTCTCGGTTTGCGTCATCGGCATGATCAGGCCTCCACCTTCGCGGCGATCGAGGTCGGCTCGATACGGATGCCGGGCCCCATCGTGGAGCTCAGGGTGATGCTCTTCATGTAGACGCCCTTGGCCGAAGCCGGCTTGAGGCGGTCCAACGTGTCGAGCAGGGCCCGAGTGTTCGCCTCGAGCTTGTCGGCTTCGAAGCTCACCTTGCCGACCGGAGCGTGCACGATGCCCGCCCGCTCGACGCGGAACTCGATCTTACCCGCCTTGGTCTCGGAAACGGCCTTGGTGACGTCCCACGTGACGGTGCCGACCTTGGGGTTCGGCATCAGACCGCGGGGGCCGAGGATTCGACCCAGACGACCCACGTGACTACCCATCATATCGGGCGTCGCGATGACGGTGTCGAAGTCGAGCCAGCCTTCCGTGATCTTCGCTACCAGCTCATCGGATCCGACGAAATCGGCTCCCGCTGCTTCCGCCTCTTGGGCCTTCTCACCCTTGGCGAAAACCAGGACGCGCTTGGTTGCGCCCGTCCCGTGCGGAAGAACGACCGCGCCACGAACCATCTGATCGGCGTGCTTCGGGTTGACCCCGAGGCGCACCGCGACGTCCACCGACTCGTCGAACTTGGCGTAGGACGCCTCCTTCACGAGCTGGCACGCCTCCTGGAGCGTGTACCGGTGGCCTTGTTGGACTTTTTCTAGCGAAGCCCGTCGCTTTTTACCGGTGCTCATTCATCCTCCTAGCGACCGTCCATCGTCCTCGCGGACGACGACGTGTCTCCCGCCGTGATCCCCCGGCGGTTCGGGGTGCGCCGCCCCAGTGCGACGCTTTGCTTCTCGGGGTTGGAACCCAACCCCTTCTCGCCGGCCAGGCCTCGGCGATTCCCCCGACGTCCTTCCCGCATCGCGCGGACGCGGGGTCGGGTCGGGGTGGACCGTCCGCTTCACCCCGCGAAGCGAGGTGGGTGGGGACGGGCCGAATCGCTGCTCAGGACCAGCCGGCGAAAAAACTACTTGGCGACGTTCACTCCCATGGAGCGAGCGGTGCCCATGACGCTCTTCATGCAGGTCTCGATGCTGCCGGCGTTGGTGTCCTTGATCTTCGTCTCGGCGATCTCGCGGACCTGCTCCATCGTGATGGTGCCGACCTTGTCCTTGTTCGGGCGAGCCGAGCCGGACTTGAGGCCGAGGGCCTGCTTGATGAGGACCGGGACGGGCGGCGTCTTGGTGATGAAGGTGAACGAGCGGTCCGAGTAGACCGTGATCACGACCGGAATCACCAGGCCGGCGTCCTTCTGCGTGCGGGCGTTGAACTCCTTGCAGAACTGCATGATGTTCACGCCGTGCTGGCCGAGAGCCGGACCGACGGGGGGCGAGGGGTTCGCCTTGCCGGCATCCAGCTGGAGCTTGATCTGACCGATGACCTTCTTCATGGGAGCGTCCTGATGCTTCTTCTAAGCGCCGCCGAGGCGCGGGTCTCTAGGGCCCGCGCGACGCGGGAAACGTGTTCGGGAACCGGGGCCAGGGTCGACCCCGCGGGATTCAGACGGTCTTCTCGACCTTGGCGTAGTCGAGCTCGACCGGGGTCGCACGACCGAAGACGCTGATGAGCACCCGAACCTTCTGCTTCTCGGGGTTCACCTCTTCGACGGTGCCGGTGTAGTTGGCGAAGGCGCCCTCGGTGACGCGGACGTGGTCGCCGGCCTCGAAGGAGACCTTGGGGTTGATCGGGACCTTGCCGTGCTCGACCTGCGCGGTGATCACGTCGATCTCCGGCTGGGGGACGGGCGAGGGGTGCCGACCGCCGATGAACCCGCTGACCTTGGGCGTCGCCTTGACGAGGTGCCAGCTCTCGTCGGTCAGGTCCATCTGGATGAAGATGTAGCCGGGGTAAAAGCTGCGGGAGACGACGCGCTTCTTGCCGGAGCGGTTCTGGGAGACGCTCTCCTTGGGGATCAGAATCTCCCCGAAGAGGTTCTCCATGCCGGCCTGCTTGATGCGCTCCTCGAGGGAGAGCTTCACCTTGTTCTCGTAGCCGCTGTACGCCTGGATGACGTACCAGCTCTTGTCGGAGCGGCTGGTGCCGTCCGTCTGCTCGAGCTCTTCGTTCCCTGCCCCGTCGTCCACGTTGGTCTCCGTCTGCGTCATCTCTCGTCCAGGCTGTGGCTCAGTAGATCAGGTCGGTCACCGCCGACCACGCGGCGTCGAAGGCGCCGAGGATGACCGCGGCCACCGCGCTCACGATGATGACGACCAAGGTGTTCGACCACGTCTCCTGGCGGCTGGGCCAGGTCACGTGGGAGAGCTCGACGGCGACGGCCCGCGCGAAGCGGTACACGTTCTCGTTCCGGTAGAGCGCGACCGCGCCGAGCATGGCCACGAGGGCCGACGCCGCGGTGACGATGGTCGGGTTCGGGGTCGAGAAGTCGAGCTTCTGGGCGGCGAATCCGGCGACGTCCGACGCCAGGTGATCGATGAACCAGAAGAGCAGGAGCGCGATCCCGATGAAGGCGAACTGGACCCACCGCTCGATGCCGAGCGTGCCGGTGGGCTGGGTTTCTTCCATGGCCATGGGGACTGGGTTCCTGCGCGGGGTTTGGGGTTTGGCTCGAGGGCCAGTGGGTTATTCGGCACGCCAGGAGGGACTTGAACCCCCGACCGGCGGATTTGGAATCCGCTGCTCTACCAACTGAGCTACTGACGTTCGGACCGCTCCGTATGCGATCGGAATGGACCCGATGCAACTCGCGGCATGACTTTTGTCGCTTTTTCTGGTGGGGACCGACTCGTCCCCTCCCACTTCGGCGCGTTCGGGCCGGCTCGGTGTCTCCTCGCGGCCGTCGCCGAGAGGAAAACAGCGAGTCCCGCCGACCTTGGAGGTCAGCGAGACTCGCGGTGAACCGTATGCTTGCCGCAGGCGGGGCAGAACTTCTTGAGCTCGAGGCGCTCTTGAATTTCGCCCACCTTACGCGCCTTGGTCCGCTTGTAGTTCCGGGCGCCGCAGTCCTCGCAGACGAGAACGATCTTGAGGCGTTCGGAGACCACTAGCGGACCAGGGGGATCACTCGATGATCTTGGAGACGACGCCGGAGCCGACGGTACGGCCGCCTTCGCGGATGGCGAAGCGGAGGCCGTCTTCCATGGCGATCGGGGCGATCAGCTCAAC
>DCLA01000109.1 GCA_002320815.1 Myxococcales bacterium UBA1660
TCCGAGGCGCATCCAGACCCTTGGCCCCGGCGCCGATGGTGTAGAAGGTCGTGCTCTTTCCGCTGGGGATATCGCGGAATCCGCCATTGCCCATGCGGTCGTTCGGGGCGTAGTAGCTGTCGGGGTAGAAGCCGAAGATCGACGAGCTGTACCAGTTCTCGCTGCCACAGGTCGGGAAGTAGGAGTTGGCGTAGCCCACCGCGTAGCAACTCTCGAGACCGCGCATGGCTCCGGCGATGCCGACGAAATTCGCGACGTCGGGGTAGAGGTCGTAGTAGTCGACGGCCTCGAGGGCGACGGTCACGCCCATCGAGTGGGCCACCACGTCGACCTGGTTGGCACCGGTGTAGGCCAGGACGTCGGCGATGAAGTCCGCGACGATGTCGCGGTTGGTGGAGTCGTGGTAGTTGTAGCTCGGATACGAGAGATCCGAGGGGCTCAGCCAGTTGACTCCGAAGAGCTCACAGTCGTTGTATCCGTCGGCGCGGAGCTCGTCGTAGACCCCGGTGGGTGCCGTCGCGGGCGGGTAGTCCCACTCCTCGGCGGTGCTCCCGTTGCCGTGGACGAAGACCACCGGCGTCCGGGACGCCGTACAGCTCCCGCCGCCGAACCCACCCCACGGGGCGTTGCTGGGGCTGAAGCCACCCGCGAACTGCCCGGAGCCCGACCCGTAGGTCAGGTTGGCGGGCGGCGACGCGGCGACGTCCTCGGTGGGAGCGGCGCACCCGGCGAGCCCGCAGGCCAGCAGAGCGCAGAGACATTCGACTGCAAGTCTCGCGTTCGTCATGGGTCAACCTACCCCCCGCGAGGGCGGAACCCCAAGGAGCTTCTTCGAGAGGGTGGCGCCGGGGGCCCTCGGCTATGATGACGCGATGCGTTGGGCTCTCGCGTTCCTGCTGCTGGTCGGCTGTCTCCCGGACACCTCGGGCTACGGCGAAGGAGACCTCGATGGCGGCGCCGTGGATGGCGGCGCGGTGGACGGCGGCGGAGCGAGCGACGGCGGGGTGGCGGACGGCGCCAGTTCGGGGGCGGACGGCGGAGGAACCGTCGATGGGGGCACGGGGCGGGACGCCGCGCGGCCGGTCGACCTGGGTGAGGGGACGCTGGGCCCGGCCCAGTGCGTCGCCGTGGAGCTCCCGTGCCTCGACGCGTCCCGCCCCGACGTCGTCGAGGTGCCGACCGAAGCCACCGCGGCCGCGCTGGCCTCGGCGTCGCCGGGGACCATCGTCCAGGTCCGCGGGGCGACGCTCACGGGACTCCACCGCGTGGCTCCGCTGGTGACCGTGCGCGGGTGCGAGGGCGCCACGCTGGCCGAGGCGGGGACGCTGTGGCCATCCCAGGGAAGCGGCGCGACGATCGAAGGGTTTCGGATCGCGGGGGACGTCTTCCTGAACCAGACCGGCTACTACGTGGTGCGCAACAACGTCTTCGTCGGGCGGACCGGTTCGGAGCCTTCGATCGACGCGAACAGCCGCGACGCGTTGGTCTCGGCCGACGTCGAGGTCCTGGTCGAGGCCAATCACTTCGAAGGCGTGCCCGCGGGCATCGTGCTGTCCACCCGCTACGACACCATGACCCACGCGGTGACCGCCGACGTGCGCAACAACCTCTTCACCGGCGTCGCCGCGCCCATCACCGTGAGCGAGGCCGGCCTCGTCGGCGAGATCCAGGCGACCCTCCAGCACAACACCTTCCACGCTTTCGACGTGGCCATCGACTTCTTCGGCATCGACAACCGGCCGCGGGTCGACGGGAACCTCTTCGTGACCGGCGAGACCGGGGTCCGCACCGACGGCATCTACGACGGCGCCGGGAACATGGCGTCGGGCGTGACCCAGCCGGCGGCGGTGCCCCCGGTCGGCGGGTCGATCCCCACCATCGATCCCCCGTTCGTCGACGAGGGGGGCGGGGACTTCCGCTTGGCGCCGGGGAGCCTGGCCATCGACGCGGTGGCCGGGGGCAGCGTGGACCAGGACCTCGGCGGCTGCCCGCGGCCGGTGGCCTTCGGGCCCGGCGCGGCCCGAGCGGACGTGGGCGCCTACGAAGCCCGCCGCTGACGACGCGCGGCCCTCAGCCGGCCAGGTAGCCGCGCTCCTCGAGCCAGGCGACCACCTGGGCTGCGGACTCGTCGACGCTCTGGGCGCCGGTGTCCACCCGCAGCTCGGGCGCCTCGGGGGCCTCGTAGGGCGCGTCGATGCCGGTGAAGCCGCGGATCTCGCCGGCGCGGGCCTTGGCGTAGAGGCCCTTGGGGTCCCGGGCCTCGCAGGTGGCGAGGTCGGCGGCGACGTGGACCTCCACGAACTCGCCCTCGGGCATCATCGCCCGCACCTGAGCGCGGTCCTCGCGATAGGGCGAGATGAAGGCGGTGATCACCAGGGCGCCCGCGTCGGCGAAGAGGCGGGCCACGTGACCCACGCGCCGGATGTTCTCCTTGCGCTCCTCGGGGGCGAAGCCGAGGTCGGCGTTGAGCCCGTGGCGGACGTTGTCGCCGTCGAGGACGTAGGCGAAGCACCCGCGCTCGATGAGCAGGCGCTCCACCCGATGGGCGAGGGTGCTCTTGCCCGACCCGCTGAGCCCGGTGAGCCAGAGGGCCGCGCCCTGGTGCCCGTGGGCGGCGGTGCGCGCGGCGCGGTCCACCTCGCCGCGATGCCAGGTGAGGTTCTCTGCCTTCGGCTGGGTGCTCATGGGCGCCTGCGTAGCAGCTCCCGGGGCCCCGGCCCACTGCACCGCGATCGGGCAGGTGCTCGACCATCGCGCAGCCGGGGCCAGCGGAGGCGACGGGATCTCCCCGAAACCTCGGGGAAAGTGGCCTGGCACGGTCGCTGCTCAGGGGAGAGTCGACGCCGCACGGAGCGGCCGAGGAGGACGAGCGATGGACGACTTGATGACGATTCGATTCTGGGGAGTGCGCGGGAGCCTGGCGAGCCCGGGCGAGGACACCGTGGGCGTGGGCGGGAACACGAGCTGCGTGGAGGTGCGCTGCGGCCGCGAGCGCTTCGTCTTCGACGCCGGCACGGGCATCCGTGGGCTGGGAGCCGCTTGGGCGAAAGAGGGACCGGTGGACGCCACTCTGATCCTCTCGCACCTGCACTGGGACCACATCCAAGGGCTGCCCTTCTTCGGTCCGCTCTACGCGCCGAGCACCCGGCTGCGGATCGTGGGGGCCGGGACGCCCGAGCTGGGGGTGCGCGAGGCCCTGGCCCGGCAGATGCGCCCGCCGACCTTCCCGGTTGTCTGGGAGGACCTCGCCTCGCAGCACGAGTACCGGGCCGTCCGCCACGGCCAGCGGATCCGACTGGGCGAGGGCGTGGAGCTCCGCGCCGCGCGCCTGAACCATCCGGGGGGCGGGGTCACGGCCTATCGGCTGAGCTGGCGCGGGCGGAGCGTGGTCTACGCCACGGACACCGAGCACTACGCCTGCGTGGACCCGGTGCTGCGGGACCTGGCCGCGGGCTGCGACGTGCTGATCTACGACTCCCAGTACACGGCCGCGGAGTATGCCGGCGAGGTCGGGCCGCCGCGGGTCGGCTGGGGCCACTCCACCTGGGAGGCCGGGGTCGAGCTGGCGCGCGCGGCGGGCGTGGGGCGCTACGTGCTCTTCCACCACGACCCCACCCGGGACGACGCGGGCGTGGCGGCCCTCGAGGGCCTGGCGCAGGGGGCCTTCCCCACCTCGATGGCGGCGCGGGAGGGCATGGAGCTCGAGCTGGAGGCGGCGCGGTCCGAGCGCGCCGCGTGAGGTCCCTGGAGCCGGAGCCGGTGCGCGCGGTAGGATCGCCGCCGCGCATGCGCCACCGCCTCTCGCTCCTGGTCGACCTCGCCTCGCTCTTGCCCCGCGAGGTCGACCTCGACGCGCTCCTCACCGAGGCCTGCCGCCGGCTGGCGGCGGCGATGGAGGCCGACCGGGCCACCCTCTGGTTGGTCGACGCGGACGAGGGCGACCTGGTGAGCCGCTTCGCGCTCTTGCCCGAGGTCCCGGCCCTGCGGCAGCCGCTGGGCCGGGGCATCGCCGGGACGGTGGCGCGGGACGGGGAGCTGATGCGCGTCGACGACGCGGCCGCCGACGCGCGCTTCGACTCGACCAACGACGAGCTCACCGGCTACCGGACCCGCTCGCTGCTGGCGGCGCCGGTCCGGGAACGGCGCGGCGGACCGGTGCGCGGCGTCATCCAGGTCCTCAACCGGCGTGGCGGCCCCTTCGACGCCGACGACGAACGCTACCTGCGCGCCCTGGCGCTGCAGATCGGGCACGTCCTCTCGTTGACCACCCTCCGGGCCCGGGACGAGTCCCGGCCCGGGGTGGTCTTCCGCGGGCCATTCAACCGGATCGTCGGCCGGAGCCGGGCGATGGACGCGGTCTACGAGCGGATCCTCCTCGCCGCCGGGACCGACGCGCGGGTCCTGCTCCGGGGCGAGACCGGGACCGGCAAGACGCTCCTGGCGCGCGCCATCCACGTGAACAGCGCGCGGCAGGCGGCGCCCTTCGTCACCGTGGACTGCACCACGCTGCCCGCCCAGCTGGTGGAGAGCGAGCTCTTCGGTCACGAGCGGGGCGCCTTCACCGGCGCGGACAAGCGGGTGCCCGGCCGGGTGGAGATCGCTCGGGGCGGGACCCTCTTCCTGGACGAGGTGGGCGAGCTCCCCCCCGAGAGTCAGGGCAAGCTCCTGCGCTTCCTCCAGGAGGGCGCCTTCGAGCGGGTGGGAGGCCGGGAGACGCTCCGCGCCGACGTGCGGGTGCTCGCGGCCACCCACCGGGACCTGGAAGCGGACGTGCGCGCCGGGCGCTTCCGGGAGGACCTCTATTACCGGCTCCGCGTGGTGGAGCTCGAGGTGCCCAGCCTGCGCGAGCGCGGGCCGGACGAGGTGGAGCGGCTGGCGCGGCACTTCGCCGAGCGCTTCAGCGGACGGCACGGCCGGCCGGCGACCACCTTCGACCCCGAGGCCCTGGCGACCCTCCGCGGCCACCACTGGCCGGGCAACGTGCGCGAGCTGGAGCACTGGATCGAGAGCGCGGTGGTGCTGGCGCCCGACGGGCACGTGGGGCCCGAGCATCTTCCGCGGCCGCGCGCCCTGCGCTCGATTCCGCCGGGAACGGGACTGGAGCTCCCGCTGGGGCTGGACCTCGAAGAGGTCCGGCGCCGCTATGTCGAGGCGACCGTGGCCCGCTGCGAGGGCAACCAATCCGAGGCCGCCCGCCAACTGGGGGTGGGGCGCAACACGGTGGCGCGCATCCTCCGCTCCGAGTGAGGCCGGGGCCGCGCGCCGCGCCGAGAGCGTGCTAGATCCCGGTGGGGCGCTCCGGGGCGCCCGGGAGAGAGCCGATGCCGACCAGACAGGAGATGTGGAACAAGCTCGGGGGCGAGGTGGACGTCCTCGTCGTGGGCGGCGGGATCGTCGGCACCGGCGTGGCCCGGGACGCGGTCCGCCGCGGCCTGAAGGTGGCGTTGGTGGAGATGCGCGACCTGGCCTACGGCACCTCGTCGCGCTCCTCGAAGCTGGTCCACGGCGGGCTCCGCTACCTGGAGCACTACGAGTTCAGCATGGTCTTCGAGTCGGTGAGCGAGCGCCGGGTGCTCATGGACCTGGCGCCGCACCTGGTGAACCCGCTGGGCTTCCTCTTCCCGGTGTACGACGGGGACCGCCACAACCTCTTCGTGATCAACGCCGGCATGTGGCTCTACGACGGCCTCAGCCTCTTCCGGAGCCCGCGCATCCACAAGAACCTCAAGCCCAAGGAGGTCGCCGAGGTGGAGCCGACGCTGGACGCCCGCGGGCTGCAGGGCGCGCCACTCTTCTACGACTGCTCCACCGACGACGCGCGCCTGACGCTGGAGACCGCGCTCGACGCGATGGGTCACGGCGCGACGATCGCCACCGGCGCCAAGGTGGTCCGCTTCCTCCGCAGCGCGGATGGCCGGGTCGCCGGCGCCGAGGTGGAGGACACCCTGGGCGGCGAGGAGCGCCGGGAGATCCGCGCCAAGGTGGTCGTCAACGCCACTGGCCCCTGGACCGACCGGGTGCGCGAGCTGAGCCCCATCCCCGGCAAGGACAAGCGCGACGTGCTCCGGCCCACCAAGGGCATCCACATCGTGGTGCCGGCCGACAAGCTCCCCGTGAAGCACGCGGTGACCTGCTACCACCCGGTCGACGAGCGGGTGCTCTTCGCCTTGCCCTGGGGCGACCGGACCTACCTCGGGACCACCGACACCGACTACGAAGGGGATCCCGCCGACGTGGCCGCGACGAGCGAGGACGTCGACTACCTGCTCACCGTGGCCGCGCACTACTTCCCGGACTTCCCCGTCGGGCGCGAGGATGTCATCGCCACCTGGGCTGGGCTCCGGCCCCTGGTGGCGCCGCCGACCGGCGCCAACGTGTCCGAGTCCGACGTGAGCCGCGAGCACGAGATCCTGGTGGGCCGCGACGGACTGCTCACCATCGCCGGCGGCAAGCTGACCACCTACCGCAAGATGGCCGGGGAGGTCGTCGATCGCGCGGTGGACCTGCTGCGCCTGATGGGCGCGGTGAAGCACGGACAGCTCGGCTCCTCGCGCACCGAGCGGGACCCGCTGCCGGGCGGCCGCGGGTGGCCCGACGACGACGACCACGCGAAGGTCGCCGCCCAGGTCGGCGAGGCGGCCCAGGGGTCGCTGGAGCCCGCGGTCTGCCAGCACTTGGCGAACACCTACGGGATGCGGGCCGTCGATCTGGCCGAGTCGGTGGTGAACGACGAGAGCGCGCGCGCGCCGCTGGTCCCCGGGCGCCCCGAGATCGTGGGGCAGGTGGACTGGGCCGTGAACGAAGAGCTCGCGGCGACGGTGAGCGACGTGCTCATCCGGCGGACCCAGCTCTTCTACCGCGACATGGACCAGGGGCTCGGCTGCGCGGAAGCGGTGGCCGAGCGGATGGGGACCCTCCTCGGCTGGGACGCGGCGGCGAAGGCCGCGTCGATCGCCGGTTACCGCGAGGACGTGGCGCGCTCCCGACGCTGGCGCGCCGGCTGAGCGGCCCAGCTCAGGGGGTCAGGCCGGGGAGCCGCAGATGCAGCAGGAGCTCGCCGTCGGCGGGCTCGAGACGCTGGAGCTCGAGGGCTTCCAGCACCAGCGCGATGGGGCCGCCCTGGAGGGCCTCGCGGACGGCGGGGACGCTGCGGAGGTCGACCCGGACCAGGTCGTCGCCCTCGCGGTCGACGATGGCGCCGTGGGTGGGGCGACCGCTGGGGATCACCATGGGCCAGAGGCCCTTGGCGATGACGCCGGCGATGGCGCCGGTGAGATCCCGGACCCGCCCATCGCGGGCACCGCCGGCGGGGTGGACCCGGAAGGTGATCTCCTTCGCGCCCTTGGGAGCGAAGCGGACGGCGAAGAACTCCAGCGCGAAGGCGAGCTCCCCGTCGTCGAAGCGGGCGTCGACCTGGATGCGGCCGCGGCGGGCGCTGGCGTGGGCGGCGAGAACCCCAGGGGCGTGGGCGACCGCGGAGCTCAGCGCGCTCTCGGGGACGACCATGCGCTGCTGACGCAGCTCGGAGACGGCCCGGCGGAGCGCGCCCACCGGGCGCACCGCGTCGAGGCCGTCCCGGGCGCGGTCGGCGCCGGCCCGGATGAAGCTCTTGAGCAGGTCGAAGCGGCTCATGATGCGGGCGGCGCGCTCTCGGTCGCCTCGGGGCTCGGCTTCGGGCGCTTCTTGGGCTCCCGCTCGTCGAGGGCCGTTCGGCCGTCCTCGCCCACGAGCGCCTCCCGGACCAGCCGGGCGGGGACGTCCTGGCCGAGGAGGACCTCGAGGACCTCGGTGGGCTTGGCGGTTCCGGCGGGATCCAGGTGTACCCGGAAGCGCATGGGGACCAGCTCGCCGACGAAGCCGGCGCGCTCGAGGGTCTCGGCCCCCACGCCGACCTCGACGTCCCGCAGGACGGCGCCGACGTCGATGGTCTTGGGCCCCCGCTTGGTCTCGCGGACCAGGCTGAGCTCGCCCGCGCGGCGCTCCGCGACGTGCGCCCGGAGCGCGTCGACATCGCCGAGGCCGAGCTCGGCGAGGGCCACGCGGGGGAGGGCGGCCACGTAGATGGCCTCGTCGATGACCTTGGAGACCGAGGGCTCGCCGGGCTTCACCCAGCGCAGGCCGAGGACCTCCACGCCCTCCGGGGCCTTCGCCGCCAGGGACCGCTCCAGGGCGGCGCGGTCGTCGATGGCGTCCGAGCGGAGCTCCAGGTCCATCACCTCGCCCACGCTGGCGACACCGAGCCCCAGGGCCGGCGGGAAGGCCATCTGCGGGCGCGGGTGGAACCCGCCGCTCCACCAGAGGGGTGCCCCGGCGCGCTTGAACCAGCGGGGGAAGATCCGGACCAGGTCCAGATGGGACGAGAAGGCCAGGCGGCCGACCTTGGTGAAGGCCATGCGCAGGATGACCCGCTCGCCCTGGTCGACGTTGCGCATCGGGCGGCGGTCGTAGACCGGCGCGGCGCCCTTCTCGGTCTCCGGGATCACTTCGGGCTCGGGGACCCGGGCCTCCTCGGCGCCCAGCTTCTTCAGGAAGACCAGGCGCTCGCTGCGCATCTGGCCCATGTCGCAGGCGATGCCGCAGTCGTAGCAGACCAGCCGCTTCTTCTGGGCCTCCGCCGAGGCGACGTTGGTGGGGTGCACGAAGGTGCCCGCGACCTTGCCGCAGGGCGGGCTCAACCGGCTCTTGACCGCCTTGCGGTACTCCTTGGCCAGGAAGCCCTCCTCGAGGCCCACGTCGATGTGGTCCCAGGGCAAGCGCGCGTCGACGGGGATGGTCCCCAGGAAGACCGAGGAGTCCAGGCCGGCCTCGTCCATGGCCTCGTTCCAGGCGTCGAGGTCGACGTTGTCGCCCCAGCTGTCGAAGCGCGCGCCGCGACGGTAGGCGGCCTCGATGACGTCGGCCAGGCGCACGTCGCCGCGGGCGAGGACGCCCTCGAGCCAGCTCCCCTTGGAGTCGTGCAGCCGGAGCTTCACCGGGCTCCGGCGGGCCTCGTCGCGCAGGAGGCCCTGCTTGTGGGCGACCATGTCCGGGGTGTCCATGGCGCACCACTGGAAGGGCGTGTGCGGCTTGGGCACGTGGGTGGAGACGCTGACGACGACCTTGGCGTCCTTGCGGCCCCGGACCTCGCGGCCGACCTCGAAGGCCTTCACGCCGGTGTCCACGATCCCGAGGACGTCTTCGTCTTCTTCGGTGGGCAGACCGATCATGAAGTAGAGCTTCATCTTCTGCCATCCACGGGAGAAGATGCGCCGGGCGGTCTCCAGGAGCTGCGCCTCGGTGACGTTCTTGTTCACCACGTCGCGCATGCGCTGCGTGCCGGCCTCGGGGGCGAAGGTCAGGCCGCCGGCGCGCTGGGTCTTCATGTCGTCGAGGACCTGCTCGCTGAGCCCGTAGGCCCGGAGCGAGGAGACGCTCACGTTGACCTTCTGGCCCTCGAGCGCGGCCATGACCTCGTGCACCAGGGGCGTGATGGCCGAGTAGTCGGCCGTGCTGAGCGAGGTCAGGGAGGCCTCGTCGTAGCCGCCTTCTCGGACGGCGGTGACGATGGTATCGATGATGTGCTGCGGGTCCCGCTCGCGGACCGGCCGGTAGATCATGCCCGCCTGGCAGAAGCGGCAGCCCTCGGTGCACCCGCGGGCGATCTCGACGCTCACGCGGTCGAAGATGGTCTCGGTGGCGGCCACCGGGCCCACCGCGGGGAAGTCGAACTTCTTGAGGTCGCGGACGAAGGCGCGCTGCACCGGGAAGGGGGCGTCCTCGCCGTCCTTGGGACCGGAGAGCACCAACACGTCGCGGTCGGCGGCGCGCTCGCGGGCGTAGAGCGAGGGAACGTAGAAGCCGCCGAGGCGCGCGATGTGCCGGAGACGCTCGACGCGGGGCATGCCGGCGTCGCGGAGCGCGGCCCAGGTGAGCATCAGCTCGGGGACCTTCTCCTCGCCGTCGCCGACGAGGAGGACGTCGACGAAGGGGGCCAGCGGCTCGGCGTGGGTGGCCACGGGTCCACCGCAGACCACCAGCGGGTCCTCGTCGGTGCGATCGGCGGCGCGCAGCGGGATGCCGCCGAGCTCCAACATCTGGAGGATGTTGGTGTAGGTGAGCTCGAACTGGAGCGAGAAGCCGACGATGTCGAAGTCGCGGAGCGGGCGGGCGTTCTCCAGGCTGCGCAGGGTCTCGCCGTGCTCGCGGAGCTGGGCCTCCATGTCGGGCCACACCGCGTAGGAGCGCTCGGCGAGGAGCTTCGGGTGGGCGTTCACGATCCCGTAGAGGATCTTGTAGCCCAGGTGGCTCATCCCGATCTCGTAGAGGTCGGGGAAGGCCAGACACATCCGGCAGCTCACCGAATCCCAGTCCTTGCGGACCTGGCCGTCCTCGCCGCCCAGGTACTGCGCGGGCTTGCGCACGCGCTCGAGGAACGCCGCGTAGGGATGCTCGCCGATGGTCTTCGGGTCCATGAAGCCTCTTCATTCGTGGGCACGTGGCCCATGTCAAGCGAGCGCGCCCCACCGACCCCTCCGCTACCAACGAAAACAGCCGCTGCGAGAGCAGCGGCCGTTTGGGGGTGAGCGAGAGCCGGGCTC
>DCLA01000095.1 GCA_002320815.1 Myxococcales bacterium UBA1660
GCGGGCTTCGCGGCGGCCTTGGCGGCCTTGGGCGCGGCGCTCTTGGCGGGGCTGCCCTTCTTGGACGACGGAGCGGACTTCTTCGGGGTCTGAGTGCCCATGATGGCCTCCTCCAAACGGGGTGCGCAATTGCACCGAGAACGAAAGATCAGCTTCTCCGGATCGGAACGCAATGGATGCCGGGGCAAAAAATGCCTGGGTCGATCTTTTTCGTTCGCCGTGTCGAAATGGCGGTCGGCCGCCCGTCGAGGGGTGGAGGCGGCGGAGGTCGTCGCCCGAATCAAGGAGTGAGTCCCATGAAGGTGATGATGTTGATCCTCGAGACGCCCGACGATTTCGCGAGCCGCGACGACGGCCCCGCCGCCCAGGAGTACTGGGACGCCTGGAACAGCTACATGAAGACCATCGACGACAAGGTGGTCGGTGGCGCGGTGTTGGAGCTGCCCGAACGGGCGGCGACGATCCGCGTCGCCAACGGGGAACGCCAGATCCAGGACGGTCCCTGGGCGGACTCCAAGGAGGCCCTCGGCGGCTACATCATGTTCGAGGTCGACCGCTTCGAAGACGCGGTGGAGCTGGCGTCGACGTGCCCCTCGGCGACGCGCGGCGGCGCGGTGGAGCTCCGACCCATCCGGCCCATGCCGCCCAAGTGACGACGCCCGAGCACCGGGCGGCGAGCCAGGCGGCGCGCGAGAGCTATGGACGCCTCGTGGCCTGGTTGGCTTCCCGATGCGGCGACATCCCGCTCGCCGAGGACGCGGTGGCCGATGCCCTCGAGGCCGCGCTGCGCCAGTGGCCCGAGAGCGGGGTGCCCGCCAACCCGGAGGCGTGGCTGCTCACGGCGGCCCGTCGCCGGGTGATCGATGGGCAGCGGCGCCGGGCGACGCGTCGGGCCGGCGAACCGGTGCTCACCCAGCAGGCCGACGAGGTCGCCGCGCTCCGGCGCGAGGCCCAGGAGGCGGCCGCGGTGCCCTTCCGGGAGCACCTGCCCGATCGGCGCCTGGAGCTCCTCTTCGTCTGTGCGCACCCGGCCATCCCCGCCGACGTGCGCACGCCGCTGATGCTGCAGACGGTCCTCGGGCTCAATGCCGAGCGCATCGGCAGCGCGCTCCTGGTGAAGCCGGCGACGATGGGGCAGCGCCTGGTGCGCGCCAAGAAGCGAGTCCGCGAGGCGGGGATCCCCTTCGAGCGGCCCGCGCCCGAGGAGCTCCCCGAGCGCTTGGGCTACGTGCTCGACGCGATCTACGCGGCCTATGGGACGGGCTGGGAGATGGGGGAGGGCACCGGGCTCGCGTGGGAGGCCATCTGGTTGGCGCGCTTGGTCGTCGCGCTCCTCCCCGACGCGGCCGAGGGCCTCGGGCTCTACGCGCTGATGCTCCATTGCGAGGCCCGGCGCGGCGCCCGTCGCGACGAGACGGGCGCCTTCGTGCCGCTCGAGGCGCAGGCGACGACCGCGTGGGACCACGAGCTGATCCTGGAAGCGGAGAAGGCGCTGTGGCTGGCGTCGAAGCGGCGCACGCCGGGGCCCTACCAGCTCGAGGCATCCATCCAGTCCATCCACGCGCATCGCGCCCGGAGCGGGGTGACCGACTGGGCCGGGGTAGAGCGTCTCTACGCGGTGCTCGCCCGGGAGTATCCCTCGCTCGGCGCGACGGTGGGCTGGGCCGCGAGCCGGGGAAGGGTGGGCCAGCCGCGCGAGGGCTTGGCCCTCCTCGCGTCCATCCCCGCCGCGCGGGTCGCGCGCCATCAACCCTATTGGGCGGTGCGGGCCTTCCTCCTCGGCGCCGCGGGCGAGCTCGCCGAAGCGCGCGGCGCTTACGAGCGCGCCGCCGGCCTGGCGACCGACGAGGCCGTCCGTCGCTGGCTCCTGGCCCAACGCCCCGCGGAGTCCGGCGAGGGCTGAGTCGTCGCCAGCCGCCGAGGACTGGAGTGCCCGCGGGGCGGCGCGTGCGCGGGTCAGAGGTCGAAGGGGCGGCACCAGTTGTGCCGGTCGGGTCCGGTTCGCCGGCACTGCAGCCCCGGCCCGCATTCTTCGTCGTCGGAGCAGTTGCAGCGCGGCACGTCGAAGCGCCGCCGGCACTCCAGGCCGCCCAAGCAGTTGTCCTTGCAGTAGCAGAGCCACGTCGGCTCCGGCTGGTCGGGATCCCCGGTGACGCGGAGGCACGCGCGCCGGCTCATGGTCTCGGTGTTCCACGGACACTGGATGTCGCACCCGCCGCAGCGGCCCGGCTGGTCGATGCGCTGACAGCTCCCGTTGCAGCACATCGCGTTGTTTCCGCTGCCGCAACGCTGGCCGTCGCAACGGTGGTTCTCGCAGCAGTCGGGGTCCTGGCAGTCGACCAGGCCGTCGCAGTCGTCGTCGACGCCGTTGTCGCAGACCTCGAAGTCCGAATCGCACGCCGCGCAGATGCCCTCGATGCAGCGCATCCCCAGGTCGTTGCAGACCTCGCCGATGCACTCGTCGTCTTCGCAGTCCACGAGCGCGTCGCAGTCGTTGTTCACCCCGTCGGTACAGATCTCGCGGGTGTTGCAGAGGCACTCGCCGCCCTGGCAGGTGAACCCCGGTCGGTTGCAGGGGATACCGTCGCAGGCCTGGTCGGCGCAGTCGATCAGGCCGTTGCAGTCGTCGTCGACGCCGTCGGCGCACCGCTTCTCCACGTCCTCCTCGGCGAGGCAGGTGGGCGGCGGGCAGCTCAGCGCGGTGCCCAGGGGGACGAGCTCCGCGGTGGCCGCCTGGCAGGTCCCCGAGGTGCCCCGGCAGCTGGTGCACTCGCCTTCGGCGCAGGGCCCGGGGTCACCGCAGAAGACGTCGAGGCACTCGTCGGTCAGGCAGACCAAGGTCGCCACCCGCTGGTCGGCCAGGTAGGTCCCCTCGGTCCGGCCAATGGCCACCAGCTCCCCGGCGGCGTCCTTGGCGACGACTTCCACCAGGAAGGTCCGCTCGGCATCCCCATTGCGCGGGAAGAGCGGCAGGGTCTGGGGGCCCGGCGGTGCGCCCATGATCTCCTCGAACACCACCGTCTGCCGCTCCGAGTCCCACACGCGCACCTCGAGGATGTCGGTGGACGCCAGCACCCGCGGCTGCAGGTCGATGGTCACCACCACCTCGGTGAAGGGCTCCACCCCGCACGCCGCGAGCCAAAGGAGCGCGAGCGCGCAGAGCCAGAGACGCGGACGCTCGGAAAGCACTGTCATTTTCCATAGCACGACCGACCCTTACGGCGCCGGCACGACCGTCGCGCGGGTGGGCTCGCTGAAGGTGGTGTCCTCCACCCGGTAGACCAGACGCCGGGCGTCCTTGGCTGCCTCGCAGAGCCCCTCGGCGGCGAGCTGGCTCAGCAGGGTCTGCATGGTGCGCAGCGCCACGCCGAGCTCGCTGGCCAGGTCGCGGGCTCCGGCGCCCGGCCGGGTCGCGATGGTGCGCAGGACCAGCTCCTCCAGCGGGGTCTCGCCGGGCTCGTCCTCCAGGAGGCAGTCGCGCTGCACCACCAGCGCCACGTCGCCCTCGGGGCGCTGCAGCTCGCCGAAGGGCTCGATGACCTCGCGCACCCGGTGCATCAGCACGTCCAGGCTGCCCTGGTGCGTCACCGGCTTGAAGGTGAACCCGTAGACCTTTTGGAAGAGCTCTTCGCGCCCCATGCCCTTGGGCCCGGCCAGCGCCAGGGTGGCCAGCGCTTGGGTCGTGCGGCGCTGGCGACGGGGAGCCGCCGCGCGTGGGGCGCCGGTGCGACCGAGCCCCAGGGCCAGGAAGCGCGCTGGCGGCGCGGAGGGGCTCAGCCGGATCCACGGCGCGCCCACCGGCTCGTCCGGGGTGCCCACCAGCACGAGCCCACGATAGCGCTGGGGGAGCTCGCCGCCGGCGCGCCACGCCGCGATGTCCCGGGGGGCCGGCGCGTGGGGATCCATGAGCGCCTCCACCTCGGCCTCGATGCGCCCGAGCGGGGCCCAGGCCGAGGGTGCCCGCAGCGGCTCTCCGGCGGCCCACCGGGCGGCGACCGCGCCGATGGGCGTGCGGGGATCGGCCTGGGCCGCGCGCGCGCCGGCTTCCTCGCCCGCCAACCAGAGCTCGGCGGCGGCCCAGCCGCGCCAGGGCTCGGGCGCGATGGCGATGAGCGCGCTGAGGATGCGCGCGGCGTGGTGCGGGCGACCCTCCCAGCGACGCACCCGGGCCAGGGTGATCCCCGCCAGGTACTCGCTTTGCGGTAAGGACTCGGTGCGCCCCATCCGCGACGCTCGGCGGGCGGTCTCGCGGGCGTCGCCCGTCTGCCCGGCCTCGAGGAGGGCCAGCGAGCGCAGGGCCTCGGCTTCGACCAGGAGCGCGGCGGCGCCTGCGGCTCGAGCGTCGCCCGCGGCTTCTTCCGCCCACCGGAGCGCCTTGGCCGGGTCGCCCTGGGCATGGGCGCGGAAGCCGCGGAGGAGCGAAGTGAGCCCCGCCTCCACGCCCAGGGCCTCCACGAAGGCCACCCAGGACTCGAGGAGATCCCGGTTCTTCCCGGCGAAGGCCCCGCGGGCGAGGATCCATCCGCCCCGCGCCAGAGCCCGCGGGTCGCCCTCCGGGGGCGCGGGCGGCGGGTCGGCCACGCCGGCGGCCCACCGGGCGCACGCCAGGGTCCAGGCCCACGCCGGGTCGCTGGGCGCGCGCCCTTCCAATGCTCCGGCGTCGATGTCTCGCCACAGCGCCTCGGCCTCGTTCCCCAGCGACGACGATGCGCCCATGCCGTAGGACGCTACCACGAGGGCGCCCGTGCTAGCCTGGCCGGGTGACTCCCCGGCGCCGCTACCATCACGTGCGGGAGCTCGCCCGGGGCGGCATGGGGCGGGTGGACGTGGTGGCTCGCCGCGAGATCGATGGGCTCCAGCTCTATGCGCTCAAGCGGCTCCTGCCCGCGCTGCGCGAGGATCCCAAGGCGCGCGCCATGTTCGCCGAGGAGGCCGAGGTCGCTCGGAAGCTGCGGCACCCCAACGTGGTGCGCGTCCTGGACGGCGGCGAGGACGACCAGGGCCCCTTCCTGACCATGGAGCTCATCCGGGGCGTCTCGTTGGCCACGCTGCTGGAGCGCAGCATCGGCGAGCTGATGCCCCTGGAGGTCGCGCTGGAGATCGCGCGACAGACGGCGGCGGCCCTGGAGGCCGCCCACGGCGCCGGCCTGGTCCATCGGGACGTCTCGCCGACCAACCTGCTCCTGGGCTTCGATGGGCGGGTGCGCCTCCTGGACTTCGGCATCGCCAAGACGGAGACCTCGACCACGCACACCACCACCAACGTGCTCAAGGGGAAGCTCGGGTACCTCGCGCCGGAGCAGCTGCGCTTCGAGCGCGCCGACGCGCGCACCGATCTCTACGCGCTGGGCGTGTGTCTCCACGAGGCGCTCCTCGGCGAGCGGCTCTACGCTGGGGACTCGGCGTCAATCGCCAAGCGCATCGTGAACGCGCCACCCCCGGACGTCTGCGAGCGGCGCCGCGACGTGCCGCCGGAGGTCTCCGAGGTGCTCTTCGACCTCCTGGCCAAGGAGCGCGAGGCGCGGCCGGCGAGCGCGACGATGCTCCTGGATCTGCTGGCCGTGTTGCCGCCCAGCGAGCCCGCGGACCTGAGCGCCTACCTCGAGCAGATCGTGGCCGCCGAGCGCGCGGAGCAGGAGCGCTGGCTGGAGGACGCCGAGCGGATCCTCCGCGAGACCACCGGGCGGGTGCCCTCGATCCCGCCGCGGCCGAAGCGCTTCGTGTGGGCGGCGGCGGCGGCGGCGGCGGTGCTGGCGGTGGGGGGCGCGGTGCTGGCGCTCCGGGAACCGGAGCCGGTGGTGGCGCCGACGGTGGCGGCTCCGCCGTTGGCGGAGCCGACGGCGCGCTCGACGGGGGAAGTGACCGAGTCGGCGGGAACCCGCGCGTCCGCCGGAGAGCCCCTGGGGTCCTCGGCGGGGATCCCGTCTTCGGCGGCCGGCTCCGACCCGTCCTCGGCGGGCGACTCCGACCCGTCCTCGTCGGCCGACTCCGACTCGGTCGCCGAGAGTGAAGGCGAAGCGGGGGACGCCGAGGCGAGCGACTCCACCGAGCCCGCGCCCTCGCCTCGGCGTCGTCGCACCCGGCGGGCGCCGGCGAGCCGTGGTACGTCCAGCTCGATGATGGTGGACACCTGGACCTGGGACGAATGAGCCCCGCGCCCACGCCTGCCGGCCGGTCGTGGCCTCCGGGCCTCTCGCGTGCCGCCCTACGCGCGCTCCCCATCGCGCTGGCCGCGCTGGCGCTCTTCGCCGCCGCGCCGGTGCGCGCCGACGAAGCGCGCGACCTCTTCGAGGAGGGCACCGCCGCCATCCACGCGGGCGGCTACGACCACGCCGCCCAGCTCCTGGAGCGCTCGCTGGAGCTCAGCGCCCGCCCGGCCACGGCGTTCAACCTGATGACCGCGCTGCGCTTCGGTCGCCGGCTTCGCGACGCCGAAGCCCTCTGTCGCCGCCTCCATGCCGGCGACTTCGGCGAGCTCGACGAGGCCAAGCGGACGCAGGTGCAGGAGCGCTGCGACACCCTGGCCGCCGAGATCCCGCGGCTCACCATCGACCCCGAGGTCGTCGGGCTCCTCGCCGGTCCCCTGAGCATCGAGGTCGACGGTCGCGTCGTCGCCACCCTCGAGCAGCCCGAGCCCACCGAGATCCGGGTCGACCCCGGCGAACACGTCGTCCGCCTCCACGCCCCCGGCGCCATCGGCGCGGCGACCACCCTGGAGCTCGATCGCGGCGCCACGCGCCGCGTCGACCTCACCCTGCGGGGCTCCGCGGCCCCCGATCCCGCCGCCACCCGCCGCCGTCGCTTGCGTCGCGGTCTGGGCATCGGCGCCGGCGTGGTCGCCCTGGGCGTCCTGGCCGGCATCCTGGGCGCCGTGCTCCGCCCCGCCGACCCCGGCCCCACCAACGGCGACCTCGGCCCCGCCGGCACCTAGGGACGATCGTCGTCATTGTCGTCATTTGCTCGGGCGGCGAAAAGACGACAATGACGACGATCGTCCCCGGCGAAAAGACGACAATGACGACGATCGTCCCGGGCGAAAAGACGACAATGACGACGATCGTCCCTGGGGTCAGGGGAAGCCGAGGACGCGGACGGGGGGAGCCCGGTTGCTGGTGTCGGTGGTCCCATCGCCGGAGCGACCGTCGCTGCCGGGCCCCCAACACGCCACGCCGTCGGCTGCGGCGGCGCAGATCGCGCTGAGGAAGCCCGAGTTGGTGCGCACGAAGCCCGAGCCCTCGGTCACCGCGGCGAGACCGGGGACCCCGCGGGGCAGCGGGCTGCTGGACTCCGTGAATGCCGGATCGCCGAGCACCATGCTGCTGTTGCGGCCCCAGCAGAGCACGGCGCCGGTGGTCCGAATGGCGCACGAGATCCCGCGGCCGAGGAAGAGGTCGGTCGCGTCGCTCACGCCCATCACGGGCGCGGCGTTCGGTCGGTTGCCGTAGGTGCCGTCGCCGAGCTGACCGGAGGCGTTGGACCCCCAGCACCAGACCTGGCCCCCGTCGACGACCGCGCAGGTCGTGTCGCCGCCGGCTTCGATGGTGGAGACGTTCTCGAGAGGCATGTCGGACCCGTCGACGATGGGGCCGACGAGGTCGTCGAAATCGATGCCGCCCGACTGACCCACCGCGGTCGCGGTCCAGCCGAGGCAGTAGACGCGCCGGGTGCTGTCCACCACGCAGACGTGGTCGCGGCCCACGGCCAGATCGATGGCGTCGGCGCTCCCGCCGTCCGCGCGCAGCATCGGTGTGGGGGTGAGTAGGGCAGAGCGGTTGGTGGCGTTGCCCCAGCAGAGGAGATCGCCCGCCGCGGTCCGGCCGCAGGTCTGGCTCGTGGAGGCCGCGATCTGCTCGAAGATGTGGCCGCCCTGCACCGGCACCGGAACGAACCGGGTCGTGCCTGCGCCATCGCCGAGCTGGCCCGAACCGCCCGAGCCCCAGCACACCGCTTCGCCGGTAGCTCGCAGCGCGCAGAAGTGGAAGTCGCCCGAGACCACCGCGACGGCGTCGGTGAGACCGACGGCCGGGTGATCGGGGCTGGGAGCGCGCAGGATGCCGGCCTGCAGTTCGCCGTCGCCGCGGCCGCCCACGGTGCCGGTCCGGCGCTCGTCGCCCCAGCAGAAGACCTGGCCGCTGCGGACCGCGCACCCCACGCCGGCGGTCGTGGCCACGCTGGTCACCGGCACGCGATCACAGGTGCTGCCCGTGCACGAACCACCCGGGCCGCAGCTCTGGTCGCAGCCGCCGCAGTGCCGTGGGTCGGTCGCCAAATCGCTCTCGCATCCGTTGGCCACCACCCCGTCGCAGTCGGCGTAGCCGGGCAGGCAAGCGCCGTAGCCACAGACCCCCACCGTGCACACGGGCGTGGCGTTGGTGGAGTCGGGCTCGCAGTCGAGGTAGCCGGCGGGCGCCTCGTCGGTGTTGCCGTCGCAGTCGTCGTCCACCGCGTTGCAGCGTTCATCCGCGCCCGGGAAGCGGGTCGCGTCGGCGTCGTCGCAGTCGCTGCGCCGCAGGGCGTGGCCCGGCAGCGGCGCGCAGCTGGTCACCCCGATGCCGCCGCCGAAGCCGTCGCCGTCGCTGTCCGGGTACTGAAGCACACCCTCGGCGGACATCTCGTCGACGACCGAGTCGCAGTCCTGGTCGACGGTGTCGCAGAGCTCGGGTGCGCCCGGAAAGCGACTCGAGTCGCCGTCGTCGCAGTCGGTGGCCACCACCGAGTAGCCGGCGACCGGCTCGCAGCTCGATTGGGTATCGCCGGCGGCGTCGCCGAAGCCGTCGCCATCGGTGTCCGCGTACCAGGTGACCACGCTGGCGCCCTCGTCGGTGATGGAGTCGCAGTCGTTGTCGACGTCGTCGCAGAGCTCGGGGGCGCCGGGCCGGTTGGCGGGGTCGCTGTCGTCGCAGTCACCGGGGGTCAGCGCTCGGAGCCCGGGCACCGCGCACTGGGCGAGCGGCATGCCGGTCCCGAAGCCGTCGCCGTCTTCGTCCAGGTAGGTGGCGATGAAGCCCGCGTTCTCGTCGACGGTGCCGTCGCAGTCGTCGTCGACGCCGTTGCAGCGCTCGCGGGCCGAGGGCCGGACGGCGGAGTCGCCGTCGTCGCAGTCGCCGCCGATCAAGACCAGCCCCGGCACGCGCTCGCAGCTCCCGCGGCGCTCGGCGGCGTCGTCGCCGAAGCCGTCGCCGTCGTCGTCCACGTACCAGAGCTGCTCGGTGGCGCCCTCGTCGACGATCCCGTCGCAGTCGTTGTCCACGCCGTCGCAGAGCTCCGGCAGGCCCGGCTTGGCCAGTGGGTCCCGGTCGTCGCAGTCCATGCCCATCCCGCCCGGGCACCGGGCGTCGGCCACGCCGTCGCCGTCGTCGTCCTCGGTGTCGCCGTCGGCGAGCTGGAAGTCCGCGCGCCCGTCGCAGTCGTCGTCGAGCGCGTTGCACCGCTCGGGCGTGATGGGGCTGCGCGTGGGGTCCGAGTCGTCGCAGTCGAAGGGCAGGGTCGAGAAGCCCTCGATGGGCTCGCAGCTCGAGCGGACCTCGCCGCCGGGATCCCCGAAGCCGTCCCCGTCGGTGTCGGCGTACCAGGACACGCTGTAGCGGTCCTCGTCGACCATCCCGTCGCAGTCGTTGTCCACCTCGTCGCAGATCTCGAGCATCTGCCCGTGGCGGCGGGGGTTCCCGTCGTCGCAGTCGTTCATCGAGGGCGACACGTCCGCGTCGAAAGCGCAGGCCATGCGGGCCCGCTCCGGGTCGCCGTAGCGGTCGCCGTCGCGGTCCTCGAAGCCGGCGGTCTGGACGCCTTCGTCGACGTCCCCATCGCAGTCCTGGTCCACCAGGTCGCAGACCTCGGCGGCGCCGGGGTTCACGGTGGCCATGCGGTCCGCGCAGTCCGTCCCGCAGTCGTCGCCGTTGCAGCAGCGCGCGTCGATGTAGCCGTCCATGTCCACGTCGACGTCGCCGAAGGTCGTCGGATCGCAGTCCTCGTCGACGCCCTCCTCGTCGCAGATCTCGAAGTTCCCCGGGAAGCGGCTGGCGTCGCTGTCGTCGCAGTCGTCGCCGCCGCACTCGATGGCCTTCACGCCGTCGCCGTCGGCGTCCTCGGTGACGTCACAGAGCGCGGCGCAGCGGTCCTCGTCCTCGCGGCACAGCTGCCCCGCGAGACACGGCGCGTCGGCCCCCCCGCAGCCGAAGGCGTTCGTACCTGCGGTTCCGGGGCTGCACACCTCGGCTCCATTGCAGAACACCCCGTCGTCGCACTGATCGTCGCTGGTGCAGAGCACGCTGGCGTCGGTCACGACCGCATCATCGCCACACGCCGCCAGTAGAAGCAGCAGGGCGAACCATCCCCTCGTTCGCGTCACTCGGTGACAATACCTGCTGAGCGGACTTCGCGCATGGAAAGCCTGGCCCAATGGTTGTTGATATTCATTTTCATTTGAGGCAGGGTGGAGCGCGAACGCCGACGCCCGACCGGCCGTCGCGACGGAGAGAGGCCCATGACCGACCCCACCCAGCACACCCTCGTCCTCGTTCTCGGCTCCTGGTTCGAGAGCCTCGTCTGCGTCCCCGAAGGCCCCCGGACCTTCGAGAACGTCCGGACCAACGGCGCCTGCCTCTCGCTCGAGGCCGTCGAGGCGAACACCTATCGACTCCGCATCACCCACCCCGCCTACCAGGCGTCCCTGGCCGCCTACCGCTGCCCTTGCTGCGACGAGCTCGGCGGCTTCTGCGTCGAGCAGTTCATGGGCGACCCCGGCGCCGCGGTCCGTTGGGTCCGCGACCACCGCCGGGGCGTCGTCGAGCCCATCCACGCGGTCCTCCACTGAAGGCCTCCGCGATGGACGGCATCCACGACCCCGCGCTGCGCACGCTCTGCCTGCACCACGGACCCTGGGAGGTCCGCGTGGCCGGCTCCCGCTGCGCCCCCTCGCTCCAGCTCGTCTGGGGCGACCTCGACTTCTCGCTGCTCCTGCCCAGCGCCTGCACCGACCAGCACTACGACGTCCGCTGCGGCGGGATGCGGCTCCGCTGCGCGACCTGGAGCAACCTGGTCCGCACCCTCGGACCCATCGGGGAGTCCCTGCCCAGCCTGGCCCGCATCCGCGCCTGGACCCGCTGGCACTCGGCCCGCGTGGACCCGCTGCCCCACCAACGCCAGCGCCGCAGCGCCCCGGTCGTTCCCCTCCGCGCCGAACGCGGCTGAGGCGGTTCGCGGCCGGTCGCGGCCCGCGAGCGGTCGACGCCCGCGGGCGCCCGCGCCCGCCACTCAGCCGCGAATCCGCAGCCCCAAGCCGAGGTCGAGCACGAAGACTCGCTCGGGGAACGACTGGCGCGGCGTGAGCGCTAGGAAGAGCTCGACCCCATCGTCGATGGCATAGCTGCCGCCCAGCGCCAGGGCGACCCAGGCCAGCCCACTGCGCGCGAAAGGTCCGTCGACCTCCTCTTGCGGCGGCTGGAACTGGATTTGCCCGGCGCCGACCCGAAGGTCCAAGTCGAGCCCGAGCGGGCCGCGCCGATAGAGCACGAGACGGCCGCTCGCCTCCAGGACCCAGCCGGCGAGCACGCCGCGGCCGGCGGCGGGCTGGACCCGGGCGCCCAACCCGAGGGCGACGCGGGGGCCGATCGCGAAGTGCGCGGCGAGCCGGAGGCCCAGGGTCTGGTCGAACCCGGCGCTCGCCACCCGGACGGTGCAGTCCTCGCCGCGCTCGTCGCAGTCGGTCCACGGCGACTGCTCGTCGAGGCCCGAGGGGCGCGCGCGGTCCGCCGGGAGCCCCGGGCTCACCCAGCCGATGCCCGCGACCACCTCCGCCTCCAGCGCCCAGGTCGGCGCCCCCGAGTCATCCGCGCGGTCCTCTGCACGGGCGGTCGCCGCGAGGGTGGCGGCCGCTGCGACCAGGGCGATGCGCAGCGAGGCCTTCACGTTCCCACGCCCGCGTCTTCATCGACCCCCGCGTCGAGGCCTTCATCGATGTCTTCGTCCGAGTCCTCG
>DCLA01000077.1 GCA_002320815.1 Myxococcales bacterium UBA1660
TGGACAACGGCGGTTGCGGCGACGCGGCGTACTACGCCTGCACGAACAACGAGGGCAGTGCGCCGACGTGCGCGGACATCGACGACTGTCCGGCGCCCGATCCTTGCAGCAATGGTGGGTCGTGTATCGATGGGCTGGGCAGCTATACGTGCGACTGCGCCGCCGGTTGGACTGGCGCGACGTGTGACACGAACGCGTGCGATGGGGTCACGTGCAATGGGCACGGCCGCTGTGCCGGAACCGACCACGGTTCTCGGTGGGAGTGTTTCTGCGACCCGGCCTGGTCCGGGACGACCTGCCAGACGTGTCACGACAACACGTGCGACACGCGTCCTGGCTACTATGCGGATCGATACGTGCACTGCCGAGAGTCGATCGGTCAGGACGACGGCTATTGCTCGAGCTGGATGGGATGTCACGGAGCAATCTTCGTGAACGGTACCTACGGGACGGTCACGGGAACGGCGATATCCGACTGCCGGTAGGCTAGATGGCTCTAGCAAGCTCGGCTCACCGGTGAGCGGTACGCGGCGGGGCCCCGCCTTTTCGGCGCGTCCAACAAAGGAACGGTAGAATCCAGCGATGGAGTTCCCCCGCTCTCTCGCCTCCTCCCTCTTCCTCCTGCTCCTCGTCCTCGGCGCCTGTGACTGCGACGACGACCCCGGCGACGCCTGCACCAGCACGGCGGACTGCGACGACGGGACCGTCTGCATCGACGAGGTCTGTGTCGTAGCGCCGGATGGCGGGGAGCCGCCGGACGCCGAGCCTCCGGTCCCCGACGGCCCGGCGATGGATCAGGGCGGATGCCCCAGCATGACCCTCTGCGGGTCTCCGGCGGTCTGCTGTGCCGTCGGCGACGAGTGCGTGGAGGGCGCCTGCCTGGCCGCCTGCGCCAGCGGCGTCCGCTGCGGCGAGGATCGGGCGACCTGCTGCGGCGACGGTCAGGTCTGCATCTCCGACGCGTGCACCGATCCCGGCGACGAGTGCACCGACAGCTTCGACTGTCCGGCGGGCTCCTTCTGCGAGCCGACCCTCGAGCGCTGCCTGCCCCAGTTCGACCCGGTGGAGTGCACCACCACGCCGGTCTTCGGTGACTTCGCGCCGCGCATCGAGTGGAGCTTGGAGAGCTCGACCGAGGACCCGACGTGCATGCACGCCATCTCCGCGCCGGTGGTCGCCGACCTCGACGGCGATGGGTCTCCGGAGATCGTCGCCAACTTCGCGTGCGACTCCGACTGGCAGGCGGGGGTGCTGCGGGTGATGCGCGGGGACACCGGCGAGGAGGTGTGGGTGGCCGCCGGCAGCGCGACCCGCCTCAACGGCCGCTCGGGCATCGCCGCGGGCGATCTGGACGGCGACGGCATGGTGGAGATCGTCGCCGTGCGGAACCCGGCGAGCGGCAGCCGGGCCATCGCGTTCGACCAGGATGGGGCCGTGCTCTGGGAGTCGACCGCCGAGGACGGGACCACGCCGCAGCCGGTGAGCACCGTGAACGGCGCGCCTTCGTTGGCCGACCTCGACGGCGACGGGAGCCCGGAGATCGTCTTCGGCGCGATGGTGCTCGACGCCACGGGCCGGCTCCTCTGGACGCGCGGCGACGGCGCCCGCGAGGGGACCAACGGCAGCTACGTCGGGGGTATCTCGGCCATCGCGGACATCGACCTCGACGGGGCCCCGGAGATCGTCGCCGGGCACAGCGCCTACGAGGCCAACGGGGATCTGGTGTGGACCTCCCCCGCGCCCGATGGGTACCCGGCGGTCGCCCAGTTCGACGCAGACCCGCAGCCCGAGGTGGTCCTAGTGGCCAGCGGGGACATCTACCTGCTCGACGGCCTCACCGGGGCCATCGAGTGGGGCCCGGTCGCGCAGCCCGGCGGCGGCATCGGGGGCCCGCCGACCGTGGCCGACTTCGATGGCGACGGGCAGCCGGAGATCGGTGTGGCCGGCGCCAGCAGCTACAGCGTGTACGACCCCACCGGCCCCATGGACGTGCTCTGGTCCCAGGCGACCGCCGACGTGAGCAGCAACGCCACCGGGTCGAGCGTGTTCGACTTCGAGGGCGACGGTGCGGCCGAGGTGGTCTACGGCGACGAGTGCTACATGCGCGTCTACCGCGGCTCCGACGGCGCCGTGCTCCTGCAGATCCCGTCGTCCAGCGCGACCATCCACGAGTACCCGCTGGTCGCCGACGTCGACGCCGACGGGAACTCGGAGATCGTCATCGCGGCCAACGACCGGGCCAGCGGGATCCCCGCCCAGTGTCGCGGCGCCGACGCCGCCTGGGACGGTCAGCGGAAGGGCATCTTCGTCTACGGGGACACCCGGGATCAGTGGATGCGCACCCGGCGCATCTGGAACCAGCACGCCTACCACGTGACCAACGTCGAGGCGTCCGGGCGGATCCCCATGAGCGAGGCCGCCAACTGGTCCACCGACGGGCTCAACAACTATCGCCAGAACACCCAGGGCGAGGGCGTGTTCAACGCGCCGGACCTCGCGGTGCTGGCGCTCGAGGTGATCCTCGACGGGTGCCCGGCGAGCGCGACCCTGCGGGCCCGGGTGACCAACGAGGGGAGCCTCGGGGTCGCCGCCGGGGTGCCGGTGAGCTTCTACACCGGGACCCCCGACGCGCTCGGGGACCTGCTGGGCACCGTGAACACCACCGTACCGCTCCTGCCGGGCGCGAGCACCGTGGTGACCCTCGCGTCGGTGCCCCTCGCGGGCGAGGCGCCGTACTCCTTCGTGGCCGTGGTCGACGACGACGGGTCGGCGGCGGGTTCGATCACCGAGTGCGACGAGGACAACAACGTCGAGGGCATCGCCGACCTCGACTGCGACATCCTGCTCTGAGCGCGCCGCGCCTCAGGCGTCGTCGAGGAAGCGTCGGACGTCGGCCGCGTAGTGGTCGGCGTCGGCGCGGCCCGCGGCCAAGGTCTCGTCGATGGGCGCCACCTCGCGGTAGTCCCAGCGCTGGATGGGCAGCGGGGTCCGTGGCGCCAGGTAGAGCCGGTCGCCCTGGCGGCCGGTGACGCCCTCGGGGTAGGGCCGGGTGAGGAGCACCAGGTTCCGCTTCACGCCCGGCGCGCGCTCGGCGAGGAACGCCGGGGCGTTGTCGATGAGGCTGCCGTCGAGCAGGCGCCGGCGCTGGTGTCGACCCCGGCGGGTGAAGGGCGGGGTGGACGACGAGCTGAGCACCAACTCGACGAGGTCCTCGGGGCTCTCGCACTCCCGGGCGTCCACGACGTGCTCGACGAAGCCCACCCGCCGGGGGAGCACCGGGTGGAGGCCGCGGGGGCGCAGCCGCTTCTCCAGGGAGTACACGCTCAGGCCGAGCATCACACCCATCACGCTGGGCATCAGCCGGGGAAAGGAGCTGGCGATGATGTAGAGCGGGAAGGGCGAGGCCTGGATCCGCTCGAAGCCGCCCTCGGCCAGGCCGTGGAGCAGGGTGCGGCGGTAGATGCCCTCGTGGGGGAAGGGAGTGCGCTCGCGCGGGAGCGCCGGCCAGTGGACCAGGCCGCGCACGCCGCGGCGCTGCTCGGCGAAGTAGGCGCGGGTCTCGGGGACGCGGCCGGTGAGCAGCATCATGGCCATCGCCGAGCCGGCGCTGCACCCGGCCATGGCGGCGGTGCGCGGCAGAATCTCTTCGGCCCAACGCTCGAGAAAGCCGATCTGGTAGAAGGCGCGGCTGCCGCCGCCGGCGAAGGTGATCGCGAGGTCCCTTTCCATCGCGGGCAGGGATAGCCCGAAGGGCGGCGCCGGGCACCTCGGGGCGGTCGGGGCGGTCGGGGCTGGCGAGGCGAGAGGCCGCGCGCCGGGCGACTCAGCCGGCGAAGGGGGGATCGCCCGGCGAGCGGTAGCGGTCCAGGGGGCTGCGGACGGCGTCGCTCCCGTAGTACCAGCCGTTCCCCGCGAGCTCTCCGAAGAGCAGATGCAGCGGGGCGGTGGCGCCCTCGTGGGGCGTCTTCATCCCCATGGCCAGCGGGTCCTGGCCCTCGGCCTCGGCGTAGGGGCGGGTCATGTCGGTGGCGATCCAACCGGGGGTGCAGGCGTTGACCCGAAGCCCCGGGTGCTGCCGCGCGAAGATCTGCATGAAGGCGTTGGCGGCGGCCTTGGAGAGACCGTAGGCGTCGCCGTCGCCCAAGCCGTGGGCCGCGAAGGCGGCGGGGCCGTCCAGGGTGAGGGAGGTCTGCAGGAGCGCGTCGAGGTCTTCCCACTCGAGCGCCGGGTCGGTGAAGAAGCGCTGCATCTCCGGGCTGCACTCGGCGACGAAGTTGGGGCCGGAGGCGGAGGTGACGATGACCACCCGGTCGCGTAGGAGCGCGGCGAAGGTCTCGCAGACCCGGCGGGGTCCGTGAGCGTTCACGCGGAGGACGTCGGCGAACGTGTGGCCGGTGCGACCGATGCCGGCGTTGTTCACCAGCCCGTAGAGCGGCCCGGCGCGCTCGACCCGCTCGGCGGCGGCCTCGACCGAGGCCTCGTCCGCGACGTCGATGGGCAGGACCTCCACGCGCTCGGCCCAGTCGGGGTGCTCGGCGAGCATCGCGGCGCGCGCGGTCTCGCCGCGTTCGGCGCTCCGAGAGCCGAGATACACGAAGGTCTCCGGGTGCTCGCCGAGGATCCGCTCCACGATGGCTCGGCCGATGCCCTTGTTCGCTCCGGTCACGACGATCCGCTGGGTCATGGGTCGACGCTACCGCGGGCCAACCGGGAAGACCATCGCCGTGGGGCGGGACCGGTGGCACCATGGGGCCGATGTTCGAGGGGACGACCCGCCGCCCGTCGCGGCCACTGCTCGCCCAGGCCGGCGCGGTGGCGATGATCCTGGGCGGGGTGGTGGTCCTCTTCCCCCGGTGGGTGGTCCTGGCCCTCACCCTGGACCCGCCCCCGAACGCCACGACCGATGCACCCCTGGAGTTCGGCTGGGGCGGCGCGGCGCTGGTCGTGCTCGGTGCGCTGGCGACGACGTGGGCCGAGGGCGTCGCCGCGCGCGAACGACCGCCCCGGGCCGAGGTGGTCGGCGGGGTGCTGGCGGTCATGGCTTCGCTGGTCGTGCCGTCGGCGCTCATCGACTACGTGCACTCGAGTCTCATCGTGCCGGCGATGCTGGCCGCACCCGCGCTGGGGCTCTTCGCCCGCGGACGATTGGGCCCGCGGAGCGCGCTGACCTGGGGGATCGCCTTCGCGGCCCTGGCGTCGATGCCGCGGGCGACCACCGCCGTCGGCACCGAGAAGCTGAGCGAGGTCTTCTTCTACCTCTACGTCGGCGGCTGGCTTCCCCGCGTCGCGGGACTGGGGGTCGCCGCCGCGTTCGCGTTCCTCGCCGGGTGCCGGGCGCGGGGCAGTCTCCGCGCCGTCTCCTTCGCTCTCGGCTGGTGGTTCCTCTCCGAGGTCGTGCGCAACGGAGTCGCGGCGGCGTTGGGCTTCGTATTCGCGGACGGGACCCCCGACCATGAGCTGGCCGCGCGCCTCGCGGCGGTGGCGACCGCCGCGGACCTGGTCTTGGTGCTGGTCGTCGCCCTGGCCTTCGTCGGGCTGGCCGCCGGGGGCGTGCGTCGGTACCCGGTGGGCGGGTCGGCCGCACTCCTGGTGGCCGGGCTCCTCGCCGCGGGCCCTCAGCACGATCCCTTCGTGCTGTCGCAGACCCACCCGGAGCCCGCGGCCGCCGCCGGCCTCGGGCCGCCCCTCGAGCTCCCCGGGGGCTGGGAGCTCGGCGGCGCCGTCACCCGACGCAGCGTGATCGACCCCGACGGCAGCGTCCGGTCCTTCTCGGTGGGCGAGCTCACCGGGAACACGCGCTCCGGGGCCACTCGCCTCCATGCCCCGGCGACCCTCACGATGGACGAGCTGCGCGCCGCGCGCCGCGAGCTGGGATCCGAGCTCGTGTTCCTGACCGGACCCCGGCAGGGGACGGCCGTCGCGGCCGCCGCGGCGTCGCGCTGGCCCGGGGTGGCGGTGGCCTTCCAGGGCGGGGAGCTGGCGCTGCCGGTCCTCCCCGACGGATCGATCTCTTGTCCCGACCGGGGCTACGAGGCGCCCCGGTCGGGCGAGACGGTGGCGGCCTATCTCGAGCGCGTCGGGTGCGGCGAGGGGCGACCGGGGACCTGGCGCGATCGCTTGAACGACGACCGCTGGACCCGGGCCCGGTGGCTCTTGGTGCCCTCGCCGGTGCCCCGCTTCGCCGGGGCGAGCCTGGTGCTGGGGCTCTTGATCGGTGGCGCGCTCTTGCTGCGCTGGCGTCGGCGCGAGCTGGCGCCCCTGCGCGCCGCGAGCCCCTCGGCCCTGGCGCCGCCCGCCGATGCGGAGGTGCGCCCGAGCTGGGTGGGTCCGGCGGGCGCGACCCACCGCTGGCTGGGCGTGCCCGGCGAGGGGACCTATCGCGAGAACCGCGAGGTCGCCTTCGCCGGACCGGCCAGCGTGGCAGAGGCCGAGGGCCTCTTCCGGGAGCGCCTGGTGCGAGGGATCGGCCGCGCGGCGCTCTACGCCGCGGTGGCCGTCCTCTCGCTGGGCGCCCTGGTGCTCGTGGTCGCCGTCGCCGTGCGGTGACGGCGGCGCGGCTCAGTCGTTGACGACGTGCTTGCGCTCGCCGCGCTCCAGGAAGCCGATGATCTGACGCGCGGCCGCGGTGGCGGCGTTGGTGTTCGCCTCCTCCGTCTGGGCGCCCATCTTCTTCGGCGTCGCGAAGTAGCGCTTGCCGAACTCGCCGAGGGCGGCGTGGGTGGCCTCGCTGGGCGCGATGTCGGTGAGGTAGCGGAGGTCGCTGCGCTCCTTCAGCGCCTCGACGAGGCCGGCCTCGTCGATGACCTCGGCGCGGGCGGTGTTCACCAGCGCGGCGCCCTGGGGCATCGAGGTGAGCAGGGCCTTGCCGATGGAGTTCTTGGTCTCGTCGGTCGCGGGGATGTGCAGCGAGAGGTAGTCGCTCTTGGCGTAGAGCTCCTCGACGGTGCTCACCGGCGTAGCGCCGGCGGCGGAGATGTCGGCGTCGGCCAGGTAGGGGTCGAAGGCGAGGACCTCCATGTCGAAGCCCTTGGCGATGCGGAGCACGTTCATGCCCACGTTGCCGAGCGCGTGGATGCCCAGGGTCTTGCCCTTCAGCTCGGTGCCGGGCTTGCCGTCGTACTGCCCGCGGGCCGAGAAGACGAGCATGCCGAAGACCAGCTCGGCCACGGCGTTGGCGTTCTGACCGGGGGTGTTCATCACCGCGATGCCGCGCTCCTTGGCGGCGGCGGTGTCGACGTTGTCGTAGCCGGCTCCGGCGCGGACCACGAGCTTCAGGTTCTTGCCGGCGTCGAGGACGCCGGAGTGGATCTTGTCGCTCCGCACGATGATCGCGTCGGCTTCCGCGATCGCCCCGAGGAGGTCCGCCTCGTCGGCGTAGGACTCGAGGACCTTCACCGAGTAGCCCGCCTCCTCGAGGATGGCCTGGGTCTGGGTCTTGGCTTCGGCGGCGAAGGGCTTCTGCGTGGCGATGAGAACGGTCTTGGTCACGGTTCGGACTCCTGATGCAATCGTGAGGCAGCGTTCTAGCGCCCCATGGGCCTTCGTCGACCGAAGATCCGGTGACGCCTCGACCGCGAGGGTCGGGTGCGGCCCGGGCGCTCCGAGGACCGTTGCTGGACGGGAACGAAGAACGTCCGCGAAAGAGGACGACACTCGAGGCGGTTCGGTGTAGAGAGCGCCATGCTTCGACTCGTTCCATTCGTTTTGTTCGCGGCTTCGATGGGCGCACAGGGATGCGCGACGATCTCCCCCGGACGATTCGAGGGTTCCACCTTCTCCCACCCCGATTATTCGTATCAGGTGGTCGGCGAAGCCGGGCGGCTGATGCCCGGCGAATGGATCCTGGAGAACTACGGGGCCTCGGGGAGCGGCTACGAAGAGAAGGTGCGCGGGTTCTACTCCTCCGAGATGCGCGTCGACCGGAACGGGGACGGCGAGCTCGATTGGAGCGGTCGCGTGCGGAACTGGGATCTCCGTTTCCGCCACCGCTACTCCGGCGCGTTGTTGACGGTGGTGACGGCGCCGATGGATCAGACCTTCGCCGAGCTTCGAGCGGACGTCCTGGCCGGGCTTCTGCTCGAGCGGATCTCCGCCTCCGAGAGCCGCGTGGCGCTGCTCGAGGACGGCATCGCGGTCTCGGAGCGCACCTACGCCCCGCGGGTCATCTCGCAGGGCCCGATGGTGGTCGGCGGTCGGGATGCGTGGGAAGTGGTCTACGACCGCGTCGACGTGGAGCGCACGCGGATCGACCCCGGCGCCCGGCCGCGCCGGGAGGCGTTCGTCGTGGTGCGCACCGGCATGCCCTGGGTGGTGAGTGGCGGCGGCCTGTCCCCGGCGAGCTTGCCGACCGCCATGGTCTTCCGCACCAGCGCGCTCGCGGCGGACTTCGCCGAGGCGCGGGATGCGCTGCACGGGCTGCTGGGGCGGGTCCGCTACTTCGACGCCATCTGGCCCCAGCGGCGCGAGGCGGTGCTGGCCTGTACCCAGCGCCCGGTCGTCGGATTCGCCGCCCGGATGGGTGGGGTCTACGTGCCTGGAGTCACGCCGGAAGAACGAGGCTGCATCCAGCAGGCGCTGAGCGGCGCCGCGCTGGAGCCGGGGTCGTACTCGTACGGGCACACCCCGCCGGAGCCTGCGGCGCCCGATGTCAGCGAGCCGGCCGTGGCGCCGGCCGTGACGCCGAATGACCCTCCGCCTGCGGAGTCGCGGCCTCCGGCAACGGAGCCGAACCCGGCGCCTGCCGTGCCGGAGACGGAGTCGCCGGCCGAGCCCTCGGCGACGGAAGCGCCGCCGGGCCCGGCGCCTCGGTAGGACGCGCCGCCGCGAGCCGCGCTGGCCCGACTCGCGCTGGCCCGACTCGCGGTCCCCGGACTCGCTGGCTCAGGCGCCCTCGAGGCCGATGAGCGCGCGTAGCTCGCCGAGGCGGAGGTCGAGCAGCTCCTCGTAGGGGCGGCCGACGCGGTAGAGGGTTCGCATGGACCGGGCGCGCCGGAAGGCGCGCCATACGCGCAGCGGGTTCAGCACCAACCCGGCCGAGACCGCGAGCCCGTTGTAGAGCCACGCGGCCAAGGTGTCGCAGCCGGCGCGGAGCTCCCAGGCGCCGATCTCCGCTTCGCCGACGTAGTCGGCGCCGTACCCGGTGGCGACGTGGTGGAGGTCGTGGAAGCGCACCAGCGCCCTTCGGCCGGGCGTACTGGGGAGGGGGATGGTCCACGGGCCGAAGGGGATCGGGACGGTGGGGCTGTCGTAGGCGTCGGTCGAGAAGCCGTTGGCTTCGAGGAAGTCGTCCAGGGCCTCGGCCACGGTGGGGTCGGTCGTGCTTCGATGTGCCATCAGGAAGGAATCTGGCGGCGACGGTCCTCCGACCATTCGCGTTCGCAGAACGGAATCGTCAGTCATTCCAGGTGCCTGGCGGCACCGGGATGAAACCATGTACATTCGTTCGATGGCGAGGAGGCGGAAGCCGAAGCAGGCGCGCTCGAAGGCGACGGTCGACGCCATCGTCGAGGCGACGGGACAGATGCTCGCGCGCGAAGGCTCCCGAGCCACGGCGACCGGCGTCGCCGAGCGGGCGGGGGTCAGCGTCGGCTCCCTCTACCAGTACTTCCCGAACAAGAAGGCGCTCATCGACGCCTTCCTCGAGCGACGGCTCGACCGGATGGTGGCGGTCGGGGTCGCGCTCCTGCGCGCGCACCCCGAGTGGCTCGGCGACCGGGATCCGGAGCTGGTGGTCATGGTCGCCTTCCACGCGCTCCGGGGGGCGCTCTTCCGCATCGTGGCCACCGCGCCCGAGAAGCTGGACGATCCGAACCTGGTCGCGCTGCTGACCGACGGCGTACGCGGCTTCGTGCGCCCGCCGCTCAGCTGAAGACCTGCTGGAGGTCGTGGGGCCGCGAGCGCCCGGCGGCTTCGGTCTGGAGCGCGCTGGTCCGTAGGACGACCACCGCCGCGAAGGCGGCGCTCACGAGGCTCGCGAGATCGTTCGCCACGTACCAGCGGGTGTTGGCGATAAAGCTCTCGAGGCTCTGGTCGTCCAGCCGGAACACGACGTTGCCGATCAGGTTCCCGATGATCCAGAAGGCCCACCAGGTGTTGATCCACCACGGCGGGTTCAGGGCGCTCACCTCGTCGCGGACGACGCGCTCCCCCACGGCCCAGGCCTCGCGGACGATCTGGAACGGGCGGACCAGGTTGAGGAAGGGGGTGAACCACCCGCCGACGGCCCAGCCCTTCCCGTGCGAGCGGATGCCCCCGAGGGCGTCGACGTTCGCGTAGGCGCGGTAGGTCCAGACGAGAAAAGTGATCACGGTCCCGATGAAGACGATGAGGGTGATCGCGCCGATGAGGTTCTGGCGTAGGTCGTTCGACTCGGCCTCCGCCATCGTGTAGTCGCCGATGACCATCCGCTCGAGCAACGCGTGCTGCGCGAGGGTGGAGACGATGCTCACCAGGTCCGTCAGCATCGAGAGGCAGAGGAACACTGCCAGCACCGAGCCGAGGGTCTTGATGGGTTTGAACGGCGTCATCGGCGCCGAGGTTCGCACGGGACTACCGGAATGTCACCGCCGGGAGTCCCTGAGGTCGGACGCCGTCTCAGCGGGTGATCGCTCGCTGACAGGCGGCCTGGAGCGCGTCGGCGTCCCAGCGGACCGCGCCCAGCGATTGGGCGTTGGTGGCCATCCAGGTCGCGGCGGGGCCGAGCTCGCCGAAGACCTTGGTGGGGTTCTTCGGGCGACCGAGGAGCATCGCGGTCCCCAGGAAGCCGCGGACGGCGCTGGCCAAGAGACCGCGCACCAACACGATGTGCGCCGCGCCGACGTCGTGGACGGCGCGCTCGGTGTAGTCCTTGACCGCGGCGCGCACCTCGGCGCTGAACGCGGGGGTCCCGGAGACGATGAGGTTCATCAGACCGGTCCCCTTCGGGTTCCGCTGCTTCACCGCGAGGGCTTGGCGTCCCCACTCGTGCATCTGGTCCACGTTGGGCGCGTCGAACCACACCGCGAGGTGCATGTTGCGGACGACGACCTGCCGACTCTTCGCGTCCTCGTAGACGATGTCCATCTCCTGGATCGAGCCACAGGCGAGCGACGGAGGCCAGACCCGCAGGCGGGGACGGTACGCCTTCACGGTCGCCGTTCGGGCCGCTCGTGAGGCACTGCCCGGCGCCGTAGGGGTAGGATGGCGGCGATGCCCTTTCATCAGAGCCCCTACGCCCGGGACGCCAAGCCGACGCCGCCGCTCCCCGAGCCGGAGACGCGCGAGGCCCAGGGATACGTCGCCGGGACCGGCGGGCGTGCGCGCCGCGTCTGGGCCATCGCGTTCTGGGCCGGGGCCGCGGTGATGGCGCTCCTCACCGGGGTCGCGGGCTACGGCTCCGAGACGGCCGGCGTGGCCATGGCCTACCTGAGCGCGGCGGTGCTGGGCTTCGCCGCGGGCGGCTATGCCGGGGTGGTCCGGGCGCAGCGGGCCGGACCCCGGGTGGGCGGCCCGCTCCCCTACGTGGCGGCGGTGGTGGGGATGGTGCTGGCGGTCGGCGCGGCGCTGCTCTTCTTCGAGGGCATCTGGCCCGCGCTCTGATCGGCGAGCTCGCGCTCGAGCCGGGCCTCGAGGCGCTCGTCGGGCTCGCCGCGCTCCCGCGCTTCCCGGGCGCGCCGGGCGAGCGCCCGCCGCTGTCCCTGCCGGACCCGATCGCGGCCGCCGGTCGCGGTCCACAGGGCCTCGACCTCGGCCGGGTCGAGGAGGCGCCACGCGGCCTCGCCGAGCTCGCCCAGCGCGATGGGACCCACCTCGGTCCGATGCAGGTGCGTGAGCCGGAGCCCGGCGCGGTAGCACATGCGGCGGATCTGGCGGTTCTTGCCGCCGTGCAGGGTGAGCAGGAGTTCGGTCTCTCCACGATCCGGCGGACCACCGACGACGGGGCGACCCGGGCGGACCGAGTGGATCCGCGTGTGCTCGGCGCGCAGGATACCGAGCGCGGTGGGGACACCGGTGACGAGCTGCCGGACCCGGGGGTCGTCCGCGGTGAGCGCCTCGGCGAGGGTCAGCCGATAGGTCTTCGGCACCGCGTGCTCGGGGCGCAGGATGGCGTTGGCCAGGTCGCCATCGGTGGTGAAGAGGAAGGCGCCGGTGGTCTCGCGATCCAGCCGGCCCACCGGGACGCTGCCGGCGGGCATCGTCGCCAGGGGGCCGCGGAGATCGGCGCGGCCCCGGGTCTCGTCCAGGGTCGCGGTCACGCCCGCGGGCTTGTGGAAGAGCACGGTGTGCTGCTCGGTGCGCGGGCGAACCCGGACGCCGTCCAAGCGCACTTCGTCCTCGGGGAAGACCCAGCGCTCCAGGTCCGGCGCGACGCGGGCGCCACGGACGACCAGGGTCACCCGCCCCGCGGCGACGGCGTCGGCCACCCCGCGCCCCCGGAGCGGCGTCCCGTCCCGCAGGAGCTTCTCCAACCGTCGCGGCATCTCGGGGCGCACGCCGCACCCTAGCAGGAAGATGAAATAGCGGCCGTCGGCTGCCATTTCACCAACCCGCTAGAGCGTGCCCAGGCCGAGGGGGCAGCCGAAGGTCTCGTCGCCGACGGTGACGGTGAGCTCGCCTTCGTTGCGCATCAGCACCCAGCGGGTCTTGCGCTCCAGGCGTTCGGCGAGGTCGGCGACGAACGCCGGGTCCAGGTGGATGACCTGGACCTCGCCCGCCTGGTGGATCTTCTTGCCGTCCATCTCGCGGGCCAGGGCCTCCTCGCCCTTGTGGCAGACGATGGTAACCCGCGCGCGCTTGCTGGCGATGTGGATCCGGTCGGCGCTGGGGACCCCCACGTCGACCCAGTGGGTGAGCTGCCCGGTGAGGTCGTGGGTCCAGAGGGCGGGCTCTTCGCTCGTGGAGAGCCCCCGGCCGAACTCGAGGCCCTCCTCGTAGAGGAGCCCGTAGCCGACGACCCGGGCACAGAGGCGGTCGGCGCCCTCCGAGGGGTGCTGAGCCACGCGGAGATCCAGGGTCTCGTAGACCCCGCGGTCGACGTCACAGATCTCCAGCTCGATGCGGTAGAGGGTCGCGGTGAGGGCCATCGCCGGGAGCCTACCGAACCGAGCGCCGAGGGGGGCCGGGGATCGACCGTGGCCGCGAGGGGGCGGGCGGGCACACCCAGGTTTTCGGCACGTGACCCGATCGGGGGATATGCTCCGGGGGTGCAGCTCGTCCCGATCAGCGACGGGGAGAATCACCGGGTCGCCGGTCTCGGCAACGTGCTCGTCTGCGTGTACTGGGGCGAGCCCTCCCTGGCGGCGCTGCACGATCGCGTGGAGTGGGTCGAGCGGACGATCGAGCGCGGGTCGCCGGTGGCGCTCTTCGTGGTCGTCACCGCCGACGCGGTGGGGAAGCTGCCGGGTCCTGCGTTTCGCGCCGAGTCCAAGCGGCAGGCCGCTCGCTATCGAGACTCGATCGTGTTGAGCGCGTCGGTCATCGAAGGGCAGGGGGTCACCCAGACCCTGGTCCGGAGTTTCCTGCGCGGCCTGGCCACGGTCGCGGGTCGGGGGATGTTGGTGCGCTTCTTCGGGGAGAGCGCCGGCGCCGCGAGCTGGGCGGCGGCGGCGATGGCCCCCCACGGCGGACCGGAGCCCGAGGCGATCCTGGAGGCCGTCGCCCGGGTCCGCGCCGCTCACGACGCCGCGCAGCGCGGGTGAGCTGGGGTTCTCGTTCGGGCCCTTCCGGGCGAGAGTGCCGCCGAACGCTCAGTCGATGCGGACGACGAGCTTCCCGAAGTTCTCGCCCTTCAGCATCCCGATGAAGGCCCCGGGGGCCTGCTCCAGGCCCGACACCACGTCCTCCCGGAAGCGGATGGACCCGTCGAGGACCGCCGGCGCCACCTGTTTGGCGAAGGTGCCGAACTCGTCGAAGTGGTCGGCGATGATGAAGCCCTGGAGGCGCAGCTTCTTCTTCAGCACGGTGTTCAGGAGACCCACCGTCCGGTCGGGTCCCTCCGGGAGGGCGGTGGCGTTGTAGTGGGCCACCAGCCCGCAGAGCGGGATGCGCGCGTGGGGCTGCAGGAGCGGGAGCACCGGCCGCAGCACCGGGAGCCCGACGTTCTCGAAGTAGACGTCGACGCCGTCGGGGCAGGCCGCGCGGAGCTGCTCGGCGAAGTCGTCGGCGCGGTGATCCAGACAGGCGTCGAAGCCGAGCTCTTCGGTGGCGTAACGGCACTTGTCCGCGCCGCCGGCGACCCCCACGGCGCGCGCGCCGGCGCGCTTGGCGAGCTGGCCCACCATGGAACCCACCGGTCCGGTGGCCGCGGCGACGACCAGGGTCTCGCCCTCCTTCGGCTGCCCGATGTGCTCGAGGCCCCACCACGCCGTGAACCCGGGCATGCCCAGCGCGCCCAGGGCCAGCGAGAGCTTCGACTCGGGGAGGTCGAGCTTGCGCAGGGTGTTCCCGTCGACCGCGGCGTAGCGCTGCCAGCCCCCCATCGCGAGCACCAGGTCACCCTCGGCGTACCCCGGGTGGCGGCTCTCCTCGACGACGCCGACGGTGCCGCCGATCATGACCTCGCCCACCGGGACCGGCGGGGCGTAGGAGGGCGCGTCGCTCATGCGGCCGCGCATGTAGGGGTCGAGCGAGAGGTAGCGATTCCGCACGCGCACCTGGCCCTCGGCGGGGCTCGGCGGCGCGCTCCGGGAGGTCTCGAAGTTCGCGGTGGTCGGCTCGCCCTCGGGACGGGAGGCGAGGCGGATCTGGAGGTTCTCTTCGCTCATGGGTGCATCCCTAGGGCAGAAGAGAGGTCGCGGGAAGCCGGAGGAGGAGGCGGATCCGGCCCCCCGCGACCGCAGGCTCAGTGGTGCAGCTGGAAGTCGCCCACGTTCGCGGCGACCTGGGCGGCCTCACCCTCCTCGGCGAGCTCGATGTTGGGCGAGGGCAGGTCGAGCTCGCTCGCGGCGTAGATCGCTTCGTAGCGGACCGCGTTGGCCACCGCGGGGATCTCCTCGTCGGTGAGCAGATGGACGGCGCGCTCCAGGGCCCATTTGCCGAGCTGGACCACCCGGACCCCGGACTCGTCGAACTCCAGGCAGGGCGCCAGGTCGGGGTCGTCGATGAGCCGCGTCTCGGCGGTGGAGCCGAGGTAGGCCCGGGACGTGTGGATCACCCGGCGCAACACCGAGGTCCACGCGCGGAGCTGGTCTTCGCTGGCGTTTCGGTCCTGCAAGAGATCGACGCCCACCGGGAGCTCGGAGATCCGCCGCAGGTAGTGCTCGACCCACTCGCCGGAGATCACGCGGCCGTGCTGGGGCGCGAGGATCTCGGGCAGCGGGTCGAGGCGGCGGATGGCCGCCACCGCGTACTGGAGCGCGGCCCGCGCGGGCATGTAGAGCTGGTGGAACGCGCGCATCCCGGCCCAGTCGCTCTCGTCGGCGTAGAGCCCGGTGGCGTCCTTGGCGGTGAGACCGCCGAAGAGGTCGCCGGTGAAGAGCACCCGGGTCTCCGGATCGTAGAGCATGACCGCGCCCGCGAAGTGGCAGTAGGGCGAGGGAACCGGGACCAGGTGGTGCCCGGTGGGCAGGCGCATGCCGCGCTCCACGAAGGGGTCGGTGCAGATGTAGCGGCTCTTGTCGATGTTGAAGAAGCGGACGAGGCGCCAGGTGTCCTCGGAGCAGAGCAGCTTGGCCTGGGGCGCGAAGCGCGCGAAGAGCGGGCCCACCACCGAGCCCACGTCGGGATCCTGGTGGTTGATGAACACGGCGTGGGTGCGCTTCACGCTACCGATGAGCGCCGCGCACTTCGTCTGGACCATGGCGAAGTCGCTGCTCGAGCCGGGATCGACGAGCACGTTCATCGAGCCACCGTCGTCCTGGCGGAAGACGCGGAGGTAGGGGTTGGCGAAGAAGATCCCGCCGGGATCGCGGCGTCCGACCCAGTAGGTGTCGGGGGCGATCTCGATCGGATCGGTCATCAGATCGGACATCGAAGCTCCTGCAAACGGCTCGTTCGGCCGCACGGCAACAGGGGGGAGGGAATGCGCGCGCCATGTGCAAGATGCTTGCCGCCCCCAGGTGGGGATCTTTGGGGGGCTCTCGGTGCAGACCTTTCGCGATCCGGTCGGGGCGCGCATCCGTTGCGCGGCTCGGCGAACGGAGCGTGGGATGGCTCGCGCTCCGAGGGTGACGCCCCGCGACGCCTCCGGTATGAACGAGCCATGGGCCGGGGTGAGCTCATCGATACACCGGGGTGGATCCGCCTCTTGGCCAAGGGCCTCGTCCCGCGCGCCGAGCGCGCTCGCTTCGAGCGGATGCTGGCCGAGGAGCGGCGCGCCTTCGAGCGCAGCCACGGGTACGACGTCTTCGGGGCCCATCCGGATGGCGCGGCGGTGGCCCACTTCGTCACCGGCTTTCTCTACGAGCGCTGGTTCCGGGTTCGGAGCGAGGGGCACGAGCACATCCCGGCGGAGGGCCCGGTGATCGTCGCCGCCAACCACAGCGGGACGCTGCCCTTCGACGCGATGATGATCTTCGCCGATCTGTTGCGACGGACGGACCCTCCGCGGCTGCCGCGAGCCATCGCCGACTCCTTCGTCGCCGGGCTGCCCTTCGTGGGGCTCCTCTTCGCGCGCGCCGGCGTGGTGGGCGGTGCGCGTCGCAACGTGGAGTACCTCCTGGAGGAGGGCGAGCTGCTCCTGCTCTTCCCCGAGGGGGTGCCGGGGATCAGCAAGCGCTTCGCGGACCGGTATCGGCTCCAGGACTGGCGCGGAGGCCACGTGGAGTTGGCGATGAAGTATGGCGCGACCATCGTGCCCGCGGCGCTGGTCGGCGCCGAGGAGCAGATGCCCCAGCTCGGGCGGGTGCCGGTGTCGGTCTTCGGGGCGCCCTTCCTGCCGGTGCCGGCGACGCCGCTTCCGCTGCCCGTGCGCTACCACCTGGCCTACGGGCCGCCCATCCGCTTCGCCGCCGACCCGGTGGGCGCCGACGACCCGGAGCGCATCGAGGCGGGCGCGGCGGCGGTGAAGGCCGCGGTGCAGGGCCTCGTGGACGACCTGCTCGAGCGGCGCTCGGGGGTGTTCCGATGAGCTGGCGATTCGCGGAGGGCTCGCGATGAGTCGCACGTTGATCACCGGGGCGACGACCGCCGTGGGGCGGGCGGTGACCCGGGAGCTCCTCGCGGACCCCGCGACGGAGCGCGTGCTCCTCGTGAGCCGCGAGCCCCATCGCCCGGGGTCCGAGACCGACCCGCGGGTTCTCCACGTCCAGGTGGACCTGACCCGCGAGCGTTCGGTGCGGAGCCTGATGTTCGGCCCGGTGCGCGCCGAGGGCGTGACGGACATCGTGCACATGGCGACCCACCGCGGCGTGGTCGCCGGTCGCCGGGCCCACGCGCTGAACGTGGACGCGACCCGGCGGATCCTGCACTTCGCCGAGCGGGTGCCGTCGGTGCGTCGCTTCGTGTACCGCAGCTTCGGGAGCATCTACGAGCGGAGCGCCCGGCTGCCGGTGCGCATCGACGAGGACCACCCGCTCCGCATCGGACCGGGGACGCCGCAGTACGTGCTCGATCGGGTAGAGGCGGATCTCGCGGTGTGCGCGCGGATGGGGATGTCGCCCATTCGGATCGCCGTGCTCCGCTGCGCGGAGTGTCTCGCGCCGCGGACGGGGAGCCAGCTCTGGGACTACCTCCTGTCCGCGGTGTGCTTCCGGCCGGTCGGGTTCGACCCGATGATCAACGTGCTCAGCGAGCGGGACCTCGCCCACGCGCTGGTGCTCGCCGCTCGGAGCGAGGCCGAGGGGGTGTTCACGATCCCGGGGTTGGACACCCTGCCGCTCTCGCGGCTGATCGCGCGCTTCGGTCGCCGCGGAGTCCCGGTGCCCGCGCCGCTCATCGGTCCCCTCTACGGTCTGCGGCGCGCGGCCATCGCCACCGACTTCCACCACGCGGTGAGCCGGGGGCGGCTGCAGTTCGGAGGAGTCCTGGATGGGCGCCGGGCGGCGGAGGTGTTGGGCTACGAACCCGAGCATCCGGTTCGCTGGCCCGTCTGCTTCGAGCACGTCGAGGCGCGCGCCCGGGTCGCGAACCCGCGCTCGCTCCGGGGGCGTCTCGAGGGGTGGCTCGATCGCTGAGGCGGGTGCGCGGGCGAAATGACGACAATGACGACGATCGTCCCTGGTCTCTGTGAATGGGGACGGTGCCCCCGTAGGTGGGGCACTTCCTTCGTTCGCGGGGGGCGGGGTGGGTAGACTCGGGGGATGCGGCGTCTGGTTCTCGGCTTCCTCCTCGTGCTCTCCTGCGGCGACGACGACGTCGCTCTGCCCGATGCCGGAACGGAGACCTGCGACGACGGGCTCTTCTGCAACGGCGTGGAGACCGGCGCGCCCGGGGCCTGCGTCGCCGGGACCGCGCCCTGCGCCGCGGGCGAGCGCTGCATCGAGCTCGGGGCGCGCTGCGAGACCGACTGCGCCACCCCCGACGGCGACGGCGACGGCGACGACGCCATCGAGTGCGACGGCTCGGACTGCGACGACACGGACGCCCGTCGCTCCTCGATGGCATCGGAGGTCTGCGACGACGAGGGCATCGACGAGGATTGCGATCCGGCGACCTTCGGGGGCCTCGACCGCGACGGGGACGGAGCCGTCGACGCCCTCTGCTGCAACGGCGACGCCTGCGGCGGGGACTGCGACGACTACCGGGCGGACACCCGTCCGGGAGCGACGGACCTCTGCAACCAACGCGACGACGACTGCGATGGCGAGGTCGACGAAGGAGCGGCCATCGACGGCTACCGCGACGCCGACGGAGACCTCCACGGCGACCCCGACGAGCCGATGCGCGGCTGCGCCGGGTGGGCGGGCTTCGTGACCGACGACCTCGACTGCGACGACACCAACGTGTCCGTGCACGGCGCGCAGCTCGAGATCCGCGATGGCCTGGACAACGACTGCGACGGGACCGTCGACGAGGAGCCCACGCTGCAGACCTGGTACGTCGACGGCGACGGCGACGGCTTCGGGGACGCGTCCGGGCCGACCATGAGCTCCGACGAGCCCGTCGCCGGCCACTCGCTCCTCGACACCGACTGCGACGACGCCGACGGCGAGCGGTCCCCGGGGCGCCTCGAGCTCTGCAACGGCGTGGACGACGACTGCGATCCCCGGACCCACGCTTTCGTGGCCCTCAACGATGGGGAGGACGACGACGGCGACGGGTACCCCGACGCGCGCTGTCCCGGCGTGAGCGTCACGGTCGCCGATTGCGGTGACCGCGACCCGGCGATCTACCCGGACGCGCCGGAGCGCTGCAACGAACTCGACGACGACTGCGACGGGCGCGTCGACGAGAGCTGCGGGCTGGACGGGGGCGTCGATCTCGGGGGTGACGCGGGGACCGACATGGGGAGCTGCGGAGCCTGCGATGGCGCCGAGGACATCCTGGCCGACTGCGGCTGCCCATCGGGCGAGGCGTGTTCCGCGGCGGCGGGAACGAGCTTCTACTGCCGACCGCGCGGGGCCGGTGGGGCCGGCGCGGCGTGCGATGACGACGCCGACTGCGACGGGGGCCACCACTGTGGCCGCGGCGCCTGCCGAGAGGTCTGCGGCGCGCCGGACACCGAGTGCTCCGGGGACCGCTGGTGCTCGCGCTCCCTGGGTCCGGTCACCGGGCTACCGGACGCGCTCGGGGTCTGCACCATCGCGTGCGACCCGATCGCCGAGACCGGTTGCCCTTCGGGGGATCGCTGCCGTCTGGCGGCCACGGCGGGCGGCTACTTCCCCTATTGCGATCCGGTGGGCACCGTACCCCTCGGCGAGGCCTGCGGGATCAACCCGGACTGCCTCGAAGGGACGTGCGAGGACTTCGATGGCGCGGGCCGGGAGTGTGTGGCGGTCTGCGGGCCCACGTGCCCGCCCGAGACCGACTGCGCGTCGGCGACCCTCACCCTGGCCGACGGGACGCCCTTCCGCTTCTGCAAGCCCGCGCCCTGAGTCAGCGGGGGTAGGGCACCATCTGGCCCTGCTCGGGGTCCCAGAGCTTCAGCCGGAAGCAGGCGGCGATGGCCCGCGGCGTGAGCGAGGTCCGGCGGGCGGCGGCGAGCTCGGGGATGGCCGCGTGGGCCTCGGGGAGCCGGTAGAAGGGGATGGCCGCGTTCAGGTGGTGCACGTGGTGGTAGCCGATGTTGCCGGTGAACCAGTTCATCACCGGGCCCATCTCCATGAAGCTCGACGACTCCAGGGCGGCGCGCGCGAAGGACCACTCCTCGCGCGGCTGCAGGTGCATGCCCTCGAAGTTGTGCTGGGCGTAGAAAAGGTAGGCCCCCAGCCCGCACGCCACCACGAGGGGGAGCACCAGGACGAAGAGGAGGCCCTGCCACCCGAGGGTGAGGGTGAGGGTCACCGCCAGCGCGACGTGGAGCACCAGGGCCAGGGCCGAGTCCCAGTTGCGGCTCGGCCGCCGCAGGAAACCGGAGATGCACATCCCGTAGAGGAAGATGCCGCCGTAGCCGAGGAAGACCGTCAGGGGATGCCGGGCGACCCGATACCAGCGCCGGGCCGAGGGGCTGGCCTTCTCCCACATCGCGACGGTCATCATCGGGTAGGAGCCGACGTGGCTACCGACGATCTTCGCGTTGTTGGCGTGGTGATAGTTGTGCGTCTGGCGCCACACCCTGGGCGGCGTGAGCACCAGGACCCCGTAGGCGCTCATGATCGCCTTGGCGACCAAGGAGCCCTTGAGCAGCGCTCCATGCATGAAGTCGTGGTAGATGATGAAGCCGCGGACCACGACCAGCCCGGCGACCACCGAGGCCGCCAGCCGGATGGGCCAAGCGAGCGGCCACGCCGCCACGACCAAGAGCCCGGTGATCAGGGTCAGGGTGGACCCCAGGGCCCACCAGCTCTTGGTCCGGTCTTCCCTGGCGTAGGGCTTCATCGCCCGCAGGAGCTCTTTGCCTTCGCGCACGCGCATACCTCCGGCGCGCGTGAAGCAAGGATGGTGCCCACGCGGGAACCTGGCGACGTCCGTGTCTCGTGATGGGCGGGAGCGCACGTTCGGCGTGGACCCGCGCCGCGGCGAAATCCTTGCGTCCGAGGTGCGCCCCGATCGGGGGAGCGTGACAGAGTGGCAGTGCACGCCCCGTACAGATGATGCCGAAATAGGTGAAGTCCTGCACACCGCGGGTTAGAATGGGCATCCGTTCGGTCGGGGGACGGAGAAAGAGTATCTCTAGAATGAATCAGCGCCTCTGGGCTCACGGCTTCGTGTCCGTGATGTTCGCCCTCCTCGGTTTTGCTTGCGATCCGAGCGACGGTGGCACCTCACCCACCCGGGACGGTTCCGTCGGAACGACGGACGGCAGCGTGGCCACCTGCACGGACTCGGACGGCGACGGCATCTCCGACGCCGACGAGGGCACCGGCGACACCGATGGCGACGGGACCCCCGACTACCAGGACGACGACAGCGACGGGGACGACATCCCCGACGAGGTCGAGCGCCGGGTCTCGCCGTGTCTGACCCCGGCGGACAGCGACGACGACGGCACCCCGGACTTCCAGGACCTCGAGTCGGACGGCAACGGCATCCCCGACAACGAGGAGTGGACCACCGACACCGACGGAGACGGCGTCCCCGACTTCCAGGACACCGACAACGACGGTGACCGCATCGACGACGTCACCGAGATCGGTGGCGACCCGGGCGCGCCGGTGGACAGCGACGGCGACGGGCTCCCCGACTACCTGGATCCCGACAGCGACGACGACACCATCGGCGACCTCTACGAGGGCACCGCCGACACCGACATGGACGGCATCCCGGACCGCTTCGACCTCGACAGCGACGCGGACGGCATCTCCGACGCCGACGAGGCCGGCGACGACGACCTCTCCACGCCCCCCGTGGACACCGACGACGACGGCGTCGCCGACTACCGCGATCCCGACAGCGACAACGACGGCATCGGTGACCGCGACGAGGTCGCGGCGGGGACCAGCCCCACCAACGCCGACAGCGACATGGACGGCGCCAGCGACCTCGTGGAGATCACCGCGGGCACCAACCCCACCGACGCCGGGGACAACCCCCGTGCGAACGGCGACTTCGTCTTCCTCATGCCCTACGAGGAGGCCCCGACCCCGCCGCGGGACACCCTGGACTTCGCGACCAACATCCGGAACGCCGACGTCTACTTCCTGATGGACACCACCGGGTCCATGGGCTCGTCGATCAACGCGCTCCGCTCGGCGATCGCGTCCTCGCTGATCCCCGGCATCCGCGCGGAGATCCCCAACACCTTCGTGGGTCTCGGCGAGTTCCGGGACTACCCGACCGGCACCTACGGCCAGGCGGGGGACCAGCCCTACGGCCACTTCCAGGACATCACCGACGACGTGGGCGCGGCGACGGCGGCGACCGCCCGGTACACGCCCAGCGGTGGATACGATGGTCCCGAGGCGCATGGCCAGGCGATGTACGCCGTCGTGACCGGCGACGGACTGCCCTACGGCGGCTCCTCCGTCGGACCGCGAACCGACTGCCCGGCGGGCACTTTCGGTTGGCCGTGCTTCCGCAACAACGCCGTGCCCATCGTGGTCATGATCACCGACGTCACGTGGCACAACGGACCCGGGAACGCGAACCCCTACTCGGCGATCTCCGGTGAGCCCGAGTACGCGGACGTCGTCGCGGCCACGATGGCGCGCAACGTCAAGTTCATCGGCATCGGTCAGGGCGCCGGCGGCATGGCGCACATGCAGCAGTTCGGCCGCGACGTCGGCTCCGTCGACATGGCGGGCGAGCCCTTCGTCCAGCAGTACAGCGGCGGCGACGCCGCGCTGACCGCCGCGGTCGTGGACCAGGTCCGCACCCTGGCGAGCCAGACCCCGCTGGACATCTCCACGGTCTTCAACGACGACGCCGCCGACGCGGTCGACACGGCGGCCGCCTTCCTGGAGCGCCTCGAGGCCAACGAAGCGGGCGACGCCGCCCGCGGCTGCGCGGCTCGCACCGGTGAGGACACCAACGGCGATGGCTTCCCCGACATCTTCCGCGACGTGCTGCCCGGCAACCGGGTCTGCTTCGACGTGGTCGTGAAGACCAACGTCACCGTCGAGCCCACCGAGGCCCCGCAGCTCTTCCGGGCGACGGTGGAGGTCCTCGGCGACGGCTTCACCTCCCTCGACGAGCGCGACGTCTTCTTCCTGGTGCCCCCGGCGCCGGTGGAGATCCCGCTCGGCTGACCCTCGGCGCGGGAGGGACCGAACCCGGTCTCTCCCGCGGCCGCGCGGCCGCCCACCCGGGCCCCCGTGAAAGCGAGTCCCTCCCGGGCTATGGTGCGCGCCGGAGGGAACCCATGATCGCGCACCGTCTACGCTCGCTCTCGCCCATTTTGCTCGTGGCCGTCTTCGGCTGTGCCGAGGGAGGAGGGAGCGACCGTGACCTGGGGACCTCGGGCCCCGATGCCTTCGTGCCGCCCGAGGACGACCTGGGCACCGACGCAGCGGCCGTCGACGCGGGGGGCTCGGACCTCGGCCTCACCGATCTCGGCGCCGAGGACCTCGGCCCGGAGGACCTCGGGACCGACGGCGGGGCGGAGGACCTGGGGGTCGACCTGGGCGCCGAGGATCTGGGCGTCGACCTGGGCATCGACGGCGGACCGCCGCCCGGGTGCACCACCGCGGCCGAGTGCTCGGACGGCCTGGCGTGCAACGGCGTGGAGGCCTGCGTGGGCGGGACCTGCCAGGCCGGCGCGCCCTTCGCCTGCGACGACGGGGTGCCGTGCACCCGGGACACCTGCGTGGAGGGGGCCTCGCCGAGCTGCGCGTTCACGCCCGACGACGCCCTCTGCGGCGCGGGCCAGAGCTGCACCGCCAGCGGCTGCGCCTCGATGTGCACCGAGAGCCCCTGCCGCCTCGTGTCGCCCCAGTGCGGCTGCGGAACCGGCCAGGCCTGCGTGCTGAACGGGGCCGCCCGGGCGTGCACCACCGCGGGGACGACGCCGGTCGGATCGACGTGTTCGGGCGCGTTCTCCTGCGTCCCGGGAGCGGTCTGCCTGAACGTCTCCCAGGACGCCGCCGTGCCGACGAACACCTGCAACCGCTACTGCGAGACGGACGCCGACTGCGGCGGGGGCCTCTGTTTCTACACCCTCGACGACGGAGCCGGCGGCTCCATCCCGGATGTCACGGTCTGCACCACGGCCTGTGACCCCGCCGCGCGCACCGGATGCCCCAGCGGCACCGCCTGCACCATCTACCGCGAGTCCACCGGTTCGATGCGCTTCTTCACCGACTGCACCGCGCCGGTCGGGACCGGGACGCAATACGCGAGCTGCACCGACGAGACCGACTGCGCCTCGGGCTTCGGCTGCATCGGGACCCCCGGCGAGTGCCTCCGGTGGTGTGACGGGGTCGGCTTCTCCGGCGCGCTGGGCGGCTGTCCCACCGGGCTCACCTGCTACGGCTTCACCACGCCGATCACCGTCGGCGGGACCACCTACGGCGTCTGCGACATCTGAGGCGTCCAACCACGGCGATCGGACCCCTGCGAACTCCGAGGGGTCCGATCACGCCCGCGGGATCCCTCCGACGTCCGAGGGGTCCTGCGCGCCCACTCAGGGACCGGAGTCCGAGCAGCAGCGGAAGCCGAGGCTCGGCAAGGCGGTGTCCTCGGTCGCGCGGCTCAGGTCGGTCTGGCAGGTGAGGCCCAGGCGCGGCGAGTCGTAGCTCCCGCCGCGGACCACGTAGATCTGGCTCCCGCCGACGATGTCCCGGGGATCGTCGGTCCACTCCTTCGCGTTGCCGCTCAGGTCCTGGACCCCGCCGGCGCTCGCGCACATGGCCAGGGCACCGGTGGCCATGAGGCCGCGGCTCGCCGCCGGTCCCTGATCGGCGCCGTTGCAGCTCAGGGCCTCGTAGTCGGTCCCGTAGGGGTAGGTGGTCCCGCTCGCGCCTTCGCAGGCGGCCTGCCACTCGGCCGCGGTGCAGAGCCGGTGGCCCGCGGCGGCGCAGGCGGCCTCCGCGGCGGCGAAGCCGACGGTGGTCCAGGGCAGCACGCCCGGCTGGGAGCAGGAGCGGTTCGAGGCGACCCCCGGGTCGACGTCCGTCGCCCCGGGTCGCGAGGCCTCGTAGGTGTAGATCCAGAAGTCCAGGCCGCCGCGCGTCACGCGGACCATGTCGTCCAGGACCCGATCGGGGTCGGTGGGGTCGGGGTTGTCCACGATCCCGTCGCAGTTGTCGTCGACGCGGTTGCAGGTCTCCGCGAGCGGGGCGCCCGGCACCGGGTCCACGCCGAGTGTGAAGTCGCAGACGGTCCCGGTGGGGTCGCCCGGGTCGCACGCGACCAGGCCCGCGTCGCGGCAGGCGCCGAGCATCCCGTTGTCGCAGACGTTGCCGAGCTCGGCGAAGCCGTCGTCGGCCACGCCGTCGCAGTCACCGTCGAGCCCGTCGCAGAGCATCTCCTCGAGCACGATGCCGTTGGGCACGCCGGGCTCGAACTCCACGTCCGCGCCGTAGCTGCAGTACCAGCTCGTCACGCCGCCCCGGGTGTCGCAGATGGGCGCCGCGCCGGCGCAGGGGGTCCCCGCGGTGTTCCGGCAGAAGTTGGCCGGCGGCGTGAGGTCCTCGTCCACGACCCCGTCGCAGTCGTCGTCGAGGCCGTTGCAGCCCTCGGCCTGGACGGGGAAGATCGGGCAGCGGTACTCGCACCCCTCGTCGGTGTCGTCGAGGTCGGCGTAACCCTCGAGGCACCCGCGGTCGACGCAGGTGCCCTCCTCGCAGGTGGTGTCGACGTTGGGGATCACGCAGCGGTTGCCGCAGCTCCCACAGTTGTCCGGGTCGGAGAGGAAGTCGGTCCCCTCGTCGATCTCGCCGTCGCAGTCGTCGTCGACCTCGTTGCAGATCTCCTCGCCGCCCAGGCAGCCGGCGTCGCGGCCCATCGTGCCCCCGCCGTCCCCGGCGTCGGCGTCGGGGAGGCCGCCGTCGGCCCCGGGGGCGTCCTCGTCGCAGCCCGAGACGCAGAAGGGCTCCACGTCGCACCCGATCGCGCCGAGGGCCAGAGCGGCCAGCAGCGTCGTCGCCCACCGGTTCATCGGCGCCTCCGCACGGCCACCAGGGCCATCAGCGTCAGTAGGACCAAGGGTATGCCCGAACCGTCACCGGTCGGGCTCGCGGCACAGGTCGTCGCTCCGGAGCCGCTGGCGTAGACGTAGTCCGGCTCGGCCGGCAGCTCGTCGAGGCGGCACTGAGCGCCGCCGCGACCGTCGACCACACAGGTGGCGCCCGCGCCGCAGCGGGTGGTCTCGCAGGGGTCCGGCACGCAGCCCACGGTGGGCGCGCAGACCTGACCACCAGCGCAGCCGTCGTCCGCGCAGGCGGGGGCGCGGCAGCTCCCCTCGACGCAGACGTCGCCGCCGGTGCAGCTCACGCCGCTGCAGGGGTCGGCCTCGCAGCTCCCGTCGGCCGCGCAGCGGCGGCCGCTCCCGCAGAGGCGATCGTCGCAGGTGGCCACGCAGGATCCGTCGGAGCAGTGCTGGGCGTCGGCGCAGCTCACGCCGTCGCAGGGGTGCGTGGTGCACTCCCCGGCGATGCACGCCTGGCCGCCGGTGCAGCCGACGTCGTAGCAGTCCACGCAGGCGCCGGAGCGGCACACGGCGGGGGCGTCGCAGGTGACGCCGTCGCAGCGATCCACGCAGACGTCGTCGCGGCAGACCTCGGTCGAGGTGCAGACGGCGCACGGGGTGGGCAGGCAGATGCGCTGTCCACTGGCCTCATCGGTCACGCACTCGAAGCCCGAGGCGCAGGGGAATTCGGTGTCCGCGCAGGGGCGCCGGCAGGAGCCCTCCACGCAGAGGGTGGCCCCGGGACACTCGGCCATGTCGTCCGCTTCGCCGTCACAGTCGTCGTCGAGGCCGTTGCAGGTCTCGGTGCGCGGCTCGACCGCGCCGACGCAGACCAGCTCACCGGCGACGCAGCGGGTGGTGCCCGGCATACAGACGCCCTCGTCGGAGCCGCAGGGCATGCCGGCGGCGGGGTCCTCTTCGTCGACCACGCCGTCGCAGTCGTCGTCGGCGCCGTTGCAGACCTCGGCGCCCGTCGGGGTGCAGGGGCCGGAGCAGCTCAGACCTTCGTCGATGGCGCCATCGCAGTCGTCGTCGCCGAGGTTGCAGGTCTCGGTCATCGGCGTGTCGCCCGGGTCGTCGATGACGCACTCGGTGCCGGTCTCGTCGGCGCGGCAGCGGATGTCGCCCTCGCCGCGGCAGGCCCCGATGCCCTCGTCGAAGCAGGTGTCGCCGAGGCCCACGAAGCCCTCGTCGACGCGGGTGTCGCAGTCGTCGTCGGAGCCATTGCAGCGCTCGACGCGGATGGCCCCGGCGACCAGGGCGCTCAGGGTGGGCACCAGGTCCTCGGGGGCGGAGACGAAGATGGCGTCGTCGGATCCGCCGCTGCCGGCGCGGGCGATGGCGTTCAGCGAGGCCTGCTCCTCGGCGAGGACCGAGACCGCCACGACGTCGACCGAGATGCCGGCGTCGAAGAGGGCGCGGGCGGCGCCGCCGGGATCCCCGTCGCAGCTCTCGGCGCCGTCGGTGACCAGGATCACCGAGTACTGTCGGCAGGCCGTGCAGGGGTCGGTGGTGATGATCGGCTGCATGTAGTCGAAGGCCGCCTGGAGCGAGCCGGCGAGGGGCGTGGGGCCGGTCGCGCGGAGCTCGCAGTCGCCGCCGCTCGAGTGGGCGCAGACGTCGCCCTCGGTGAGGCCGGTGCCGAAGGCGGTCTCCCGGCCGTCGAGCCAGCGGACCAGGTCGCGGGTGTCCGCGCCGAAGCCGGCGAGGATGTCCGCACCGCGACGCGGGTCACCGCAGCTGCCCGCGTAGTTGATGCACTCCTCGGTGCCCGGGGACTCGCGCCGCACGGTGACCGTGGTCGCGCCGGCGTCGACGGTGCAGACCGTCGGGCCGGTGTTGTCGCCCGGCTCGTCGTAGGTGGCGAAGATGCCCGCGCACTCGATCCAGGCTGCGAGCTGGCAGCTCTGGTTCAGCGACTGGTCCTGGTGGTAGCGGGCCAGGGCGAAGTCGATCTCGGGGTAGGCGCTGATCACCTGACCGAGGGCCTCCTTGGCCAGCGCCAGGCGGGAGTCGTTGGCGACGCCGTCGCCGTCGGTGTCGATGCCCGGGTGCTCCTCGGAGCCGTCGCCGAAGGTCGGGAAGCCGTCGAGGTCCTGGAGCATCGAGGCGGAGGTGTCGAGCACGACGACCACCCGGGGCTCATCGCAGACGGCGGGGGCCGAGCAGTCGGCGGCCGAGGTGTCGGGGACGCACGCGGTGGCGACGCCGCCGGTGCAGGCCGCCTGGCTCATCGCGCAGGAGCCGAGGCCGCAGGTCTCGGTGCCGAGCCCCTCGTCGATGGAGCCGTCGAAGTCGTTGTCGTAGCCGTCGCAGGTCTCGCCGGTGTATAGGCGGTTGAGCTGGAGCTCGCCAGCGCCGCCGCCCGCCTCGCCCTGGCAGATGGTGCAGGTGCCGCCGAGCGCGCCGGCGACGTCGAAGTCGGCGCCGGAGGCGATGGTCTGGGAGCGGGAGAGCAAGCTGATGAGGCCGCCGCCGCCGCCACCGCCGCAGTCGTCACAGGTGCCGCCGGTCTGGGAGCCGGCGGGGCAGTCGGCGCTGTCCGGGGAGCCCGCCGCGCCGGCGAACGTGTCCCCGCCGAGGCCGCCGGCCGCGCTCATCGAGGCGCCGTCGGCGACCGTGAGGGCGTCGGCGACCACCAGGATGGTCCCACCGGCGCCGCCGCCGCCGCTGTCGTTGCCGTTGCCGCAGCCGCGTCGACCGCCGGCGTCCAGGGTGCCCTCGATGCGCACGGTGCCGGTCTCGGTCCCGTTGATCCCGGCCAGCACGATGCGGCCACCACCGCGACCGCCGACGGTCGGCGCGCTGCCGAAGCCGTCGCCGTCGCGGCAGCCCTTGTCGCCGCCGGCGGCGCCGAACTCCACGTCCCAGATGGCGTGGAAGTAGGGCTGGCCGGCCACGGTCGGTTCGCCATCCCAGCCCGACGAGGGGCCGCGGCAGTCGGCGGTGCTGGAGCACGCGGTCCCGGCGCCGTTGAGGGTGTTCCCGCAGTCGGATTCGAACTCCTGGGGGAACTGGCAGCTCGTGGCGCTGCCGAAGAGGTTGCAGTCCTTGGTGCCCCGGCCGCCCTGGCCGAAGTGCGCCCCGCCGCCGCCGGAGTCCCGGACGGCGCAGCCGCCGGCGCCCCCGGCGTCCGCGGCCGGACCCATCCCGTCGCCGCAGCGGAGCACGCCGTAGCCGGCGCCCCGGGCGGAGATGCTGCTGGTGGCGTCGACGAAGATGTCGTTGGCCACGATCACCAGGTTGCCGGTGTTGGCCCGGTCGGTCCCGTCGAACTGGGGGACGACGATCCGGCCGCCGTTGATCACCCGGACCTGGTCGTAGCGATGCAGGCCGCCCAAGGTCGTCGTCGTGCCGTCGACGACGAGGTCCTGGGCGAGGCCGGGGGCGGTGAAGAGGAGGGTCGTGACGGCAGCCAGACCGAAGAGTTTCACTCTCACGGCGACAGCTTAGGCGACCTTCGCCGTACCTTCACTCCTTTGGTGCACGAAGCGACAGAAGGGGCGCGCTTGTGCGCTTTCAGGTGTCCATTGTGCGCTCGTCGGCCCCCCATCGGGCGGTGGGTCGGCGTCCGAACTCGCTTCCGTCAGCGGCCGGTGGCGGCGCCGAGGAGCTCCCAGCACGCCTGGCCGACGCCGTGGGCCCCGCTGCTGCTGGCGATGAGCGAGTAGGCGCCGAACCAGTCGTCGTCGCCGCGGAAGTCGGCGGGCAGCGGGACCGGGTCGAAGTCCTGACGCGCCGCCAGGCGGAGCGCGCGGCGGAGGTGCCAGGCGCTGGAGACGAGCCCCACCCGGGCGAGGTCGTGGTCCCGCTGGTAGGCGGCGTAGAGCTCGATCTCCTGCCGGCTGTTGTAGGCGGGGCCCACTCGGTCGATGGCGTCCGCCGGGACGCCGAGCTCGCGCCAGAGGGTCTCCGTCAGGGCGACGCCGTCGCCGCTGCGCTCCATCCCGGGCACGTCGGACCCCGAGGCGACCAGCCGGCGGGCGATGCCGCGATGGTAGAGCCGCGCCGCGAGCACCGCGCGGCCACCGCTGGGACCGAGGCTGGGGCCGGTGGGGCCGTCCTGGACGCCGCCGCCCATCACGAAGACGGCGTCGAAGGGCGCCTCGCCGAAGGGGTCGCGGTCGGCGACGGGGGCCTCGAGGTAGGTGAGGAGCCACCCGGCCAGGGGTTCGCTGGTGGCCGCGGTGTAGAAGAGGAAGATCGCGGCGAGGGCTCCGCCGAGGCGGGGACGACGGGCGAGGACCAGGGGGAGGGCGACGAGCATCGCCAGCCAGAGGAGCCCCAGAGGCATCGCCAGACGACCGACGCACTTGGCGAGCACCGGGCCACCCGGCGCGGTGAGCGCCGCGACGACGAGGGCCGCGACCAGGAGCGCCCCGACGACGCGCCGTCGCGCCTCGGCGCGATGGCGCCAGAGGGCGTCGGCGAGCGCGATGGCGGCGAGGACGGCGAGCCAGAAGATCACGCCGCGCACTCTGCGGCAAAACCACCCCCCTGCCACCACTGACTTGCACGAGGGGCGCGCACACTGGCACATCGGGGACGCTCCTCAGCCTGTCCGCAATCAAGGGAGGGGCACGTAGCCGCACCGTCGTTCGGTGCGCGCCCCGGGTGTCTCCTGCACGTACTCCAGCAGGCCATCGAGCTGCCGGTCCGAGAACCGAAACGGGAGAGACGCCTCTCGATACCCCGCGACCTGGTGCTCGCCGTGGGCGAAGATCGCCGTGCGCAGATAGTCGGGGGTCACTTCCACGACGCGGCCGTCCGTGAGCATACGGCTGTCCCCGAGATGGATGTCGACCAGGGGCGGCCCCCGACCGGCCGACTGGTCGTGGCAGGCGACGCAGTACTGCTGGTCGAGCCGTTCGCCCCAGCACGCGGCCGCCGGCGCACGGGTTCGGATCGGTGGAGGGAGCGCATCCAGCTCGGCCAAGGAGGCCCGATAGAACCAACCGCGGCGAAGGCCGTGGCCACAGGTCCCCTGGGGTCCACACGTGGCCAAGCAGCCGCAGCCGCTGGGGAGGCATGGGGCGAGGGGGCCTTCGGCGGGCTCGTACTCTTCGAGGACGTCCACGGACCGGTGCCCGACCCACGCTTCGCGACGGCCCATGGTCCAACGGAAGGCGTCGCGGGTCGCCGGCTCGTCGAAGGCGAGGAGCCAGGTCTCCCCGGGCGGCTGGGCGAGCAACAAGGGGGGCTGGCCGTCGATCCACCAGAAGTCCGGGTCGCCATGCACCACGACGAGGCGCCCAGGTGGGGCCGGGGGCGGGAGCTCGACCGAGGGGACGAGCTGCATCGCGGCGACCATCGCGAGCCTCCCCAGGATCCGCATGCGGGAAGTCTATGGGCACGGGCGGGGCGGGGGAAGGAGCGTCCCCGATGTGCCAGTGTGCGCGCCCCCTGTGCAAGTCGGGGGGTCAGTCGAGGTCGGCGGCGCGGATGCACGAGGGGATGTAGGGGTGGCCCTCGGCGTCGATGCCGGTGGGCGCGTCGTAGCCCTCGGCGTCGGAGGCGACGATGATGTCGTCGATCCAGAAGGTGTCGCGGCCGGGCTCGCCGTCGGTCCAGGGGACGCCGTTCCAGTAGTCCCCCATGCCCCACTCGACCAGCGAGCTCGGGTTCACGGTGGTGCGCCCCTGGACCTCGCCGAGGTAGTCGTCGTCGATCCACGCGCGGATCCAGCCGTCGTCCCCGTCGGACACGTGGACGGCCATCTGGAGCGCGAACCAGCGGTCCCGGGGCAGGTTCACCGAGAAGTCGCCCGCGCGGTGGAGCGCCTCGGAGATGATGCGCACCCGCGGGTTGGGGTTGGCCAACTGGCGGCGAGCGACGGTGGGCGAGAGGTAGATCCGCGCGGTGCCGTCGTCGGGCGCGAAGACCAGCCACTTGAGCCAGATGTTCCCGTCGGGCGATTGGCCGCACGCCGCGGCTTCGTCGCCGTCGCCCGCGTTGCGGCTGTACTTGTAGCCGAAGGAGAACTCGCTGGGGATGTACTGGAAGATGCGGAACCAGACGGTGTGGCCCTGGGGCACCGGCGCGGGGAGGTCTCGGCGGCCGCCGAAGAAGTGACCACCGCTGCACGCGGGCAGGAGCTCCTCGCCGGGGTTGGTCCGCACCCGCACCCCGCGGCCGTGGCTCACCGAGTGGGTGTCGTCGACCATGGAGCGGGCGAAGAGGGCGTCGTCGCCGACCGCTCTGCTCTCCTGATCGATGGCCAGCATCGGGTGGAAGAGCGGGGCGCACGCGCCGGCGCCGGCATCGGGCTCGCCGGCGTCCGGCTCGCCGTCGTCCGGGCCCAGGTCCTCGACGGGCGCGGCGTCCCTCGAGCCGCCGTCGGGGAGCTGCATGTCCAGCGGTTCGGCGGCGCCGTCGTCGCCGCAGCCCCACGCGAGGAGCACGCAAGCGAGGGAGGCGAGGCGAGGGCGGGCGGGGCGAGTCATGGCCTCGGTGGTACGGGAGGGCGCCACCGGCGGCCATCCGGGGCCGCTGAGATCCGCTGAGCTGGGGGGCGCCGGGGTGCCTTCACTGAGGGCGCTCGGCCCCTGCTCCGCGGGGCCCGAGCGTGGGTCCTAGAATGTGGACGGAAGGATCTTGGTCGAGTTGGGTCGGGACCGCCCGAGAAAATAGGGGTGAAAAAGGGGTGTACCTGTCCCCGTCATTCGGGGGTGCCGGTGACGGATTGGGTCTCGTCGCCGGTGGTCTCGCCTTCTTCGATGGGCTCGTCGTGGACGTTGGTGTCCACGCAGCCGAAGGCGGTGGAGAGGAGGCCGGCGAGGAGGAGGAGGGTCCGCATGAGTCCGTGTATGGGGCAGGAGCCGAGGGCGTCGAGCGCCGCGTCGTCCAGGCTGGTCTCGGGGTGAGCGTCCTCGTGCGCCCTCAGACTGCCATGGCCATCGAACGAGCGTTGGGGTATCGAGCTGTCATGGGGAAAACCACACGCCGGATGGGCTCCATCGCGGCCCTCTTCATCGGTTGCCTGCTCGGGTGCGGCGGCGCCAGCACCGAGGCCACCACGACGACGACCACCAACGCGGCCGAGGTGCCGCCGCTGCCGCCCGCGCCGACCTTCGGCAGCACCCGGGTGCTGAAGGGCCCCGAGGGTCTGAAGGTGGAGCTCGCCGAGTTCGGCGAGGAGGCCTACCTGCGCATCACCGGGCTCAGCAGCCCGGTCGCCGGTGTGGTCTTCCAGACCCAGCTCCAGAACGGCGGGCGCACGCGCACCGAGTACGTCACCACCCGCGACGGTCACCCCTACCACCCGCTCCACAAGGAGACGATGGGCGGCGGGACCATCCGCTGGACCCTCTATGCCCCGGGGCTGGCCGAGGGCACCGTGCTCGAGTGGGACGAAGAGGGGTCCGCCGCCCTCGACGCGGCCGAGCTCCACGCGGTGCACCACCAGCAGGCGCACGACGGGACCCTCGACGCGATCCAGCGCTTCGACCGCGACGCGGCGATCGCCTCCAACACCGAGAGCCTCGCGCGAGAGGTGACCCGGACCAACGAGGCGTGCGGCGCGAGCCCGACGGTGGAGCTGGACTTCGACTCGGTCCCCGACGAGGTCATGGTCTCCCACTCGGTCTCCAGCCTCTGCGACGACGTGCTCGGCGCGTTCCGCAACCTCTGCCGTTTCGCGCCGGGCAAGGAGCTCTACGCTTCGCTCCAGCGCATCGAGTGCGCTTGGCGCGCCGAGGGCAGCTCGCTGACCCTGGACGACGGCACGGTGAGCTGGTCGGTGGCCACCGACGTGCGCAACCGCCACGAGGTCGCCCGCGACGGCGTGCTCGCGGTGCAGATGCCGACGGGGCAGACCCTGGACCAGGAGATCACCTACGCCCAGAGCTCCGTCTGCCGGAGCCCCGACGGCGAGCACATCGTGATCGTGCACCCCCACGTCCGCGGCAAGCCGATGGGCATCAGCTACGGGACCGCGGAGGAGGTCTACCACTCGCCGCAGGTGGAGGACGCCGGCCGCGGGTGGTTCTTCGACCCGCGCCAGTCCAACACGAACAACAACCGGAGCTACCGAGGGCTGGACCTGGCCTTCTACTCGCACGTGAACCTGGGTGAGGACGGCGCGAGCTGCTCGCTGACCTGCGGCGAGCGCGAGACGGAGTGGACCCTGCTACCGCGCGCCGAAGCGCGGACCATCCTGACCAGCGCGGAGTCCAAGCCGGCGCCCTTCGACCGGGCGCCCTACGCCCTCGCGCGCGACCGGCGCGGCATCTACTACTACGTCGACCGGGGCAACACGCCGGAGACCCGCAACGACTTCCGCGTGTACCGCGGTCGCCGGGGGCAGATGGAGCTCCTGCAGATGCAGGACATCGTCTCCGACTCCGAGGGGCAGATATTCGCCACCGCGAGCGGCTCGCTGCGCTTCCTGGTCGACAACGAGGGGGCCCACTGGGTCGAGAACGAGCGCCCCAAGGAGCTGCGCCGGGTGCCCATCGAGGACAACTACCAGCTCATCATGGAGCAGCTCGGGATCTACATGGGCCAGCGCTTCGAGCTGCCCTGCGACGACCACTGACCTGCTCGGGCCGCGCCTGGTGCGGCCCGGCCCGACCGCCCTTCGTCGGCGTCTCGAGGTGCCCCGGGACGCCGCCGCTCAGCGCGGTGCGATCGGGAGCCCGGCCTGCTGACAGTAGCGGGCCAGGCGCCGATAGGCGCCGCGGGGTAGGCCGCGGGCCATCGCGTTGGCGTTGCTGAGGTCGCGCATCTGGCAGTAGGCGCGGGCCATGGTCTCCCGGGCGCGCGCGCTGCTCTCCACCCGGTTGGAGCGTCGGGCGAGCATCAGCGCGCCGCGCGGGTCCCCGCCGGCGAGCTTCTGATCCGCTTCGTCGAGGAGGGCGCTCGCTTCGGGCGAGAGGCTGTCGCCGCCGCGCATGGTGGGCGCCATCCTGGCCGGGTCCATCGAGCTCGACTCGGACGGCGCCATGGTGGCCACGGGCGTCGGCGCCATCGAGGTGCCGGTCTCGGTGACCTCCGGGGGCCCGGGGTCCTCGCCTTCCCCGGCGGACGGGCCGTCGCCGGTGGTCTCGGAGTCGGACCCGGCGATTGCCCCTGCTTCGGTCCCCTCGGTCGCTGGGGTTCCGCTCGTGGTTCCGGTCGCCGTGGTTCCGGTCGTTGCGTTTCCGGTCGCCGCGTTTCCGGTCGCAGCGGCTTCCCCGGTCGCCGGGCCGTCGCCGTCCCCCTGGGCGTCCCCGCCGACCGTCGGCGCCTGGGCCAGATCGGGCCCCGAGTCGTCGCGCCCGCCGAGCGCAAAGGCCGCCACGCCGCCGCCGATGGCGAGCAGGACCACCAGGCCGATCGCGATGGCCTTGCCGTTGCCGCCGCCGGTGGGGCGCGCGACCTCGTCGGGACCGGCGAGGGTCTCCGCCGTCCGGCTCGCGGGCTCCGCGGCTGCGGCGGCGGCTGCGGCGGCTGCGGGGGCGGGGGCCACCGGCGCGACCGCGCCGAGTTCGGTCGCGGGTATGGCCCGTGCGCTGCTGCTGGTCGCGGCCTCGACGAAGGCCGCCACGCTGGGGAAGCGCGCCTGGGGGTCCTTGCTCATGGCGCGCGCGATGGCCGCCGCGCAGTGAGCGGGCACTCCCGGGACCACGGTCTCGATGGGCGGCGGCATCTCCTGCACCACGCGCAGGACGATCTCCGCCAGGGTCTCGCCGTCGAAGGCGACGTTCCCGGTGAGCATCTCGTAGGCGATGGTGCCCAGCGCGAACTGGTCCGCCTCCGGGCCGAGCTGCGCGGTATGCCCCATCGCCTGCTCGGGGGCCATGTACCCGGGGGTGCCCATGACGGCCATGTCCCGGGTGAGCGCCCGGTCGGCCTTCTGGATCTTGGAGATCCCGAAGTCGAGGATCTTCACCCGATAGGGCGGGTTGGACCCGGGCTCATCGGCCAGGAAGAGGTTGTCCGGCTTGAGGTCCCGATGGACCACGCCGGCGTCGTGGGCCACCGAGAGCCCCTTGGCGGTCTGCTTCAGGATCTCGGCGACCTCGGGGTAGGCCATCGGCCCCTGGATCATCCGGTCGTGGAGCGCCTTGCCCTGCAAGAACTCCATCGCGATGTACTTCCGGCCGTCGGGCAGCGTGTTGAAGTCCGTCACGTGGACGATGTGCGGGTGGGCCAGGCGCGAGCCGATCTCGGCCTCGCGCTGGAAGCGGGCGACCACCTCGCCGCTCGCGCTGACCGAGGGCAGCAGCACCTTGATGGCCACCGGCTTGGGCAGCCGGACGTGCTGGGCCTTCCAGACCTCGCCCATGCCGCCGGCGCCCAGCTTGGCCACCAGCTCGTAGGTCTCGTTCAGGACCATCCCCGGCTTCAGCTCCGGCGCCGAAGCGTCGCTCGCCGGCGCGATGGCCTCCATGGAGGCCCGGGTGCTGGCCAGCCCGATGTCGTCGGAATCCCCGCCTTGGCTCATCGCGGCCCAGCATAGCCTCACCCCCCGCCTCGGGGCGAGGCGGCGACCGCGCGACCTGCGTAAGGACGGCGCCCGGAGGTCCCCGCGACCATGGTTCGTCGACTTCTCTCGCTCGAGCCGCGCCATGACCCACCGCTTCGTCCTCTCGCTCGTCTTCGTCTTCGTCTTCGCCTGCGGCGAGGCCTCCACCGCGCCGGACGACGCCGGTCTGGTCCGCACCACCGACGGCGCCCCGGTGGGCGACGCCGCGACCCTCGTACCGGACGGGGCCCCGACGCCCGAGACCGATGGGGGAAGCTCGACGGACCCTGACGCCTTCGAGCCGCCGCCCGCCGACGCCGGCCCCCCGGAGCCCGGGGTGACCGTGCGCCCGCTCCGGAGCCTGCTGATCACCGACCCGGGGGCGCTCCAGGCGGTCCAGTCGATGGAACAGGGCAAGCTGGGCATCCAGCTCAAGCGCCTGGGCCGCACCACCATCGAGGAGTGGGCCACCGGGGGCTCGCGCTACGCGGCCTCGGAGCTCGGCGCCTGGGTGGCCCATCCCTTCCGCGCCGCGCGCGACGAGTTCACCGCCCACAACGACTCGCCCTTCCAAGAGCGGCTGGGGATCCGCGACGACGGCAACCCCTACCAGCACGTCCTGAACCGCTGGGGCGCCACCGAGCTGAACGGGCCCAACGCGATGGTCCAGGGCGGGCCCTTCCGGCTCCTGGCGGTGGTCAACCGGATGGACATCGCCGGCGACAAGGACGAGCGCGGCATCATCGACGCCGCCCGGCAGCCGCGCAACTTCGGCGAGGCCCGGTTGGTGTACGGCCTGGTGGACCCGGCCTACGAGCGGGACCGGGGCCGGCCCTACCCGATGACCTTCATCATCGAGTACCGCTTGCCCGCCCTCGACGCCGCGCTCCAGCCCAGCGCGTCCTACCCGGCCGGGATGCTCACCGGGACGGACCTGTCCGCGTGGCGCGTCCAGATGCAGCGCTGGGCCCAGCTCTGGGCGCAGCTCTCCCAGTGGGATCCGGAGAACCCGGCGGAGGCCACCGCGTTCCGGGACCACCTGAAGCGCATCGTCCGGCTCTTCGCGGTGCCGGAGAACTTCACCGCGCTCCGCGCGAACGTGGCCATCCGGCGCGCCGACGCGCAGCCCGAGTTCGAGCTCCGCGAGTGGTACATGGTCCGCAACGACCAGTGGACGCTGATCCCGCGCAAGCCGCGCGACGAGCCCTACCGTTGCCTCGCCGCGGGCGGCGACCTGGCGGCGCTCATCGGGCACTCCTGGGACGGGACCCAGGGCGACCTCCGGATGGACCGGGTGAACGACGATCGGGGCTGGATGGTGCCGCGGGCGGTGAACAACGCGCCGAACGTCTCGGGCTACACGTTCCGGGACCCGCCCCGGGGCTGCAACCTCGGCGGCGGCGTCCTGCCCTTCGAGATGGCGCCCAACGACGGCGGCCGCGCCTCGCGGCTGACCGCGCCCTTCGGTCGCTACCGGGAGAACTTCGTGTGGGACGTGCGCAACCGCGCCGAGGCGCCCATCCCCGAGGCCCAGCGCCACCAGTTCGCCATGCGCACCTGCACCGGCTGCCACAGCCGCGAGGCGGGGCTCTTCGGCTTCCACATCGCGCCCCGGCTCGCCGGGGAGCGATCGCGGCTCTCGAGCTTCCTCACCGGCGGCGCCTCCTTCACGAACGCGGGGGTCACCTATCGCTACGCCGAGCTGGCCGGGCGGACGACCCATCTCGAGCGGGCAGCGATCGGCGACCCCACGCTGGAGCCCTACGAGGCGCTCTACCGGCACGACGCCGCGCCCTGAGCGCTCAATCGCAGTAGCGGGTGTCGAGCAGGATCAGCTCGTCGAGGGTGCAGGAGCCGCCGATTGTCTCCAGCGAGAGGGTGTCCATGACCCCGTCGACGCCCGGCCACGGGAAGGACTCTTCGGTCCCGAGGTAGAGCTCGTCGCCGTCGGTGGTGAAGTCCACGGTCACCATCGCCGCTTCCGACGCGGTGCCGCCGTCGGCGGAGATCGCGGGCTCGGCGCCGACGAGCACCACGCGGAGGGTCGTGGCGGGATCGCAGCGGAGCGTCGCGTGGAGGAACTGCGGCGCGACCACGGCGCTGCCCGCGACGTCTCGGGTGGCCAGGGTGCCCGGCGCGAGCCGGAGACCATGCCGGTCTTCGTGGAACGTGGTCACCCGGTCGATGGCGCCGCGCTGAACGGTCCATTCGTCCGGTGAGTCGTCCTGCTCGAAGTCGTCGAGGACGAGCGACTCCTGGTAGCAGGGGCAACCCTGGAGGATGGGGACCAGGCCCATCAGCGCAGCGAGGGACGAGAGGAAGCGGAGGCGAGGAAGCATGGCGCGCATGATCAGAATCCCAGGGTGAGGCCGACTTCGACGAAGGGGCCGACGAAACCGAAGCGGAGGTCGAGGGGCCCGAAGGCCCCGGTGCGTACGGCGGCGATGCCGCCGCGGAGGCCGACGCCCGCGCGGGGGTTCCGGCCGAAGAGGAGAGCGAGGTCCAAGCCGGCGGTGGCGCGCCACATCGCGGCGAGGTCCTTCCCGTCGTCGTAGCGCCAGCTCGCGATGCCGCCGCCGCCGGTGAGGCGTACGCCGTAGTCGAGGTTCAGCCGGGCGAAGCGGTGATGACTCCCGAGGACGGCCACCGCCTCGACGGTGCCCATGCGTAGGGCGGTCTCCGAGGCCCTCCGGTCGGCGACGGCGTCGGCCGAGTGGCTCCCGGTGAAGAGGGCGCTGACCAGACCGCCGAGCCGCAGCCAGGAGGTCACCTCCCGGTCGATCTGGACGCCGAGGGTGACCACCGAGTCCTGGGTGTCGCCGAAGCCGAGGCGCTCGAGCTGGGTGGTGGTTCGGGGGTCGGTGTCGACGGCGGGGAGGGTCGCCCCGAGGGAGAAGCGAAGCCGCAGGAGACCGAGGGGAAGGGGGGCGGGTTCCTCGCGGCCTTCGTCGGCGACCACCGCGGGGGGGCCGGGGACGTACCCGGGGGCGGGG
>DCLA01000066.1 GCA_002320815.1 Myxococcales bacterium UBA1660
CAGCGCCGCCAGATCGTCGAGCCACAAAAACCCATGCAGCGCCTGTTCGAACCCCGGCGCGGGCATCTCCAGATCCCAGATCGCGGTATCGGGCGCATCGACAAGATGCCCCGCGAACAGAAAGCTGCCCGCCGTCAGGTGCCTGCCGCGCTGGGGGCTGCCGATGCTGCGTGGTTCGGGGCGGGACGCGAACTCCGCCGTTCCGCGCGGCACCGTGGCGGCGGCCAGCCGTGCATGCACCCGGTCCATCACGCGCCCGCGCCGCGCCGTCCAGGTTTCGGTATCGCCATCGCGTGCCATGCTGTTCCTTGCCGGAGCATCCGGTTGCGCAGCCTAGCGGCGCCCCGGCCGCAAGTCACCTGTTCCCGCGCTGCGCCGCACCGGGTTTGGCGCGGGGTATGGCTACCCGCGGCGCAACGCCACCATATAGAATCCATCGACGCCACCCAGATCCGCACAATGATCGGGACGGGTGCGGATCGCGCCATTGTCCTGCGCCCAGCCTTCGGGCAGCGACTGCGCCACATCCTCGGGCAGCGGGCAGGCGGACAGGTCGGGATGACGCTCCAACGCGGCGGCCAGTTGCGCTTCGCCTTCCGCCTTCAGGATGGAGCAGGTGCAAAACACCAAAACCCCGCCCGGTGTCAGCCAGCCCAGCGCCCGGTCGAGCAGTTCGGCCTGCAACGCCACAAGCGGTTTGATCTCGGTCCCGTCCTTGGCCTGCGGCAGATCGGGGTGACGGCGGATGGTGCCGGTCGCGGTGCAGGGCGCATCGAGCAGGATCGCATCGAACGGCGCATCCGGGCTCCAGTCCAGCGCATCGGCGGCGATCAGATCGACCTCCTCCATCCCGGTGCGGGACAGGTTGTCGCGCAAGCGCTCCAGCCGCGTCTCGGAAATATCGAGCGCGGTGACGTCGGCCCCCGTCGCGGCCAGCTGCATCGTCTTTCCGCCCGGTGCAGCGCAGAGATCCAGAACCCGCTTGCCCGGCGCAGCGCCCGTCAACCGGGCGGGCAGCGCGGCGGCGGCATCCTGCACCCACCAGTCACCTGCCTCGAACCCCGGCAGCGCAGATACCTGCCCCGGCGCCTCGATGCGGATCGACCCGGTCGGCAGCAGCAGCCCACTCAGCTTTTCGGCCAGCGCGGCGGCGTCCCGTTGAAACTTCGGCGTCACATCGAGCGGCGCACCACGTTCATGCGCGGCCTCCATCCGGGCCACGGCGGCATTGCCCCAGTCGGCACAGACCCGCCCGCGCAGCCAGTTCGGCAGGCGCTGCGGCTGTGCCGCGCTCCATGCCGCGCGGCCTTCGTCTTCGGTGATCTTGCGCAGCACGGCGTTCACCATCCCCGAGGCCGAGGGCCGCCGTTTCTTGGCCAGCGCCACGGCGGTGTTCACCACGCCATGCGGCGCCGCGCCTTCGCCAAGGATCTCGGTCACGGCCAGCCGCAGCAAGGCGCGGATTTCGGCATGGGGACGGCGCTGCATGAACGGCTTTAACGCCGCATCCGCCCGCGCCATCTGTCGCAACGTGGCCAAAGCCAACCGCTGCGCCCGCGCCCGCACGGCGGGGGGATGCGACAGCACATGGTCATGCACCAGCATTTCGGCCATGGTCATTTGCTCGTCCTGCACACCCTCGATCATGTCGAGCGCAAGCGCGCGCGGCGCAAGGCCGGGATCGTCGGAACGGGCACCCTTTTTCGGGGTTTGGGCCATGGGTATCTCCTGACTGGCGGGACGGGACCAAGCGCGCGCACTTGTCTCGTTGCGCGCAGCCCGTATATCAGAAGCCACCATCCGACAAGCGAGCCGGCACATCCGACCGGCCCGAGAAGGGATTGCGATGACCGCTGACACCCCGCAGAAGCCCGATCTGCCCCCCGCCGCGCTCCGCGCGCTGGCCGAGGCCGAAGAGCGCCGCGCCAACGCCGCCGCGCTGGACCTGCCCCCCGAACTGGGCGGTCGCGAAGGCCCGGAGCCTGTGCGCTACGGCGATTATGAGAAAAAGGGCCTCGCCGTCGATTTCTGACCCGAAGGCAGGACCGGCGTAGCTGCTGCGACAGTCTGCGCGGGGCTGCCTATAGGCGACGCCGCGCAATTTGGCGGCTGCCCGTCGCACCGTGCGAGCGGCCCGCAACGGCGCGCTGAGCTGCGACGCCGCAGCCGAACAGGTGGCCTCCTTACAGCCCCAGCACATCCAGCATGTCATAATGTCCCGGCGCCTTGCCCACGCCCCAGAGCGCGGCCTTCAGCGCGCCGCGCGCGAACAGGGTGCGGTCGCTGGCTTTGTGGCTCAGGATGATACGCTCCCCCTCCCCGGCAAAGATCACCTCGTGATCGCCGATCACGTCGCCGCCCCGGATCGCGGAAAAGCCGATGCTGCCCGTCTCCCGTGCCCCGGTGATGCCGTCGCGCGCGGCCACATACAGATCGTCGAGCGGATGTCCCCGCCCCTCCGCCGCCGCTTCGCCCAGCATCAACGCGGTGCCCGAAGGTGCGTCGACCTTGTGACGGTGGTGGGTTTCGACGATTTCGATGTCGAAGCTTTCGTCGAGCGCCTGCGCCACCTTGCGCGTCAGTTGCATCAGAAGGTTCACGCCAAGGCTCATGTTCCCCGCACGCACCACCACGCCCCGGTCGGTCACCGCGTCAATCGCGGCGATGTCGTCCGGCGTCAGCCCGGTGGTGCCGATGACATGCACGACGCCCGCCTGCGCCGCGATCGGGGCAAGTGCGACGGTCGCGGCGGGGGTCGTGAAGTCGATCACCGCCTGCGCCCCGGCCAGCGCGGCATCCGCGTCGTCTGTGACCACCACGCCCAGCGACGCGCCGCCTGCAGCCTCGCCCGCGTCCTGTCCGATCCAGTCGCTGCCGGGCCGCTCCACCGCGCCTACAAGCCGCATCGCAGGGCTGGCGACCACGGCCGCCGTCAGCATCCGGCCCATGCGGCCCGACGCGCCCATGATCACAATACCGGGGGTGGTGCTGTCGTCTGCGCGGGTGTCGGTCATGGGGTCTCTCGCTTCTGTCACGGTGGCGTAGGGCCGGCAGCGGCCTGCCGATGCTCTACCGCCTCGTCGGGTCAAGCGCAAAGCCTCGCTTGCGCGAAGCGCCGCGCGTGCGTATCTGGCAGGTATGGCAAAGAACAAGTTCTCCCCCGGCGCAGGCCCCACGCAACGACAGCTGAAGGTCGCCGAGATCATCCGGCGCACCCTGTCCAGCGTGTTGGCCCGTGGTGACGTGCATGACCCCGACCTGAACCGGATTTCGATCACGGTGGGCGAGGTGCGGACCTCTTCGGATCTGAAAGTGGCGACGGCCTATGTGCAGCCGCTGGGCGGGCGCGAGCCGGAACTGGCGCTCGACGCGCTGCGCCGCAACCGGCACGAAATCCGCCGTCAGGTGGCGCGTGGGCTGACGTTGAAATTCTCGCCCGAGATCCGGTTCGAACTGGATGAAACCTTCGATCTGCTCGATGACACCCGTCGCATTTTCTCACAGCCGAAGGTGCAACAGGATCTGGTCGCCGCCGACGAAGACGATGACGAGACGCCCGGCGACACCCCCATCGGGACCGACGATGATCGTTAAGCACCTGTTGATCGGCTTGCTGGGTCTGCTGGGCGGCACGCTGCTGTCGGGTTCCGAACTGCGCGCCGATCACAACTGCGCCTCCCAGACCCATGACGGGCTTAGCTACACGGTCTGCACCGCCGTTCTGGGCGAAGACGACCTGCGCGTGTTTCACCGCGATCCCGAAGGCCGCCCGTTTGGCAGCTTTGCCGCGCTGGACGCCCGGCTGGCCGAGCGCGGCGAACAGCTGGGCTTTGCGATGAACGCTGGCATGTATCATCCCGACCGCTCCGCCGTGGGGTTGCTGGTCGATGAGGGCGAAGAGCAAGCGCGGCTGATCACCAATCCCGGCCCCGGCAATTTCGGGATGCAGCCCAACGGGGTGTTCTGCCTGACCGAAGACCGGGCGCTGGTGGTTGAAACGCTGGCCTTTGACGCCGATCCGCCATCCTGCCGGTTTGCCACCCAATCGGGCCCGATGCTGGTGATCGACGGTGCGCTGCACCCCCGGTTTCTGGTGGACAGCGACAGCCGCTTTATCCGCAATGGCGTCGGCGTCGCGCCCGATGGGCAGACGGTCTATTTCGTGATCTCCGACCAGCGTGTCAGCTTCCACGAATTCGGGCGCTTCTTCCGCGATGCGCTGGGCACGCCCAATGCGCTGTTCCTCGATGGCAAAGTGTCGAAACTGCACGCGCCGGATCTGGGCCGCTCCGATGGCGGGTTTCCGATGGGGCCGATCGTGGGCACGGTGCATACGCGCTAAGCCGCGCCGATCACGCCCCGGACGCACCGCGCCCGGTTGACCCGCAAGGCCGCAATCGCTAGCACCGCGCCCCTGAACACGAGCACCGCATTCCGCATTGCCCCGACAGGACAGGAGAGCCTCATGGGACGCCGCAAGGGCCGCGCCATTTCTGGCTGGATCATCATCGACAAACCCGCCGGCCCGACCTCCACCGCTGTGGTGAACAAGGTGCGCTGGGCGCTGAATGCCGCCAAGGCTGGCCATGCCGGCACGCTTGACCCCGCCGCCACCGGCGTTCTCGCCGTGGCCTTGGGCGAGGCCACGAAAACCGTGCCCTACATCACCGACGCGCTGAAATGCTACCGCTTCACCGTGCGGCTGGGTCAGGCCACCAATACCGACGATGCCGAGGGCGAGGTGATCGACACCTCGGACAGCCGCCCCACCGATGACGACATCATTGCCGCCCTGCCCGCCTTCCGCGGGGAGATCATGCAGGTGCCGCCGAAATTCTCCGCCGTGAAGATCGACGGCGAGCGCGCCTATGCGCTGGCCCGCGACGATGAGGAATTCGAGATCGCCGCGCGCCCGCTCTGGGTCGAAAGCCTCGATTTGATCGAGCGCCCGGATGCCGACACCGTCGTGCTGGAAATGGTCTGCGGCAAGGGCGGCTATGTCCGCTCCATCGCGCGGGATCTGGGGCAGGCTCTGGGCTGCCTTGGCCATGTCGTCACCCTGCGCCGCACATGGTCCGGCCCGTTCGACGCGGATAACGGCATTTCGATGGAGCAGGTCGAGGAACTGGCCCACACCCCCGCGCTCGACGACTATCTGCAACCGCTGGAAATCGGGCTGGCCGATCTGGAGCAAGCGCGCTGCGCCGCCGGCGCCGCGACCCGGCTCAAGAACGGCAATCCCGCGTCGGTGATCTGCCCCCATGCGGAATTCGGCGAAACGGTCTGGGCGTCTGATAACGGACAGCCGGTCGCGATCGGCACCTATATGGGCGGAGAACTGCACCCCACGCGGGTCTTCAACCTCTGATCCGATGATCCGCCGCACCTACACCGCCCCCGATGGCACGGAAAGCGAGGCGCTCTATTCCGACTGCGACCGCTACCGCTACGCGCTGACACGGATATGGCAGGCGCAGGGGAAGCGGTTGCTGATCGTGATGCTGAACCCGTCAAAGGCCACCGAACGCCATAACGACCCCACGATCGAACGCTGCGAACGCCGCGCGCGGGCGCTGGGATATGGCGGGGTTCGGGTCTGCAACCTGTTTGCATGGCGGGAAACGGACCCGCGCGCCTTGAAACGCGCCACGACCCCTGTCGGCCCGGAATGCGACGCGGTGCTGCGCGACGCGGCGATCTGGTCCGATGACATTCTATGTGGCTGGGGCGTACATGGCGCGCATATGGATCGCGGCGCGCAGGTGGCCCGTCAGCTGGCCGCGACGGGCAAGCCTCTACTAAATCTTGGGTTGTCGAAGGCCGGTCATCCGCGACACCCTCTATATATAGCTTATGCGCAGCAGCCGGTGGTGTGGGAATCGGACCAAAACAAGGCGGAAGAGTCCTTTGACATGCCTTGTCAGCAGCCTGAACCGGCCACATTCGACGATTAACCCTGTCATCAGGAAGGCTCATCCCGGCCGGGAATCAACGGCACGAGGCAGGGTTGTTAGGACAATGTGCAGGAAGTTGCGCATATCCTGTCACCGGGTGGAGCCATGGATGGCCGGTAACGGTTGCTGAGACGCGGGGAACACGATGTTCATGCTGCTGGGACTTATGGGTGCGGTGCTTGTCGGCTCCGCCGTCATGCTTCAGACCGATGTGCTGGAGGACGAAGACATCCCCGAGGAGGACGACTCCGGCGGTGATGACTACGGCAATATGTTCGACCAGATCCCGACGGATGACGACGGGTTCGACCTGACCGACAGCACCGAAGGCGACAATACAGACGCCGCGCCCTTCGACGATTTTCTGGGCGATGACAGCGACGACACCGCCACGGACGATGCCGCCGAGGACGCCACCCGCGCCGCGAGCGCCGATTTCGACCGGCTTTACGGCGACGATCCCGATGATGATTTCCTCGCGGATTTTCTGGCTGACGATCTCGACGACGATGTTGGTCAGGGGCTCGATTTCCTCGATGACACCGCCGAAGACCCTGCCGACGACGATGACGACACGACGGGCGATGACACCATCGCCGTGCTCGCCGCCGCCGAGGCCGCGCCCGAAACCGGCGATGACACCCTCGCCGCGGACATGGATGACGACGCTTCCACGGATGACGGCGCCGATGTGATCTGGCTCGACAACGCCGACCTTGCCGCCGGGAGCGATCCGTTCTTCGACCTCGACGATTGGCTCGACGATGAAAACGAAACCGAAATCACCGGCTACAACCCCGAGCAGGACAAGATCGTCGTGATCTGGGACGACAGCGACGATGGCGAAGTGCCCGAATTGCGGATCGAGCCGGTCGAGGGCACCGATGATGTGCAGTTGGTTGTGGGCGGCACCGCTGTATCCACCGTGATCGGTGGCGCAGGGCTTACCGCCGACGATGTCGATCTGGTGCCCGAAAGCATGGCGGAAGCCTGATCGCGCCCTTCTCCCCCTGCAACATCCCCCACGCCTGCGCCGCACCCGATCCGGGTGCGGTTCGCGTTTGGCCCGCGCGTGCCGCAAATCTGTCAGGCCCGACCGGGCCCAGACGCCGCGCCCAAGCCCGCATCCGCGCCCTGCGAATCGCGCCTGATTTGCCGCCAAAATCCCAGCCCTGTCACGGCGCGCACGTCAAACGCCCCGTGGATTGAGGCTTTCTTTTTGAAGCGAGATTGCCTATATGCCGGCATCCGTTCCGCGAAAGCGGCGGACACTCCATGGGCCCTGCTGGACGACATCCCGGCTTGCGCCATCCACCCTTTTGACAAGGAGACCCCGATGTCGATCACTGTCGAGGAAAAAGCCAAGGTCATCAAGGAATTTGGCACCAAGGCCGACGATACCGGATCGCCCGAGGTGCAGGTCGCGATCCTGACCTCGCGCATTTCCACCCTGACCGAGCATTTCAAGACGCACAAGAAGGACAACCACTCGCGTCGTGGCCTTCTGAAGCTGGTGGCTCAGCGCCGCAAGCTGCTGGACTACCTGAAAGCCAAGGATGAGGCCCGTTATCAGGATCTCATCGGCCGCCTCGGCCTGCGTCGCTAAGGATTGCTGACCGCGCCCCCTCGGGGCGCGGTTTTCATATGCGGACCAAGGGGTTCGCACCCTAGTCGCCGACCGGGCCCGCCCGGCGGCAGGGATCGAACCGAGGGCCACGGGACGCGCCGCGCGCAGCCCCGTACGCAACCGGCTCGAGGGGATACGCCCCGACGGCCAAGATTGGAAACGAGATGTTCAACACGACCACAAAATCCATGCAGTGGGGCGAAGAGACCCTGACGCTTGAAACGGGCAAGGTTGCCCGCCAGGCCGACGGCTCCGTCATCGCCACGCTCGGCGAAACCTCGGTGATGGCCAACGTGACCTTCGCCAAGGCGCCGAAGCCGGGTCAGGATTTCTTCCCCCTGACCGTGCACTACAACGAAAAATACTACGCCGCGGGTAAAGTGCCCGGCGGCTTCTTCAAGCGCGAAGGCCGTCCGACCGAGAAAGAGACGCTGACCTCGCGCCTCATCGACCGTCCGATTCGCCCGCTGTTCGCCCCCGGCTTCAAAAACGAAGTTCTGGTGATCTGCACCGTGCTGAGCCATGACCTCGTCAACGATCCTGACATCGTGGCGATGATCGCGGCCTCTGCTGCGCTGACGCTGTCCGGCGCGCCCTTCATGGGCCCGATCGCCGGCTGCCGCGTGGGCTACGAGGATGGCGAATACATCCTGAACCCCGAAGTGTCCGATATGGACCAGCTGCGCATGAACCCCGACCAGCGCCTCGACCTTGTCGTTGCAGGCACCAAGGACGCGGTCATGATGGTCGAATCCGAAGCCTACGAGCTTTCGGAAGCCGAAATGCTGGGCGCCGTGACCTTTGCGCATGAGCAGATCCAGCCCGTCATCGACCTGATCATCGATCTGGCCGAAGACGCCGCGAAAGAGCCGTTCGACTACACGCCGCCGGATTACTCCGCGCTGTATGAGAAGGTGAAAGCCGCCGGCGAAGAGCAGATGCGCGCCGCCTTCGCCATCCGCGACAAGCAGGAACGCACCACCGCGATTTCCGCTGCGCGCGATGCCGTCATGGCGACCCTGTCCGAAGACGATCTGGCCGATGCCAACCTCGGTTCGGCGTTCAAGAAGCTGGAAAGCTCGATCCTGCGTGGCGCCATCATCAAGGGCGGCGCCCGTATCGATGGTCGCGACACCACCACCGTGCGCCAGATCAGCAGCCAAGTCGGCCTGCTGCCCCGGACCCACGGCTCGGCACTGTTCACCCGTGGTGAAACTCAGGGCCTCGTCGTGACCACTCTGGGCACCGGCGATGATGAGCAGATCATCGACGCCCTGCACGGCAACTACCGTTCGAACTTCATGCTGCACTACAACTTCCCGCCCTACTCGGTCGGCGAAGTCGGGCGCTTCGGCCCTCCGGGGCGTCGTGAAATCGGCCACGGGAAACTCGCATGGCGCGCGCTGCAGGCTGTCCTGCCCGCTCCGACCGATTTCCCCTACACGATCCGCGTCGTGTCCGAGATCACCGAATCGAACGGCTCCTCCTCGATGGCGTCGGTTTGCGGCGGTTCGCTGGCCATGATGGATGCGGGCGTTCCGCTGAAAGCGCCGGTGGCTGGTGTTGCCATGGGTCTGATCCTCGAAGAGGACGGCTCCTACGCGATCCTGACCGACATCCTTGGCGACGAGGATCACCTCGGCGACATGGACTTCAAGGTCTGCGGCACCGCGACCGGCATCACCGCCATCCAGATGGACATCAAGATCGACGGTCTCTCCGCCGACCTGATGACCGAGGCCCTCGAGCAGGCCAAGCGCGGCCGGCTCCACATCCTCGGCGAGATGAACAAGGTCCTCGGCGAGGCCCGCGACGACCTCAGCAAGTACGCTCCGCGCATCACCACCATCAAGGTGAAGCCCGACCAGATCCGTCTGGTCATCGGCCCGGGCGGCAAGATGATCAAGGCGATCGTCGAGCAGACCGGCGCGCAGATCAACGTCGAGGACGACGGCACCGTCGCCATCGCCGGCTCCGATCCGGAGGGCGTGAAGAAGGCCATCGAGATCATCGAGGGTCTGACCACCGAGCCCGAGGTCGGCACCAAGTACACCGGCGTCGTCCGCCGCATCGAGCGCTACGGCGCCTTCCTGGAGATCGCTCCCGGCAAGGACGGCCTGCTCCACATCACCGACATGGACTGGGGCTTCGTCGACAACGTCGAGGACCTCATGAAGCTCGGTGACGAGGTCGAGGTCGTGGTCTCGAACATCGACCGCGAGGGTCGCATCAAGCTCTCCCGCAAGCCCCTCATCGAGAAGCCCGAGGGCTACGAAGAGAAGGAAGACGACCGCGGCGACCGTGGTGGTCGGGGTCGTGGCGACCGGGACCGCGGAGATCGCGGTGGCCGGGGCCGGGGTCGCGACGACCGTGGCGGCCGGGGCCGGGATCGCGGTGACCGCGGCGGCCGAGGCCGGGATCGCGGCGAGCGCGGCGAGCGCGGCCGTGACGAGGCCCGCACCGAGGGCGGCGAGGGCGAGGGCGGCGAGCGTCGTCGTCGTCGGCGTCGCCGTCGGTCCGAGGGCGAAGGCGGCGAGGGCGGCGGCGAGGCTCGCAGCGAGCGCTCGGAGCCGACGTCGGAGGCCTGACCTCTGCCGGGGGAGCATGAGCTGAGAGACGCGGGCGGCGCCGAAGACGGCGCCGCCGGTCTCCGCCTCGCGGTCCGCTTCCTGCGGGCCGACGCCACGCTCCCCCGCTACGCGACCGAGGGGGCGGCCGGACTCGATCTGGCCGCCGCCCTGGACGCACCGGTGGAGATCCCGCCCGGCGGCCACGCGCTCGTCGGGACGGGGATCGCCATCCACCTCCCCCCTGGAACCGAGGGTCAGGTCCGCCCCCGTTCCGGTCTCGCGGCGCGACACGCCGTCACCGTGCTCAACGCCCCGGGCACGATCGACGAGGACTATCGGGGCGAGGTGCGGGTCATCCTGATCAACCACGGCGCGGAGCCTTTCCGCATCGAGACGGGAGACCGCATCGCCCAGCTGGTGGTCCAGCCGGTCCTGCGCGTGCGCGTGGAGCCGACCACCGACGAGGCCCCGGCCACCGAGCGTGGCACCGGCGGCTTCGGAAGCACCGGCGGCTTCGGAGGGTCCCGATGACCGATGACCGCACGATGGTCTCGGAGGGGATCCCGACGAGCGGGAGCGCCGGCGCCCTGCGCGGCCGCGTGCTCGGCGAGCGCTACGAGGTGCGCGCCCAGCTCCGCAACGACGTCTTCACCCGCGGCCTCCTCGCCTTCGATCAGGAGACCGAGGACCGCGTGGTCCTGCGCATCGTGCGCGGCGAGCTCCTCGACGAGAAGGGGCGCGCCTCGACCTACCGAGCCCTGCGCAGCAGCGTGGGCGTCGGCGGTCGTTTCCTCCCCGGGCTCCTCGACGCCGACAAGGACGGCGAGGACGTCTTCGCGGTGGAGCCGGTCCCCGAGGGAGCCTCCCTCCGCGACGTGCTCGACCGGCGCATCGCCGCCCGGAACCCGATGAAGGACAGCGAGCTGCTGCCCCTGGTGACCCACCTGGAGACCGCGCTCGCGGCCGTCCCGCCGCCCCTGCGGCACGGCGACGTCCGGGCCGAGCACGTCTGGGTGGACCCGCACCGGCTGTGGCTCCTGGGCGCCTTCATGGTGCCCGCCCTGCCCGACGCGGTGGTGCGCCGCCTCCTGCACAAGGACTCCGGGCTCCGCCGCCGGATGGCCCCCGAGGTGCTCCGAGGGATCGCCTCGGACGCCGCCGACCGCTACGGCGTCGGCGCCATCGTCTACGAGGCGATGACCCTGAAGAAGCCGCCCGAGCACGGCGAGTCCAGCTCGGACCTCCCGCCGACCCCGGTGGGCGAGCAGGTCCGCTCCCTGCTCCACGCCGACCCCGGCATGCGCGCGAGGTCCCTGGAGCCGCTCATCGACGCCCTGGCCAAGGCCAGCGGGGTCGCGGTGCCCGAGCTCGACCCCGGCACCTTCCGCGCCGCGCGCCGCATGAGCCCGCCCCGGGCCGGCTCGGTGGTGCCGCCCCTGGCCAAGGGAGTCGGCACGGGCGCCAAGGGCAGCAACCGGCCTCCCGGCAAGGCCAGCGACCGGCCCGCCGCCAAGGGCGCCAAGGGCGCCAAGGTCCCCGTCAGCAAGGCCGCCGCCCTCGCGGCGTCGCTGATCCCCCGCCCCGCGCGCAGCGCGAAGGCCCGGGCGAGCGAGGCCCCCGACGAGGCGCTCTCCGGCGACACGGTGCAGACCGCGGCGATGAGCGACGAGGACGTCCTCGCCGCGCTGGGTCCGAGCAAGACCGACGTCGACGGCCGGGTCCGCCGCGACGACGACGACGGCCTGCCGCCGCCCCCCTCGATCTCCGAGGAGGACCGCACCAAGCAGCTCCCGATCTCCGCGCTCACCAAGGAGGGCGCCACCGCCAAGCTCACCCCGATGTCCAAGAAGCGCGCCCGCGCCGAGCTGGAGCAGCGGGTGGAGACCGGCGGGCTCGATCCGCGACTGGTGCGCGCCGCGTTGGCCCGCCAGGAGCCCGCGGGCCACGTGGACGACGAGGGCGAGGCGGCGGACACCATCGCCCCGCCGCCGAGCGAGAGTGACCACGCCGTCCCACTCGATCCCTCGGTGCCCGTGCAGGCCGCGCCCGGCGGGACCCAGGAGCTCCGCCTCGACGAGCTGGTCGACGCCGACGAGGACGAGGACACCGCGGGCTTCTCCCGGGACCCCGCGGTCCCCGTCGGCGCGGCCCCCGGGGGGACCCAGGAGCTGGCCCTCGACGAGCTCGAGGACGCCGAAGAGGAGTACGACGAGGACTACGCGGACGACTACGAAGACGGCGTCCCCCTCGACCCCGCCACGCCGGCCACCGCTCGCCCCGGCGGGACCCAGGAGCTCCGCCTCGAGGACCTCGAGGTCCAGGTGCAGGACGACGAGCAGCACGCCGTCCGCGCGCCCCGGGCCCCGGCCCGGGACGTGGGCCTCGCCGACCTCGAGGAGATGCGCCGCCGCCGCGAAGCGGTGCCCGAGGCGCTCATCCAGCCCATCCCGCGCCCGCGGAAGGACTCCATGGTGGGCATGAAGGGCCCGGTGCTCTTCGACGACACCGCCCAGCGGGCCGCGGTCGCGCCGGTGGTCCAGGCCCCCGAGGTCGCCCCGGCCCCGGCTCGGCCCGAGCCCGCCGTCGTGGTGCGGCCGCCCTCGGAGCCGCCCCAGCCCCGCCGGGCCCCGCGCCTCACCGAGCCCATGGCCAAGCCCGCGGCTCCCGCGGCGCCGACGGACCGCAACTGGGGCGCGCTGATCATCGTGGTCGCCGTGCTCCTGGGCGCGGCCATCATCCTCGGCAGCTTCCTCTACGCGCGCTACCAGAAGTCGCGCGCGGACGAGCTCCGGCGCCAGCAGATCCAGGAGCGCATCGAGCGGATGCGCGACGGCGACTGACCCCCGAAGCGCCCCATCTCGAGGCGCCCGGTCCGAAGCGCCTGGTCCGAAGCGCCTGGTCCGAAGCGCCCCATCTCGAAGCGCCGCATCCGAGCCGGCCGAACTCGCCGCGCCCCCAATTGGAAAAGGCCCCCCTCGCGGGAGGCCTCTTCGGCAGCGCCGGCCCGGGGGCCGGGCGGCGCCCTCAGAGGGCGCGGCCGATGAGCTCGGCGATCTTCGCCTTGGGGATCGCGCCGACGTGCTCGGCGACGACCTCGCCGCCCTTGAAGACCTTCAAGGTGGGCATCGCGCGCACGCCGCACTTGGCGGCCGTGCCCGGGCTCTCGTCCACGTCGACCTTGGCGACCTTGATCTGGCCCTGGAACTCGTCCGCGAGCTGGTCGACGAACGGAGCGATCTGCTTGCACGGGCCACACCAGGCCGCGGTGAAGTCGACGAGCACGGGCACGTCCGACTGGAGCACCTCGTCGTCGAAGTTGAGATCGTTCACGGTTCGTACGTTCTGTCCTGCCACGCGCACCTCCAATGTGCTGCCCTACCGAGGGGCGAGAGGGTCTTTGTTAGACACCTACTCCGACGCTGTCAACGCGGCAGGGTTACGCCCCGAGCCGGCTGCGACACCCTCCCGCGCGTGGTAGAGTGCCCGCCTCGCCCGGGGTCCGGTGACCCCGCCCCGACCCCTTTCGCACCCCGCCGACGCAGGTCCATCCATGAGCACCCACCGCCTCTTCGTCGCCCAGGACGTCCTCGACCGTTGGATGGTCGACGAGGCGGTCTCGGTCGAAGGCGACGTGATGACCCTCGACGGGAACCAGCGCTTCCGGCTCCTGAGCGCGGTGTGCTTCACCGAAGAGCTCACCGGCGAGGGGGATCCCCACGAGCTCATCGGCCGGGTGAAGGACCTCGAGACCCTCTCCGGGCTCGGCGGCGAGCACGTGTCCGACTCCGTCATCCTGGGCGACAACGCCTACACCGTCGTCGAGGGCTTCCTCGGCGAGCCCCTCGAGCCGGAGCCCGACGCGGAGGCGTCGGGGAGCGATCTGGCGTCGGCCACCCTCTCGGCCCTGGGCGAGAAGGCGGAGTCCTCGGAGATCGATCTCCTGGCCCAGTTCTTCCTGGACCAGCTCCCCGGCAAGGGGAGCTGAGCGCCCCATGACCTCGGTCGGCGCGCTCTTCCTCGGCACGGCGGTCACCTACACCGTCGCCGCGGCCCTCTACCTCACCTCGCTCCTGCGGGGTCCGGAGGGGCCCGCCCGCTTCGCCTCGCGGGTGCTCATGGGCGCCGCCGGGCTGCACATCGCCTATCTGGCGGTGGACACCTTCGGCGGCACCGGCGCCCCCATGCGGGGCATCGAGCAGACCCTCACCTTCCTCTCCCTGGGGATCGTGATGGCCTTCCTCTTGGCGCGGCTCCGCGGCCGCGGCATCGACATCCTGGGCGCCTTCCTCACCCCGGTGGCGCTCCTCTTCCTGATGGGCGCCGGGGTCGGCCGCAGCGTCGGCGAGGTCCCCCACGAGATCCGCTCGGCGCTCCTGCCCTTCCACATCGCGGTCAACATGCTGGGCGTGGTGGCCTTCGCCCTCGCCTTCGGCGCGGCCAGCGCCTACGTGATCCAGGAGCGCATGCTCCGTCGCAAGAAGCTCGGCGGCATCTTCCAGCGCCTCCCCCCGCTGGACGTGCTCGACACCTTCGGGCTGCGCGCGGTCTCCCTCGGCTTCCCCCTCCTGACCCTGGGCATCCTCACCGGCGTCTTCTGGGTGGACCCGGTCGAGCACTTCGACATCTCGCCCATGCACGGCTTCGCGCTGGCCGCGTGGGTGCTCTTCGCCGGCGTCCTCCTCCTCCGCCTGGCCGCCGGGTGGCGCGGCCGTCGCGCCGCCATCGGCACGATCATGGGCTTTCTCTGTGCGCTCGGCGTCCTGGCGGGCTACGTGATGCGCGACTCGGGTATCTCCTGATGTTCGCCACGTCCGACATAGCGAGGGCGCCGTGGTGAAGGAGCTGGTCGTCGTCGGCCTCTCGCACCACACCGCGCCCCTGAAGCTCCGCGAGAAGCTCTCCGTCGAGGGCGAGGAGCGCGACGGCTTCCTGCGCAGTTGGAGCGGCGCAGAGGCCGGTGAGGGCGTGCTGATCAGCACCTGCAACCGGGTGGAGCTCTACGCCACGACCGATGACCTCGTCGGGGCCCAGAAGCGCGCCCGGGCGATGCTCGAGGCCCGCCTCGGCGCCGAGGAGCGCGGCGCGCTGGACGAAGCGCTCTACGTCCACGAGGGCGAGGACGCGATCCGCCACCTCTTCCGGGTGGCCTCCAGCCTGGACTCGATGGTCGTGGGCGAGCCCCAGATCCTCGGGCAGGTGAAGGAAGCCTTCGACGCCGCCCGCTCCGCCGGCACCCTGGGGTCGCTGCTGGGCCGCTGCTTCTCCCGCTCCTTCTCGGTGGCCAAGCGCGTGCGCACCGAGACGGGCATCGCCGAGGGCACGGTCAGCGTCAGCTCCATCGCCAGCCAGCTCGCGCGGAAGATCTTCGGCGAGCTCCGCGGCCGGCGGGTGCTCCTCCTCGGCGCCGGCGAGATGGGCGAAGCCGCCGCGCGCAGCCTGGCCAACACCGGTGCCGTGCTGCGGGTGGTGAACCGCTCGCCCGAGAAGGCCATGCGCGTCGCCGCCGAGTGCGGCGGCGAGCCCCGCGGCTACGAACAGCTCGCCGCCGAGCTGGTGAAGGCCGACGTGGTGATCAGCTCGACCAGCAGCGACCGCTACGTGCTCGCTCCCGACCTGATGAAGCAGGTGCTCCGGGGGCGCCGCCATCGGCCCATCTTCCTCATCGACATCGCCGTCCCCCGGGACGTCGACCCCCGCGTCGGCGACATGGACGGCGTCTTCCTCTTCGACGTGGACGACCTCCAAGAGGTCGCCCAGGAGAACCTCTCCCAGCGCCGCCAGGCCGCCGAGGCCGCCGAGCGCATCGTCGAGGTCGAGGTCGCCGAGATCGAGGCCTGGCGCCGCACCTTGGACCTCACGCCCACCATCGTGGCCCTCCGCGACCGCTTCGCGGAGATCGTGCACACCGAGCTCGAGCGCTCGGTGCGCAAGCTCGACCTGGACGACAAGAGCCGCGCGTCCCTGGAGCGCATGGCCGACGCGATGGTCAAGAAGCTCCTCCACCAGCCCCTCGCCACCCTCAAGCAGACGGCGGGGAACCCCGAGAGCGCCGCGGTGATCGCCGCCACCCGTGCCCTCTTCGACCTGGACACCCCGTCGGTCTACCCGCCCGCCTCCGCCCCGAGCGCCTCGAAGCTCGTGAAGGGCGAGGGCTGAGCCCCCCGAGAAGCGGCCCGAAGAATCATGCCCATGAAGCGAGTGCGAATCGCCACGCGAGCCAGCCGGCTCGCCCTCTGGCAGACCCGACACGTGGCCGCGACCCTGCAGGCGGCCTTCCCCGGCATCGAGGTCGAGGAGGTCGAGGTGGTGACCAAGGGCGACCGCGTCCAGGACAAGCCCCTCTACACCGTGGGGGGCAAGGCCCTCTTCGTGAGCGAGGTCGAGCGCCTGGTCGCCGAAGGCCGGGCGGACCTCGCGGTCCACTCCCTCAAGGACGTCCCCGGCGACCAGGAGTGCGCCGAGGGCCTGGGGCTCATCGCCTTCCCCGAGCGGGAGGATCCCCGCGACGTGCTGATCTCCAAGGACGGCGTGGAGCTGATGAGTCTCCCCGCCGGCGCGCGGGTGGGCACCACCTCGCTGCGGCGCGCCGCCCAGCTCGGCAGCCACCGCCCGGACCTGGCCTACGTGACCCTCCGGGGGAACCTGGAGACCCGCCTGGGCAAGCTCGCCGACGGCCAGTACGACGCCATCGTGCTCGCGGCCGCGGGCATGAAGCGCCTGGGCTACCTCGAGGAGTGGAAGCACCAGGTGCTCGGCGTGGAGACCTGTCTGCCCGCCGTCGGCCAGGGCACCCTGGCCATCGAAGGCTCCGTCGACGACCCGGCCATCACCGAGCTGGTGGCCTGCCTCGAGCACGCCCCCACCCGCCTGGTCACCGAGGCCGAGCGCGCCATGCTCGTCGCCCTCGAGGGGAGCTGCCGGGTCCCCATCGCCGGCCACGCGCGGCTCCTCGACGGCGGCCACCGCCTCTCCATGCGCGGCATGGTCGGCGACATCGACGGCACCAAGCTGCTCACCTCGAGCCAGGACATCTTCTTCCAGACCCGCGACCACGCCGGCCGCGTCGAGGAAGCCCAGCGCTGCGGCCTGGAGGTCGCCGAGCAGCTCATCGCCCAGGGCGCCCGGGAGCTGATGCGGCAGGCCGAGGCGACCATCCTCCAGCGGACCAAGACCCAGAGCTGAGCCCGATGCGCGACGAGGTCGGGCTGTGCCGCCGCTGCGTGCACGCCAAGCGAATCGTCTCCGCCAAGGGCTCGGTCTTCTGGCTCTGCCGGTCGCCGCTGGTGGGCCTGGGCATGCTGAGCAAATACCCGCCGCTGCCGGTCTCCGGCTGCCCGGGGTTCAGCGCGCCCGCGCCCGATCCAGCCGCGAGCGGAGACCGCTGAAGCGCTCGGCGCGGGCCTCGACCGCCGCCCCCAGCACCGCCTCGCTCCCCACCACCAGCGCGCCGTGACGCGCGCGGGTGAGCGCGGTGTAGACCAGCTCGCGGGTGGTCAGCGGGAGCGCCTCGCCGGGGAGGACCAACGCCACCACGTCGTGCTCGGAGCCCTGGGCCTTGTGCACCGTCACCGCCCAGGCGAGCTCGGTGAGGGAGCGGACGGCCTCCAGCCCGAAGGCCACCATGCCCTCCCGGGTCCGGAAGACCGCCGAGGGCCGCACGCCACGCTCGGAGCGCACCGGGAGCACCAGCCCCTGGTCGCCGTTGAAGAGGTCCCGCTCGTAGTCGTTGCGGGTGACCAGCAGCGGCTCGCCGAAGGCGAAGGAGCGCCGGGGGTCCAGGGAGCGTGCGGCGCAGGCCCGGCCGTGGAGCGCGTCGTTCAGCGCCACCACGCCCTCGCGCCGGGCCCGGGTGGGCGCGAGGAGACGCGCGCGATCCATCCGCGCGAAGCGCTCCTCGGCGCGCGCGGCGGCCGCCGGGGTGAGCCGACCGCCGCGGGCCTCGAGGGGCTCGCCGGCCCCCTGGACCAGCGGCTGCCCGAAGGTGGTCCACCAGCGCTCCAGGAAGGGCTCGAGGCCGCTGGCGCCCACCCGCTCGAAGCCCTCGAAGCGCAGCGCATCCACCGCGACCGCCCCGGTGCCCTTCACCCGGCGCACGTCGCCGGCGTCCACCGCGCGGGCCGCCTCGAGGACCGACCGGCCCCGGGGGTCGGAGGCGTCCATGCGGAAGCTGTGGCGTAGGGTGACGGCGATGCCCTCGCCCGCCGCGCACAGATCGCGGAAGACCGCGCCGGCGTCCACCGAGGGGAGCTGGTGGGCGTCGCCGACGAGCACCAGGCGCGCGTCGGCCCCCAGCGCGCGGACCAGCCGGTCGGCGAGCATCAGGTCCACCATCGAGCTCTCGTCCACCAGCACCACCTGCGCCGCCAGCGGGTCGTGCTCGTGGTGGCGGAAGGTCTCGTCCCGCGGAGAGAAGCCCAGGAGCCGGTGGAGGGTCTGCGGCCGCGGGAGCTCGGCCATGAGCCGCCGGTCCGCGTCGGTGGGATCAGCGATGCGCGCCAGCGCGGCCTCGGTGGCGGCGCGCATGCGGTCGGCGGCCTTGCCGGTGGGCGCCGCCAGGGCGATGCGCTCCGGCGCGACCCCCAGGCGCACCAGCACGCGCAGGATGGAGACCACGATGGAGGTCTTGCCGGTGCCCGGCCCGCCGCTGATGGCGGTGAGCCCCTGCCGGCCGGCGGCGGCCACCGCGGCGCGCTGTTCGTCGGAGAGCACCAGGGGCCGGCCCCCGAGCACCGGTGGGCGCGCGAGCACCTCCGCCAGCGCGGCCTCGGCGCCGGGCACCGGGGGCGCCGCGGCCAGGCGCGCCAGCCCCTCGGCCAACCGCTGCTCCAGCGCCCGCATCCGCTGAGCGTGCAGACAGCCGTCCTCCACGCTCAGCGGCCGGAAGGCGTCGCCCGCGCCGACCACCGGCGCCAACCGGTCGGGCGCCTGGCGCAGCTCCGCCGCCAGGCGGAGCACCTCGGGCCCGAGGCCCAGGGCTTCGGTCAGCGGGCCTAGGATCGCCGGGTCGAGGGGCAGCCGCGAGGAGCCCTCGCGCTCGGCGTGCCGCAGCCCGAGCACCAGGCCCACCAGCGCGTCCCGGTCGGCGGCGGGCACCAGGCGCGCGAGCTGCTCGCCCAGGTGCCGGTCGGTGGGGTCGATCTCCACCGGGGCGGCCATCAGGCGTCCCTCGCGAAGACGGCCAGGGCCTCGCTCACCTCGTCGGCGCGCTCGAGGTGGATGAAGTGCCCGGCGCCGCGCAGGTAGCGCACCTGCAGACCGTCCCGCTCGACGTGGTCGCCGGGGTCCGCCAGCCGCTCCCCGAAGGCCGGGTCCTCGTCGCCCCAGAGCACCAGGACCGGCAGCCGCAGCGGCCGCACCTGGTGCATCAGCGCCTCCGGCTCCCGGGCGAGGAGCGCGGCGTACCAGCTCATCATGGCCTTCATCGCGCCGGGCCGGAGCCCCTCGGCGGCGTAGTGGTCGAAGGCGCGCCAGGGCCGGGTCCGGCGGCTGAAGAAGTAGAGCATGAAGCGCTGGCCGAAGGCCCGGAAGCGGCGGTACACGAAGGCCGCAAAGCCGCGCAGGCGGAAGAAGTAGAAGTAGAAGGACTTCAGCTTCTGCCGCCAGGTCTTCCAGGCCGCGGCGAAGATGGCCGGGTGCGGCATGTTCAGGACCGCGAGGCGCTTCACCTGCTCCGGATGGAGCATCGCGTGGAGCCAGGCCACCGCCCCGCCCCAGTCGTGGCCGACCACCACCGCCGGGCCTGCGTCGAGGTGCCGCAGCAGATGGGCCACGTCGCCGGCCAGGCGCTCGAGGAAGTAGGCCTCCACCGGCTCGGGCTTGTCGCTCTGGCCGTAGCCGCGCAGGTCGGGCGCGACCACCCGGAAGCCCGCCTCCACCAGCCGCGCGATCTGCGCGTGCCAGCCGCCCCAGTACTCGGGGAAGCCGTGGAGCAGCACCACCAGCGGTCCGCGCCCCACGCTCACGTAGTGCAGGCGCACGCCCTCGTGGGGCGGCGTGAACTCGTGGACCAGCTCCAGCTCGTCGAGGTCCTGGGGCGCCGCTTCCATCAGCTCCCCACCGCGTCCCGCTCGCCCTTCTCCAGGCAGAGGAGGCGCACCCGGCCGGTGGCCACCACGCGGTCTTCGGCGTCGGTCACCGAGGCCTCCCAGACCTGGGTGCGCCGCCCGCGGACCACCGGCCGCGCGGTGCCCACCAGGACCCCTTCGCGGACGGCGCGCAGGAACGAGGTGTGGTTCTCCAGGCCGACCGCGCCCTCCTGGCCCCGAGCCATGGCGTTCATCGCCGCGCCCGCCGAGCAGAGGACCTCGATGAGCCCCGCGTGGACCCCGCCGTGGACCAGCCCGTAGGCCTGCAGGTGCACCGGGCCCACCGTCAGCCGCGCGGAGACCTCGTCCAGGGTAGCAGTGACGTACTCGAAGCCCATGGCCTCGTCGAAGCCCTTGCGGAGACCGTTGAGGAGCGCGGCGTGATCGGGAGCAGCCATCGGGCGCAGCATACCTTGGCGTCGCGCGCGCGGCGGGTGACTCTCCCGGCGTGCGCGCATTCCTCCTCGCCTCCCTCCTGTTCGCCGCCTGCGGCGACGACGACGCCGGCGCTGCCGACGGTGGCGCCGACGACCTCGGCGCTCCTCGGGACGCTCGGCCCCGGGACCCCGACGCGAACCACATCGGCACGGCGCTGGACCCCGCGGTCTACGCCTACGAGTGGACCTGCAGCGGCGAGGTGCCGGGGAGCGGCGCGCCCCTGGACGCCGAGCCGCCCAGCGAGGACTGCAGCGCCGGCGTGTGGCCCGACCTCGAGCCCGCGCTCGTCTGTCCCACGGTGACCGAGGTGACCCGGGAGGACCCGGCGAGCGGCCAGAGCCTGCCCCTCGACGACGCGCGCTCGCTGCCGCTGACCCTCCCGGTCAGCGAGTCGGGCTCCTTCCTGCCCGCGGACCTCCCCACCACCTGGCCGGCCACCCTGAAGGTGGTGAGCTGGAACATGGAGTACACCCGGAACCTCGACGCGCAGATCGAGACCCTGACCACCCACCCCGACCTGGTCGACGCCGACGTCTGGTTGCTCAGCGAGGTCGACCGCTGCTCCACCCGCAACGACGTCCGGCGCGCGGCTCGGCTCCTCGCCCAGGCGGTCCAGGGGGCCTACGTCTACGGCATCGAGTTCGTGGAGCTCTCCATCGGCCGCGAGGTCGGCGGCGACACCGGCCAGGCCATCGTCAGTCGACGCCCACTGAGCGGCGCGGGGCTCCTCTGCCACAGCGCCCACTACGATTGGTTCGGCAGCGACGACGAGCCGCGGCTGGGCAGCCGGGTGGTCCTCGGCGCCGACGTCCCGGTGGGCGACACCTCGACCCGGGTGTGGGCGGTGCACTTCGAGAGCAACGACTTCCTGGGCGAGTTCCGGGCGGTGCAGGCCAAGGAACTCCTCGACGCCGCCCAGGCCACCGCCTGCGATCGGCCCCAGGTGATCGCCGGCGACTTCAACGCCTGGTACGTCCAGGCCCCCGAGCTCGACGTGGTGCGCCGGAGCGGCTTCACCGACGCGATGATGACCCTCGGCGACGCCGAGGCCACCCACGACAACGGCTTCCGCCTGGACTACGTCTTCGCCCGGGGCCTGGAGGTCGTGGACGGCGCCGTCCTCCGCGAGGTCGACACTTCCGACCACTACCCGGTCTGGGTCGAAATGCGCGTCGAGTAGCGGACGAGTCGCGGGCGAGTCGCGAGCGGTTCGCGGGGGCTCGCTCAGGCGGCGGCCGCGGCCCGCAGCTGCCGCGCGCGGAAGACGGCGCCCGCCTGGGCCACCAGGATGGACCCGACCCACAGGAAGATGGCCGGCTCGAAGCGCTCGAAGTCGCCGGCCAGCTCGCCCTCGTTGCGCCCGATCATGTCCTGGGTCCGCAGGGTGACGAAGCTGGAGACCGCCAGGACCACCGCGATGGAGAGCACCACCACCGCGGCGCGGGCGCCCCGGGGACCCCGCGCGAACGCCAGCAAGCCGTGGCCCACCAGCAGCAGCGGGTTGGCCCACCAGCCCACCTGCAGCGCCAAGACGCCCATCCAGCCCAGGAGGAGCATCAGGAGCCCGTCGTGGGTGACCCGCTCGTAGCGGACCGCGTCGAAGCCCAGCGAGAGCCCGAAGAGCGCCAGGCTCACGAAGAGGAACGCGAAGCGCGCCCGCGGCCCCCTCACGGCGCCGCCCACGCGGCGTCTTCGAGCAGCGCGGCGTCTTCGAGCAGCGCGACGCCGAGCAGCGCGGCGTCGAGCACCGCGGCCTCTTCGAGCAGCGCGGCGCGCTTCACCCGAAGTGCTCCAGGGCGGCGCGGGCCACGATGTCGCCGCGCTCCTGGACGAAGTGGCCGGCGTCGGCGATCTCCAGCGGCGCGGGACAGCCGCGGATCTGCTGGCGCAGGAGCTTCATCGCCGGCGGGCCCAGCACCGGGTCCTGCATGCCCACCGCCATGAAGGTCGGGCCGCTCCACTCGTTGGCCCAGAAGTGCGCCGCCTTCTTGCCCACGTCGGCGCCGGGCATGTCCGGGGCGATGGGGACCAGCGCCGGGAAGGTGCGCACGCCGGCCTTGGAGCGGGGCCCGTCGAAGGGTGCCCCGTAAGCGGCGGCCTCGGCGTCGGTGATCCCGGGCACGCCGCGCTTCATCAAGCCCACCACGTCGAAGTCGGGCTGCGAGGCCACGAAGGCCTTCCAGGCGTGGAAGCCCTTGCCGGGATCGACCTCCCCGGTGGGTATGGCGGTGTTCATCACCACCAGGCGCTCGATGGCCTCGGGTCGGTCGGCGGGCAGGGAGAGCCCCAGAATGCCGCCCCAGTCCTGACAGACCAGCGTAAAGCGGTGGAGCCCCAGCTCGTCCAGGAAGCGGATGAGAGACCCGCGATGGAAGGCGTAGGTGTAGACCGCGTCGTCGACCGGCTTGTCCGAGCGCCCGAAGCCGTAGAAGTCGGGCGCCACCACCCGGTAGCCGGCCTCCACGAAGACCGGGATCATCTTCCGGTAGAGGTACGCCCACGACGGCTCCCCGTGGAGACAGAGCACCACCTTCCCGTCCCGCGGCCCCTCGTCGAGGTAGTGCATCCGCAGCCCCTCGAACCCCGCGAGCTGGTCGAGGAAACGCGGCTGGAAGTCGTACCCGGGCAGGTCGGCGAACGCCTCCTCGGGCGTACGGAATGCTTCGATGGCCATCGCCCCATCCTACTCGATCGCGAGTGCGGAGGTCGTCCTCCCGCGACGCGCCGGGACACCCGAGCGCTTCAGCCATGATTCATGTAGGATGCCTCAATGCCGCAACCGCGCCTCCTCGTCAGCGCGCTTCTCGCGCTCTTTTCCTGCGCCGACGCGGACACTTACAGCCCCCCATCGAGCGCTTCCGCAGCGAACACCGAGACCCTTCTCGAGTGGATGACCGACCTCGAACGCCCAAGTCGCGCCAACGATCTCCGGTCGCGCTCGGCCCAGCGTTCCAGCTACGATCGACGCAACCGAACTCCCGACGACCCGGAGAACTGGTTCGCGAACTACGACCGCGGCAACTTCGAGAAGTCCATCTCTCGCGGCGGTCGCACCGAGTGGGTGATGCTCGACGAGCGCGGGCCGGGCGCGTTCGTTCGCTTCTGGACCGCGAACCCCCAAGGGACCCTCCGGTTCTACATCGACGAGATGGACGAAGCCGCCATCCAGGTGGACCTGGAAGCGATCGCCGACGGCACCGCGCCCTTTCCGTTCCAGCCTCCTTTCGCCTACATGAGCGCGCTGGGTCTGAACATCTATCTCCCCTTGGCGTTCGCGTCCCGGATGCGCGTGACCACCGACGCCGGGGTCGAGAACGAGAGCACCGGCGACGCCGACCTCTTCTTCCACGTCGGCTGGCTCTCCCTCGACGGGGCGCGGGTGGAGTCGGCGAGCGCCGAGACTCTCGAGCGAGCGCGCCCGGTGCTCGAACGCGTCGCCGAGGAGCTCGTCCACCCGCCTCGCCCGATGGCCGACGACGAGTGGATGGAGCGCCTCGACGACGGGGAGCGCGTGGTCGTCGACGCACCGATGGGAGGAGCTCGCATCGTCGAATTGACGCTGCGACCCGACCGCCTCGACGACGCGAGCCTCCGATCGACCGTGCTGGTGATGAGCTTCGATGGACGGGAGACCGTACGGACTCCGCTGGGTGACTTCTTCGGCACCGCGCCCGGCTACAACGAGTACGAGAACCTCGCTTTCACGGTGGCCGACGGAGCGATGACCTGTCGCTTCCCCATGCCCTTCGCCGAGCGGGCGTCGATTTGGCTCGAGGGTACCAACGGTGCGGAGCTGGAGATCGGTGTTCGAAGAGGTGGGGTCGACCCGGATCCGCACGTGTTCCACGCGGGATGGCGAAGCACGGGCATCATCGACAGCGGCCGCCAGGACGTGCGCTTGGCCGCGATCGAAGGCGAGGGAACCTATCTGGGAAACAGCTTCACCATCACCAACCCCGTGGACATCTGGTGGGGTGAAGGCGATGAAAAGGTGTGGGTCGACGACGACGAGTTTCCGAGTTTCTTCGGGACCGGCACGGAGGACTACTACGGCTACGCGTGGGCGCAGGACGAGACCTTCGCGCGGCCCTACCACGCCCAGACTCGGGTCGATGCCATCCGAGGACCCGAGGGGGGCGGCGTCGAGGCCTTCATCGGGCATTCGAGCATGAACCGACTCCACGTGCTGGACGCCATCCCCTTCGAAGAGCGTTTCGTCTTCGACATGGAGATGTGGCACTGGTGGTTCGAGGTGGAGGTCGTCGTGGCCTCGACGAGTTGGTGGTACGCGCCGGTGAACGGCGACCACGACTTCCCCTACGTTCGCGCGGGCGAGACGATCGTCTCCCACGAGGAGCTCGGCCGGGGGCCGCTGTTCGACTGAGGGCTACTCGATCGCGAGGATCGCGTCGTGCCAGGCGGGGCGCTTCTTCTTCGGGTAGCCGCTCTCCAGCCGGAGCACCCGCACCTGCTCGCCGTCGACGCGGAAGCGGGCGCGGAACTCCTTCACCTTGAGCACCGACTCGCCGCCGCCCACCTCGCGGATGCGCCGGTAGGCGTGGGGGTGCGGCCCCAGGGCCAGGTGGTCGGCGATGCGTCGACGGAGGTCGAAGCCTCGCTCCACCAGGCGCGCGAGCTGCGCCTCGGCCACCGCGTCGAAGGTGACCTCCCAGCGGGGCCCCGGATCCTCGGGGCGCTCGAGCCAGCCCTGGTTGGCGTCGGGGATGGCGTCGCACCAGGGCACGTAGGGCTTGAGGTCCAGGATCGGCGTCCCGTCCAGCAGGTCCACGTCGGCCACCGTAAGCCGCAGGCCGTCCACCGCCACCAGCTTCACCACGCTCATACCGACGGGGTTCGGTCGGCGCGGCGCGCGGGTGCCGAAGAGGCCGCGCTTGCGCGCGCTGCGGGGCGGGCGGACCTTGGGGCGCCACCCCTCGGCGCGATCGAAGAGGAAGAGGACCCAGAGATGGTCCCAGGCCTCGATGCCCTCCAGGGCGTCCTCGAAGCCATGACCCGCGAAGAGCTCCAGGGTGGCCTGGACCCCCTCGGCGGCGCGGGGCTGGCGGGGCGCGTCGGCCTTGTCGGCGAAGGGGGTCCGGGCGACCCCGATGGGCCGGAAGACCACCTCGGCGAGCTCGTTCATCGGTCCCTCCATACCCCCTCGCCCCGTGTCGCGCGAGACGCGCCGCCGTGCGGCCGAGGCCACGGCGCGCCCGGTCGAGCCCCCGGAAAGCCCGATCTTCCGCGCTCCGCGGGGTCGGCCCGGTGCGTGCTGAGACCGGGGCATGGCCTTCCGTCTCCGCTCGCTGATCGCGCGTCTGCGCCGCCGCCCCACCCCCGGGTCCATCGGGCCCGGTCCCTACCGCAGCGGGCCGCCCCGGCCCGAGGAGCCCAAGGGCTCCCGGCGGGTCCTGGCCTTCGCCCTGGCGGTGATGGTCCTGCCCCTGGTGCTGATGGTGGTCGCCAGCGGCGGCGACGACGAGGAGCTCCCGGCGGCGACCCTGGTGGATCTCCCGGCGGTCTTCCTCGACAGCCCCGCGGTCTTCCCGCCCGTGGACGCCGAGCTGACGCCGGCCACGCCCCTGGCGCCCCTGCTGGCCGCCGATGGGCCCGAGCTCCTGGCGCTCACCCAGCCGCGCGCGGGTGCCACCCGCCTGAACCGCGCCGAGCCCCTGCACCTGACCTTCAACCGGCCCATGGTCGACGGCGCGCAGGTGGGCCCGGAGATCACCGCGCCCCCGCTGACCCTGCGGGACCGCGGCGGCCGCCGCATCGGGGGCACCGCGCGCTGGACCACCCGGAGCCGGCTGGTCTTCCACGCCGAGCCCGGAGCCTGGACCGGCGTGCGCGAGGCCACCCTGGTGGTCGACCCGGAGCTCCGGGCCGTCGACGGCGACGCCCTCGGCGAGCAGCCGGAGCGGGTGGTGGTCTTCGACGGCACCCCGCACCTGATGGCCAGCGGCGGCCAGCGCGTGGCCGCGGGCTCCGCCCTGCCGCTCTACTTCGACAACCCGGTGAGCCCCACCGAGGTCGGCGCCGAGCTGATGGCCTACGAGATCGGCGGCGGCGCCCGGCGCATGCCGGTGACCGTGGTGCGCCGCGGCTGGGACGCCAACCGCTTCCGGCTGGACCTGGTGCCCGCGCGCACCCTCGAGCCCGGCGCGCAGATCGGCGTGGCCATCGCGCCGCGCTGGACCCGCTGGGCCGGCGCCACACCGGCGGTCGCCCGCTACACCATCCAGCCCCGGCCGCAGATCGAGGGCGTGGGATGCGCCGCGGACGCCGGCCGCAGCGGGCGCTGCGACCACCCGGCGGTGCCCGGCCGCGTGGTGGACATCGGGCCCCAGCTCGGCCTCCTGGCCAGCGAGCCCCTGGCCGAGAGCGCCCTGCGCAGCGTGTCGGTGCGGCCGGCGCTGCCGGCGATGCGCGTGGGCTTCGGCGAGGATCCCCGGGTCCTCACCGTCCAGGGCGAGTGGGCCGCCGACCAGGTCTACGAGGTGCGCGTGGGGGCCCTGACCACCGCGGCCGGCGAACGCCTGGACGCCGTCGCGCCCCTCGCCGTGCGCAGCCGCGGCCACGCGCCGGCGGTGCGCATGGCCGGCGGCCGGGCCACCTTCGAGATGGACGATCCCGGCGTGCTCCGCTTCGAGGCCATCGCCGTGGGCAAGGGCGCGCTCCTGCGCCGCGACGTGCGCTGCTGCGACCCCGAGAGCGACGCGCTGGCCCTGGCCGCCGCCCTGGACCCAGCGGACTTCCTGGCCTTCGCGCCCGAGCGCCACCAGCCGCTGGTCACCCTGGCCCCCGACGCCCGCGCCAACCGCTGGGGCCACGGCGAGCTCGCCTGGGCCAAGAGCCGCGGCGAGGGACCGACCATGGCCGTGCTGGGGATCCGCGCCGGCGCGTCGCCCGCGCGGCCCCAGACCCTCTTCGCCCAGCGCACCGACCTGGGCACCACCGCGCGGGTCCTCCCCGGAGGCGTGCTGGCCTTCGTGAGCCGCCTGAGCGACGCCCAGCCCGTCGCTGGCGCCCGGGTGGTGCTCGCCGACGAAGACGGCGCGCCGCTGAGCGAGGTGCGCACCGACGCCGAGGGCGCCGCCTGGCTGCCCACCCCCTCCGACCGCACCGAGCTGCGCACCGCGCTCCTGGTGGCCCACGACGGCGACCGCTCGGTGACCGTGGTGGACCGCGGCGTGGCCGAGCGACCCGGGGACCACGACCTGGGCCAGGGCGCGCCCGCCGACGAGAGCCTGCCCCTGGCCAGCGTGTTCACCGACCGCGGCGCCTACCGCCCGGGCAGCGAGCTCCACGCGCGGGTGCAGCTCCGCCAGCGCGACCGCCGGCCCCTGGCGGATCAGGAGCTCGAGGTGCGGCTGAGCACCCCGGGTGCCCCGCTGCCCCTCCGCGCGGCCACGGTGCGCACCAACCGTTGGGGCAGCGCCACCGTGACCTTCACCGTGCCCGCCGGGGTCGACCTGGGGACCAAGCGGGTGGCGGTGGTGCGACCGCGCCAGGGCGAGCCCACCCGCGCCGACGGCACCCCCGACGAGCGCTTCGTGCCCGAGGCCGAGCTGGCCAGCGCCACCGTGCGCGTCGCCGAGTTCCGCGAGCCCTCGTTCCGAGTGGACCTCGCGACCCCCGCCGGGCTCCTCGCCGGCGAGGACCTCGCCGCCACCGTGGACGCCCAGTACCTCTTCGGCGCGCCGGTCGCCGGCGGCGCCGTGCGCTGGAGCGTGCAGCGGCAGGGCCCGGCGTCGCACCTCGCTCGCTGGCGCGAGCTCACCTTCGCCCCCGAGGACCAGCACCTCGGCGCCACCACCCTGAGCGCCGGTGAGCTGCGCCTGGACGACGCCGGCCGGGCGCCCCTCCGCGCCGACCTCCGCGAGCTGGGCGCCACCCAGCGCGCCGTGGTGATCGTCGAGGCCGAGGTCCGCGACCGCAGCGGTCAGTCCACGGCCACCTCCCGGCGCGTGGTGGTCCGCCCCGCCGCCTACGAGGTCGGCCTCCGCCGCGGCCCCTCGTGGGTCGAGCTCTGCACCGAGGAGCCCTGCGCCGGCCTCGCCGCCGAGGTGGTGGTCGTCGACGGTGACGACGCCCCGGTGGCCGACCAGCCCGTGCGGGTGCGCTTCCACCGCGAGGGTTGGCAGGACTGGTGGCAGCGCTCCGGCGGGACCGTGCAGGCGCGCCGACAGCACCGCCGCGAGCTGGTGCACACCTGCGAGGTGACCAGCCTGGGCGCGGAGCTGGCCCGCTGCGCCTACGTGCCCCAGCGCCCCGGCCGCTACGTCATCGAAGCCAGCGTCACCGACGAGGCCGGCCGGACCGCCGTGGCCTCGCGCTCCCTCTACGTCGCCGGGCCCGACCAGGCCCCCGACCGCGATCCCCCCGGCGCGCACATCACCCTCACCCCGCAGCGCCCCCGCTACCGCGTGGGCGAGACCGCCGAGCTCGCGCTGGAGTCGCCCTGGCCCGCGGCCGAGCTCCTGGTCACCGTCGAGCGCGGCGGGCGGCTGGAGCACCACCGGCGCGAGACCGTCGCCGCCGGCGGCCACGTGGTGCGTATCCCGGTGACCGCCGCGATGGTCCCCGGCGCCCACGTCTCCGTGGCCCTGGTGCGCCCGCGCACCGGCCCGCCCCGGGAGCGCGTCGACGTGCTGGGCCCCGACCTGCGCTTCGGCATGGCGGCCTTCGAGGTGCGCCCGGCCGAGAGCCGGATCCGACTGCGGCTCGACGCGCCGGAGTCGGCGCGCCCGGGCGACGAGGTCACCGTGCGCGTCCACGCCGACCGCGCCACCGAGGTCGCCCTCTGGGCCGTCGACGAGGGGATCCTCCGGCTCACCGACTGGCGCACGCCCGACGTGACCCAGGGCTTCTACCCCATGCCCGGCGCGAGCTTCGCGTGGGAGGACCTGCGGCGCATCCTGGCCAGCCGGGTGGCCCCGCCCGAGCACCGCGCCGGCGGCGACGGCGGCGAGAGCCCGCTGCGCGCGCTGCGGCCCCGGGACCCGGTGCGCGTGGCCACCCCGCTCTGGGCACCGCAGCTGGTGACCGGCCCCGACGGCTGGGCCGAGGCGACCTTCACGCTCCCCGAGCGCGACACCGAGTACCGCCTCGTCGCGGTGGCGCTCGACGCCGAGGGCGCCAGCGGCACCGCCACCGGCTCCCTCACCGCCAAGCGCGCGGTGGTGGCCCGGGAGGCCCTGCCCCGCTTCGCCACCGAGGGCGACGCGCTGACCGCGACCTTCTTCGTGACCAACACCGGCGACGAGGGCGCCTCGGTCCGCCTCGCCTGGGAGGTCCCCGGCGCCGAGGGCCCCGCCGAGGAGCGCCTCTGGCTGCGCGCCGGCGAGGAGCGGGCCCTGCGCCGCGAGCTGCGGGTGCCCGAGGGCGTGGAGCACCCCCCGGTACACCTCACCGTGCACACCCGCGCGGGCCGCCAGACGGTGGGTCGCGAGCTGCCCGTCGCCGCCGCGGCCCGCTGGAACCGCCGGCACGCCTTCGGGGTCGCCGCGGCGGACTCCGCCGAGTCGCTCGGGCTCCGCTTCCCCGAAGGAGCCCGCGGGCGCGCCCGGCTGGTCGTGGGCGCGCACCCCTTCCTCGCCGCCCGGGTCCTGGACCGCGACCTCGAGGGCTGGGTCGACCTCGAGCATCGCGCCGCGCGCCTGATCACCCGGGTGAGCCAGCTCGAGCTCCAGGAGGGTCTGGACCTGGCCCTCGACGCCGCCGCGCTCCGGGCCCGCGCCGAGGAGGACCTCGCCGCGCTCCTGGGCCACCAGGCCCCCACCGGCGCCTTCGGTCGCTATGGCGCCGACGGCTGGGCGTCGCCCCTGGAGGGCACCCTGGCCACCCACGCGCTGATCGTGGCGCGCGACGCCGGCCTCGCCCTGCCCCCGGGCGCCCTGGAGCGCGCGCTGGCCTGGCTGGAGGACGTCGCCCGGCGCGCGGCCTTCGGCGCCGCGGCCACCGTGTCCGGCAGCGACGCCGAAGCCTATGGGCTGCGCGTCCTGCACGAGGGCGGCGTGGACCTCGCCGAGCTGGTGGAGGGCCTCTACGAGCGCCGGGACTCGCTGGGCTACGCCGGCCGCGCGCACCTCGCCCTGGCCATGGAGGACGACGACGACCGCCGCGAGACCCTGGTGCTCGAGGCCGGCGACATCGCCCGGGCCACCGAGCGGGATCCCACCTGGCCCTACGCGGTGGCACAGCCGCCCACGCGCTCCTGGGACACCGGCGCGCTGGTGGAGGCCGCCAGCCGCACCCAGGTCGGCCATCGGCACACCGGCGCCCTGGCCGGCGCGCTCCTCGGGCACCCCGGCGGCGGCCCCCTGGATCGCGTGGCCGAGGCGCGGGGCCTGGTGGCCTACGCCGCGCTCTTCCGGCGCACCGGCGCGAGGGGCGCGCCCCGCCTCGACGGCGAGGCCCTGGTCGCCACGGACGCCGGCCCCAGCGTGGCCCGCTACGACCTCGACGTGGCCGACCTCGCCGGGCACGACGCGCTGACCTTCACCGGCGCCGAGGGGCCCACCTTCTGGATCCTCGAGGCCGAGTGGACCACGCCCCTGGGCGCCGAGGAGCACGTGGCCCGCGGCCGCGGGGTGAGCCTCCACCGGCGCATCGAGCGCGCCGACGGCCGGCTCCTGGAGCCCGGCGACACCGTGGCCCGGGGCGAGCTCCTCCGGGTGCGCCTCTTCGTGCACACCGAGACCAGCGCCCCCACCGACGTGCGGCTGGTGGACCCCTTCGCCGCTGGCGCCGAACCGGTCCAGAGCCAGTTCGCCACCGGCCCGGACCAGGCCCTGCGCACCCTCCTGGGCATGGGCCCCGACGACGAGGTGATGGACCCCCGCGGTCGCCACGCGGAGCGCACCGCCCCGGCGATCACCCACCGCGCCCTCGAGCCCGGCGCGGCCTTCTTCTACTTCGAGGGGCTCCCCCTGGGCCTGCAGGAGGTGACCTACGCCGTCCGCGCCACCACCGCGGGCACCTTCACGCTGGCGCCGGCCCACCTGGACTCGGCCCGCGACGACCGTTTCGTGGCGCGCTCCGCCAGCTTCGAGCTACGGGTGGTCGACTGATGGACCCGGTGGCCCCGGTGGACCCGGTGGCCGAGACCGGCGAAGCGGTCTCGGCGCGCGCGGCGAAGACGGCATCCCAGCGGCCGCTCGGGCTGCGCTCCCTCGGACTGCGCGCGCTCCGGCTCGGCTGGCGGCCGGCCCGGGCGGCAGCGGTCTTCACCGTGCTCGCCCTGCTCGCCTGGCCCTTCGTGCGGCCCCACCTCGTCGACCGCGCCGACTTCGCGCGCACCCGGGACAGCCTGCAGGTCGTCGATCGCGAGGGCCGCGCGCTGCGCCTCACCCGACCCGAGGGCGAAGACCGCCGCTGGGTGGAGCTGGACACCCTGCCGCCCCACGTGGCCCAGGCGTTCCTGGCCATCGAGGACGCGCGCTTCCACGAGCACTCCGGGGTCGACCTGCCCTCCCTGGCGCGCGCGCTCCTGACCTGGGCGCTCCCCAACCGGCGCCTGAGCGGCGCGTCGACCATCACCCAGCAGACCGTGAAGCTGGTCCACGGCCGCCCCCACGGGCTCTGGGACAAGCCCCTGGAGATCCTGCGCGCCCTGGCCCTCGAGGAGGAGCTCTCCAAGGAGGCCATCCTGGAGAGCTACCTGAACCGGGTGCCCTTCGGCGACCGCATCGTGGGCGTCGGGCGCGCGAGCGAGGCCTACTTCGGCAAGCCGGCCCGCGAGCTCACGGTGAGCGAGGCCGCGCTCCTGGCGGGGATCCCCCAGGCCCCGAGCGCCACCGAGCCCCGGCGCCACCGCGAGCGCGCCATGCGTCGCCGGGCCACCGTGCTGGCGCGCATGCGCGCCAACGGGTTCATCGACCAGCGCACCCACGACGCCGCGCTGCGCACCGAGCCGGCCATCGTGGACGCGCCCGTCCGGCCCTGGTTCGCGCCGCGCTTCGTCGACCGGGTCCTGGACGCCCACCGCCGCGGCGCCGTGCGCGCGGAGGGCGGGACCCTGGGGACCAGCCTGGACCTCGCGCTCCAGGAAGAGACCCGGAGCGCGCTGGGGGACACGGTGCGCCGCTTCCAGGCGCGGGGCGTCACCAACGGCGCGGCCCTGGTGCTCGACCCCCGGAGCGGCGAGGTGTTGGCCTACGTGGGCGCCGCCCTGAGCGACGGCCCCGGGGGCGCCCTGGATCTCCTCCGCGCGCCCCGGCAGCCGGGGTCGTCGCTGAAGCCCTTCGTCTACGAGCTCCTCTTCGAGCGCGGTGGGTCGCCGGCCACCGTGCTCGACGACATCGCCCGGCCCATGGTCGGCGGCGACGGCGCGGTCTTCGAGGCCGAGGACTACGACGGCCGCGAGCGCGGCCCGGTGCGCGCCCGGATGGCCCTGGCCAGCTCGCTCAACTTGGCCGCCATCGACGCCGCCCGCCGAGTGGGCCCCGAGCGGGTGGTCGAGCGGTTGAGCGCTCTGGGCTTCCGTGGCCTCGGGCCCGCCCGGGAGTACGGCGCGGCCATCGCCCTCGGCGGCCCCGACGTGCGACCGGTGGATCTCGCCGGCGCCTACGCCACTCTGGTCCGCGGCGGGAGCCCCGTGGCGCTGCGCTTCACCAAGGGGCACGGCGAGCCCGGCGCGCCGGTGATGGACCCCACCGCCGCCGCGCTCACGGTGGACGTGCTCCGCGACGGACGGGCGCGCGCCGAGGCCTTCGGCGCCGATCTGGAAGACCTCGCCGCCGGGCCCTTCGCGCTGAAGACCGGCACCAGCAGCGGGTGGCACGACGCCTGGGCCACCGCCGCCGACGAGGCCCACGTGGTGGTGGTCTGGCTCGGTGATCCCCGCGGGCAGGCGCTGGACCAGGTCGCCGGCTTCGAGGCCGCCGCCCCCGTCGCCGCGCGCATCCTGGGCGCGGCCCGCACGCGCTCGGGCGACGCGCACGGCGAGCCCGGCGCCATCGCCGGCTCGGTCACCGAGTGGGTCTGCCCGCTGAGCGGCGCGCGCCCCGGCCCCGGCTGCGGCGCGCCCGTCCCCGAGCACTTCGCCGCGGGGCACGGCCCGGCGAGCGTCTGCCCCTTCCACGACGCCAGCGGCCAGACCCACCTGCCGCCGCGCTACGGTCCCTGGCTGGCCCGGGTGGGCCGCGCCGGCACCGACGTCCGCGCCCCCGAGAGCCGCGCCCCGCTGCGCGTGGCCTTCCCGCGCGACGGCGACGAGCTCCTCGTGGAAGCCCACGCGCCTCCCCGCTGGACCCTGCGCGCCCGGCGCGGGGACCACGGCGTGCCCGCGACCTTCGAGGTCGACGGCCGACCGGTGGGCGCGTCCTGGCAGGTGAGCCCCGGCGAGCACCTGCTGGTCGCCCTGGCCGACGGCGAGCGGAGCCCGCCGGTGCGCGTCCGGGTGGAGAGCCTTCCGAGCCCCTGAGCGGCGCGCGGGGATGGCGGTCCCATCGTGGCCCCTCGCGGGGGCGATCGCGCGACTGGTCGGGCCCCCCGAAAACTGAGCCAGCGCTAGTGTGAGTCTCCGGCCACCCGTCA
>DCLA01000079.1 GCA_002320815.1 Myxococcales bacterium UBA1660
GGAGTCGCTTCCTGCGAGGCTTCGAAGACACCGTCGCGTGGTTGACCGTTCGCACGGACCGGACGACGGTCACGCAGCTCCTCCGAATCGCGTGGAGGACCGTGGGGCGGATACTCGAACGCGTCAGCAGCGAGGCTCTGGCGGCACGACCACCGCTCGCCGGGCTACGCCGGATCGGCATCGATGAGGTGAGCTACCGGAAGGGCCACCGCTACCTGACCATCGTCGTCGACCACGACACCGGGCATCTGATCTGGGCGGCCCCGGGACGGGATGCCAAGACGCTGCGGAAGTTCTTCCGAAAGCTGAAGAAGGCAGGCCGCGAGAGCATCGAGCTGGTCAGCGCGGACGCGGCCCCTTGGATAGGCAAGGTGGTTCGCGAGATGTGCCCCAAGGCCAAGCTCTGCATCGACCCCTTCCATGTCGTCTCGTGGGCGACGAAGGCCCTGGACAAAGTTCGGCGTCAGCTGTGGCAGAAGCTAAGGAAGCAGGGCGACTCGGACCGCGCTCGCGCCCTGAAGGGCTCGCGTTGGGCGTTGATGAAGAACCCCGGCGACCTCAGCCGCAAGCAGCGCGGCAAGCTCCGCGACATCGAGACCGACAACCGGCCGCTCTTCCTTGCCTACCTGATGAAGGAGCAGCTCAGGGAGGTCTTCCAGCAGAGAGACTGGCAAGGGCCGTTCCTACTCTCGGACTGGATCGAGTGGGTCATGAGCTCACGGTGCGAGCCGATGAAGAAGGTCGCTCGGAGCATCCGCGACAACCTCGACGGGATCTACTCCGCGCTCCTGAATCAGCTCTCCAACGGCCGCCTCGAGGCGATGAACACAAAGCTCCGCCTCCTCACCCGGCTCGCTTTCGGCTTCCACTCCCACCGGCCTCTGATCGCGCTGGCGATGCTCAAGCTGGGAGGCCTGGCGCCGAGCCTACCCACGCTCGCATGACCCACCATCATGTCAGGAGCCCCCACTTTTCACCGTCGGCGACAAGCACCCGAAGTCGCGGCCCACATCGTCAGCCTGGGCGCCTCCGCTCACGTCCACTAGCTAGCTCAACCTCAGCGATCCGACCAGTGTACTGCCTCATTCGCCGCGCGATTGCTTCCTCAAGCTCTCGCCCCTACACCGGACAGCCACCCGTGCGTTCGTCAATCTGCGTGAGCTCGACGCCTAGCTTGGACCGCTGCGAAAGCCGGACCCGGCGCCGTAGTCGGCCGCCCAACGAACGCAAACGGGAGTCGGGCGTACCCACCGACCCACAGCATGCGCGTCGGCGCCGATCAGGTCACGACTGGGCTTCATGCAGGGAATACCTGCCCGAGGTGCGGACTGCCGCACACACCACCACGTGGCGCATCACACGTCGTCCCGCCGGGCCGGTGTAGACTCGCGAGCGATTCGACACTTGCAGCCAAGCTTACCCCGGCGGACGCCAAAGGACGCCATAGTCTGCTTCGAAGCCTATCCGCTCGTCCCGGAAAAAGTCGGAATATCGAACAGCCCGAACCCAAGGATTAGATGTCGAACCTCCCGGTCACATTGGACACCGTACGTGTCGCAAGGTATGGTCCGAACCATGGCCCTCACCAAGTACATCCCGGTTTTGGCAATCGCTGGAATGATCGCAACGCCGACCGACGCCCAAGAAGTGTCGTGGGGAGTGTACGATTTTCCGCCGTATTATGAAGTGATTGAGGGGGTGGTGGTGAGTAAGCTGGAAAATCCCGCGCTGTTTGGCGACTGGGAGACTGCCGGATTGGATTACTTCAACTGTGATATCGCAACATATCCGATGTCCACTCAGCGCTGCTACTATGGGAACTTGGGGCGCGGAGTTGTTGCCTCTGCTCCGGTGATGCTAGAACGCGGGTCACACACGCTGACCGCGCCAGGCACCTTCGACGAAATGTCGTTGCGGTCTGAGGTGGGGTGGGTGCTCTACGACATACCACAGGAAATGATAGATGCTGATGAATGGCAGGATACTTTCATGCCGTTTCAATCCACCGCGGTGTCGTTGCCAAATGACAGTGCGTCAGTAGGCTTCGAGCTTGTCTACATTGATGCATGGACTGGTGATGTCATATCTACCGCAGCCGATATCGAGATGCAACTGCACCCTGAAGTCATTGTGCTCCCAGTATCCGTTCATGTGTTCGCAGATGACAACGGGACCACTTCCCTTGGACCTCTCGGCTCAGACTTGCTGAGCGAAGGTATGATGCGTAACTACTACGATCCAGGTGCTGTTGTTCTCAAATCTATAACTATGGCGAATGGAGGCGCCGTTCAGCAATATACTTTCGAGGATCGCGGCGAAAATGGCGTCGATCTCGATCTTCTATGGAGCCAGTGCAATATCCAGTTTTCACTCGTTGAATACGTAGCGCATTTTCAAGGACTTGAGTTGGAGCAGTCTCTGGCTCGCGACGACGAATGCACCCCGTCTGGTTATGAGCCGTTCTGCAACACCGCATTTCATGATGGGTCAAGACTCTCGGAATACATGCATGGATACACCGGGGAGACGTTTTGGCCAAGTGGCGTTGCTGGCATACCAGTTCTATACGGTGGCGAGATCTGCGCCAGCAGAGGAGACGTGCACGGGTTTACCTGCGTGCCAGACTCCTGCGGTGCGCGCGGAAGCGACTTCATCGCCCTGCCTGCCGACGACTATTTCTCAACTCCTAGCTCAGACAGAAGAAAAACTTTAGCCCATGAAATGGGGCACTACCTGGGCCTGAAGCATCCATCCGAAACCCGCTGCGAAGGGGTATTGCATGACGACGATAACTTGATGACGCCAGGCTCGCCCATCGCCTCTCAAGTTCTGCTTACAGATTCTCAGTGCGCGCTGGCTCGATGCGTCGCCTGCGAGAGGCTCGCGCAGTTCGGCCTAGCGTCCCCCAACGGAGCTTGTGCAGCAGTGGAGCCGACTTGTGAGGCATTCTACTGAATGCGAATGACACTTGATGTATGCACGCGTCGGCTGCGCAATACCATTGCATTGGGAGCGATATCCGCGATTGCTTTCGCCTGCGCTGTCGATCACGAAGTGCCATCGTCATGCCCGGAAGGCGATCCAAGGTGTGAGTGCTCATCCGCGGTGCGTATTGGCCCGGGTGAGCACCTCCAGGGAATGGGCGAGGTAGGTTGCTACCACGACGGGGGACCGACCGACGATCCGACCGAAGGCTGTTTGCACGGCCCGATGCACGCGACAACGCTCACTTATGAGTTTTGGCTGTCTCGGTTCGAGGCGACCGGCGGGTGTGTGTCGGCATGCGTAGCCGACGGCTTCTGCCGAGCCCCGGAAGAGCATCGATTCCAACTGGATAGGGATCTCGCGCGAATGGGTGAAGGTGTCGACACCGTCTTCGAGCGCCCAGGTTGGTACCGGGAAGAAGACTCGCGGTTCTTCGGAGCGCCGATGGACCTGGTTGGAGCAGCCGAGTATTGTCGGTGGCTTGGGGGGCGACTACCGTCTGAGTCTGAGTGGGAGCGTGCTGCACGTGGTATAGATGGCCGCTGGCGACCTTGGACCTCCGAGCAGGAAACACCTTGTCTCAGTTGTTGCGAACATGCGTCAGTAAACTACTGCGATAGAGTGCCGGAGTCCGAGGTCGCGAAATTCGACTCCGAGGTATACGGCACTTTCGACATGCTTGGCGGTCTTGCGGAATGGACGGCGACATCGTTTGCAAGTGTCGAGCAGGGTGCATACTCGGGGGAATCCGTCGTAGTCGACACGCCACCGTCATCCGAACCTCCTTCGGGGGAGTACACGGTCGTCCGGAGTGTGGATGACGCCGCGTTCGTCCGCGCTTTCGTTAGCGATACAGAGGCATTCAACTTGGTAGCGCCCTCCGTGGGTGTGCGTTGTGCTTTCGACGTGGCGCCGGCAACTCGTATGTCCTTTTGAGCTCTCTATATGTCTAGAGCGCGATCCTGGTCGAAGGGCCCGGTCGGAGACCGCCTGCTCGCACCAGTGTCGCCCTACGCGGGCGGCCGCCGGCTGTCGCTGGTCGCAGCCATGGACATCCACGGGATCCGTCGGCACGCGATCATCGATGGCGGCGTGACGGGCGGGGACTTCCTTCGCTTCAGCCAAGCCGTGCTCGGGCCATCCCTTCGGCGGGGCAAGGTGGTCGTCATGGACAACCTCCGGCTCCACGAGAACCCGGTCGTCCTCGCTACCGCGACCGCGCCGGTGCCGGGTCGTCTTCATCCCGCCCTACAGCCCCGACACGAATCCGATCGAGCTCGCGTTCTCGAAGCTCGAGCATCTGGTCCGGAAGCGAGCTCGTTGGCCGCGCTTCGTAGCGCTTTCGACCGTGCCTGCGAAGCCATCACGCCGCGAGACGCCCGGAACTACATCCGCCACGCCGGCTACTCGTGACTTCCAAACGTCCTGCTCCCTGCTCTAGTACCGGCGCTCGAGCCCGAGGCCGAAGAGCAGGCCGGCGGGTCCTCGGATGTCGTCGAAGAAGGTCGTGTCGTCGCGGTCGAAGAAGCCGCCCCCACCGAAGTAGGGCGTGAGGAAGAGCGAGCCGGGACCCCCGCCGCCGCGGAGGAGCAGTCGGAGACCGAGCGAGCCGATCCCGAACCGGGTGCGGCCGCCGGTCGCCGTCAGGACCAGCCAGCGGCCGAAGCCGAGGGGGATGCTGCCGTCGAAGCGCGCGAGCACCCACTCGAAGCCGTTCACCGTGTACGAGTAGGTCATCCCCGCCTCGAAGTAGAATCCGTCCCGAGCGCCCAGGCGGAAGAAGACCCCGGTCGAGGTCCCCAGGCTCTCCGACAGGAGTCCGGAGTCGTCGTCTTCGACCTCGCTCGCCGTGGCTCCCACGGTCGCCCCGAACTCGAAGATGCGGTGGTCGTAGGACACGCCGACCTCCGCGTGACCCACACCGAAACTCTCGCTGCCGAAGGCCACCCCCACCGGACCGAGGCGCAGGCTCAGAGCCAAGGGAACCCGCGCTCGATAGCGCATGCGCAGCTCCCCCAGGAGGGCGCCCCCTTCGGTCTCCCCGAGGGCCACCAGGCCGGCGATGCGGCCCTCGATCCCCAGGTACGAGAGCCTCGGCGGCATCGCGCGCTTCGCGGTCGCGGCGGCCCCCGTGAGCCGCACCGCCGCCCCCACCGCGATCGGTACTCCGAAGGGGCGCTGCAGTCGGGCCGAGTCGGGGCTCGCGCTCTGGACGCGGACGACCACCGATCCGTCGTGCGTCGCGATCTCCGCGCCCGCGCCCCGAGTGAATCCATGGCCGGTGCCGCGGTCGATGACCACCGAGCCTCCCGTGACCTCGACCACCCGGGCCCGCACGGGCTGCGCGGTGGCCGGGCCCGGCATCGCCCCCAGCACGAAGACAGCCGCCGCGGCGACCCCGACCCACACCCTCTCCATCGGGGGGGAGCCTAGCAGGGGACCGGGGGCGAGTCGCGCCTGCGGAGCCGCCTCGTTTGAAACCTTTCGGCCCCTCGTCTCGTCCCACCGGCCCATGCGCAGTCGTCCGACCCTCTTCGCCATCGTCGTTCTCGCTTTCGGGTGCACGGTCCACCACGTGGAGACCACCGAGCCCCGGCTCGGCGGTGGCACCGCGACCCCCGACCGACCCGCCGCGACCCGCTTCCAGCTCGTCGACGAGATCCAGCCGGGCAGCGGCGCTCGGGGCCAGCTCTCCGAGACCCCTGGGGTCGCCCTCGCGCACCCCTTCGTGGTCGCGGCCGGCGCCACCCTCTCGGGCCGGCTGGAGAACGTCCCCCAGGGCACTCGCTTCAGCATCCGCGGCCCGCTGACCGAGGGTATGGCCCTCGAGTCCACTCGTCTCCTGGTGGAAGGCGAGGGGCGCATCCAGGCACCGGCCGCGGGCGTCTACCTCGCGGTCGTCGATGGCTCCACCTCGGGGCTCGCCGGGTACGAGCTCTACCTCGACTGCCACTCCGGCGAGTGTCGCTCCGAGTGCAGCCAGACCCAGGGCTGCCCGAGCGCGTCGAGCTGCTTCTTCATCCAGTGCGTCCGGGCGCCCTGTCCCTCCTTCTGCAAGGTCGACATGCCCAGCGAGGCCGCCCCGCCGGTGCTGAGCGAGGTCGGCGACCCCTGCGGCTCCCGGGGCATGGCCGCCTGCGCGGCGGGCACCTTCTGCGATTTCCCCCTGGACGCGAGCTGCGGCGAGACCGACCGCCCCGGCCGCTGCCAGACCGTGCCCGAGATGTGCCCGCAGGTGCAGGACCTGGTGTGCGGCTGCGACGGCCAGACCTACGGCAACGCCTGCAAGGCGCAGATGGAGGGCGTCTCCGTGCGTTCGACCGGTCCCTGCGCCGGCTCGCCGACTCCGGCGCCCGCGCCCACCCGGCCCGGCACCGGTACCGGGAGCGGCGACCAGTCGGCCACCGGGCCCGGCTGCATGCGCACCGGCTGCTCGAGCCAGGTCTGCACCGAGGTCGGCAACGAGATGGCCACCACCTGCGAGATGCGCCCCGAGTACGCCTGCCTCCGTCGGGCCCGTTGCGAGCGTCAGGCCAGCGGCGAGTGCGACTGGACCCGCACCCCCGAGTTCGAGGCCTGCGTCTCCAACCTCTGAGCCCGCCGACGCTCAGTCTCCCGCGAGGGGGATTCGGCGTCGGGTCGTAGCGCCCGGCCGCACCCACACGGTCTCGGTGCGGACCAAGCCGCTCTCCGGGTTCTCGAGGGTCAACGTGTGTTCCCCCGCCGGGAGCTCCACGCGAACGAGCGGGGTGGTGCCCAGCTCCTGGTCGCCGATGCGGACCCGCGACCAGGGGATGGTGTCGATGAAGAGGTAGCCGGGCTCGGCGGCTTCGGGGGTCTCGGCGGCTTCATCGCCGTCGGCGGTCGTGGTCTCGTCGAGCGCCGGCGCCGCCGTCGGGGTCGCCGTCGGGGTCGGAAGCCCTCGCTCGGGCTGCGGGACCGGGTCGCTGGGCCCGTCGTCGGTCGCCGACGGCTCCGACGGCTCCGCGGGTTCTGCTCCCGCCGCCGCGTCCACGTCCGCCTCCGAGCGTCCCTCGTGGGTCTCCGGCAAGCGCGCCGCCGGCGGGGCCTCGACCTCCGGGGCTGCCTCGTCCGGCGCCTCGACGCCCTCGACGCCCTCGTCGCTCACGTCGCCCTCGTCGCGCGAGAGCGCGCCACCGACCGCGATCATCGTCAGGGCGGCCACCGCCGCCGCCGCGAGCAGGAGCGGGAGTATGGAGCCCATCGGTCCCTTGGCGGGGGCCGGCTCCGGGCGCGGGAGGACCTCTTCGGCCCGGGGCTCGCTCACCACGAAGGACCCGGTGCGGCTCAGGGAGAGCGCCCCGCCGACCAGGTCGGCCAGGAGGACCTGCTGCGCCTCGCGCTCGCCTTCGAAGAGATCCCCGAGGAGCTCCGCGAGGTCTTCGCGCCGCACCGGGCGGGACAGGTCCGCGAGATGGGTCCGCAGCTGCTCGGCCATGGCCTCGGCCGAGCCGAAGCGAGTGTCGGGATCGTGTTGGAGCGCGCCGTCCACCACCTCGGCGACGGGCGCCGAGACCTCGGGCGCGAACTCGTGCAGGTCCGGGAGCTCGCCGGCCACCAACGCCTGCAGGGTCGTCACGTCGTTCAGGTTGGGGAAGAGCCGGCGCCCCGTCAGCATCTCCCACAGCACCACGCCGGCGCTCCACACGTCCGCGCGCCGATCGGTCCCCTCGCCGGTCGCGTGCTCCGGCGCGATGTAGCTCCACTTGCCCTTGATGATCCCCGAGTCGGTGTTCGCCCGACGGATGGCCGCCTTCGCGATCCCGAAGTCCAAAAGCTTCACGCTGCCGTCCCAGCAGAGGAAGACGTTCGAGGGCGACACGTCCCGGTGCACGACCTGGAGCGGGGTCCCGTCGTGGTCGGCCAGCTCGTGCGCGTAGTGCAGCGCGCCGAGGACCTCCGCGGTGATCCACGCCGCGAGGGATTCCGGCATCCGCCGCCCGCGCTTCCCGAGCTCGGCCAGGAGTCGGTCGAGGCCGAGGCCCTCGAGGTAGCTCATGACCATGAAGTGCCGGTCGCCGCTGACCCCCACCTCGTGGGTCTGCACGATGCCGGGATGATCGAGGCGGCCGGCCAGCCGGGCCTCGTCCAGGAACATCTCCACCGCCTCCGGATCCTCCTGGAAGTGGGCGTGGAGCAGCTTGATCACCACCAGCTTCCGGAAGTCGTGGGGGCCGCGTCGGAGCGCGAGGGAGACCTCGCCAGCGCCCCCGCGGCCGAGGGAAGCCAGCAGGTCGTACTCACCGATGCGGCGCACCCGGGCGGCGTCGCGCGTGCCGGAGACGTTCTCGTCCTCGACCTCCTCGGGCATGCCGAGCTCGGTCATCGATCCGCCCCGAGCGGCGTGAGGATCTTGACGCTTCCCGCGTCGCCGGGGCCTCGGCGCGCGGTTCGGTCCGCCCTCACACCCGTTTCACCGGGGATTGACGGTGGCACCGCGCTTGCTACCACTGAATGGACCTCTCCCCGCCACAGCGTGGGGTCTCCACCGAACCGGAGGAGACGGCGCGCCTGGGGCGCGTCTGGCACATGGGGGGGGTCAAGCGAGAGTGGCGAAGTTGATGACGACGAGCGTAGGGAATGATTCTGCCATGGGGCGGCGCGTTTTGCTCTCGTTGGCGCTCGCCATCGGTCTGGGGGCGTGTGGGGCCAAGACCCAGCTGGCCGTCGAGGACGACGAACGGCCCGACGTCGACGGCGGCACGGACGCTGGTTTCGATGGCGGGTTCGACGCGGCCATCCCCGAGGACATGGACATGTCGATGCCGGACGAGGGCGTCGACCTCTCCATCCCGGAAGACATGTGGACCCCGGAGTGCCCGGACTCGGTGCGCGTCTCGACCCGCGAGGCGTCGATCCCCGTCGACGTCATCTTCGTGATCGACAACTCGGGCAGCATGCTCGACGACATCGACAACATGCGGTCGAACATGGAGATCTTCTGGGAGGGGCTGGTCGAGGCGGACATCGACTCCCACGTCATCTTCGTCACCCAGGAAGGCTTCGCGCCCTTCCCGCCGCCGAGCTTCTCCGGTCGCTTCTTCCGGCTCAACGAGCGCGTCAACTCCCACGACGGGATCCTGAAGCTCCTGGCCCAGTTCTCGAACTACGAGCGCTACCTCCGGCCCGACGCCATCACCCACTTCGTGGGGATCACCGACGACGACGCCAACCGCGGCGACGCCGAGGTCTTCATGGAGACCATGCCCGAGCTCCTGGGCCACGAGTTCACCTTCCACGCCATCGCCTCCGAGCGCATCCGCCCGACCCTCGCCAACCCGAGCGGCGCCTGCGTGCACGCCGGCGGCTACGCCTTCAGCCCCGGCTACGAGTGGAACGCGCTCGCCGAGGAGACCGGCGGCATCCAGCTCTCCATCTGCGAGGACGACTGGGCCGAGCTGCTCACGCCCCTCACCGAGCGGGTCGCCGTCCGCATCCCCATCCCCTGCGGCTACTCGCTGCCGACCCCGCCGCCGGCCGGCGTGACCTACGACGCCGACGACTTCACCGTGCTCTACGAGAACGAAGGCGATCCCCTGCGGGTCATCCCCCAGGACGTCGGCGGCACCTGCGCGAGCGGCGGTTGGACCTACTTCGACGCCTCCCGCCGCATCGAGCTCTGCCCCGAGACCTGTGAGGAGCTGATGGCCCTCGATGGGCGCATCGAAATCGATCTCGGCTGCACCGTCCTGCCCTGACGTGAAGCGGAGCGCCGAAGACTTCGACGCCGCGTACTACGCGCGGCACTACGAGGACCCCGAGAGCCGCGCGTCCGACGCCGCGGCCATCGAGCGCCTGGGCGCCTTCGTCTTCCGCTACCTCGACTATCTCCACGTGGACATCGACTCCGTGCTCGACCTGGGCTGCGGGCTCGGCCACTGGAAGCCGGTGGTCGCCGCCCACGCGCCGGAGGCCAGCTACCACGGCGTCGAGTGGAGCCCGTATCTCTGCGAGAAGTTCGGGTGGGAGCGCGGCTCGGTCACCGAGTACCAGGGGAAGCCCGCGGACCTGGTGGTCTGCCAAGGGGTGCTCCAGTACCTCGACGACGCCGAGGCGACCGCGGCCCTGGAGCGCCTCCACGCCCTGACCCGCACGGCGCTCTACCTGGAGGTGCTCACCGAGCTGGACCTGCAGGTCGCCTGCGACACCTCGCGCACCGACGGCGAGGTCTTCCTGCGGACCGGCAAGTGGTACTGGGAGGCGCTGGCCGGGAAGTTCATCGCCGTGGGCGGCGGTCTCTTCCTGCCGACGGACACCGACGTCCCCCTCTTCGAGCTCGAGTCCCTCGACCCGCGGCTCTGAGCGTGGTTAAGGGTTCGGTGTGCAGACCCTCGACGACGTCCGTGAGACCTTCGCCTTCCTCGACGACTGGACCGAGAAGTATCGGTACCTGATCGAGCTCGGCGGTGAGCTCGAGCCCATGCCCGACGAGCTCAAGGTCGACGAGCACAAGGTGAAGGGCTGCATGAGCCAGGTGTGGCTGGTGGGCACCGTCGAAGACGGCCGCATGCAGTTCCTCGCCGACAGCGACGCCCACATCGTCCGCGGGCTGGTCGCGCTGGTCTTGATGATCTTCGGCGGGAAGACCCCGGCCGAGGCCCGCGACCTGGACGCCAAGGCGGTCCTGGCCGAGCTCGATCTCGACAAGCACCTGAGCCCCGGTCGGAGCAACGGGCTGCACTCGATGATCGGCCGCATCCAGTCCATCGCGACCGCGACGGCGTAGCGGCGCGTTCAGAGCGCGTCGAGGAGCTGACGTAGGCGCCGCTCTTCGTCGCGGTTGGCCCTCTGCATCCGCCGCTCGATCACCGGGCGCATCTCCGCCTCCGAGTAGTGCGCGGCGATGAGCCGTCGCGCCATCCCGCGCAGCCGATCGGTGTTGGCCATGGCGGCCTCGACGAGGTGCGCCTTCATCGCGCCATCGGTCTTGGTGCTCGGGTCGAGCTGCAGGGCCTCGGTGTACTCGCCGAGCATGTCGGTGAGCGCTCGGTCGTTGCCGTAGGAGCGGCCGAGGAGCAGGTGCGGCCGCGGGTCCTCCGGATGGGCTCGGGCGTAGCGGGCGAGCTGACCTTCCATCGAGCGCGGCAGTCGCCGGTCGCGAGCGGCGAGCCGCGCGTGGGCGGCGCGGAGCTCGTCGGGGAGCTCCCCCTGCCAGGCGGCGGTCCCCGTCGTGGGCGCGGCCATCGCCGCGGCAGGCGTCGGGGTCGCGGTCCTCGTCGTGGGGGCGGGCTCGGCGGCGGGCTCCGCCGGGTCTTCGGTGTCCCCGGGGCCTGCGATCGTGGCGGGCGGCGGCGCCGGGGTCGCGACCACCGGGGGCTCGTCGTCGCCGCCGGCCATCGAGAACCCCAGCCCCAGCACCACGAGGAGGCCCCCGACGCCAGCGGCGATCCAGACCCCGCGCGGGACCTGCTTGCCGGCCTCGACCAGGGTGCCCACCGCGTGGCGGCCGCTGGGAACGGTCATCGCAGGCGGCCGCGCGCTCATCCCCGGCGTGGGGTTCGACGAGCGATCGACCGGGAGCGGCACCTGCTCGAAGGCGCGCAGCATCGCAGCGGCGTCCTCGAAGCGCTCCGCCTTCTCCTTGGCCAGCCCGCGCACCAAGAAGGCATCGAGCTCGGGCGGCACCGTGAGGTAACCCGCCAAGCGCGAGAGCGGGGGTGGCTCTTCCATCAGGTGCGCGCGCAGCAGCGCGGTGGGCTCCCGATGATCGAAGGGCCGCCGGCCGGCGAGCATCTCGTAGAGGATCAGGGCCGCGGCGTAGGTGTCCGACGCCGGCACCGCGCCTTCCCCGGAGGCCTGCTCCGGAGCCATGTAGGCGGGCGTGCCCAGGATGGCGCCCGCGCGGGTGAGCTGGGGACCGCCGCGCTGATCGTCCTCGCCGAAGCGCGCCAGGCCGAAGTCGAGCACCTGCACGTGCAGGGACCCGTCGCCCAGGAAGCGCACCATCACGTTCGACGGCTTCAGGTCCCGATGGACCAGCCCGGTCGAGTGTGCGTGGGCCACGCCGCGGAGGAGCTGCCGGAAGACCTCGTAGGCCTGGGCCGGGGTAGGGCGGTTGGACTCCAGCGCCTTGGCCAGGTCGTCGCCGGGCGCGAGCTCCATGACCAGGAACGGGGTGTCGCCGTCGAGCCCGTAGTCGTTGACGGCGACGATGTTCGGGTGGTGCAGCGCCGAGAGGGTCTTCGCCTCGCGCTCGAAGCGCTTGCGGATCGCCTCGCGGCCGGCGAGCTCGTCGATGAGGACCTTGAGCGCCACCTTGCGGCCCAGGGTGAGGTGCTCGGCCAGGAAGATGCTCCCCATGCCGCCCTCGCCGAGCGCGCTCAAGATCCGATAGCGCCCCGCGACCTGTCGCCCGACCCAGGGATCGGAGGTCGTCGCGTCGCGATCGACGAGCCGCTGCGGTTTCACCGTGGGCCTTTCGACCATCGGCGGGATGATCGGCGACCGAGCGCCTCGATGCAAGGACGGTCACGCGCCGGCGAAGGCGCTCTCGCAGATCGCTCGGGCTTCTTCGAGGAGGCTGGCCAGATGCTCTTCGCCCTGGAAGCTCTCCGCGTAGATCTTGTAGATCGCCTCGGTCCCGCTGGGTCGCGCGGCGAACCAGCCGCTCTCGGCGGCCACCTTGAGCCCGCCGATGGCTTCGTCGTTGCCGGGGGCGCGGGTCAGCTTGGCCCGGATGGGCTCGCCGGCGAGGGTGTTTGCGGTGACCGCCTCGGGCCCCAGGGCCTTCAGCGCCTTCTTCTGGGCATCGGTCGCCGGGGCGTCCACGCGGCGATAGATGGGCCGGCCGTGCTCCGCGGCGAGGGCGTCGTAGAGCTCGTCGGGGCGCTTGCCGCTCACCGCCATCACCTCGGCCATGAGGAGGTCCATCACGAAGCCGTCCTTGTCGGTGGTCCAGGTGCTGCCGTCCTTGCGCAGGAAGGTCGCGCCCGCGCTCTCTTCGCCGCCGAAGCCGAGGGACTGGTCCAACAGGCCGGGCACGAAGTGCTTGAAGCCCACCGGGACCTCGACCACCGCGCGCTCGTGGGCCGCCGCGACCCGCTCGAGCATCGCGCTGGTCACCACCGTCTTGCCGACCGCCTGGGTCGGCCACTGTCGGGTGCGGAAGAGATGGTCCACGGCCACCGCCAGCACGTCGTTGGGCGGCATCAACCCGGCGGGGGTCACGATGCCGTGGCGGTCGTAGTCGGTGTCGTTGCCCACGCAGAGATCGAAGTCCCCCGCGCGGGCCACCAGCGAGGCCATGGCGTGGGGCGACGAGCAGTCCATCCGGATCTTCCCGTCGTGATCCAGGGTCATGAAGCGGAAGGTCGGGTCCACCTCGGGGTTGAGCACCTCGAGCTGCAGACCCCAGCGCTCGGCGATGGGTTCCCAGTAGGCCACGCCGGCGCCGCCCATGGGATCGACGCCGATGCGGATGCCCGCGGCGGCGATGGCGTCCATGTCGATCACCTGACCCAGGGCCTCGACGTAGGGCGTGACGAAGTCGTGCTCGTGCACGCTGCTCAGGGCGCGGGCGATGGGGAGCCGGAAGACGCGGTCCATGGCGCCGAGGTACTCGTTGGTGCGCTCCTCGATGGCCTTGGTGATCGCCCCGCCCGCCGGGCCGCCGTGGGGCGGGTCGTACTTGATGCCCCCGTCCTGCGGCGGGTTGTGGCTCGGCGTGATCACGATGCCGTCGGCGAGGCCCTCGGTGCGGCCGCGGTTGTACTCCAGGATCGCGAAGGAGACCGACGGGGTCGGGGTGTACCCACCGGCCGCGTCCACGTGGACGTCGACGCCGTTGGCGACCAGCACCTCGACCACCGAGATCCACGCCGGGGTGCTCAGCGCATGGGTGTCCTTGCCCACGAAGAGCGGCCCGGTGATCCCCGCGGCTTTGCGGTGGTCGCACACCGCCTGGGCCACGGCGAGGCAGTGGGCTTCGCAGAAGCTGGTGTGCAGCGCCGAACCCCGGTGCCCGCTCGTCCCGAAGGCCACCCGCTCGGCGGGGACCCGCGGGTCCGGCTGGTGGGTGTAGTAGGCCGCGACCAGAGCGGGGACGTCGACGAGCGCCTCGGCGGGCGCGGGCTTTCCTGCGAGGGGGTGCACCATGGTGCTCCCTCTACCACGAGGGGCGGGGCTCAGCGGCTGGCGATGCGGATGATCCGGTCCACCAGCGAGGGGACCACGCCGTCGAGGGCGTGGAGCGCGCGGCTCCCGACGTCGACCAGGAGCAGCCAGCGACGGCCCTCGAGCTGCTTCAGGGTGGCGGCGACGATCTCCTCGGCGCCGTAGAGCTTCGAGAGCCGGTACACCGGCGGTCGTCGGGGCAGGTCGCGGACCATCGGCGTGTCCCCCGGCGGCGGGCAGAGGACCTTCACGTCCACCTTCGAGCCCACGAGCTCGTCGCGCAGGGCCTGGGCGAAGCCGACCACCGCGAACTTGCTCGCGGAGTAACCGGCGAGCTCGGGGAAGCCACGGAGCCCGGCGACACTGGCGGTGAGCATCAGGGTCGCGCGGCCGCCGCTCACCGCGCGGAGCTGCGGCAAGAGCGCCTGCGTCACGTGGACCGAGCCCAGGTAGTTCACCTGGATCATGAGCGCGTGGTCGGCGGCGCTGACCTCGGTGGCGGGGCCGGTGCGGAGCACACCGGCGCAGTGGATCACGTGGGCCACGGAGCCGAGCTCGCGGCGGGTGGTCTCGGCGGCGCGCTGGACCGAGGCCTCGTCGGTGACGTCGACCTCGACCACGAGGGTGCGCGCGCCGGGGATCGACGCCGCGGTCGCCCGGGCGCCTTCGACCTCTCGGTCCCAGAGCGCGAGGGGTTCGCCCCGCTCCGCCAGGCGGCGCGCGAACTCGCGGCCGAAGCCGCTGGCCGCGCCGGTGATGACCCAGGTCCCCTTCGCCAACGCTCGCCTCATGGGGCGCCATCATACATGCTCCGGCCATGCCGCTTCTCCGCACGCGCATGCGCCGCGTCCGCCGCAACGATTGGTCCCGCCGCCTGGTCCGCGAGCACACCCTGACCGTCGACGATCTCATCTGGCCCTTCTTCGTCCACGAGGGGGAGGCCGAGGTCGCCATCGAGTCCATGCCCGGGGTGAGCCGCCTGACCCTCTCGTCGATGATCGACCGCGTGGGCGAGGCCGCCGAGCTCGGCGTCCCGGCGGTGGCCCTCTTCCCGGTGGTCCCCGCCGAGCGCAAGACCGAGCTGGCCGAAGAGGCGTACGACCCGGACAACCTCGTCTGCCGCGCCGTCCGCGCCATCAAGGAGCAGGTGCCCGACATCGGCGTGGTCTGCGACGTGGCCCTCGATCCCTTCACCTCGCACGGCCAGGACGGCCTCGTGAAGGACGGCTACGTGGTCAACGACGAGAGCGTCGAGGTCCTCGTGAAGCAGTCGGTGAACCAGGCCCGCGCGGGCTGCGACGTGATCGCGCCCTCGGACATGATGGACGGCCGCATCGGCGCCATCCGCGACGGGCTGGACGAGGCGGGCTTCGACCACGTCTCCATTCTCTCCTATGCCGCCAAATACGCCTCGGCGTTCTATGGGCCTTTCCGCGACGCGGTCGGCTCGTCCGGGAACCTCGGCCAGGGCGACAAGCGCACCTACCAGATGGATCCTGGCAACGGCGACGAGGCTCTCCGGGAGGTGGCCAGCGACCTCGAAGAGGGAGCCGACATGGTCATGGTGAAGCCCGGCATGCCCTACCTGGACGTCGCCCGCCGGGTGAAGGAGCGCTTTGGCGTACCCACCTACGCCTACCAGGTGAGCGGCGAGTACGCGATGCTCCGCGGGGCCGCCGACCGGGGCTGGCTGGACTGGGATCGCGTCCTGGTCGAGAGCCTCCTCTGCTTCAAGCGCGCGGGCTGCGACGGGATCCTGACCTACGGGGCCGTCGAGGTGGCCCGCCGGCTGAACGCTGGCTGAGAGCGGGTCGAGAAGCACCGATAGTACGACCCCCGGGCCGAGACCCTGATATCCTGCGAGAACCGCGATGAGGAACATCGCCTTCTCCGAACGCTATCAGTCTCTCGGGAAGCTCCACGCCGGGCCCGGGGTCGCGTTCTACGAAGGGGTCGACCACGAGGCGAACCAGCACGTGACCCTCCTGGTCGCCGAAGGCGAGACCTCGCTGAGTCACCGAGTGCTCATGGCTCGGCGGGCTCAGGTGCTCGGCGCCATGACGCACCGAGGCTTCCTCCGGCTCCTCGCCGACGAGTCGGGGGCCGCCCGGCCCTTCTTGGTTCTCGAGAAGCTCGTGGGCCGACCCTTCGAGACCTGGGCCGGGGAGCACCGCGCGCGGGCGGCGACGGCGAAGCAGATCCTGCGGGAGCTCGCCAGCGCGCTCGAGGCGCTCCACGCGACGGGGCACCTGCACGGCGAGCTCGCGCCCCACGACCTCTGGGTTCGCGGTCTGGGCAAACACGTGGCGCCCACCCTCGTGGGCCTGGGCCGTTGCCTCCCGATGACGCCGGACGCCTTCGCGGTGGAGGAGGCCGAGCCGCCACCCGATCCCTACCTGGCCCCCGAGCTCTTCGCCGGGGAGCGCCCGACCGTGCGGACGGACCTCTACGCGATCGGCGCGGTCGTCTATCGGTACCTCACGGGGCGACCTCCGATCGACCTGGGCACGGACACCGCCGCGGACACGGCGGCGGCGCGGATCCGGACCCAGCGACCGGAGATGTCCTTGGTGCCGCGGGCCTTCCGCGGGATCCTCGAACGGCTCCTGGCCAAGAGCCCCAGCGAGCGCTTCGGCTCCGCCACGGAACTCAAGCGCGCCATCGACGCTTGGCGCGAGGAGCCGGGGATCGGCGGCCTCGGGCCCGGTGACGCGATCGGCCAGTACGTCATCCAGACCGCCCTCGGCGAGGGCGGCTTCGGGGTCACCGTGCTGGCCCGCGACGAGACGCTCCAGCGCGACGTGGCCATCAAGGTCCTCCATCGCGGCGACGCGGAGGACCTGTTGACCGAGGCCCGGGCCATGGCGCGGGTGAGTCACCCCAACGTCGCGACCATCTACGGCTACGGCAAGCACGAGGGGAACGCCTACCTGGTGATGCAGTACCTCCCCGGTGAGCCGCTCTCGCGGATGCTGGAGACCGCCGACGAGCCCCTCGGGACCACGGAGCTCATCACGATCCTCGACGCGACGGCCATGGGGGTCGAAGCCATCCACGAGGTGGGGCTGGTCCACGGGGACTTGAAGCCGGACAACATCGTGGTGGGCCCCGCCTTCCGCATCGGGGTGACCGACTTCGGCCTGGTCCAGGCCGTCGACCACTTCGCCGAAGTGACCAGCCGCATCGAGGGGACCCCGGCCTATCTGGCGCCGGAGCGGATCCGAGGTCGGGTGCTCCCATCCCTCGCCCACCGCATCGACGTCTATGCGCTGGGGATCCTGGCCTACGAGCTGGTGACCGGCGTGCCGCCCTTCCAGGACTCCGACCGGGCCCTGGTCATGCAACGGCACCTGCATGCGCCGGTCACCGCGCCGAGCGCGATCGCCGGTCGGCTGGAGGCCCTGGACCCGGTGATCCTGCGCGCCCTCCAGAAGGACCCCAAGCGGCGCACCCCCGACGTGGCCACCTTCCGCCGCGAGCTCCGGGAGGCCCTGGCCTCGGAGGACGAGGACGCGCTTCCGGGCCTGCGGATCCTGCTGGTCGACCCCGACCGCGAGGAGCGGACCGCGGTCGTCCAGCTCATCGAACGCCTGGTGCCGGGGGCCCACGTGGCTCAGGCGGCCATCGGGAGCGCGGCGCTGAAGCGCGCGACTCGCCGGCGACCGGATCTCCTGCTCCTCGAGCTCACGATGCCGGACATGAACGGAGTGGAGCTCCTCGCCGAGCTGCGCAGCGCGCTCGACGACCCTCCGCCCGTGGTCGTGCTCACGCGGGCGGGTTCGGCAGCCGATTGGCCCCTCCTGCGCGGCCTCGGCGCCCGGGCCTTCATGCCCAAGCCCGTCGACGACGAGATCTTCGCGCTGGTCGTCGAACGCCTCCTCGGCCGCTGACCCCCCCCAGGAACCAACTTGCCCCCCCAGGAACCAACTTGCCTTGGGGACGCACTTGCCAACTTGCCTTGGGGACGCACTTGCCAACTTGCGCACCTCGACCGTCTCCCGGCCCTCGGCAGGGTCCTCGTCGTGAGGAACCTCTCGCCGTGACGCAAGGGCACGAACCCTTCCCCTCGAGAACCACCGCCAGGTGGCACCAGTGATGTACCGCACGCGCCGCCACGGCCCCGTCAGGGGCGTCGACGGGCCGGCCACCTCGTGCCCGTCAACGATCGCACGCCACCCAATGCTCCGATATCATTGAGCAAAAGCGCGCGTACCGCGGATGGGGGACCCGGCCAGTGCAGGGCGCGACGAGCTGTCGAGGTGTGCGGATAGGCCCAGGCGCCACAAAAGCCTCATGATCTCAGCGGTTTACGACGCCGCGAGACCGTGTGGCGCGACCATTGCAAAGCGCCACGCCGCAATCCGTTCCTTCGATGGGCACGTGCGATCCATGACGTGCTCATCGCCCTGCGGCCCTCGCCGCCGGTGGCCCGCCCGAGCCAAGGCAATTGACACATCGGGCGCATCTGACAGAGAAGACGCCCCCTCGCGCCCGTAATGGTGCGCGCCCTCGGAGAACATTCGTGAAGCACGTATCTTTCCTTTTCGCTTCGTTGCTCTTGCTGGTCGGCCAGAGCGTGTACGCGCAGGCTCCCGACGCGGAGCCCGAGCCCGAGGTCTCCGACGAGGAGCCGCTGGACGAGCAGATCGAAGAGGAGCTGGACGAGGAGGCCGAGGAAGCGGACGACCCCGGTGAGCCCGGCGGTCGCGGTCCGGCGCAGGACCCCCTCCCCGAGGACCCCACCCCGGAGCCCGGCCCGAACATCGTGCACGAGGCCGAGGTCGGCGGCTCCCTGGGCCAGACGGTCTCCACGCCGGACGATGCCGTCCTCTCCGACGAGGTGGTCGAGGAGGCGGCCGAGGAGGCGGCCGCCGAGGAAACCCGGGCCGACGTCGCCGAGGAGATCGCCGACGGCGAGACCAGCGAGAACGAGGCGTCCACCGCCGACCGTCTCGCGCAGGCCAACCCGAACTCGGGTCTTCCCTGGGCGCTTCCCATCACCTGGACCCAGAGCCTCTCGGCGGGAACGCTCAGCCGGGGCCGGGACCTGACCTACAACCCCACCTACGCCTGGAACTTCACCGCGGTCCCCCGCTGGAACTTCGACAACGGCCTCTCGCTGGGCCTGCTCCAGAGCGTGGACATCGAGCTCACCCAGTCCGATTTCACCACCGGTGAGCGTCAGCTCTGGTGGGGCGACACCCGGCTCGACGCGACCTACACCCTCCCCTGGAAGCCCGGCGGGACGCTGATCATTCCCTCGCTGCTCATCTCCGCCCCGACCAGCCTCATCTCCCGCGCGGCCGGTCGCTACCTGGGCCTCGGTGGCCGCCTCCTCCTCATCAAGCCGATCCCCATCCTCGGCGGCCTCATCCTCGGCGGCGGTGTGAGCTACACCGGCTGGATCGCGGGTAGCTACGGGGGTAGCCGCCCGGACTCCCCGTTCCGCTGCAATGTCGTCAACGAGAACAACTCCGGCGACTCGAACTCCGCGGACTGTCCGATCGTCGGCGGTCCCACCAACGTGCAGCACGTCCTGAGCGCCGGTCTCTTCGGTACCCTGATCCCCGCCGCCGGCTGGCAGATCAACCTCAGCATCACCGGAATCTGGAACATCGCGGCGGGCACGGGCACCGACTGCGTGAACATCGACAGCGGGCTCGTGTGCCTCGACGACAACAGCCCCTCGCACGTCCGGACCCTGACGAGCTTCGGCTTCAGCTTCGGCTACGACATCACGACCTACATGACGCTCAGCCTCGGGTACTCGACTCTCGCGTTCCACCCGGACAGCGAGGGTGAGGAGAGCGAGGGGCTCCCCATCGAGAACCCCTTCTACAACGAGAACAGCCAGCTCACCCTCTCGCTCCAGTTCCGCGTCGACGGTCTGGTCGTGCACCGCATGGCCAAGAACGCCGAGGCCGAGGCCGCCGCCGAGGAGGCCGCCAACGACGCCCTCCGCGCCGTCGCCTTCTGAGCTCGGTCGCTCTCGACCCTTCGAGGCCCGCGTCGCGCCTGCGCCGCGGGCCTCGACGCGTCCGGGGCGCGCGGAACCCTCGACGGGCGGACGCGCCCCGGGGCATCCTCCGGGCGACATGAGCGACGAGACCACCTTCTTGGGCCGAACCGGCGTCCGCGTGTCGCGGCTGGCCATGGGCACCATGAGCTTCGGCGGCGACGCCGACGAGGGCACCGCCAGCGCGATGTTCCACCGCTGCCGCGAAGCGGGGATCAACGTCTTCGACTGCGCCGACGTGTACGAGCGGGGTCGCTCGGAGGTCATCCTGGGCAAGCTCGTCGCCTCCGAGCGCGACGAGATCGTGCTGGCCAGCAAGGCCTACTTCCCCACCGGGTCCGGACCCAACGCCCGCGGGACCTCGCGCTACCACCTGGTGCGCGCGGTGGAAGCCAGCCTGACCCGCCTGGGCACCGACCGCCTCGACCTCTTCTACCTGCATCGCTGGGACGACGACGCGGCCATCGACGAGACCCTCCGGGCCGTCGAGGATCTCGTGCGGAGCGGCAAGGTGCTCTACCCGGCGGCCAGCAACTTCGCCGCGTGGCAGGCGATGAAGGCGCTGGGCATCCAGCGCGCCGCGGGCATGCAGCCGCTCGTCGCGATCCAGCCCATGTACAACCTGAGCAAGCGCCAGGCCGAGGTGGAGATCCTGCCCATGGCCGCCTCCGAGGGGCTGGCGGTCTTCCCCTACTCGCCGCTCGGCGGGGGGCTGCTCACCGGGAAGTACGGCGAGTCCCGGCGGCCGGAGACCGGCCGGCTCCTGGACAACGCGATGTACGCCACGCGCTACGAGGACGACGCCCACTACCGGGTCGCCGAGCGCTTCACGGCGCTGGCGAACGAGCGCGGGATCCACCCGGTGAGCCTCGCGGTGGCCTGGGTCGCCGCGCACCCGGCGGTGACCGCGCCCTTGCTCGGGGCGCGCAATCTCGAGCAGCTCGAGCCGGCGCTGGGCGCGCTCGCCGTCCCCATGGACGACGAGCTCTACCAGGCGGTGAGCGCGCTCTCGGCGGCCCCGCCGCCGGCCACCGACCGGAACGAGGAGGCGGGCGCCAACGAGTACGGCGCGCGCCTCCGGAAGTAGCCGCGTTCGGTCAGGGTGCGACGAAGCGGAGGACGTCGGCGACGTCGTCGGGGCTGCCGATGAAGAGCGGCGTCCGCTGGTGGAGCTTCGTGGGCTCGATGTCCAAGATGCGCCCGCCCTCCTGGGTCGAGCCGTCGACGGCCACGCCGCCCGCCTGCTCGAAGAGGAACGCGAAGGGCGACGCCTCGTAGAGCAGGCGGAGCTTGCCCGACTCGTTCTTGGCGTCGGCGGGGTACGCGAAGACTCCGCCGCGAAGGAGGGTGCGGTGGAGGTCGGCGACCATCGCGCCGATGTAGCGCAGGCGGTAGGCCTTCCGCTCGCCCTCGGAGCGCTTCACCCAGTCCACCCACTCGCGGACCCCCGGCGCCCACTTGTGGTAGTTGCCCTCGTTCACCGAGTAGGTGTCGCCCCGCGCAGGGATCTTCATGTTCTCGTGGGACAGGAAGAACTCGCCGATCGCCGGGTCCAGGGTGAACCCGTGGACGCCCTGGCCGGTGGAGTACACGAACATGTTGGACGAGCCGTAGATCACGTAGCCGGCGGCCACGATCTCGCGCCCCGGCTGCAGGCAGTCCTTCAGCGACCCGGCGCCCTCGCCGGGCGTGATGCGCCGGTGGATCGAGAAGATGGTCCCGATGGAGGCGTTGATGTCGATGTTTCCCGACCCGTCCAGCGGGTCGAACTGGAGCACGTACTTGCCCTTGGGGTACTTCATCGGGATCGCGATGGGCTCGGCGACCTCTTCGCTGCCCATCACGCAGACGGTGCCGCCCTGCTGGACGCAGCGGACCAGGACCTCGTTGGCGAAGATGTCGAGCTTCTTCACCTCTTCGCCCTGCACGTTGGTCTCGCCGGTGTAGCCCAGCACGTTGGCCAGGCCGGCCTTGCTCACCTGGCTGCTGATGATCTTCGCCGCCAGGCTGATCTGCGAGAAGAGCCCGGTGAGGTCCCCGGTCGCGTGGGGGATCTTGCGCTGGGCCGCCAGGACGTGCTGCTCGAGGGTCTTGCCGTGAAAGCTCGGGCCCTCCGGGCCGACCGAGAGGTGCTGTTCCGCCATGGCCCAGCGCTAGCCCGGATCGTCGCCGAAGACCAGGAGGGTCCTCAGTGGCCGCCGGCGCAGGGGCCGCTCAGGCGTGACCGGGTACTCGGGGCGCGGCCACGACCCGGGGAGTCTCCCTCGGGGGCTCGCGGCGCAGGGTGCTCCAGAGCCCGCCGACCAGCGCCGGCGGCTGCGCGCAGAGGTACCCGAGGAAGGCCAGGAGTGCGGCGTCGCCGGCGCCGACCCCCTGGGTCGCCAGGAGCGCCACGGCGGTGCCCTCGCGGACGCCGACGCCGCCCACGCTGAGCGGCAGCAAGGTCGCCAGGATGATCGCGTTGCCCACGATGGCCAGCTCGGCCGGGCTGGCGTTCACGCCCAGCGCGGCGCCCGTGGCCGCGAAGATGGCCGCGGTGGCGGCGTGGGTGGCGAGGCCCAGCCCGAGCAAGCGGAGCCGGGTGGAGCGGTCGGGCCGGCCCGCGCGCAGGGCTTCGGCCCACCGCTGCAGGCGCCCGCCCACCTTGGGCAGTCGCGCGCCCAGGGCGGCGAGGATCTGGGGGCGTTCGAGCGCGGCGACGCCCGCCGCGGCCGCCAGCCCCAGCCCGGCGACGCCCAGGGTGCCGAGCGCGCCGAAGAGTCGCTGGAGCCCGAAGGGCAGGAGCGCCGCGCTCACCATCGCCAAGGCGACGAGTCCGTAGAGCTTCTCCACCAGCACCGCGCGCCCGGCGGGGCCGCGTCCGCCCGCGCCGACGTCCATGACCCGGTACACGTCGAGGCCCATGGTGGACGGAGTGAAGACGCCCACGAAGCGGCCGCGCAGGAACGAGCCCAGGGTCCACCCGAGGGAGCGCTCCACGCCCTCGAGGCGCAGGAGGAGCTGCCACCGGCGGGTGCTGGCCAGGACGGCCAACCAGGGCAGCGCCAGGGCCACCAGGAGGGCTCCCGGGCTCAGCGAGCTCAGCCGGTCCACGAAGGCGCCGGCTCCCTCGCGGGCGATCACCAGGGCCACGATGGCTCCGAGCAGACCCAGGGACACCGACCGCTTCAGCCACTTCTTCACCTCTCCGGCGTACGGGCGGGGCGCCCGCGCGGTCAAAAAAGAGCCGAGCGCGACCGATGCGCGCCCGCGGTCGGTCGCGCTGCGATCTGGCGCGCGCCGCCGGGGTCGGCCACCATCCGCGTGGCGATGGGTGACGAGGGCACTCGAGGCGAGGAGGCCTTGGATGGGCGGCTGCGCACCATCGTGGCCGAGCTCCGCACCCTGGAGATCGACGCCACCGCCGAGCACCGGCCGAGCTCGACCATCGACCCGCCGCCGCGGCATCCCTCGATGGTCGACGCGCTCCTGGCCGACCTCGAGAGCAGCGTGGGCAGCCGCTTCTCGGTGGAGCGGACCCTGGGCGAGGGCGGCATGGGTGTGGTCCACCTGGCGCGGCAGGTGTCGCTCGGCCGGCGCGTGGCCATCAAGACCCTGCGCGACGAGATCCAAGGCACCGGGCCCATCCAGAAGGTCCTGCAGGAGGCCTGGATCACCGGCTTCCTGGAGCACCCCAACATCGTCCCGGTCTACGACATCGCGCGGGGCGACGACGGCCGCCCGGTCATCGTGCTCAAGCGGATCGAGGGCGACCCCTTCGACCGGCTCCTCGAGGACCCCGAGCGGGTCCGTCGCGCCCACCGCCCGGACGATGTCTTCGAGTGGTCCCTCCGGGTGGTGATCCAGGTCTGCCAGGCGCTGGCTCACGCGCATCGCAACGGCATCGTCCACCGCGACGTGAAGGCCGAGAACGTGATGGTCGGCGCCCACGGCGAGGTCTACCTGCTCGACTGGGGCATCGCCGTGGCCACCCGGGACGACGGGACCGGTCGCTTTCCTCTGGCCCGCGAGGCGACCAGCGTGGCTGGGACGCCCTGCTACATGGCCCCCGAGATGCTCGGCGGCGAGAAGCCGCGGCTCGGGCCCTGGACCGACGTCTACCTGGTGGGCGCGATGCTCTTCGAGGTCTGCACGGGGCAGGTGCCCCATCAGGGCAAGACCCTGGTGGAGATCATCCAGAGCGTCCTGAAGTCGCCGCCGGCGATTCCGCGCGGCGCCGAGGTCCCCGACGAGCTGGCCGCCATCATCCGCCGGGCGATGGACCCGGACCCCGAGGCGCGCTTCGAGAACGCCGAGCAGGTGCGCCTGGCCCTCGAAGGCTTCCTCCGCCACCGCGGCTCCCGGCAGCTCGCCGAGCGTGCCGACGAAGCGGCGGTCGCCATGAACGCTGCGCTCACCGAGGACCCCGACGCCGCGGAGCTGGCCTTCGCCGAGGCGCGCTTCGGCTACCGCGCGGCCCTCGAGCTCTGGTCGGAGAACGACGAGGCGCGGGTTCGCCTGCGGGAGACCACCGAGGCCATGGTGGTCGCCGCGCTGGACCGGGAGGACCCGGAGACCGCCGCGCGCCTCGCGGCCGCCGCCGAAGGCCTGGATCCGGCGCTGCGTCTCCGGGTGACCGCCGCCCGGGACGCCGCGGCGAAGAAGCGACGCGAGCTGGCCGCGCTGGCCGATGACCTCGACGAGGACCGGGGGCGTCGCACCCGCGCGTTCCTGGCCCTCATCCTCTGTGTGGTGTGGGTCGCGGTCCCCCTGATCTCCACCCACTACGTCTCCGAGGCGGGGCAGGCCCGGAACCTCTTCGGCTTCAGCTTCGCCATGGTGGTGGTCACTGGCGGTCTCCTGGCGTGGGCGCGGGAGTCGATGACCGCTACGCGCATCAACCGCACGCTGTCTCTCGGGCTCCTGGGGACCCTGACCACCCAGCTGGTCCTCACGCTGATCGCCTGGCACGCCGACCTCCCGGGGGCGCTCATCCGGTCGCTTTGGATGGTCCTCTACATGGTCTCGGCGCTCTGGGCCTCCGCGGCGGTGAGCTACGCGCTGCTGCCCGCGGCCCTCGGCTACGGAGTGGCGGCCGCGGTCTCGGCGCTCTACCCCCACCTCATCAGCCTGTGCATGGCCGGCGCGAACATCGTCCTGATGGTGAACCTCCTGGCCGCCAACCGCGCGCTGTCCATCGTGCGCGACGGCGTCGAGCGGGTTCGGCAGCGCCGCTCGGGCGAGCCGCCCGGCTGAACCGCCCGGCGGCGCTCTCAGAGTCGCTCGAGGAGGTCCCGGAGCCGCTGGCGATCGTCGGGTCGGTTGGCGCCCTCGATGGCCGCCTCGATCGCCTCTTCCGCTTCCTCGCCGTAGATGGCCAAGATCGCGTTGGCGCCCTCGACGGCGAGCTTCCGGGAGCGTGCCATGCGCACGATGCCGTCGAGCATCAGCGGGTCCCCGCGCACGCTGGGGTCCATCCCGTAGGCCTCGAGGTAGAGCGGCAGCGCCATGGAGAGCCAGCCCCGCGCGGTGTAGGCGTGGGCGTGGAGCAAGATCGGCCGGGGGTCACCGGGGTTGTCCCGGCCGAACATGCGCAGGGTGCCCACGTCGCGGCGACCCAGCGTGCGGCCGCGGAGGAGCTGCGCGTGGAGGGGCGCCAGCTCGGGGGGGATGGGTTCGTCCGCGAAGGGGTCCCGGGCGTCGGGCTTGTCCTCCAGCACCGGCACCGTGGCCTGGACCTCGGGCAGGGGCAGCGAGGGCGGTGAGACGTCGGGCTCGAAGAGCCCGGAGAGCATCCAGAGCAGGCCCCCGAAGAGCAGCACGACCAGCGCGGCGCCGCCGATCAACGTGCGCCGGGGGAGACCGCCCAGGCGGGCCACGGCCCGGGTCATCTTGGGCCCGGCGCGGTCGATGGCGTCCTTCACCGGCACGGGGACCCGGGCGACCACCTCGGCCAGCGAGAGCCGCGGGATGAAGGCGGTGGACCCCGCGTTCGACCGGGGAGGCGGGGGCGCGGCGCTGGCCCGGAAGGCGGCCTTGGGGTCGATGGCCTCCAGGGCGGCGAGCATCTCGGCGCCGTTGGCGAAGCGATCCTCGGCGCGCTTGGCGAGCCCCTTGGCGATGAAGGCCTCCAGCTCGTCGTTGGCGTAGGTGCCCGGCATGCTGGCCCGCAAGGTCGGCGGCGGGGTGACCAGGTGGTGCCTTAGCAGCGTGGTGGTCTGCTCGGCCTCGAAGGCCATGCGCCCGGTGAGCATCTCGAAGAGCACCAGAGTCGCGGCGTAGACGTCGGTCCGCGCGTCGGTGCGGGCTCCCTCCACCTGCTCGGGGGCCATGTAGGCGGGGGTGCCCACGATGGTGCCCACCCGGGTCAGCTTGGCCCCGGGCGCGGGCCCGCTGTTCTCTTCGAAGAACTTCGCCAGGCCGAAGTCGAGGACCTCCACGTGCTCGCTGCCGTCGGGCAGCGGCCGGAGCAGCATGTTCCCGGGCTTCAGGTCCCGGTGCACCACGCCCTGGGCGTGGGCGTAGGCCAGGCTCTTGAAGAGCTGCTTGGCCACCTCGAAGGCCCGCACGGGGGCCAGCCGACCGCGCTCCTCGAGCACCGTCTCCAGGTCCTGCCCCTCGACCAACTCCATGACCAGGTAGGGGATCTCGGCGCCGTCCCGGGTCTCCACACCGAAGTCGATGATGGTGACGATGTTCGGGTGGGAGAGGGTGGAGAGCGTCTTGGCCTCGCGCTCGAAGCGCTGGCGGAGCTGGCTCATGTCCCGGTGCTCTTCCAGAAGCACCTTGATGGCCACCGGCCGGTCGAGCTTCAGGTGCCGCGCTCGGTAGACCCGCCCGAGGCCGCCCTCGCCGAGGAGCGAGTCGATGGCGTAGCGGCCGTCCAGCACCGCGCCGACGAGCGCATCCGGGGCGTCGTCGGGGGGAGTGGGCGTGGCCAGACCGCTCGCGCTCATCGCACCCGTCAGGCGGCCACGATGCGGATCACCGCATAGGCCACGATGAAGAGACCCCAGAAGACGACGCCGACCTTCTTGCCGGCGATCCAGGCCTTCCAGGGCGTGAGGGGGGGCACCAGGGCGATGAGCTTGTCGTTCCGGCTCATCTCGCTCGAGGAGAGCACGCCGATGAGCAGCGCCAGGTGGGTGAGCACCCACGCGGTGGACACGAGGATCGCGAAGATCAGGAGCCAGAGTGCCGGAGTCATGTTCAGTCGTCCTCGATGCGAAGGGCGCGACTCGGTCCGGTGGTGTGGCGCAGGCGGTCGATCTCTTCGAGAGCCCCGCGCACGTCGCCGGCCAGAGCGTCGTGGGTGAGCATCACGAGAGTCGCGTGGGGGGACTCGGCGCTACGACCTCCCTCCTGGACCATCTGTTCGATGCTGACCCCGAACCCGCCGAGGACGTTGGCGATGCGGCCCAGGACGCCCATCCGGTCGTGGACGTCGAAGCGCAGATAGAAGCGGCCCCGGTGCTCGCTGGGCTTGCGGAGCGGCAGGGCCTGCAGGGTCGATGCGCGGAAGGCTCGGGAGGGGACCCGGGCGTGGGCTCCGCTGAGCAGGTTTCGGCCCACGTCGACGATGTCGCTGACCACGCTCATCGCGGTGGGCAGCGCGCCGGCGCCGGGGCCGCTCATGAGCGCGGGGCCCATCATGGCGCCGCGGATGTGCACCGCGTTCAGCGCGCCGTGGATGCTGGCCAGCACCGAGCTCTCCGGGACCAGGGCCGGGTGGACCCGGAGGTCCAGGGAGCCGTCCTCGGTGGGGCGCCCGATGGCCAGGGGCTTGATCACGTACCCGAAGCGCTGGGCGAAGGCGATGTCCAGGGCCGAGACGACGTCGATGCCCTCCATGGGGATCGCCTGCACGTCGACCCGGGCGCCGAAGGCCAGGGTGGCCAAGATCGCCAGCTTGTGCCGGGCGTCGCCGCCGTTGATGTCCAGGGTGGGGTCCGCCTCGGCGTACCCGGCGGCCTGGGCCTCAGCGAGGGCCTCGCCGAAGTCGAGCCCCTCGCTGGTCATCCGCGAGAGGATGTAGTTGCTGGTCCCGTTGACGATGCCGCTCAGGGCCACGATCCGGTCCGACGCCAGGGCCTCGCGCAGGGTTCGGATGATGGGGATGCCCCCGGCGACCGCGGCCTCGAAGTAGAGGTCGACCCGCCGCTCCTCGGCGAGCTCGAGGAGCTCCTCGCCGGCCTCGGCGATGAGCGCCTTGTTGGCGGTGACCACGTGCTTGCCGCCCTCGAGGGCGGTGCGCACCACCGCGCCGGCGGGGTCCAGGCCGCCCATGACCTCGACCACCACGTCCACGTCCTCGTGGCGGGCCATCGTCATGGGGTCGTCCACCAGGAGGTCCGCGGGAACCAGCGGGTCGCGCACCTTGGACGGATCCCGGACGGCGATGCCCACCACCTCGATGGGCGCGCCCAGGCGGGCCCCGATGGTGTCCGCGTTGTCCCGGAGGAGCTGGAGGATCCCGGTCCCGACCACGCCGCAGCCAGCGAGCCCGATGCGCACGCGCGGCTCGCTCACGGGCGCACCTTGGCCAGCAGGCGCGGGACGGCCACGGGCTCGTCGCCGCAGCTCTTGGGTTGGACCGTGTCGACCATGTTCGCGCGAACCTCTACCTCGTGGAGCGCGCCCGCGGGCACGCCGTCGTCCATCGTGCCGGTGGCGAAGCGGACCCACCAGCCCTCCGGCCGGGTCTCCACTCCCTGGAGCGTGAGCTCGGCGTCGAGCCCCACGCGCTCCCGGAGCTGGACCTCGGCGACCTGGGCCGCCTTGGGCCACTGGCAGCGGCCGCGCACTCGGTCGAGCCGGTGGAGTCCGCCGGCGGCCAGGAGGTCGCCGGCTTCGTCGGCGTCCACGCGACCGAGACACACGCCGGAGGGCAGGGTGACCAGGGTGGCGGCGAATCGGTGCCCGCCCAGATGAGAGGTCTGCCAGACCTCGGGGCGCTCGGCCTCCGGGAGGGTCGCGGCGGCGTCGGCCAGCGCGCGGTGGACCGGGATGCCCCGGAGCGCGCAGCAGTCGTCCCGCTTGCCGTGGGTGCAGACCAGGTGGAGCGGCCGGTCGAAGGGTTCGCCGGTCTGGCCCGCGAAGGCCGCCTCGAGGTCGAGGGCGAGCAGCCCCTCGTCGTCGAGCCGGTGGGCCCAGACGCGGCCTGCCGCGGCGTCGACCACGAAGACCCGTCGGCGCTTCGTGGCGCGACCGCCCCGGCGGCGGATGAGCTGTACGCGCAGGTCGCCATCGGCGCCGTCCCAGGCGCGCAGGCGCTGGGCCAGCGGGCCGAGGCCGGGGGAGTCGAAGATCTTCGGAGCCCAGGCGCCGGCTTCTTCCACCGCCAGCCAGCGGGTCGCCTCTGCCGCCGAGCCGGCGAGGGGCTCGCCGACGCGGAGGGAGGCCTCGGCGCAGCGTTCAGCCAAGGAAGGCGCTCAGTAGATCTCGTCGGGACCGATGGGCAGGGGCTGGGCCATCTCCTGCTCGGCGTTGGCCGTCGCCGCCGCGCGACGCGCCGCGATCTTGGCGTTCCAGATCTCGAAGCTCTTGCGGTAGCCCTTCATGCGCCCCTCGACTCGCGAGGCGAACTTCTCCAGCCGCTGGTGCTCGCGGCTGTGGGGATCACCGGCTTCGAGCGTCGCCTGGATCTCCTGGAGGACGAGCCGGGTACGTCCCAGCGCGTCGATGTAGTTCTCGCGGTCGGCAAAGCGCTGCGCCTGATGCATCCACAGATCCCAGCGCTCTCGCGGCGTCACGTCCTTCATGGCGCCCGTACTCTACGCGCATCCGGCCCCACTGCAACAGGGCGGCGTCCCGCTACTCTTCGTAGATCATCTTGCGGGTCATCCCGCCATCGACGACCAGGGTCGCGCCGGTCACGAAGGGGGCATCCAGCAGGTAGGCCACGGCGCCGGCGATGTCCTCGGGGACGCCCACCCGCCCGACCGGATGCTGGGCGTGATCCGCGTCGCTCAGCTCGGCCGGATCGCCCCCGTGGATCCACCCCGGGGCGATGGCGTTCACCCGGACCTCGGGGCCCAGGCTGATGGCCAGCGAGTGGGTCAGCGCGGTCAGGGCGCCCTTGCTGGCGGAGTAGGCGAAGGTGTTCGCCTCGCTCATGAAGGCGCGGGTGCTGGTGAGGTTCACGATGGAGCCCCGGCGTTCGGCGAGCGCGGTGCAGGCGTATTTGGCGCAGAGGAAGGGCCCATCGAGGTTCACGGCGAGCTGCCGGCGCCAGTCGTCGAAGGCCACCTCCGGGAGGGGACCCATCGAGGGGTCCGCGAGGGCGGCGTTGCAGACCAGGCCGTCCAACCCGCCAAAGCGCTCCACGGTCTCCCGGACGGCGCGCTCGACGGTGGCGGGGTCGGCGACGTCGCCCTGGACGAAGTGGCCCCCGAGGCGCTCGGCGACCTCGGCGCCGGCGGGCTCCTGGTCGAAGACGGTGACCTCCCAGCCGTCCGCGCCCAGGCGCTCGGCGACGGCGCGACCGATGTTCCGGGCTCCCCCGGTGACCAAGGCGACTCGCTGGCTCATCGGTGCGGGTCTCGGGCGAGGCGGCTCGGCGTCAAGACGCCCCTCGAAGGGGACCCGCGGAAGTCCGTCGCCCTTCGCTGCCGCTTCACGGTAGGGTTCCGCCCATGAGCGACGTCGGAAAGATTACCGAGATCGAGCCCGAGGATCAGCTGGGCTGGATCGAGATGGAGAACGGCGACCGAGTCCGCTTCGGGGGAACCGCCTGCAAGGGCTTCGTGCCCGAGGTGGGGATGACCGTCCGCGTCTTGGGGACCCGACCGGGCTACGGGGGCACCATGAAGGCCACCGGCCTGGAGAAGATCCAGGGCGTGGAGAACGCCGGGCCCAAGGCGGTGGCCGCGGCCGCCGGAGCCAGCGCGCCCGCCGCGGCCCCGTCGCCACGCAAGGGACTCCACCTGGTGCAGAGCTCCGGCGTGCGCGCCGACGACGTGCTCCTGAAGATCCTGGGGCGGGGCGACATGGACGACGCCCTCCACGCCGATCTCGAGGCCATCGGGTTCGAGGTCCAGCCCGGCGGCGACGCCGGCTGCAACAACCCCTGGGTCTACGTGGTCGCGATGGACGGGGGCGGGAACGCCTACTGCCTCTACCAGCACCCCATCGTGGCTCAGTTCCCCCACGCGCCCTGGCTCTTCTTCGACCACGAGACCCAGGAGCTCGGGTACCTGGCCACCGACACGCCGACCCTCTTCCAGGGGCTGGTCGCCAGCGCGCGGGCGGCTGGCGGTCCCGCCGCCGCGGCGTTGCCCCGGCTGACCCGGACCCTGGGCATGCTCGGCGTCGCGGAAGCGGCCGCCGCGCCCCTCGAGCCCCAGCCGGCGACCTGGCTCCCGCCCACCGAGGCCGAGCTCCGGTCCCTGGACGACTACCTCGGCGAGAGCGACGGCGCGGAGATGGAGCGCGGGCTCCTGGCCTACGTGTCTCGACGCGACGACGCGCGCGCCCGGCCGGCCCTGAAGGGTCTCTACGACGCCTGGGGCTGGAGCGCCCCGGGGCTCTGAGACTCCAGGGATCGCGACAGGAAGTCACGGCGCGGGGGACTGGGGTCCCCGGCAGATCCGCCGCCGCGGTCCCCAAGGGGTGGGGGCCTCGACGAGATCGTCCGAGGATCCTCCGATCGCGGCGAGATTCTCGGGTTGGCACGACCATTGCGCACAGTCCGTACGTGCGCCGTTTCATTTCGGTATCGTCGGGACGCGAGTCTTGCTCGCAATCGGGGGCTTTGGCAGGATGACCACCGTGCTGGAGGGTTCCCGTGAAGAGGTACGCGAGTCGTCGCAGGACGGTCGCTCCCTCGCCACCGACGAGGCTGGCGTCGCCTACGTCGAGTACATCGTCCTGGTGTTGCTGGTGGGGATCCTGGTCGCCGCCGCCATCATGGCGCTGGGCATCCCGCTCCTCGAGCACTTCCGGATGACCCAGTCGCTCCTGGGAGCACCGATCCCGTGAAACTCGACCTCGAACGGTTCCGCTCCCCCGAGGAGCTCCTCGACGACGAAGAAGGTGCCGTCTTCGCCGAGTACGTCGTCATCCTCATCCTGGTGGTGGTGGCCGCGGTGCTCGTCTGGCAGGGCCTCCACGACAGCATCGTGGACGACGCCAAGGCCGAGTACACCACGTTCGGCTACCCCCCCTGACATGGAGCCCCGTGACCCTCACCACGAGCATCGTGTTCTCCGAGGCCCTGCTGGGGCTCCTGGTGCTGGCCGCCGCGGTCACGGATCTGCGGACGGGCAAGATCCCCAACTGGCTCACCTTGCCGGCGATGGTGCTGGGGCCGGTCTTCTGGTTCTTCGCCCGGGGCGACCTGATCGGTCCGGCGGAGAGCGTGATGGGCATGTTCCTCTGTGGGCTGGCGCCCTTCATGGCCTACCGCGCGGGCGGGATGCCGGGCGGCGACCTGAAGCTCTTCGTGGCGGTCGGGGCCCTGGTGGGTCCGGTGTACGGCATCGAGGTCCAGTTCTTCACGATGGTGGCCGCGGGGATCTTCGGCATCGGCGTGTTGATCTATCGCGGCCAGTTCCGCGCCACCTTCGGGCAGGCGTGGATCCGGATGCGGAACAAGATGGTGCCCGAGAAGTGGCGCCGCGAAGTCCCCGAGGTGGAGCGGCTCAGCGTGCGCATCGGACCCTTCGTGGTCGTCGGCGCGGCGCTGCTGATCGCCGAGCACACCATGCTCTGGAAGGAGGTCCTCGTTGGCTGACGTGACCCGACGACGAATGGTCCGCGGCGCGCGGCGCCCGGTACAGGGCGCCATCTACGTGGAGTTCCTGGTCGCTTTCCCGATCATGTTGATGTTCTTCCTCTGCCTGACGCAGCTCGGCCTGATCTACACGGCCGACGTGGCGGTGGAACACGCGGCCACCCGCGCCGCCCGCGCGGCCGTGGTGGTCCTGCCCGACGACCCGGCGGACTACGAGGGGGACCCGGTCAACCGGATCAACCCCGAGGTCTACGAGGCCAGCGGCTTCCCCGGCGCGCTGGGCACCATCCTCGAGGTCATCGAGGCCCTCACCGCCGACAGCAGCGACCGGATGACGACCATCCGCCGCGCCGCCTGGATCCCGCTCATCGCCATCTCGCCCGGCGAGGTCGCGCTCACCGCCGACTTCCGGGTGGACCGCTCCATCGACAGCAGCATGACCGCCATCGGCGCGGGCGCGGTGTACGCCAGCGCCTCCACCGCGGTGACCTTCTACGACGAGCCCGGCTCCACCGACATGATCTGGGAGTTCGACCCGCGGCAGGACATCACCACCCGGGTCACCCACCTCTACTACTGCTCGGTGCCCCTGGCGCGGTCGATCATCTGCAAGAGCCTCGGCGAGGCCGAGGACGACGAGTCGACGCGCGCGGAGCTGAGTCAGACCTCGGGCCGGATCCTGTCCCTCTGGGGGGGCCGGTTCATCGCGCTGACCGCCGAGAGCACCATGCCCAACCAGGGAGCCGACTATGAGTACTGAGACGCGCGTCCCCCCTCGTCGCCGGCTCATGCGCCGTCGGTCCCGCCGTCGGCTCACGGGCGCGGTCTACGCCGAGGCGGTGATGGTCATGGGAACCATGATCATGCTCTTCTTCCTCATCGACTTCGTGCACGAGGGCTACACCAAGGCCGTGGTGTCGGCGACGGAGACCCGCGGGGCCGGCTGGAGCCGCACCATGGAGCCCTGCCAAGACAACGTCGCCGGGCCCACCCAGCAGAACCTCGAAGGGAGCTGGGGCGTCGGCTCGCTGACCTCGCTCACCTTCGCCATGGACGCGGTCGAGGCGGTCACCCACCAGCCGCTGCTCGCGCGCTACTACGAAGAGCTGACCTTCAAGATGGACCAGTGGCGCTACACCCAGTCGGACAGCGTCACCCGGCCCGACGCCCTGGGGGGTGACGCGCGCTTCGGCCACCAGATCGTCCTCACCTGCGACGAGAACATCGAGGACATGGAACTCGACGGGCTCCGGTTCGGGATGTGGACGCAGCTCGCCTACGAGATGTCGGGGATCTGAGATGAGCGGGAGCCGCACGAATGGCTGAGACGGCCGACATGGCCGTGGTCCCGGTGGAGCCTTCGGGTGACACTGGGCCGGAGTCGTTCGCCCGCGCATGGGCGCGGCGGCTCACCCGAGGTCTGGCGATCTGCTTCGTCGGACTCCTGGCGACCATGGTGATCTTCTACCTGCGGATCCGCGGGCAGCTCCACGAGACCCTCGGTCCGGTGGGCCCGCAGCTCCAGCAGGCGGGGCTCTTGCAGGACTTGCTCGACCGGGAGCAGCCCATCAGCTCCGACGAGGGGCGCACCCTGGTGATCAACGGCCAGCGCTTCACCCTGGGCACCGAGTCCTACGACGCGCCCGTGGGCGACGCCCTGGCCGAGTTCATGACGGCCTGCCCCACCGGCTCCCAGATGGGCGAGCCCATGGTCGGTCCGACCCACGGCTACGCCATCTGCGCGCGCGCTCCGGAGGGCTCCGACGAAGACCTCGCGACGCGCATCCAGGCCTTCGGCGAGACCTCGGACATCGGGCGTCTGGGCCGCATCGAGTACGCCTACGCCGTCGCCGGCGAGACCGGCAAGACCTCCGTGCTCCACCTCTCCTCCACCGACGCCCTCGAGCTCGACGAGCTGGTGCCCCTCGGGGGTCGGGACGCCATCGGTAGCGACCCCGCGGACTTCCCGCGCCCGCCGGATGGCGGCCGGGTCCTGCACTCCTTCGAGGAGGGGCTGCCCTACGCCTACTACGTCTACGGCCGCTCGGAGAAGAGCGCGGACGAGCTCCGCGCCTGGTACCGGGCCAACGTGGATCAGACCATCTGGACCGAGCTGGACATCGCCGCCGTCGCCGAGGAGCGCGGCGAGACCGCCAGCGAGGATTCCCTCTTCTTCGCTCGCCGCGAGGACCTCACCCGCTACGTGGTGGTGGAGCTCCGCGAGCGCCCGCCCCACGAGCTCCGGCCCGGCCGCACGATGGTGGCCATCGCGGAGGCCCAGTGAGGAAGACCGCGCTGGTGCTGACCCTGGCCGCGCTCCTGGGCTTCGGCTGCGAGGAGGAGTCCGGGACGGGGATCGCGGGGAACCCGCCGACGGCCTCGCCGGCGTTCGACTCCGAGAGCGATCCCGGCGGCCGCGATGCGCTGGACGACTACGTGCAGCCCCCGGTGAACATGCCGACCCCCTACCGGCCGCCCCAGCGGAGCTCGGACTCGGTGGCCGAGGGATCGAGCGGCGGCGGCGGCGGTGGTCGCGATCGGACCACCCGCGCCGAGCGCGAGCGCGAGCGGTTCCAGGCGAACTTCGAGGACGTCTCGCCCAACGAGATGCTCGGGTTGATCCAGGCCGCCCGCGCGGCGGCGAACGCCGAAGATCCCGGGGACGGATGCGAGCGGATGTTCGCGAGCTTCCAGCCCTTCATGGAGCGTGGCGGCGCCGACGTGCTGCCCGCCAAGGAGCGCTTCCTTCGCGAGTGCCGGCGGATGCCCGCCGAGCTCGAGGTCTGTCTGAAGGCGCCTTCGGAGCGCACCGACGAGCAGACCGCGCACTGCCAGCAGCTCATCGGGACCGGAGACATCTTCGGTGACGGCGAGTGGGAGGACGTGGATCCTCCGGCGAACCGCCGACCGACCCGAGGCCAGCTCGAGCAGGCCCGACAGGCCGAAGCCGAGGCCCAGCGTGCTCAGGAGAGGGTGAGATGACGATGCAGCTCGTTCACGTGATGGAGCCCCCCGAGCCCGGCGACGACCGATCGCCGGGGGCCGTTCTACGCAACGAGAACGGCGCGATGCTCATCGTGGGCATCTTCATGGTCATGTTCATCGCCGCGATGCTCTATTACGTCGTGGGCATCGGAGACACGGTGACCTACCGCGAGCGCATGCAGGACGCCGCGGACGCGGGCGCGATGACCGGCGCGATCTTCATGGCGCGCGGGATGAACATCATCACGCTGATGAACCTGACCCTGGCGTCGGTCTTCGGTGTCCTCATCGCCGCCCAGACCGCCTTCTTCCTGATCCTCGCGGCGATGGGCAACGCCTCGTCGAAGTGCTCTTTCCCGTGGGGCATCCCCCACTGCATCGCGGCCATCTGCTTCGCGCTGATGCTCCCGGAGGCCTGCAACAAGATCGACGAAGCCAAGGGCATCGTGGACGACGCCGCCGACGTGACCACCGGGGTCCAGGAGAGCGTCCGGAACAACATGGGCTACGCCGCCATCGCGGTGGTCGGCAAGCTCGGGATGGACCACTACGATCCGCCGGTCACCATCCCCCTCGGGGCCTACACCCCGATGGATCTCCCGGTGCAGCCGGATCCGAGCCCGCCCATCTGCGAGCGGACGATCCTGCCCTGGGAGAAGGGTGGCTTCCCGCTGATGTCGTGGATCTTCACGTCCATGAACTCGCAGGACCTCGCGGACGACATCGCGGGCTCGTGCGGCTCGAGTTATCTCAATGCCGTGGAAGGGAGCGCGTTCTTCCTCACCTGGGTCTCGTGCTGGATGCAGGAGGGCCACGCGAGCAACAAGCTCTATCGGGTCAATCCGGACGCGAACCTCGGCGACGAGAACTTCCAGTTCCACACGCTGATGACCGGTGAGCCGCCCTACGGGCTCGGCGACGAGAACGAGCACACCGAGCGGGTGAGCGTCGGCGCCTGGGACCGCGAGGAAGACGGCGGCGGCTTCTGGGGGACCCTCGCCGAGCTCAGTCGCTTCTCGGTCGCTCAGGCGGAGTTCCTCTGGGACGACGACGGCGACCGCGAGGACTACCTCTGGGAGCTCAAGTGGCGCGCGCGCTTGCGCCGGTTCCGCTGCACCCAGGTCAGCGGTCCCTTCGGCTCCATCTGCAGCGACCGCCTCGACAACGCCTTCCTGCACTAGCGGGCGGATGAAATGGCGGCCCAAGGCCGCGGTAGTCGGCCACGGTGTCGCTGACGCGCTCTCGGGGATCCATGGACGCGAGCCTACGGCCGGGGCTCGCCGCCACCACCCTCCGGGGCCCGCTCGGGCCGCTTCTGTGACGGCTCACGCGGTGGCGGTGGACCCACGGGTGGGGCGAGGTAGGCTCCGCCGCGATGAACGTCACGACCACCACGAGCCGCCAGAGCGCCGAGAACGAGATCCCCTGCGTCGAGCCGGCCACCGGCCGCTCCCTGGGGACGGTGCCCGTCACCTCGCCCGACGAGGTCCGCCGGATCGTGGCCGCCGCCCGCGACGCCCAGCCCGTCTGGGCGGCCACCAGCTTCGCGACCCGCCGCTCGGTCCTGCGGCACATCCAGCACGCGCTGCTGACCCGGGCCGACGAGCTCTGTGACCTCATCGTGCGCGACGCCGGCAAGACCCGCGAGAACGCGATGGTCGGCGAGCTCTGGCCGGTCAGCGAGAAGATCCGCTGGACCCTGAGCCAGGGCGAGAAGCACCTTCGGCCGGAGAAGGTCTCCTCGGGCCTCTTCGTGCACAAGAAGGCGTCCATCGAGTACGGCCCGCTCGGTGTGGTGGGCATCGTCTGCCCCTGGAACTACCCGCTGCAGAACATCCTGGGCCCGACGATCCACGCGCTCTTCGCCGGCAACGCCTGCGTCGTGAAACCCAGCGAGCACGTCGCCTGGTCCGCCGAGCCCATCGCCGCCATCGTCCACGACGCCCTCCGGGCCCACGACCTGCCCACCGAGATCTTCCAGATCGTCCAGGGCTACGCGCCCACCGGGGCCGCGCTGGTCAGCGGCGGAGTGGACCTCATCGTCTTCACCGGCTCCATGGGCAACGGACGCAAGGTCCTCGCCGAGAGCGCCAAGACGATCACCCCGGTGATCCTCGAGCTCGGCGGCAAGGACGCGATGGTCATCCTCGACGACGCCGACATCGAGCACGCCGCGCATACGGCGATCAACGGCTGCTTCATCGCCGCCGGCCAGAACTGCCTGGCTTCGGAGCGCATCCTGGTCCACCGGGACCTCTACGACCGCTTCGTCGCGCGGGTCACGGAGATCGGCCAGCAGCTCCGGCAGGGGTCCTCGCTGGAGGAGCGCGTCGACGTGGGCGCGTTGGTGACCCCGCAGCAGCTCGACATCGTGGCCCACCTCGTCGAGGACGCCGTGCAGAAGGGCGCGGAGGTCCTCGTCGGCGGTCACCGCCTGGACCGCGCGGGGAACTACTTCGCGCCCACCATCCTCGGCGGCTGCACCGAAGACATGCTGATCATGCACGAGGAGACCTTCGGTCCCGTGATGTGCATCGCGAAGATCGACGACGACCTCGACGCCGTCCGCTTGGCCAACGCCACCCAGTACGGCCTCGGGGCCACGGTGGTCGGCAAGGACCGCCGCCGGGCCAAGCGGGTCGCCGACGGCATCGTCAGCGGCAGCGCCTCGGTGAACGACTTCGGCTTCACGTACATGGTCCAGGACCTGCCCTTCGGCGGCGCCAAGGGCTCGGGCTTCGGTCGGCTCAACGGCCGCGACGGACTCCGGGCCTGCACCAACCCGCGGGCGGTGCTCCAGGATCGGCTCCCCCTGCCCAGCCTGCCGGCCAAGATGTTCCCCGCCGGCCACGACGACTACGACCTCTACCGCGGCATCATCCGGACCCTCTACGGGCAGGGCGCGCTGGAGCGGCTCAAGGGCGTGGGGGACCTCGCCTTCACCGTGCGCGCCATGGTCGGCCGCAAGCTCGGACGCTGAACCGATGAGCGACGTCACCGACGCCGTGGTGATCGGCGGCGGGTCCGCTGGCTGCATCGTGGCCGCCCAGCTCCTCGCGGCCGGTCACCGGGTCCTCCTCCTGGAGGCCGGTCCCGACGCCGAGGACCACCCCGAGACCCTGGTCGCCGACGGCTACAAAGAGGCCTTCATCAACGACGAGCTGATGCACGAGCGCTTCAGCGTGCATCGCAGCGCGTGGGGCGACCGGCGGCTCTTCATGGGGTCCGGCCGGGGCCTGGGCGGCAGCGGCTCGATCAACGCGATGGTCTACACCCGCGGCGCGCGAGAGGACTTCGCTGCCTGGCCCGAGGGCTGGCGCTGGGACGACGTCGTGCCGGCGTTCGAAGCGGTCGAGGCGGTGCTCCGGCCGCGCAGCCGGGAGTCCACCGACTTCACCGAGCGCTGCATCGCCGCCGCGGAAGGCGCGGGCTTCCGGCGCAAGCGCGACCTCAACGACGGCGACCTCGGCGGGGTCCTCGGCCACGAGGCGATGAACTACGAGGGCGACGCGCGCCGCTCGTCCTACGTGGCCTTCCTGCGCGAGCATCGGGGGAACCCGAAGCTCGACGTGCGCACCGAGGCCTTCGTGGACCGGCTCCTGGTCGAGAAGGGTCGCGTGGTCGGCGTGCGCTGGCTCCAGGGCGGCGAGACCCACGAGGTACGCGCCGGGGAGACGGTCCTCGCCGCTGGCACCCTGGCCACGCCGGCGATCCTCCTGCGCTCGGGGATCGGTCCGGCCGAGGAACTCCGCGCGCTGGACATCCCGGTGGTCCTCGACCAGCCCGGGGTCGGCGCCAACCTCCACGACCACCCCAACGTGCAGCTCTTCTTCCGCGCCAAGCGGGAGATCGACACCCGCTACCCGCAGCTCTACGGCTTCGACCGGGTGGGCAAGGGGCCCAGCCTGACGCCCGGGCAGGCGGACACCTGCTACGTCTTCTACCCCGCGCGCTCGAGCTTCCGGGAAGGCCTGATGCGCCTCCTGCCGGCCATCGCGCTGCCGGAGGCGCTCTACGATCGCGATTGGGTCCGGGGCGGCATGCGCAAGGTCGTCGATGGTCTCTTCGGGGTCGAAGCGACCCAGGCCTTCGTGCGCCGGCTCTACGGCATCGTGGTCATCCTGGGGAAGCCGGAGAGCCGCGGCCGCCTCTGGCTTCGCAGCCGGGACCCGCGGCAGCTCCCGGCCATCGACCCCGGCTACTTCCGGGACCCGGCGGACATGCAGACGCTCCTGCGGGGCATCGATCGGGCGCGCGAGATCGCCGCCACGGCGCCGCTTCCCGGCTTCGGCAACATGGAGCTCATCCCCGGCCCGCTCCAGCGGGACGTGGAGAAGTGGGCGCGCCAGAACGTGATGACCACCTACCACTACGCCGGAACGTGTCGGATGGGCACCGACACCGAGGCGGTGGTGGACACGAAGCTGCGCGTCAACGGCCTCGAGGGGCTGCGCGTCGCCGACGCCAGCGTGATGCCGGTGACGCCGGTGGCCGCCCTCAACGCGCCGAGCATGATGATCGGCTACCGGGCCGCCCAGGCGATGACCGAGTGAGCTCGCGGCCGCGACCGGGTGCGCGGCGGAGCCTCGCGTCCGGGGCGCTCGGGCGGCGCCCGTTCGTACGAGGACTCAGCCGGCGAGGGGCGTGAGGCGGACCTGCAGCTCGAGCTGCTGGTCGCCGCGCCTCACCGTGACCTTGGCGTCGTGTCCGACGTCGAGGCCGTCCAGCGCCCGGTAGAGGTCCAAGGTGTTGCCGACGGGCTGGTCGTCGATGGCGACGATCAGGTCGCCCAGGATGATCCGCCCGGTGGCCCGGTCGCGGACGGTGGGCCGCAGGCCGGCCTGCGCGGCGCCGGAGCCGGGCACCACGCCGATGACCAGCGCGCCCCGGACGCCGAGCCGCTGGGCGAGCTCGCCCTCGTCGATCTGGATGCCCAGGCCGGCCCGCTCCACCTGCCCGCTGGCGATGAGCTGGGGGACCGCCCGGGAGATGGCCGCGACGGGCACCGCGAAGCCCACGCCCGCCGAGGCGCCCGAGGGGCTGTAGATCGCGGTGTTCATCCCGATCAGCCGGCCGGCGCTGTCCAGCAGTGGGCCGCCGGAGTTGCCGGGGTTGATGGCCGCGTCGGTCTGGATGACGCCCTGGATGGGTCGGCGGCTCATGCTCATGATCTCCCGGCCGAGGCCGCTGATGACGCCGGTGGAGAGGGTGTGGTCCAGGCCGAAGGGGTTGCCGATGGCGAAGACGTGCTGGCCCACCTGCAGATCCGAGGACTCGCCCACCGGCAGGGGCCGGAGCTTCTCGGCGGGGCAGTCGATCTTGAGGACCGCGATGTCCTTGTCGGGGTAGGTGCCCACGAGCTGGGCGGGCCAGACGGTCTGGTCGTCGAGGGTGACCCGGGCCCCCTGGCCGCCCGCGACCACGTGGTAGTTGGTCACGATGTGACCCTGGTCGTCCCAGACGAAGCCGGAGCCGGTGCCGGCGGGGATGGTCATCACGTTCCGGCGGAACGGGTCCATCTGCACCGAGAGCTTGGTGATGAAGACCACCGAGGGGCTCGCGTTCCGGTAGACGGCGATGGTGGTCTCTTCGGCTCCGGAGAGATCGCCCCGGGGCGCCACGGTGGTCGGTTCGGGGACCGGCTCGGGCACGACCGGCTGGGACGGCGGGAGCACCGGGACCTCGGCTTCGGTGCCACCGCCGAAGATCTGATTGGCCAGGATGACGAGGCCAGCGCCCAGGATCATCGACAGAGGAATCACCAGGGCCGGCCAGAGGGCTCGCTTCGCGGACACCATCGTGGGAACAGATAGCCCCGATGACGCCGCTGACAACCTCGCGGCCAGGGGTACCGCGGGTCGAAATTTCGAAGATGTCGGAAAGGCACACCCTGACACGGGGACGGAACGCTCGGATCGCGCTATGATGCGCTCCGTGAGCGCCGAGCCGCAGCAGCTCCCCGCTGGTCACGTCATCGCCGAGAAGTACCGCGTCGACGGAGTGCTCGGTCGTGGCGGGATGGGAACCGTGTACGCGGCGCGGGATCTGACCGATGGGTCCTCGGTGGCGGTGAAGGTCCTGGCGCCCGGCTCCAGTCCCACCCAGCGCGAGCGGCTCATGCGCGAGGCGCAGGCGGCGGGACGGATCGCCCACCTCAACGTGGTGAAGGTCTTCGACGTCGGGGAAGACGCCGACGGGAACGTGTACCTGGTCCTCGAGCGGCTCCAGGGGATGCCCCTCAGCACCGCCATGATGGGCGGGCCCTTGGCCGAACGCGACGCGATCGGGCTCCTGATGCCCGTGCTCCGCGGGGTCCACGCCGCGCATCGGGTGGGCGTGATCCATCGGGACCTGAAGCCGGAGAACATCTTCCTGGTGGACCGCGGCGCCGGCGGTCGGGACGTGAAGGTCCTCGACTTCGGGATCTCCAAGCTCGCGGGGGTGGACATCCAGCTCACGGCGACCGGGGTCGTCCTGGGCACGCCGGTCTACATGGCCCCCGAGCAGCTCAAGGGGGGCAAGCTCGACGGCCGCTGCGACCAGTACGCCCTGGCCTGTCTCCTCTACGAGATGATCGAGGGGGCGCCGCCCTTCGAGGCCGAGGACTACCCGGCGTTGGCGGCCAAGAAGCTCGCCCACGAACCTCGGCCCTACCATCTCCCGGTCGACCGCGGACTCCGACGGGTCATCGACAAGGCGATGGCGCCGCGGCCCGAGAAGCGCTTCGAGGATCTCGCGGCCTTCGGGCGGGCCCTCGAGCCCTTCGCCGGGGGGATCCGCTTCGGCGAAGGCGGGCTGGATTGGTCGGGCAAGGTCCTCACCCAGTCGCGCGCCGGGAGCGAGACCCTGGTGATGCAGCGCCCGCTCGCGCAACCGAAGCGGCCCTGGCTCCTGGCGCTCGGGGCCGTCGCGTGCCTCGGCCTGGGCATCGCCGCGGCGAGCTGGCTCCTGGGGCCGGACGAGCAGGCGGAGGTCCAGGGTGACGCGAGCTCACCGCCGCTGGCGGCGCCGCAACTCGTCGACCCCCAGCCGGTCCCCCCCGACGTGGTGGCCGAGGCGGAGGCGCCCGCCCTGGAGCCCGAGCCCGAGGCCGCCGAGGCCGAGCCGACCGAGGTGGTCGCGGAGGTCCCCGGCGAGGCGATCGAGGTCGCGGAGGAGCCCGAGCCCCAGCCGGTCCGTCGACGCCGGCGTCGACGTCGCCGCCCGCGCTCCGGTTCGCTGTCCATCGACGACTTCTGATGGCGTATGCTCGGCTCGTGGTGGCACGCGCTCTGACGATCGCGGCGATGTCGTTGTTGTGTTCGAGCCCCGGACTCGCTCAGAGCGCCGAGGACCTGACCCTCGAGGCGCTGCACGAGTTCGAGCGCGGTCACTACGAAGAGGCGCGCGCGCTCTTCCTGCGGGCCCACGAGATCGAGCCCTCGGCCCGCCTGCAGCGTGGGGCCGGCATGGCCGCCTTCGAGGTGCGCGACTACGTCGAGGCCCACCGGCTCCTGCAGGCCTCGCTGGCCAACGAGCAGCGGGCGTTGACCGAGGGGCAACGGCGCGAAACCCGGACCCTGCTCGCGCGGACCGAGGCCTTCATCGGCCGCTTCCAGCTCGACCTCACCCCGACCAACGCCACCCTGCGGGTCGACCTCCGGCCCCCGGTGGTGGAGCCCGACGGGACGGTGCTGATGGCCGTGGGCACCCACCAGCTCACCTTCGAAGCGCCGGGGCACGTGACCGACGAGCGCGAGCTGGAGGTGCGCGGCGGCGAGGACGAGACCCTGAACCTCGCGCTCGAGCCGATGGCGGGCTACGTGCCGCCGGGCTCGACCAGCGGCCGCCGGGTGGACGCCCTGGGGTGGTCCCTCTTCGGAGGCGGCGGCGCGTTTCTGGTGCTCTCGGGGTTGGGCGCGGCCGGCTGGGCCCATCACGGCTCCCAGCTCGACGAGTGCCGCTCCCACGAAGCCGCGGGCGGGCATTGCCTCAACGAGAGCACTCTCGCGTCGCGGCGGGCGGGCTTCATGGCCTTCGGCCTCGTGGCCGGGGCCACTGGGATCCTCGGGGTCACCATGGGTATGCTGCGGTGGTGGTGGAGCGGCGGGACCGGCGACGAGGAAACGAGCGCGTGCGTGCCCGGTCCGCTCTCCGTCGACTGTCGCTGGCGCTTTTGAGCCACCCGCTGCGAGTCGTGCTGGTCGGCGCTTCGATGACCTGAGCCTTGCTGGGCAAGGGAGCCGTCGCGCCTCGATCGGGGCACTCGGCCTCGCTCCACGCCGCGAATCGTCGAGGAGGCCGAGGGCACGGTCCTTGAAACATCCGGCCGCCATGACTCAGCGATTCATCGGTATCCTCTCCGTCTGTCTCTCCTTCGGCTTCGGCGTCGGCTGCGGCGGCGAGGTCGAAGACGAGCCCGAACACCGGGTCGAGTACACCACGTCGTCCGGCGAAGAGGTCGTCGTCGAGGGCGAGGACGAAGACGAGGTCGAGGAGAACATGGAGTCCCTCGAGGACCACCTCGAGGAGCGGCAGGAGCTCGAGGAAGAGGCCGCCGACGACTGACGCATGTCGCAGCGCCGTGCGAGGGTGTCGCGATGACCCTCGCGAACGGCGCCGAGCACAGTGACGAGACCTTCGAGGGGCTCGCCCTCGACGAGGGGGACGCCCTCGAAGAGGTCCGCCTCGAAGGTTGCACCGTCGCCGGAGCGACCCTGCGGGAGGTCTCGCTCCGGCGATGTCTCTTCGACGAGTGCACCTTCGAGCGCTGCGACCTCACCATGGCCAAGCTCTTCGACTCCCGGCTGCGCGGCGTCCGCTTCGTCCGCTGCAAGCTGATGGGCGTCGACTTCACCTCGGCCTATGGGCTGGGCCTCGAGGTGAGCTTCGAGGAGTGCGTGCTCAGCTACGCCAACTTCCTGGGCATGGACCTCAGCGACACCCTCTTCCGGGGTTGCCGCTGCGAAGAGAGCATCTTCGACGACGCGAACCTCCGGGGCGCGAGCTTCCCGGAGTCGATGCTCCGCGGCGCCCGCTTCGGCGGCGCGGACCTTCGGGGAGCGGACTTCTCCGAGGCGACCGCCGTGGCCTTCGATCCGCGCAACGCGAAGCTGGGGAAGACCAAGATGTCCATCGAGGGCGCGGTGGTGTGCGCGTCGCTCCTGGGGATCGAGGTGCTGGCGCTGCAGTCGTAGGTGCGCGCGGCCCCCGATGGTGTAGAGCGGGGAGGCGCCACGGCGCGAGAGGAGCAATGGGGATGACGACGACGGAGCGAGCCGAGGCCTGGATCCCGCGACTGCGGGCGGCGGCGACGGAGATCGAAGCGGGACGGCGAGTGCCGCAGGCCTTGGCCAACGAGCTCGGGGCCGACGGCTTCTTCCGCATGTTGGTCCCGGAGACCCTCGGCGGCGGCGAGGTTCACCCGCGGACCTTCGCGCGCACGTTGATGGCTCTCGGCCGGGGCGACGGCGCCACCGGGTGGATCGCGATGACGGGCTCCACCACCGGACTCCTCACGGCCTACCTCGCCGACGAAGGGGCGCGCGAGGTGCTCGGGGGCGAGGCCCACGAGGCGCTCGCCGGCGTCTTCGCGCCGACCGGGCGCGCGGTGCCGGCAACCGTGGAGGGCGTCGAAGGGTATCGACTGAGCGGTCGGTGGAGCTTCGCCAGCGGCTGCGAGAACGCGCCATGGCGGGTCGGCGGGGGCTTGGTCTTCGACGAGGGGGCCACCGGGCCACGGATGACCGCGGCGGGGGGCCCGGAGGTGCGCTCCTTCTTCTTCCGCGCCGAGGACTCGCAGGTGGTGGACACCTGGAAGACGGCGGGCCTACGGGGGACCGGGAGCCACGACCTGGTGGTGGAGGATGTCTTCGTGCCCGCGTCGCGGACGGCGTCGCTGGTGAGCGACGCGCCGCGGCACTCGGGGCCGCTGTACCGGTTCCCGGTCTTCGGGCTGCTGGCCACCGGCGTCGCGTCGGTGGGCCTCGGCATCGCGCGGGCGGCGCTGGAGATCGGCGAGGAGATGGCCCGGACCAAGCGCGCCCGCGGGGGCAAGAAGGTCATGGGCGAGAGCGAGCTGGTGCAGGTCGAGATCGCTCGCGCAGCCGCCGAGATCGGCGCGGCCGAGGCGTTCCTCTTCGCCTCGCTCGACGACGCCTGGGATGCGGCCGCGGCGGGCGACGCGCTCTCCCACGCGCTGCGCGCGCGCATTCGTCTGGCCGCGACCCACGCGGGGCAAGCGGCCGCGAGCGCGACCGATCGGGTCTACCACCTCTGTGGAGGCGCCTCGATCTGGGATGCCAACCCGCTCTCGCGGCACTTCCGGGACGTCCACGTGATGACCCAGCACATCATGGTGAGCCCGTCGACGCTGAAGCCCATCGGGCGCATCGCGCTCGGGCTGCCGACCGACGTCAGCATGCTCTGACGCGCGGGCGCGGCGGCCGGTCGGGGCGCTTCGGCCGCCCCGGCTCAGCCGCCGAGGGGATCCATCGGGTCGCAGAGGCTCGCCCAGCAGGGCTCCGGGTCGCCGTCCCGGGCGACCTCCCAGTCGGCGACGACGCCGGGGGAGTCGGTGCGGAAGTAGTACCAGTCGCTCGAGATGCAGCCCGACGGGCAGTCGCCGTAGTGGGTCTGCACGACGTAGTGATAGGTGCTGCCCTCGGGGACGACGCAGATGTCCGTGGTGTGCGGCGCCGAGCGCTCGACGGTGCGGACGATGCCGGGGAGGGCGACGTAGGCCTCGAGGATGGGCGTGACGTAGAGGGTGCGACCGAGCCGGATGGTGACCTCGGCGTCGCGGTCGTCGGAGAGGATCTCGCCGACCTCGAACGTCGCGCCGTAGTGATCGTTGAGGCAGCTCCAGGCGTCGTAGGTGCCGTCGACCATCGCGGCCGCCACGGCGGGCTCCACCAGGAGCACGAAGCGGTCGTCGATCACGTTGGGGATCGACGAGGGGAAGGTGACACCCAGCCCGGGCTCTCCCGGAGAGACCAGCGGCTCGAGGGCGTCGAAGTCGGCGTCGGTGCGCGCGGTCGCGGCGGCGTCCAGGGTCAGCCCGGGCTCCACCACGAAGGGCAGCACGGTGCGTGCGCGGGTGGCGGATGTCGCGTCGAGGGTGACGGCCGTTCCGCCACAGGCGGTCGGGGCCGGCACCGCCGCCTCGAGGTCCACCGGGCTTCCACTGCCGGGCAGAGCGTCGCAGACGTCCGAGCCGTGATGGTCGGCGCAGCCGCCGAGGGCAATCAAGAGCGATACGAAAACGAGCGAAGCGCCGCGTCGGGTCAGGTCGCGCATGGTGCGGACCGTACCCCGAGCGGCGCCTCGGTGTCCCTCCCGAAGGAGTGGCGAAGTCGGCTCAGTAGCGCATCCGCGACCGCGTCACGAGACGACCACCGTCGTGCTGGACGGAAGCGTCGTCGAAGTCGGGACGGCTGAGCGCGTTGTGCTCATCGCGGCTGATGGCGTAGCCCTCCTGGGGGAGACCGATGAGGCTCTTGTCCATCTCGTGGTCGTTGTCGGCGTCGTGGAGCGCGGCCATGGCGTAGGTACCGGGAGGCACGTCACGGAAGACGCAGGCGACCTGACCGCGACGGGCGGCGGCCGCGGCGCGACGGTAGCGGCGCGCGGTGTTCAGCCAGGTGTTCTCGTCCCGGTAGAGGGCACAGCGGACGTAGCCGCCCTCTTCGACGTCGATGCCGCTGATGATCCAGCGGATTTCGTTGCCTTCGCCTTCCTGACCGTCGGCGGTGCGCGGCGCGGTGACGAAGGAGGTGGCGAGGAGAGCGGCGGTGGCGAGGAGGGTGGCGAGGCGGGTCATCATGCCCATCGATACTGCAGTCGCCGTGCCAAGGTCTCCCGAGGGGTGTTCGAGCCCTTCTTTTACGGGAGTTTCGGCGATTCCAGGGGTCGAGCGGGGCATCTCGACACGCCGTGAAAGAAGCGCCCCGTGGCGTGATCTCCGGACCCCTCGCGCTCCCGGGGCAAGGCGCCGCACTCGCTGGAATCGGCCGCCGTCATCGGGCTCTCGTGGGTCGACCGAGGTGGCTCGAGGTCACCGGTGGCCTGGGGTCACGGGGCGGTGGGGGGCGCCTCGTCTTCCGCGGTGGGCGACGCCGGAGCCTCGTCGTCTCTTGGGAGCGCCTCGGGGTCGTTGGCTCGTTCACCCCGATCGACACCGGGCGTGTCGCTCGGGTAGGCCGGCTCCGAGTCGTCACCGGACTCGCCCTCGAGGGACGCTCCGTCGCTCGGGCCACCTTCGGTCGGGTGCTCCGTCTCCGGGGCATCCTCGAGGACGTCGTCCGGGAGAGGCGCGGGGACGGCTTCGTCGTCGCTCACGTCTTCGTCGGGGGGTTCGGGCGTTTCGTCATAGGATTCCGCGTCCACGCCGGCTTCACCGAGACCACCCCGAAGGTCCGGGGCCCGCTCGCGGAGCGCCTCCTCGAGCCACTCCTCGAAGCGCGCGTTCATCTCCGGCGTCACCGTATGCGCGACGCCGTCGATCTCGAGGAGCGAGACCGGCATCGCCGCGTCGGTGAGGAGCCGGACGAGCTCCCGGGTGGGTTCGATGCGCACGATCGGATCGGCGGTGCCGTGCATCGAGCGCACGATGGCGGCGCCATCGGGACGGAAGGGCGGGCGAGCGGCCGGCGGGACCCAACCGGCGATGGGGAGCGCGAGACCGACCTCCTCAGGATGACGCAGCGCGGTGGTCCAGGCCGTGATCGCGCCCTGGGAGAAGCCGGTGACGATCGGCGTCCCCGCCGTCGGTCGGGTGCGCCGGACGTGACGGATCAGGCGGGCCAGTCGGTCGGCCATGGTGACCAGGTCCGAGGCGAGTTCGTCGTGGTGGTTCGTCTCGGTGACGCTGTGCCGGGCCCAGGCGTAGCCGTCGCCGAGCGCGAGGGGACCGCGCGGCACGAGCACGCGCATCGGGGTCGGGACGCGGCCGAAGGGGCCACCGGGGATCCGGGGCCGGTCGCCGCGGCCGTGGAGCATGAGGACCAAGGGGAGCGGAGCGTCGTCGTCGGCTTCGCCGAGGCGGATCTCCGCGTACCAGAGGCCCTCGAAGACCCTCGCTCGCGCGTGGATGTCGGGCGCATCGGGGGGGAGTTCCGGGTCCACCGACCTACGCGTGCCGTCGGGCAAGAGCGGCGCGATGCCTTCCGCGCTCGCGGCCAGCTCGGTGTCCAGACTCACCGCCGCCGACGCGGGCCAGCGGACCTCGTGGACTCGGGAGCCGCAGCCGCCGCACCCCGTCAGGGCGAGGAGCCAGAGGAGATGACGGACGCGGCTCACACAGGTCTTGGTCGTCGTCTTCGGCGGCGTCGGGGTCTTCGCTGGCCACGGGCTGGTAGGCGTTCACGGCGTAGGAGGGACAGTCGTCGTCGCTGACGAAGGTGCGCCCGAAGCGGCTCCCGGGGACGGGTTCGCCGTCGGGGGCTTCGGTCGCGGGACTGGGCGCCGGCGTGGGCGCTTCGGCCGAGGGCGTCGCCGTCGGCGTGGTGGGAGCGGGCTCGGTCCCGCCGCAGGCGAGCAGTAAGGCGAAGGAGGGGGCGCGCATCGGCGGAGGCTATCGCGCGCCGGAAGCAAGCTCCATGGGCAGGGAGGGTTCCGTCCGCGGTGCCGCGGTGCCGCGGTGGGCCACGGTGCTGTGATGCCGCGATGCCGCGGTCGGCCGCGATGCCGCGCGGGTCTACGATCCGCTTCAGGCGGGCGCTTCGGCGCGGGGTGAGGTGAATCGGGCCGAGCCCGTCTCCACCTTGAGCGCTCCGGTGGCTCGGAAGGCGTAGCGTGCCGCCTCGAGTTCCTCGGCGGTCTCGGCGACGACCCCGAGGGCCGTTCCGCCGCGGCGCGCGTCGGCGTCGAAGAAGTCGGCGCGAAGGACCCGACGGCGCCAGCCCACGATCGCACCGATGAGCGCGCCGAGCGGCGCGATCAGGGCGACCCCGATCAATGCGGCGCCGAGGTGTCCGCCGAGCAGCTCGGGCAAGTCTTCCGAGCGCACCGTGGTGAACGCGCCCAGGGCCATGCCGCCGAGAGCGGCTCCGATCAGCGCGCCCATCCACGCCAGCGACGCCGCCCGGTGGTGCGGATACGTCGCGAGATGCGGCCCGTCGGTGTCGTCGGGACTCAAGAGGGAGGTGCGTCGGTCGGGGATTCCCCGGTCGCGCATGAGGCGCTTCGCTTTGCCTGCGGCTTCGGCGGTCTTGTAGATGCCGATGATCTTCATCCTCTGGGTTGTTGGGGCAGTGACCGACCCTGACCAGGGCGCGGGCCTAGCGGCGGCTCGACGACGGGCGGCTCGGAGACCGGGTCGCCGGGGCGCCTGCGCGAAGCGCCGAACGCATGAGCTCGGTGGTCGTCGGGGGCCGGTCCGTCGGGAGTTCGCCGCTGCGGAGCGCGGTCCAGACCAGCCAGCGGGCCTCGGTCTTGCGGTAGCCCATGGAGGCGAGCAGGGCGATGACCTTGGTCGCGACCGGCGAAGGACGCGCCGAGGCGAGACGGGAGTTCCGGCCGTCGAGCTTGAGGACCAGGTGGGAGGTCGGCTCGCGACGGCGGGGGTTCGGGGCGGGGAGAGTCTTGGTAGCTCGCATGAGTCCTTTTCCTGTTGAGCGAGCACCCAACCTAGCGAGCGGGTGTGACAGTCGGTGACCGCGCCAGCGCCGTAGGGATCGAGGGGTGGGCGTCGGGGTACGAGAGGTCGTGCCGACCTCGCGAACGATTCACCGCCTCCGGACCCCCGGGCTCCTGTCGCTCCTCCTCACCGTCGCTTGCGCCGACGTCACGACCGTCGGCGACGTCGAGCGACTGCCCGACGCGGGGACGGCCGAAGACGCCGATGCCGGACGGCTCGAGCTTCCGGATGACGCGGGCAGCAACGACGCGGGCTGGACCGAGGACGGCGGCGCCGGATGGGCGGAGGACGCCTCGCTCGACGCCGGCGTCGCGCCGATGGACGCGGGGGCGGTCGACGAGGAGGATGCGGGGAGCGCCGGTCCCATCGAGGATCCCACGGACTGGTCCGAGGTGCCGCTGGCGGATCCGGACACCGTGCTCGCGCGCGACGGGAGGTACATCACCTACGGCACGACGCTGGGGGCCGGACGGGGTCCCCGATGCGGCGGGCGCGGCAAGCTCTACGTGCCCTATCTCGTCCACGGGTCGGGCAACTCGGTGCGCATGAGCGACTGCGCCGCGGGCGACGCGATGCCGGATGGACCGGGCGCTTGGGCGGAGCCCGGAGGAGCGATCTGGGCGCCGGGCGTAGTCCGGTTCGGTGACCGCTACTTCATGTTCTACACCGCCAGCCGTCGGGGCTCGGGCCAGAAGTGCATCGGCCGCGCGACGTCGGGGAGCGCGCGCGGACCCTTCGTCTCGCGCGGTGAGTGGGCCTGCCCGGCGGCTGGGCGATGGGTGATCGACGCCAACCCGATCGTGGCCGGCGGCCGGATGTACGTGGCCTACCGCGACGACGCGATCACGTCGTTCCCGGAGACCGGACTGTCGGTGGTGCGAACCGATGATTCGGGGCGGGCGGTGTGGTCGACGCGACGAGACCTCCTGGTGAGCACGGACATCCGGTGGGAGACGATCCGCATCAGTGGGACGAGTCACGTGATCGAGAACCCCTCGCTCTTCCGGCACGGGGGGACCTGGTACGTCGCGTACTCCGGGAACAACTGGGACAGCGCGCGCTACGCCACGGGGATTGCGGACTGCGGCAGCGGCGTGTTGCCGTTGTCGCGGTGTGCGCCGATGCGGCGCGGGGTGCAGCGGCCGTTCTTCGGTTTTACCGGGGCCGGCGGGCTCGACCCCTATCGTGGATTGCCGGGGAATCACCAAGGGCCCGGCGGGATGGACGTGTTCCAGGCGGCGGACGGGACGCTGCGGGCCGTGTGGCACTGGTGGCGACCGTCGGACCGGAGTCGGCACCTGAGCGTGGGGCGGCTGCTGACGAACGCGGGCGGGTTCTACGTCGGTCGTTGAAGGCGTGGCCTCACGGGGCGACCGGGCCTAGACCGGTCGCGATGCGCGTGTTGGTGCTGCCGGGGATGGATGGTGGCGCGGAGCTCTCGGAGGAGTTCCGCGCGCGGATGGCTCGGTGGTACGCGGTGGATTCCGTCGAGTACGGAGCGGGGGGCGCGCCGGTGGAGACGGTGGCGGCGGCGCTCGGGGGGTCGGAGGCGACGGTAGTCGTCGCGGAGTCCTTCTCGGGAGCCGTGGCGCTGCGCGCGTTGCAGCGACCAGAGGCGCGACGCGGGGTGGTCGGGTTGGTGCTCGCGTTCAGCTTCGTCGTCTCGCCGACCGCGGGGTGGATGCGGCCGTTCGCGCGGGACTTCGTGTTTCGTCGCCCGCCGCCGGAGTGGGCGATTCGGGCGTCGATGACCGGGCGGGAGGGGACCCCTCTCTGGTTCGTCGAGCGATCGCGCGTGCTGGCGGCACCGTCATCGCGGAGCGAGTGCGCGGGATGCGGGGGCTCGACGTGCGGGACGAGCTCGCGGCGGTGGAGCTGCCGATGCTCTCGCTGCGGGCGACTGGGGACCGCCTGGTCCGGGCCGAGAGTGCGCCAGAAGCCCACCGGGTGATCGAGGTGCGGCGCGTTCAGTCGGCACATCTCGGTCTACACGTCGCGCCTGAGCGATGCGCCGAGCTGATACGAGACTGGATCGGGCGCCTCTTGGTCTGAGATGGCTCCGCGGAGCCAGAGCAGGGCCTCGGTATTCTGGCTCCGCGGAGCCAGTGGCTGGCGAGACGAGCGGCCGGCTCCATGGTCGGGGCATGAGCAAGGCGTTCACGAAGGAGGACGATGGACCGAAGGCGGAGCGTCTTCCCGACCTTCCGCAGAGCCGGCACCCCAACTACGTGACCGCCGAGGGCCTACGGTCGCTCCAGGAGCGCCTCGAGCGACGTCGTGCGGACCTACGAGAGCTGCGCGAGGTCCCGGACGAAGAGCGAGACCACTACGAGGTGGCGGTCGTCGAGCGCGACATCCGGTTCCTGGAGACTCGAGTCGGCAACGCGATCCTCGTGGACCCCGATACGCTGGACCCCGAGCAGGTCGGCTTCGGCGCCGAGGTCGATGTCCTCGACGAGGACGAGCGCGCTGCGACGTACCGCATCGTGGGCGAAGACCAGGCGGACCCGAGTCGAGGCTGGGTCGCTCCCTTCTCCCCCCTCGCGGTCGCTCTACGGAGCGCCCGAGTCGGCGACGAGGTCACTTGGCGACGCCCCTCTGGAACCGCTCACCTCGAGGTCGTCGCGATCCGCTATCCCGGCCGGACCATCTAGCCGAGGAAGCAACCTACATTCGCCGCTTGAAACACATGACTCCTTCCGATTGGGTCGTCAGCTCCCATCCAGCTGCCCCCATCGTATTGCCGAACTCGTTCATGTCAGCGGCGCTGCTGACCGGTTCACAGTGCACCTGCCATGTGTTCGTCGATTGAGCGGTCGACCGCTGCACCGCGAGCGGCGCAGCCATGCACCCGATCACGAAAGAGACGAGCGCGACCACGGGGGCTTTGGAGCGATTCATCCACGAACAGTACCCGAGACAGGGGCCGCTCGGGCGTCAGGAGCTTCGCGGTCTGAGCGGCCTCCCGTGGCCGGACTCTGGCTGGCTCCGCGGAGCCACGACTTCACCCGATTCCGAATCACCGCCCGGAGCCTGGCCCAGTTTGGCGTCGAGCGCTTCCCGCGCGAGCCGCTCGCTGCCGGTTGCCTCGACCAACATCTCGAAGTGCTTCGCCGCGCGAGAACAGCGCTCGGTATCACCCGCGTTCATGGCGCCGTGCGTGTCGCCGTCGCCTCGCTCGAATCGCGGACCGTCGTCGCTGCGGCGCACCACCAGCCTTCCCCGATGGACCGCATCATGATGGACGGTGCACAGGGTCACGAGGTTGTCGGGCTCGTGACCGCCTCCTTCGGCCCGCCGGTCGATGTGGTGCACGTCGACGAACGCCGCGTTCCGACACCCTGGGGCGGCGCACTTCCCCTCGTCCCGGGCGAGGACCTCTCGACGAACCGACGGCGGCACCGTCTGCGACGCGCGCTCGCCTTCCCGAAGGACCTGTGCGTCGCACAGCGCCACCTCCCCGATGATCGGTTCCACCGGGACCAGCCCCTCTCCACCGGCCTGGCGCTCCGTGGCCCCGCAGCGCTCGCACACGTTCATCCGCACCTGATGCGGGGCACGGCCTTCCTCTTCACTCGAACCGCCCACGCGGAGAAAGGCATCGAAGAGCATCTTGGCCAACGTCTCGTCGTCCGCGCCGTGGCCCAGTCGTCGCGCCGCTTCGGCGCGCACCTCCGAGAGCCGGGAGGCCTCGCTGCCGCTCATCTCGAGGACGACCCGCACGCGCTGCTCCTCGAAAGGCGCCGGCGCATCCGTCGGGAGGGCACCCGGTCGATACCGCATCACCATCTTCTGCACCTCGTGCCCCGTGCGACGCCGGCCGTCGGCTATCGCCCAATGGACCCAGTCCTCCTCGACCGTCGGGGTCGCCACCCGGGTCAACTCCCGCACCACGGAGTAGCTCAGCTCGCCTCGCGCCCATCGCTCGCGAATCTCGGGCAGCGCGCGTAGCGCCTTGGCGACACGGAGCCGTTCGCGGGTTTGACGTCCGCCCCAGCCGAAGAGCCGTCCGCAGTACTCCTGCATCGAGGCCAGCCCGAGCACCTCGTAGGCACGGGTGCTCTCCGCGACCAAGAGCGGCTCCAACATCGCGACGTCGTCGGCCGCGCGGCGCTTCGCCAGCGCGACGAGCGCGTCGTGCGCACCGTTCCGATCCATCACCGCTCGTAGCGGTGCCGGCTCGTAGTTTTCGTTCCCTTCCCGTACGCAAAGCGCTGCGCCCATGGTGTCCCCCTCGTGGTCGATCGCTCGCGACATACGAGCGAGCGGCCAGCCTACCTCCTGGGTGTGACACTTCCCTCCGACGACCTGACGACGTGGCTCCGCGGAGCCACCCGCCCCGGCTCCGCGGCGCTGCGACCCGCGAACGCCTCGGCGCTCAGATCACCTCGATCACGCAGACGGCATCGCAGCCGTCGCCCGGCACGGTGTTACCGTCGTCGCACTCTTCCTCGGGCTGTACCATCCCGTCGCCGCAGCGCGCGGCGGGGGTGCAGTCGGGGTTGCAGCCGCCGTAGCGGCCGTCGTTGTTCCGGAGCCCCTCGTCGCAGACCTCCGGCCCGTCCACGGTGCCGTTGCCGCAGTAGGGGCCGCGCGAGAGACAGCCGGGTTCGCAGGCGCCGTAGCCGCCCGCGTTCACGCCGTCGTCGCAGACCTCCTCGCCGGGATGCACCACGCCGTCGCCGCAGCTCGGCCCGAAGGTGCAGTCGGGGTTGCAGCCGCCGTAGCTGGCGTCGTTGCGACCGGCGCCCAGGTCACACTCCTCGGGGCCGTTGAGCACGGCGTCGCCGCAGAAGCCGTCGATCAGCGAGCAGTCGAGGCACTCGCCGTAGCCGCCGTCGTTGACGCCGTCGTCGCAGGCCTCACCGGGAGTTCGGATGCCGTCGCCACAGAACTCGTCACAGGTCGAGCGCTGCTTCACGAAGCCAGTCAGCTCGAGCTCGAAGTTGGACCCGTCCGTGTGCCGCTCGGCGTGGAAGATGACCATCTCCACCAGCGGCTCCGGGTTGGCGGCGGTCACCAGACTCTCCAGGTGCGCCCGACACGACTGCACCACAGCGCGCTGCGCGGCGTCCGGCTCGGCTGCCGGGTTGCTCAGGTTCATCACCGCCTCCTCGCGCCCGTGCAGCCCGCCCACGTCGAGGCAGAGCTGGCCATCGACGAAGATCCAGAGGTCGTCGTCACCCGAGAAGCGAAGCACCTCCGACCCGTCGTACTGGAACCAGAAGTGGGTCTCGGTGGTGAAGTTGAAGTTGTGGTCTCCGCCGTCGTTCCCCAACCCGTCGTACGACGCCCGCGGCGCCTCGGACCCGGCCGCCACCCAGCCGGCGCCGTCGATCGGGTAGAAGCCGGCGGTGCTGTTGCCGGGCCAGCCGGTCCGCGAGTCGTAGGCGTACGTGCCGCCGGAGCGGGTCATCACCAGGTCGCGGAGGACCTCCCGGGTGTAGGGGCTCGCGCTGTCGAACCACTGGCTGAAGCTCGTGGCGCTCTCGGGGTAGCCGTCACAGTCCTGCGGCGGCGTGATCGCGAGCACCGGCCGTCCGCTGGCGCCTAGCGTGGTCTGTACCAGACCGAAGGTGATCCCGCCTCCGCGGGGCCCCACCCGGGTGTTGCACGCCTCGAAGTCGACGTGGCCGTACTGCGGCGCGCCGGCCGAGTACCACTCGATCCCCTTGATATCGCGGATGACCAAGGGCAGGCGCAGGGTCGCCGGCGGGGTCTCCGGGGCGATGCGGCAGGTGAAGCCGGGCTCCTCGCGGCAGGTCGAGGAGCAGCCGTCGCCGTCCCGGACGTTGCCGTCGTCGCACTCCTCGGAGGAGCCCGGGAGGATGACGCCATCACCGCAGATCTCGGTACAGACGCCCCCGGCGCACATCGGTTCGTTGGTGCAGTCTGCCGCGCAGCCGTCGAAGGGTCGGGTGTTCCCGTCGTCACAATGCTCGGTCCCCTCACGGACCCCATCGCCGCAGGTCGTCAGGCGGCAGCCAGCGCCGGGCGTGTCGCAGGCGTAACCCTCTTCGAGCGTGCAGCTGGAGCTGCAGCCGTCGCCGCTCGCGGTGTCGCCGTCGTCGCAGAGCTCGAGACCGGCCAGGATGCCGTCCCCGCAGACGCTGAGACACGGCGTCCCGGCGACGGGGCAGGTCCAGCCGGCCTCCAACCCGCAGGTCGCGGAGCAGCCATCGCCCGAGTCGGTGTTGCGGTCGTCGCAGGCTTCACCGGGGCTCACCACGCCGTCTCCGCAGCGGACGGTGGACACGCAGTCGCTTCCGGCCTCGGGGCAGGCGAAGTTGGGCTCGACGGCGCCGCAGTCGCCCGCGCATCCGTCGCCGTCGGCGGTGTTGCCGTCGTCACAGACCTCGCCGCCGGCGACGATGCCGTCGCCGCACGCCTGGGCGATGCACGCCTCGCCGGCGCGGGGGCAGACCCAGCCCTCGTCGACCATGCACATCCGGGAGCACCCGTCGCCGTCGTTGGGGTTGCCGTCGTCGCAGCCTTCGGCACCGGCGACGACCCCGTCGCCGCACCCGAGCGCCGCGCAGCGCTCGCCCGCCGTCGGGCAGTACCACCCCGCCTCGGTCTGGCACTCGCTCGAGCAGCCATCGTTGCTCAGCACGTTGCCGTCGTCGCAGGCTTCCGAAGCTCCCCGGACGCCGTCGCCGCACTCCACGCCGCGTCGGCACTCGCCAGCGGAGGGACAAGACCATCCGTCCTCGATGGCGCGGCAGTCGGCGGAACACCCGTCGCCGTCGGCGGTGTTGCCGTCGTCACACAGCTCGTCCGGTTCGTTCCGGAGGTTGCCACACACGGCCTCGACGCCGGCGTCGCCCTCCACACCGGTGTCGACCGGCCCGGAGTCGCGGGTGATGCCGTCCCCGCCTCCGCTGCTGGGGCTACACGCCATGCCGAGCACGACCGCCGGTACCAGCGCGAGCCAGAGCGGGGGTCGGCGACGAGGAGCGTTCCCCAAGGAGGGACGGAGCGACGATCGGATGGCATCGAGCTCGAAAAGCATCGTTCACCATAGCCGGTCGCCCGACGCCGTGAAAGCCGACGTCCGCGTTCGGGAGTACGGCCCCACTTTGCAACCTCGGCGCCTTCGCCGAACGTCGCAGCCGCGGTCCATGCTCCAGGTCGTGACCCCACCGAAACGGCATCGCATCTACGGCATGAGCTTCACGAGCGTCTACCCCCCACTATGTGGCCAAGGCCGAGAAGAAGGGGCGCACCAAGCGGGAGGTCGATGCGATCCTCCGGTGGCTGAGCGGGTACAGTCAGCCGAAACTCCGGGCCCAGTTGAAGAATGCCGTCGACGTCGAGACCTTCTTCGCCCAAGCGCCGGCCATGAACCCCTCCCGGGAGTTGGTCACGGGGGTCGTCTGCGGTGTCCGCGTCGAGGAAGTCGAAGAGCCGTTGATGCGGGAGATCCGCCGGCTCGACAAACTCATCGACGAGCTGGCGCGCGGGAAGGCGATGGAGACCATCTTGCGCGCTTGACCTCGCGCGTAGCGCGACCGGTCCGAGATTCGCCCCTTTTGGCCGATGTGGCCGATCTGGACGCTCCCGGCGTGGGCCGCCCTCCTGGTCGTCTCGCTGACGGCCGACCCTCGCGCTGTCGTCCGGGTCGCCCTCCACGGTGGCGCCCTCTCGCTCGCCTTCGGCTCCGCCGACCTGTTCTTCAGCTGCCCGCCCCCGGGCGAACTCTCCCTGCCTTTCAGTGGCGCCAGCAATCGGGTGGACCATGCCCCGTACGTCCTGGCGTCCATGGCGGCCCTCACATGCGCCGGCATCCTGGCGGCCGTCTCCCGGGGTCCCAGCCGCTCCGAGCGCTGGCTCCACGTGGCCGTCGCCGTCTTGGCCGCCGGTGTCGCCGGGACCGAGCTCTGCGCTCTTCGCGCCGCCCAACAGATCCTCGACCCGAACCGCCGCACGGTCACCGTTCTCGGACCGTCGACCACCTCTCCAGCGTCGCAGCCACGACGACCGCCGTCGCCGGCTCCCTCGTCGCCGCGCTGCTCACGACCAGCTGGCTCCGCGCGCACGAGGGATCCCGACGTTCCCGCGGCGCCCGGAACGCCTGGCGCGACCTCGGTGCGCCCCTGGCACTGCTCGTCCTGGTGACCGCCGTGCGCGATCCGGGCAGCGACCTCCCTCGACTCTCCGTCCCCGACGGGATCTCCCTGGCCACGGCGCCAGCGCTCGAGGCCCCTTGGGCCGATGCCCGCGAACCGGAGGCCCAGGTGGTCGGCACCGACGCCGATGGGACCCTCTTCGGGTGGGACGGCGATACCCGCATCTTGCTCGACCGCGACGACCGCGTCGTTCCCGCACCCCGTGTACCCACCCTCGTCTACGTCGACCGACGTGCACCCCGCGTCGCCCTCGACCGCCTCGCGGACATCGTGTCGGTCGCCACCGACGTTCGTGTGGTCGTGCTTGGCAGCCGGCTTCCGGACGCGGCGAACGACCGGTGGGCCTTCACTCGCCGGGCTGGGCTCCGACCCATCGGCGTGCGTACGATGAGGCCGCCTGCGGAGGATGAGTTGACCTGCTTCCTCGGCAACGGCACTCCCTGTGGGTCTCGGTTCGAGCTCGTCGGTTGCTTTGCCTACGCCCGGATGCTCGGCCTCTCACGAGCTCACGAGCGTCGGCGCTCCCGCACCACCGGTGCCGATGTGGATCCCACGCCCGACCCCCTGACCTTCGTCACCCTTCGGCCGCGCCAGGTTCGCGACGCGCCGGAGACCACGATCCCTCCGCCCGATCCACGCCCACCCTTCTTCGGCGCCCTGCTCGCACTCCTCGTGGCCCACCTCCGCACCCGGCGGATCCGTCCTCCCCAAGCCCGGTGCACGAGGCGCCCCCATCGAGCCCCCTTGGCTCCGGGCCGCCGAGGTCGACTCTGGCTCGACCGCCGAAGGCGGTCCCTACCGCGGCGCGTCCCGGGTCGCCGGCGCCGCTTCCCCCTCGGCCGGCCGGGCGAGCCTCCGGCGCCAACGCCTTCGTGCCCTCCGACGGGCGGCCCTCGCCACCCTCGTGGTCGGGGCCATCCTCGCTCTGGGCGGGCCTCGACTTCCGCTCGCGGGGCTACGCCATTGCCCGCACCGTGGTGTCGCCCCTGGCCACGCACGTGGTCCTCGAACGGACCTGACCCGCCCACCCCAGACCGACGGTTCCTAGACCGGCCCCTTCACCAGCGACGCCCACCGCGCCTCTGCTTCGTCCGCGCGTCGCGACGGCCCCACGTACTGCGCTTTCCACACGAGGTTGTGCGGGGTGACCGTCGGCGGGACGAAGGCCTGCACCGAGACCCGATAGCCGTGGGCTTCCAGGCGCAGGGTCCGCTCGGTGTCGACGAGGGATTCGATGAAGCGTCGCCGGACCGGCGCCTGCGTCGCCACACCCAGGTGGTCTGCCCAGGCGCGGGCGACGCTCGCGAACGCGATGGCGTTCGAGTAGCAGCAGGGCACCGCGACCAGCCACGCCCGCCGGGATCGGGCCTGATCGAGCACCACGTCGAAGGCCGGGCCACAGGCGTGGAGCGCGACTACCACGTCGACGGCGTCGGGCCAGCTCTCGGGATCTCGGACGTCCCCCTCGCGAACCTCCACGTTCAGCCCGGGTACGCGGTCCGCGGCCCGTCGGGCCGAAGCGGCGCGACCCGGCTCCCGTTCGATGACCACGACCTTCGACCAGCCCAGCAGCTTGGCCGCCATCAGGCCCACCGGGGCGCGCCCCGCCGCGGCGTCCACCAGCACGGGATCCCGGCGGGTCCGCGCCAGCACCGGGAGGAGCCCGGCGAGCTGGGGGATCTTCTTGACCTCCTCGGGCCGCAGCGAGCTGCCCTCGCGGGTCACGTAGAGCGCGCGCAGCGCCTCCTCGACCTGGGCTTCGCCCAAGCGAGCGAGCGTCTCCGGCGGCACCTCGTAGCTCACCGCGCGAGCGTACGGTGCGCCCACCCACGCGCAACCGATCGCGCGCAGCCGATCGCGCGTCGCTCAGGAGCCCGGGGTCGCGATCCACCAGGTCACGCCGCCGGGACCCTTCACCCCGCCGCGCTTGTCCGGGTCGTCCTTGCGGACCGGCTCCTGGACCGACTCGGCGCCGAGCTCGAGGGCCTTCGCGTAGGTCGCGTCGACGTCGGCGACGTAGACGTGCGCGTGGGCGGGCTGGGGCGGCCACTCGGGCGCGGCGTCGGCGAGCATCACGACGCTGTCGTCGATGCGGACTTCGGCGTGTCGGACGCGACCCTCGTCGTCGGCGTGGGTCCGGAGCACCTCGCCACCGAAGAGGTCACGGAGGAAGGCGAGGGTCGCCCGCGCGTCGGAGACGATGAAGTAGGGCGAGACCGTGGGGTAACCGGGAGGTGTGGACATGGGGAGAGCATGCACCGCCCTCCGGCAGGACGATTGGACGAATCGTGCACGCGGCGAGAGCCCACTCCCGCCCCCCGGGATGCGACCGGACGCCCTTCTCGACAATGGCTGCGCTCGTCCAGAGCGCCCCCCTGGATGGGTGAGTGTTGTGTTTTTTATCATGTTTGGAAAAATATTGTTCCATTTCAGGGGTAGCCGGGTAATCTGCGCGAATGCGGATTTTTGCAGTGTGGTTGGTTGTTGGGGCGATGGCGTGTGGCGATGACGGGGGAGATGGTGCCCCCGACGGGGGCTACATCGTAGAGTCGATGGATGGGGGCGTTCTCGATAGCGATACCCCCGACCCGGGGATGGACATGGCCCTCGACGCCGGTGACCAGGACGCCGGCCCCGAGCCCGGGGCCGACGCCGGTACGGGGCCGGACGCGGGGTCCCCTTGTGAGTTCATCCGCTGCTCGGCCAACGCGAGCTGCGTGTTCGCGGACGGCGTCGCCGAGTGCGTCTGCGACGCCGACTACCAGGACAACGACGGCGACGGTTCGTGCGTGGAGAGCTGCGCGCTCACGACGTGCGGCACCAACGCCAGCTGCGACGACTCGTCCGGCGCGGCCACCTGTAGCTGCGACCCGGACAACGTCGACGTCGACAGCGACGGAAACTGCGGCGTTTCCTGTGAGACCGACGGCGTCTGCGCGGGCGGCACCTGCGAGAACACGGATTGTGGCCCCTGCCACGCCGACGACGCGACCTGCCGCACGGACTGCATGAGCGCGGAGACCCAGTGCGGCACCGACTGTGACGCCGCGCAGGCGGCGGCGGCGGGGGCCTGTCGCGATGCCTGCGCCGACGATCGCCGGCGCCATGCCCGATGCGCCGATCGGTGCGTCTTCTCCTGCGAGATGAACTGCTCGCGCGCGGCTGCGAGCTGCTTCATGGCCTGCGACGCGGCGGGTAACCCTCCCGGCTGTACCTCGGGCTGCTCGGCGGACCGCGTCGCCTGTGAGGCCACCTGCCCCGACGCCGATTGCGTGGCCGCTTGCCCGGCCGAGCCGTCGGCGACTTGCGAGACGGACTGCGACTCGGCGCCCTTCACCTGCACGCTCGACTGCATCGACGAGGTCGCCGCCTGCCCTGGGCTCTGCGACGACGCGCTCGCTTCGTGCCGGAGCACTTGTACTCCCGGCGAGTGTGGCTGAGGGCCTCTAGGGCGCATCCTGAACGCGCACCGGCGGGTGCGCGTTCAGCGCCAACCGCGCGAGGCGCTCGGCCGAGACCGAGCCCGGCTCGGGCGTGAGCATCACCACCTGCTGGTCGTCTTCGGGGATCTCGATCACCAGGCAGTCGAGCTCCAGCGGACCGACCTCGTCGTGCTCGGTCCGCTTCACCAGATGCCTCGGCGGGGTGTAGAGGAGGTGGCTCTCCCAGAGCTCCCGGAACTCGTCGCTCCGCTTCAGCTCCCGGATCAGGCGGTTGATCTCGGGGTCGTCCGGGTACCGAGCGAACGCGCGCCGAACCCGCGCCATCAGGTAGGCGCCATACTGGCCATCGGCCTCGAACCGGAAGTGCGGAGGCTCCCCCGGCCGCTCGAGGAAGTAGCGGCGCGCCAGGTTCCGGCGGTCCGGCTGCAGGCCGGCGATGTCGCCGAGGAGGGCGGTCGCCAAGCCGTTCCAGGCGATGATGTCCAGCTTCGCGTCCTGGACCGTCACTGCGGCGTCCGGCAAGCGGGCGAGCAGGTGCATCACCCCGGGCCCTGGGGTGCGGATCGGGCTCGGCGGGAGCGATGCGGCGAGACCGGCGAGCTCCAGGAGGACCGTACGCTCGTGCCGGTCCATCCCCAGCGCCTCGGCGACGCTGGTGAGGACTTCGCGTGAGGGGTGTCGGCCTCGGGCCTGCTCCAGCTGGGCGTAGTACTCGGTCGAGATCCCCGCGAGCTCCGCCACCTCTTCCCGGCGGAGCCCGGGCGTGCGGCGGCGGCCCGAGGGCCGGAGGCCGAGGTCGCGGGGCTTCACCTGCTCCCGTCGGGCCCGGAGGAACGCGGCGACTTCCTCGAGGTTCATGGAGCAGTAGTCTCCCTCCCGCCCACGGCGTTAGCCACGTACTGGCAGCCTCTGGCTAGGGGGCGCGCGGATGCCGAGAACGTCGGCATGCACCAACAGCACCCCAATCGTGTCGCCCTCGTCACCGGTGGAAACCGGGGCATCGGGCTCCAGATCGTCAAAGAGCTCGCTGGCCGCGGCCTCACCGTCGTGCTCGGATCGCGGGATCTCGACCAAGGCCGCGAGGCCGCCGAACCGATCGAGGGGGACGTCCGCGCCGTCCAGCTCGACGTCACCGACCGGGCGTCCATCGACGCTGCCGCCGAATCCGTGCGTCGCGACCTCGGCCGCCTGGACATCCTGATCAACAACGCCGCGATCTCCCGCGCGCACGCTCGGACGGGCGAGTCCACCGCCGAGTGGGCCGTGCGATCGAAGCCCAGCGTCGTCCCCCTCGATGACGTGCGGACCATCTGGGAGACCAACGTCTTCGGCCCGCTGGCCGTCTACCAGGCGATGCTCCCGCTGCTCCGCGAGGCCCCGCACGCGAACGTGGTGAACGTCTCCAGCGGGCTCGGCTCCCTGGCCTGGTTCGCGAATCCGGAGCAGCCGAATCGCGAGATGTTCGTGCCCGGGTACTCCGCGTCGAAGACCGCCCTCAACGCGATGACCCTGGCGATGGCGATCGAGCTCGAAGGGACGGCCATCCGGGTCAACGCCGTCACCCCCGGCTACACCAAGACGAACCTGAACAACTTCGAGGGCACCGAGACCGTCGAGGAAGGAGCCGCCGAAGCCGTGCGGGTCGCCCTGCTCGGTCCGGACGGGCCCACCGGCCAGTTCACGCACGCGACCCTGGGCGAGGTGCCCTGGTGAGCTGATAGAGCATCGAGCGAGAGGGTACGACCGGGCCCGGAGCCGGAGCGGGTGTCGCCGCGTATACTCTCGCGTCGACATGGCTTCGCCGTGGACGCTCGCGAGCCCCTTCGCCCTCATCGCGCTCTGCCTCGGCGCTTGCGCCGAGGTGGGGCCGCCGTGCGAGCCGCCGGATCCTGCACCGGTCATCGGCGTCGACGATGCGGGGCGATTCCTCGCGGACGGTGTGCCCGTCGTGCCCAGGCTGGTGAACAGCTACCCGCTCCTGGACCACGCGGGTTGGGAGCGGTGGGGGGCCATCACGGAGATCCTCCGCACCGCGAGAGAGCTCGGGCGCCCGCTCGTGCGGACCGGCGCCTACATGATCGGGGGGACCAACCCGGCGCGGCTCCGCGACGAGGACGGCGCTCTGCGCGAGGAGGGGCTCGTTGCGCTCGACCGGGTCTTGGCCATGGCCGCCGACGAAGGCGTGCAGCTCCTGTTGATCACCGCCAACCACTGGCCCGACTACGGCGGCGCGCCCGCGGTGCTGCGCGCGGTGGCGCCCGGCGAGACTCTCCCGGCGAGCGCCTTCTATGGCGACCCGCGCGCCATCGCGCATCAGCGGGCGTTCCTCGACACCCTGGCCCGCCGGGTCAACACGGTGAACGGGCGGCGCTACGCCGACGACCCGACCCTGGTCGCGTGGGAGCTCGTCAACGAGGCCCGCTGCGACGACGACGAGTGGTGTGACCCGGGTGTGTTGCCCGCCTGGGCGCGGGAGATGGCGCGCGCGCTCCGCGACGCGGGGGTCACCCAGCCCATCGCCTGGGGTGGCCAGGGGTTCCTCGGCGACCACGGCGAGGACCTCCGGCGGCTCGCCGAGGTGGAAGCGCTGGATGTCCTCACGCTCCATCTCTACCCGGACCTCGCGGGGGCTTCGATCGTCGAACCGGGCGCGGGCCACGATCGCGTCTCCGCCGCCGTCGTCAGCGGGGGCGACGCCATCCGCGCGGCCGCCGCCGTCGCGCGCGACGCGGGCAAGGCGCTCCTGGTGGAGGAGGCCGGTTGGCGGGCGTCGGGCCCGCGCCGCGACGAGGAGCGGGCGGTGGTCCTCGGCGCCTGGGCGCGGATCGGCGCTGCCGAAGGCGTCGGCTTCGGTCCCTGGATGATCGCCGAGCGGGACCGCCCCGACTACGACGGCTACCTGATCCGACCCGAGTCGGACGCCGCGACGGCCCGGGTGCTCCGATGCGAGTGAGCGCGGCGCCCGTCGGGCTCGGCGTGTGCGTGCTCTTCCTGGGCGGGCTCGCGAGCCCCGCCGCCGCTCAGGGCGGGGAGCTCACCCCGGTTCGTCCGAGCACGGCGGCGGGCGCCCGTGCGGATGGAGTCTTCGAGCGTGCGGGGGACCTCCGCGGCGGCGAGCTGGGGGCGGGCGCCTTCGGTTCCGTGGCGCCGCTCCCTTGGCTCGAGCTGGGCGCGGCGCTCGGCGCGCGCGCGAGCTGGGTCGGCCTTCGGGACGGCGCCCGGCGAGGCCGTGTCGGGTTGGTCCCGGTGGCGCTCACGGTCGGTGCCGGCCGGAGCTGGAGCTCGGTCTCGTTCGCCGTGCGCCTCCGCGGCGGCGCGGGCCCGGGTGTCGTCGGCGCCGAGGGCGCGGGAAGCAACGGCGAGCGGGCGTTCGCCCAGCTCGAGGGAGCGCTCGGCTGGGCGCGGGGAGGCTTCGACGGACGACTCGGGGTCCGGGGCGCTTACGCGCTCTCGGGCTCGTCGGGCCACGGCGGTCTCGGCAGCCGCCTGAGCCTGAGCTGGGCTCGGCCCGGGTGGAGGCTGCGGCCCTTCGCGAGTGGATGGGTCGTCGTCGCCAGCGACCTGGGCTGGGGCGCCTCCGGCGAGCTCGGGGTCCTGGCCAGTCTGGGCCGCCACTCGATCCGCCTGGCGCTGCGTGGTCCCCTGGCGCCGGTGGGGCAGTGGTTCGGGGTGAGCGTCGGATGGCGGGTCGACCTCGAGGGCAGATCCGACCTCCGTCCGTAGGATGCCGTGGGCGCGGAGTTCTGCGCTTCGTGGCCGTCGGGGGCATACTCCGGCCATGGGCTTGGACGATGCGACCATCGAGGCGGCCGGGCGTGCGCTCGGTGAGGCCGCGGTGGGTCGCTTCGACGAAGCCAACCGGGTGCTCGGGCGCCTCCGTGGTGACGATGGACCCGAGGCGCAGTGGTGGACCTACGCGCTGGAGCTCGACCGGTACCTCGCCGGGCTCGACCTGGGGATGCCCGCCGCGCCGCGGGAGGATCACGATGGCGTGGCCCAGCGCGCGGCCTCGCGTCGAGCGGCGCTCGCGCGCTTCCTGCAGATGCAGGGGAGCGAGGACGACCCCTGGGCGACGCTGTGCGCGGGCGAGGGCGAGGGGCCGAGCGAGACCGCGAAGCCCCACGCGCTGGACCAGGCGGCCGTCACGGTGGAGCGGACGGTGCGGCGGGCCCTGTTCGCGCTGAACCGTGGGGATCTGGACGACGCGGCGACCTACGCGCGCCGGGCGAGCCGCATGGCGCGCACCGAGGGGATGCCCCAGTCGACCTACCTGGCCAACATCGTGCTGGCGCGGGTCCGGCGGCTCAGCGGGCGCCCCTACCTCGCCGAGCGCATCCTCCGGGCGTTGGTGCGCGTGGCTCCGGCGCCCTGGCGAGGGTGGCTCGACTGGGAGCTGGTGATGGCCGCCGGGGTGGGGCAGCGCGCGCCCGAAGACGTGCTCCCGCGGGTGCTCCACGACGCCGTCGGGGCCGCGGCGGCCGGGGACCGGGGGCGCTTCGACGCGGCGTTCGCGACTCTCGGCGAGCGCACGGACCCGGTCGCCTTCCTGGCGCGAGACGTCGAGCTCGCCCGGGCCGCGCTGGATCCCGAATACGCCTCGGCGTCCGAAGAGGTCGCTGCCTTCGCGCGCGGCGAGTCCGACGTCGTCCCGCTGGGCATCGCGGGGCTCCTCGGGCGCGACGAGGTCCCCACCGACGTCGCCGTCTGCCTGGCCGAGGACCACCGCTGCCGCCGAGTGCTCTGGACCGGAGTGCCCCTCTTTCGCCCACCCCCCTCGATCGACGGGCGGCCGGGGCGCACCGAGAGCGCGCTCGCGGTGCTCGCCTTCGCCGGGAGCGACGGGCTCCTCGAGGAAGAACTCTTCGAGCGGGCTTACCTCTTCGCCTACCAGCGCGAGATCCACCGCACCGTGCTCGGGGTCCTCATCCACCGGGCCCGGGCGTGGCTCGGCGAGAGCGCGACCCTCCATCGCGACGAAGGCCGGGTCTGGCTCGAGCCCCACGGGCCCTTGGTGATCCCCGACCCGCGCTGCGATCGGGAGACCGAGGAGCGGGTGTTGGTCTTCTTCGGGAGTTCCGGGTTGAGCACCGCGAAGCAAGCGGCCGACGAGCTGGGGATCTCGGTCCGGAGCACCCAAGCGGCCCTCGCGGCGCTCGTCGAGGACGGCGCCCTCGAGCGCGTCCGGACCGGGCGGCACATCACCTACGCCCTCGAAGACACCACCTTCGAAGAGCCCACCTGCGCCTGAGGGGCGCGCAGCCCCCTCCTCCGGGGGCCCGCGGGTCATGCTCGCAATCGCCGTAATCGATCCCGACCCCGCCTCGGGGGACACCTCTACCCGTGACGCGAACCACGCAACTTCGGGAGTTCGGGATGAGAGACGCAGCGATGTTGGCGGCCTTGGTCGCCCTGCTCTGGGGCGGCCAGGCGCGAGCCCAAGAGGCTTCGGCCGACGCCGAAGCGGAGACCGGCGCTCCGGAAGCGCGCGGCGAGCGATCCGCCGCTGCCCGGGCCTACGACCGGGGCGCCACGGCCTACCGCGGCGGGCAGTACGACCGGGCGGCGAGCCTCTTCGAGACCGCCTACCGCATCGCTCCCAACCCGACGGTGCTCCTCCAGGCCGTCCGCGCCCACGAGCGCAGCGGGCAGCCGGGTCGCGCGGCCACCCTGGCCGAGCTCCTGGTGCGCACCTTCCCCGAAGCCACCGGCACGGTGGCCGAAGCCCAGGAGCTCCTGGGTACCTTGGCGCCAGGACTGCTCCGGGTGACCCTGGAGCCCGGCGAGGGCTCGCCGGCCTGGGAGATCGATGCCGTCGCCCAGGACGAGCTCGTCACCTACGTCGCGCCCGGCGCCCACGTGCTCCAGGTGACCTATGACGAAGGCGTCGTCCGCGAGCGCTTCACCGGTCGCGCCGGCGAGAGCGTTGCCGTCGAGACCGCCCCGCCCGCCGAGGAGCTGGTCGCGGTCGAACCGGAGCCCGAGGTGACTCCGATGGATGGGCCCGCGCCCGCCGAGGACGGCGGCGTGAGCCCCTGGCTCTTCGGGACCCTGGTGGGGGCCACCGCGATCGCTGGTGGCTTCGCCATCGCATTCGGGGTGGACGCCCAGGCCAACGTCGACGACTACGAGGCCAACCCGACCCGGGAGGCCTACGAGGCCGGCCGGGACCGGGAGCGCCGGACCAACGCCCTCATCGGTGTGACCGGGGGCCTCGCGCTCACCGCGCTGATCACCGCCTTCTTCACCGATTGGGGCGGCGACGACGACACCAGCGTGTCGGTCACCGCGTCGGGCACCGGCGCTGGCTTCGTGGTGCGGGGGACCCTCTGATGACCAGCGAGAACACCGCGTCGAACCAGACCCCCACCACCCAGGTCGGCCTCCGCGTCGGTCGCTACGAGCTGCTCACCCGGCTCGCCCAGGGCGGCACCGCCACCGTGTACATCGGGCGCGCCGTCGGCGTCGCCGGGTTCTCGCGGCTGGTCGCGATCAAGGTGCTCCATCGCCATCTGGCCAACGAGCCCGAGTTCGTCGACATGTTCCTCGACGAGGCCCGGCTCGCGGCCGCCATCCACCACCCGCACGTCGTGGCCACCCACGACATCGGCGAGCACCCGAACCTGGGTCTCTACCTGATCATGGACTTCGTCGAGGGCGCCCATCTCGGGGTGCTCGGGAAGTTCGCTCGGGAGCACGGCGTGGACCGGCTGCCGCCCTCGGTGGTCGTCCGGATCTTCCTCGACGTCCTCGACGGTCTGGGCCACGCCCACGACCTGGTGGACGACCAGGGCGAGCGCCTCAACGTCGTGCACCGCGACGTCTCGCCCCAGAACATCCTGGTCGGCGTCGACGGCGTCGCGCGGATCACCGACTTCGGGATCGCCCGCGCCGAGAGCCGGCTGACCAGCACCCGGGCGGGGAGCTTCAAGGGCAAGGTCTCCTACGTTTCGCCGGAGCAGGCGCTGGCCAAGGAGCTCGACGCCCGCAGCGACCTCTTCAGCCTGGGCATCGTCCTCTGGGAGACCCTCTCCGGTGAGCGCCTCGCCAGCGGCCCCTCGGACCTGGAGATCCTCAAGAAGCTGGTCCAGCTGAAGCCGCCGAAGATCTCGGAGATCGACCCCGACCTCGAGCCCTTCGACGCGGTGCTCGCCGGGTGCCTGGCCAACGACCCCGCGGATCGCTTCGAGGACGCCGCGGCCATGACGGCGGCCCTCGAGGAGGCGGCCCGGGCGGCGGGGATCGCCGCTGCGCCGCGCAAGGAAGTGCGTGCGTTGGTCGCCGAGCACGTCGGGCCCGCGCTGGGGCGGCTCAAGGACCGCGCGACCCAGGCGATGAGCGACCTCGGGCCGCTGGAGTACACCCCCTCCGGGAGCACCAGCGTGCCCGCCGACATTCCACCGCCGGGCTCCACCGGCACCCGGGAGGCCCCCGGGGTGGAGTCGGCGCCGCCGCGCCGCTTTCCCATCTGGGCCGCGGGGATCATCGCCGCCGCCGTGGGCGTCGCCGTGACCTTGGCCTTCGTGACCTCGCCCGAGTCGCCCGAGGCGACCGTCCCGGTGGCCGCGCCTCCCGAGGTCGCTGGTGAAGTCCAGACGCCGGAGCCCCAGGTCGCGGCCGAGCCGGTCCCGACGCAGCCCGCCGCGCCGGTGGCGGCGGAGCCGACCCAGCCCGCGCCCGAGCCGGTCGCGGCGCCCGAGGTGGAGGCGGCCGCGACGCCGGCGGCCTCCCGTCCGGCCGGGCGACGGACGGTTCGCCGTCCGACCCCGCGCCAGCCGATGGCCGCGCAGCCCGCGCCGAGTCCGCCCGCGCCCGCGCAGGCCTCCGGCTCCAACCTCGATCCCCTCGCCGACAACCCCTACCGATGAGCAACCCGATGCGATCCGCGAACCCTTCCCTTGCGCAACTCGTCCTCGTCGCCGCCGCGATCGCGACCCTCGCCTCCATCGGGACGGGCTGCCGCGTCTACGACGAGTCCCTCGTGATCGAGGGCGACGGCTCGACCACCACGGACCCCGACGGAGGCACCGGGACCGGTGAAGACTGTGAGCTCGCCGGCCCACCCGCGCGCCCCGACGTGACCGACGACGGAACCGGCGACGACGTTCAGCAGTACTACGTCATCCGCGACCTGACCCTGCGGCAAACCGAGGGGGACCTCTGGGCCCGGACCGGCTACGACGTGGACGGCATCTGCACCCGCTCGCCGACCCTGACCTCCGAGTGCACCAACCGCACCGGGTCCGAGGACGGCGAGAACGGCATCGACAACGTTTTCGGCCAGCGGCTCTTCCCGCTCTTCGAGCTGACCATCGCCAACTACCAGGACTCGATGCAGGCGATGCACGAGGAGGGGCGCAACGCGTTGGCGCTCTCCATCCGCGGTTGGAACGGCCAGCCCGACGACTCCAACGTGGTCGTCGCCGCCTACACCACCGTGGCGGCCACCTCGGCCGGGGCGACCGAAGACGAGCCCCCCGCCGACCCGGTGTTCGATGCCCGCTCGCAGCTCACCTTGGACGGCGAGGCCGCGCCGGGTCCGACCTGGGACGGGCAGGATTGGGTCTGGCTCCGTGAGGACAGCTTCACCGGCGTGGACGGGCTCCGCCCGGTCATCAGCGACGACAGCGCCTACGTGAGCGGAGGGCGAGTGGTCTTCAACCTGCCCGACCGGGCCGAGTTCATGCTCTTCGGCGTCGACGTCCGCGAGGGGCGCGAGGGCGAGCTCCTGACCTCGCGGGTCCGACTCACCAACGGCCTGCTCACCTTCCAGCTCGACCCCGAAACCGGGGCGGGCTCCGAGGGAGTCATCGCCGGCCGGTGGCCCCTGGACGACATCCTGGTGACCACCCGCGAAATCGGCATCTGCGAAGAGGACCCCCTCGCGGGGCTACTCACGACCCAGCTCCTGGGCATGAGCGACGTGCGGGACGAGGCCCCGGAGGCGGGTGAACCGGTCCGCGAGTGCAACGCCCTGAGCCTCGGCGCCTCGTTCCGGGCGACGCCGGTACGATTTGCCGGCACCGCGCCGGGCGCCGATCCCATCGACGTTTGCGAGGCCCGAGCCGGCGAAGGGACCTGATCGGGCCCACGGCGACCTCCCTCGGCTCCGGCTGCGACGACCATGGTTCCCCAGTCTAGGCTATACTCGCCCACAGGATCGTTCCTTTGGGTCTGTACGACTACAAGCCGAGCCAGTTCGCAACCGTGTGTCAGCTGGCCCGCGGCGGCATGGGCCGGGTCGAGATCGCGGTGCGGCGCGGCGAGGGCAGCTTCGAGCGCCTCTATGCCGTCAAACGGCTGCACAGCTCGCACCGCACGGACCCGAGCTACCGGACGATGTTCATGGACGAAGCGCGCATTGCGGGGGCCATCCAACACTCCAACGTGGTCGGTGTGCTCGACGTCGGCGAAGACGAGCGCGGCCCTTTCCTGGTGATGGAGTACGTGGACGGGGTACCCCTCAGCAAGGTGGTCCGGCATCACGCCCAGCGGGACGAGCTGCTGCCCATCCAGCTCTGCGCGGCCATCGGCGCCCAGGCGGCGGCGGGGCTCCAGGCGGCCCACTCGATCCGGGAGCGCTCCGGCGAGCCCATGGGCATCGTGCATCGAGATCTGACGCCCCAGAACGTCCTGGTGGGCTACGACGGGGCCGTCCGGGTCACCGACTTCGGCGTCGCCAAGGCCGCGGGTCGCATGACCCGCACTGCCACGGGCGTGCTCAAGGGCAAGTTCGGCTACATGTCGCCGGAGCAGCTCCGCTACGAAGAGATCGATCCCCGGTCGGACCTCTTCTCGCTGGGTGTAGTGCTCTACGAGCTGCTCGCGTGTCGCCGGCTCTACGGCGCCGAGGACAACCAATCGGCGGCGCGGATGATCCTCAACGACCCCCCGCCGGACCTCGACGACGTGCGCCGCGACGCGCCGCCGGAGCTCGTCGCGCTCCTCTTCGAGCTGCTCGCCAAGGATCGCGCACACCGGCCGACGAGCGCGGGCGACGTCGCTCGGCGCCTGAAGAGCGTGGTGGACCGGCTGCGCGTCGAAGAGGGACCCATCGAGCTCGCCGAGTACATGCAGCGGGTCTTCCAGGCCTCGCGGAAGGCCCGGCGCGACAAGATCGAGACCGGGCTCCGCCTGCTCGACGGTCTGGGCGACGAGGTGACCACCGCGGTCGGTCGCTCCGTCTCGGACATCAGCGAGTCTTCCTGGTCCAGCTCCGTGAGCCGGCCGAGTCGCACCGAGCGCCTCCCGCCCGACGAGCCCAGCGGTCGGGCGTCGGACCCCGACCTCGGCTCCCGTCCCAGCCGGCCGAGCTACCCGAGCCACTCGAGCGCTTCGGGCGCCGCCGGGGGGCCGAGTCATGGGAGCGGGCCGAGTCCTGGGAGCGCCTCCGGGCGGACCCCGAGCGCGGTGCGGCCGCGGGAGCGGACCGGGTCGAGCGTCACGACCAAGATCCTCGTGCGCCGGCCGGGCAACGTCATCGCGCTCCACGGCAACTGCGCCATCCAGGTGCGCTCGGGGGACACCGACGAGGACACCGTCGCCGAGATCCGCCGGGCGCTCCTGCCGCCGGCGCGCCAGTACGCCCGCTGCGGGTTCATCGCCATCATCGAGGAGACGGCGACCATCCCGCCGACCGATCTGAGGCGTGCGCAGCGGGCGCTCTTCGAAGAGCTCCTCGCGGTGACCGACGCGCGGCTGGCGATCCTGGTGGTCGGCGACGGCATCATGAACCGCATGTTCCGCAGCGCGGCGCGGCTGATGACTCCGGGCCGCAAAGGGATCGCCTTCGTCTCCAACGTGACCGAGGCCACCCTGCACGTGGCCGATCACCTCGAGCCCGGAGCCCTCGACGAGCTCCGCGGCGCCATCGAAGAAGCGCGCGAGCTCGCCCAGCGCTGAGCGGCGACGGGCGCAATCGCCGTCCGCGCGCGGGTGACCCACCCCCGGCACGCTGCCGGTATGCAGTATTCGGATGTCCCCCGGCGCGCGGGGTGGGTGTGTGCGCTGGCCCTTCTATGGTCGCTCACCGGATGCGCCGCCGCGCCCGAAGCCAGCCTCAACGTCGACGTCCGCTCCGACATGCTCCCCGGCGTCGAGGTCGACCGCGTGGAGATCCTGGTCGCGGAGCGCGAGCTCCAGGTGCGCGAGTTGGTCGCGGACGCGCGGCTCGCCGATGGGGTCCGGGCTGCGCGCTACGAGGGGCTCGGCCTGGGGATCCAGCGCGTGCGGGTGCGTCTCTTCGCCGGACCGACCATCGAGCTCGAGCGCGAGGTCGACGTGAACCTGCGCGCCCAGGACACCGTGACGGTGGTGATGACCCGCTCGTGCCGCGGCGTCGTCTGTGGCGCCGGTGAACAGTGCGTCGGGGCGACCTGCGTCCCCGCCGGGTGCGGCGCCATCGGCGAGTGCGCCCAGGCCCAGTGCGGGCGCGACGACGACTGTGTCCTCGCGGGCGCCTCGTGCGCGGTCGGCGTGTGCAGCGACGGGCTCTGCCTCGCCCTGGGCGCCTCCGACCGCTGCGAAGCGGATCAGCTCTGTCATCCGGAGACGGGCTGCGTCGACGCCGCGATGCCCTGGGCGACGGACGCCGGCCCCGCGGATGGAGGCCCGCCCGACGGGGGCGTCGCCGGGGACGCGGGCGGCCTCGACGCCGGGGAGCCCGACGGCGGGAGCCCGGGAAGCCGATACGGTGACCTGGTGCGAACCCACCCGGCGCTGCTCGGCTACTGGCGGCTCGACGAAGGCTCGGCGACGGAGCCGGCCGTCGACGCGTCCGGCCACGGGCGCGACGGGTACTTCCAGGGCGACGTGGTCCTCGGGGAACCCGGGCTCCACGGAGGCAGCGCGCTCCGCTTCGGGGAACTCCGGCCGGCCCGGGTGGTCGTCGGAGACCTGGACCATGACGGGGTGGACGACCTGGACGTCTTCGACTTCGACGGGAGCCGGCCGTTGACCCTCGAGGCTTGGGTTCGGCTCGGCACGCGCCGGGTCACCGGCTGCTTGGTGGGCAAGACGACGGCGGACGGAAGCGTCGGCTATCTCTTCGCGGTCCACCAGCAGGACACGGGGGACTCCGCGCTTCGTTTCGGACTCGCGGGGACGACGGTGGCGACGTCGCATTTGGAAATTCGTTGGCCCAGCGATCCGACCGTCGGCTTTCACCACGTGGTGGCGACCTACAGCGGGCCAGCGGGACGGACGATGCAGCTCTTCATCGATGGAGAGCTGATGACGCAACGGATCCATCGCGGGCCCGTCGCCGGGCCCCTCACGGACTCGCCCCTGATGATCGGTGAGGTGACCGACTGGTCCCGGCCCCGCGACACCCGGATGGACGAGGTGGCCATCTACGGCGACGCGCTCACGCCCATGGAGATCCGCGAGCACTACCGGGCCGGGATCGAGGTCCGCTGATGCGACCTCAGGGGCGACGATCGCAGAGCGGTAGCGCTCGCGTGGGGTAGAGCGCGAGCAGAGGCAAGTTCTGGCCCTGGGGCTCGAGAGTTCCGAGGTCGTCCGGGACGGGATCGGACTCGATCACGAACCCATCGTCGATGCGGTAGAGGATCCCGCCCAGGGACCCCACCGTGCCTTCGCTGGGGCCCCGGCGGTAGACGGAGTTGCCGCCCCCGGTGATGAACCCGACGAAGACATCGCCCTCGTCCAGCGGGATGGCGGTCTCCAGAGTGAAGCGCCGCCACTCCCACGGGGCGTCCGCAGCGACGCCCTGGATGGCGCTCTGGCCGAGGAGCCTGCCGGCCCGAGCGCCCCGATCGAGCGCTTCGTACACCACCACGCGATAGCTCTCGGGGTCGGCGCCGGGGCGGTCCGGTCCGAGATAGTTCGTAGACCCGCATCGCGGGTCCAGCTCCAGCGGTGGCTCCTGATGGCGCCCGGCGACCTCGACGTAGACCGCGTCGATCTCGGCGGAGCCGGAGACCTGCACGCGGTTCAATCGCACGTAGTTGACGGACCCGGTCGGACGAAAAGCGCAGTCATCGGGCGGGGTCACTCCCCCCACCGAGCAGGCGAAGCGGGGCGCGCCCAGGCCCGTCCCTTCGTCCACCCGGCCGTCGCAATCCTCGTCGAGACCGTTGCAGGCCTCGATGGCCGAAAAGGTGCAATCGTCGGCGCCGTCCGGGTCGACGCTCGCGACCGGCGCGCCCAGCGCGTCGGCGCACCCCAGCAGATCGTCGATCGCGGAGCCCGCCGGAGCCACCGTCGCCACGCAGCTCGTTCCGTCGCACGTTGAGGGGTAGGGGCACTCGCCGCAGCCGTCCGAGGCGACCCGGTCGAGCACCCGCCGGTCTCCGAGCTCCCCGGCGGTCTCGGTCCAGCGATGGGTGCTGGTGGTGCATCCGTCGGCGTCGATGAGCTGAACGGTCAGGCCATAGGGTTGCCCGGCGCGGCTGGCGGTCACCGGGATGGTCAGGGGGAAGGTCTCCGGTCCCACCGGGACCCGTCGGTCCAAGAGGCGGCGTCCGTCGGCGCAGACCACGGCGCGCACGTGGGTGGGGGCTCCCTCGCTCGCCGGATCCCGGGTGACCGAGACGACGTGCTGGCCGACCGAGGCGTCGCAGGCCAGGGCGAGGAAGAGCAGCGGCAGGAGGCGCTTCATGGGAGCCGGGTGTTCCCCCAGACGGGATCGACCACCAGGTCCGGCTCGGGCCGCGCGAGCGCCCACACCACCAGGGCGACCACCCCGGCGAGAACGGCGCCGGCGCCGACCCCGAGCCCGATGCGCAACGCACGCCGGTCGGGCGGCGGGGCCTCGAGGAGCAGCTCGGTGACCTCGCCGGCCCGCAGGGTCACGCTCTGGGCGCGCACGTTGCCGTCCTCGTCCGTCGCGCGGACCACGTGGTTGCCGGGCAGGACGCGGCCGCGCCACGCGCCCTCGGGATCGACGGCGCCGAGGCTCCGGTCGTCGAGCTCCAGGTCGAGGGTCACCTCGGTGCGTAGCTCGAGGATGGCGATGCGGAGCTCGAGGTCTTCCCGGAGGCGGCGGAGGGAATCGGACTGGGCCTCGCTGGGCTCGCCGTACTGGCCCATGGCCGTGAGCTCCACCAGCTCCAGCGCCCGGATGGGGTCCCCGGTGGCGAGCCACGCGCGGGCGAGGTTCCACGCCGCCACCACCGTGGGCGCCGCATCCAGCGAGGCCTCGAAGGCTTCGCGGGCGTCGATGGGGCGTCCCTCGCGGAAGGCGACCACGCCGGACTCGAAGTGCGCTGCGGCGGCGTCCATGTCGGGCTCCGACGCGGTCTGCGCGCGGACGGCGCTCGACGTGAGCAGAAGGAGCCCGGCCACCCACGCGCACACCCAACGCATCCCCGTGAGGGATAGCAGCAGACGCTTCGGTGCGTCCATCATCCGCGTCACCGATCCCTCACCGCGGGAAGCTGGTCCAGATGTCGTCGGCGGGCGCGGCGCGGGTCATCGCGGTGGGTGCCGGCTCGGCGGCGGCGGGAGCCGCCCGACGGCGACGGGCACGCCTGGTCGGGGCGGACGCCGGTTCGCGCGGCGCTGCCTCCATGGGGGTGGGTTCCATGGAGCCCGCTTCCACGACGGTGCCTTCCAGCGGAAGGGCCTCGACGTCGACGGGCGTCTCGACGTCGGCTTCCTCGAGCGCGACGGGGGCCGCGGGCTCCGGTTCGACGGCCGACTCGGATGCCGTTGCCGATTCGGTGGCGCCCGCGTCGGGCCCGAAGCCTGTCGGGGGGCGCGGCCCTTCGGTCGCTTCGGTCGCCTCGGGAACCTCGGGCGCCGAGGTCGCGAGACCGAGTCCCACCGCCACCAGCGCGGCGGTGCCCACGGCGCCGGCGAGCAGGAGGGACCGGCGCGAGCGCGTCGGAGTCGGCGTGGGCGTGGGCGCCGGCGTCGGTGCCGGTGCGATGGCGCGCGGGACGGCCGCGCGGGTCGCGTCGTCGAGATCCACGGTCAGCTCGACCTCCGGCGCGGGGAGCGCCGACGAGTCGCGCATGGCGCGGACCGCTTCGGCGATGCGCTCCGCGCGCTCGACCCGCTGCTCCCCGAAGAGCGTCTCGAGGAGCTCCGGGAGGTCCTCGGCGTCGAGCTCGCCGCGGACCTCGTCCAGTACCTCGGCGACCTCCAACGCGGTGGCCGGCCGATGCTCGCGCTCCTTGGCCAGGAGCCGAAAGAGCAGCTGCTCGACCGCCGGCGGCAGGTCGCTCCGCTCTTCGCCGATGTCCGGCGGGGGCTCCTCCAGGATCCGTCGCGGCGGCGGGGTGGACCCCTTGCCGTAGAGCCGCTTGCCGGCGAGCACCTCGTACAGAACCACGCCGAGGCTGAAGAGATCCGAACGCGGGTCGAGGTCCTGGAAGCGCAGCTGCTCGGGGGACATGTACCCGAGCTTCCCCTTGAGGAGCCCTTCGGTGGTGGTCGAGAGGTGCTCCAGGACCTTGGCGACGCCGAAGTCGGTCACTCGGGTCACGCCGTCGAACCCGATGAGGAGATTGTGCGGTGAGACGTCCCGGTGGACCACGGTGAGCCGTTCGCCGGCGGGGGTCGTGGCGCGGTGCGCGGCGTGAAGTCCGCGGGCGGCGTCGGCGACGATCTCCAGAGCGGCCGCGAGGGGCAGCCGCTGACCGCGGCCGCCGAGCTCCCGGAGGATCTCGGCCAGGCTCGCGCCGTCGATGTACTCCATGATCAGGTAGGGCCCGGTCGGGCCTTCCCGAACGTCGATCACGCTGACCACGTTCCGGTGCCGGAGCAGGCCCGCGATCTTGCCCTCGGTGAGGAACATCCGGCGGACGTCGCCGTCGCTCTCGAATCCGGCCCGGAGGGTCTTCCGGGCGTACACCCGCTCGAAGCCGCCCTCGCGCCGGAGGACGATGCTCACCGTGCCCATTCCGCCGCTGGCCAGCGGCGTCAGCTCGACGTAGTCGTCTCCTCGCTCGGTCTGCTGCGGGCTCATGCCGGGCGGGCATCCTATCGACTTTTGGATGCCCCAGCACGGTGAGGCATACTCGCCTCCCGCCTTGCACGAACTGCCGACAGCCGCTCTGCGTGTGGACCGAGCCGAGGCGCGCGAGCACGCCGCGCGCTTGGGGGACCACGCCGGCGCGGTCCAAGCGCTGCTCGAGCGGCTGTGGGGGCAGGCGCCTCGACACCCGGAGCGGTGGGTTCGCGCCCTGGAAGCCGAACCCTGCCTGCGCGCCGGGGTCGGGGAGCTCGTCGCGCGGGAAGCCTTCGAGGCGCACGATCACGGCTCCCTGCGCCGAGCCATCGCGGCGGTGGAGCGCGCGGGCGACGACCTGTCGGCCGCGCGCTGGCGAGCGCTGGCGAACGCGCCCACCTCGGATCTCGAGGGGCTGGAGGCCCTCGAGGCGCGCGCGCGGACCGAGGGCCGCTCGGTCGAGCTGGTGGACCTGGTCATGGCCCAGGCGGCCCATCTCGCCGCCGCCGGGGACGCTCCGAATGCGCTCGCGCGGGCCCGGCGGGCGCTGCGCATGGCCGGCGCCGAGGGGCTCCCGCTGCAAGAGCTCCAGGCCTGCCTGGGGCTCGCGGCCGCCCGGCGCGAGCGGGGCGAAGCCCACCTGGCGCGCCGGGCCCTCGCCTTGGTCGCGCCGCTCGCGCCTTCGGGGCTCCAGGGATCCATCCGCTTGGAGCAGGTCCTCGCCGGGCTGGATGCGCCTCGCGCGGCCGAAGGCTCGCCCGCCGACGAGGCGGCCCATGCGCTCGCGCGGCACGCGGCGGGCGAGCCCTTCGCGGCGGGGTCCCTGGACCTGCTGCCGGTGTCGGCGGAGCTGGTCGCGGTGGCGCGTCGCGCGATGGGCACCGGCGACGGGTCGGCTTGGGCGGCGGGCGAAACCCATCGGGTCCCCCGGGGCCTGATCGCGTTCGGGGCCTTCGCCGCGACCACCACCGCGCCGGCGTTCGTGGTGGCCAGCCCCGAAGGCGCGCGGCGCGTGCTCGGCGCCGGTCTGAACCATCTGCCCCAGGTGGAGCGCATCGACACCCCGGACGCTCCCCAGGAGCGCACCGTGATGGCCGTGGCCTGGCTCGCGCTCCACCGGGCCGAGGTGGCCGAAGAGCTCTTCTTCGAGCGCCTCTATGGGTTCCCCTATGAGCAGGCCATCCATCGCTCGGTGCTCAACAAGCTCCTCTCCCGCGCCCGACAGCTCGTCGCCGACCGCGGGGAGCTGGTCCGCGAGGACGGGCGCATCGCGCTCCGGGTCGAGCGGCCCTTCGCGCTCTGGGATCCGCGCTGCGCTCCGGGCCTCGAAGAGCGCCTCATGGTCGCGCTGGGCGGCGGCCCCCGCTCCGCCGCCGACGTGGCCGGGGCGCTGGGCTACTCGAAGCGCGCGGTGCAGCTCGCGCTCAAGAGCCTGGTCGACGAGGGCGCGTGCCGCCCCGTGCAGGAGGGGCGGCACGTGCACTACGTGCTCGAAGATACGGCGCTCACCAGCCTCACCGTGTCGCGCTTCCAGCGCTGACCTCTCAGCGGAGCAGCGCGCCCAGGGGTCCCGAGCAGTGCTCCGGGATCCCGAAGGTGCGATCGTCGTATCCCAGCGCGCGCAGGACGGAGACGTAGAGGTCGGCGTGGGCCGCGCCGCGCGCGTCGACGACGCCGCCGGTGCGGAAGACCGAGGGCATGCCGGCGACCAGGAAGGGCAGCCGTCGCTTGGAGTGGTTGTTCCCCTTGCCGACCTCGTTGATGAAGACCACCGCGGTGTGGTCGAGGAGCCGGGATCCGTCCGCCTCCTCCACCGCCGCCAGTTCGTCGAGGAGGTGCGCGAGCTCCCCGGCGTAGAAGCGGTCCGCCTCGGAGAGGTCTTCCTGGACCCGCGCGTTGGAGTCGCCGCCGTGCGAGAGGCCGTGGTGATGGTCGGCGTGCCCGCTGAAGCGGATGCGCGACTCGCCGGTCGACCACTGGAACGCTGCGACCCGGGTGAGATCGCAGGCGAGGGCGTGCACCATGAGATCGGTGAGGTACCGGCCGACCCCCTGGTACCCCGTGCCTCCGGCGTAGGTCTCCGGGGTCTGGCAGAGGTCGGCTCCCAGGTGCGCGAGTCGGTCTTCGAGCTCGCCCACCGCGCTGGCGTGGGCGTCGAGCCGCCGGCGGTCCTCGGCGCCGAGCCGACCCCGGAGCCGGGCGAGGTCGTCGCTCACGCCATCCAGGAGCCGCTGCTGTCGAGCCTGCTCGGCGGCGCGGCTGGCGGACTCGTCACCCAGGGGCGCGAAGATGCGGGCGAAGGCTTCGGCCGGATCCTGCATCGGCGTCACCGGCTCGAAGCGATCGCGCCAGAACGCATGGTTGATCGGCGTGTGCGGCAGCCCGCCCGCGCGGGACCCGAAGACCAGCGAGTCGAAGAGGGTGGTGCCCCGGAGCCGTCGGGCCACGAGTTGGTCGATGGAGGGGCCGCCCGCGCTGCCGTCCTTCAGGTGACCGGCGCTCGCGTAGCGACCGCTGGGTCCCATCACCAGCGGCCGGGCCACCGCCGCGTGGGAGGTTCCCAGGTCGTGCGGGTTGCGGCCGACCGGGTCTTCCATCGCGCTGACCATGTCGAGGCGCTCCAGGATCGCGAGGTCGGCCCGGTGGCGCTGGAGCGGCATCATGTTGGCGCCCCAGCGCAGCTCGCCGCCGCTCGTCGTCGGGAACCAGCGGTCGGGGACCACGCCGTTGGAGCGGTAGACGATGACGAGGCGCTTGGGCACCTCCCGGGCCTGAGCGACGCTCCGGCCCGCGGGGAGCATCGCGCTCAGGAAAGGCAGGCCCAGCGCCCCGGCACCCAGGCCCCGCAACATCCGGCGGCGGCTGATCGTACGGCTCATCGTTCTTCTCCTTCGGCGTCGTCGCTCGGCGCCGCCACGCGGCGCATCAGAAAGGCGTCGGACGTCACCAGCGCCAGCACCAGGTCCCGGGCGTCCCGGTCGGCGCCCTGCATCGCGTCGTACCCGCCCTCGATGGCGCACTCGTCGTCCTCGGTCTCCAGGCTCTGCCGGAGGAAGCGGAACCACTGCCGCGAGAAACAGCGCTGCGCCTGGGCGCTCTCGGCGATGCGCGCCCCGAGCTCGGCGGCGCCGTCGAAGAAGCCGTCGACATCGGTGCCGCGCAGCTCCCCGCTGGCGTCGATGGGCAAGCCGTTCTCGGTGTCGCGGAGGCGACCGTCGGCGTCGAAGCGCTCGAAGGCGAAGCCGGGCGGGTCCAAGTAGTCGTGGCACGTGGCGCAGGCGGGATCCGCGCGGTGCTGGGCGAGCCGCTCGCGGGTGGTCAGGCTCGGGTCGGGATCGGGCGCCACGACCTCGACGTCCTCGGGCGGGTCGCCCACCGAGCCGCAGAAGATGCGCTCCCGGATGAAGAGCCCGCGGTGCAGCGGCGAGGTCTCGTAGCGGCGCGCGTGGGTGGCCAGGAAGGCGCCACTGGTCAGCACCCCGGCGTGGTGCGCGGGGTCGCGCTCGACCCGAACGAAGGCCTCGGAGCTCGGAGCGGAGTGGCCCCGGTAGCGGGCGAGAGCGTCGTTCTCCATGGTCCACGTCGCGGAGACCAGGTCGTCGAAGCCGAGGCGGCCGCCCGCGACCAGCGCGTCGACGAAGGCGTCGAGCTCCCGGCGGTAGAGGCCGGGGACGGCGTCGCTCCAGTCGCCGAAGACCTCGGGGTCCTTGTCGAGGTCCGCGAGGTGGTCGAGGTCGAGCCACCAGTGGAAGAAGGCCCGCAGCCACCGTTGGCCGCCCTCCGTGCCCAGCAGCCGTTCGCCTTCGGTCCGGACGCCTTCGGCGGTCTCGAGGGCTCCGGCCGCGGCGGCGTCGAGGAGGGCGTCGTCGGGAGTGGCGCCGGTGAGCGCGAAGGCGAGCCGCGTAGCCCGGGCCCACCCGTCGAGCTCCGCCACGCCGGGCGTGTCTCCCACCGGCTCGGGGACGTAGTGGAAGTGCGGAGAGCCGAAGAGCCGCGTCATCCGCTCCCGGCCGCTCGGGAGCGCCATCAGCGCGTCGAGCTCGGCGTCGCTCAGGGGGCGGCGCCAGACCCGACGTCCCCACGTCGCCACGCGCGTCCGGCACTCGGTGGTTTCGCCGCACTGGAGCCGGGGGCCCTCGGCGATGCCGACCTGCGCTCCGAAGTCGAGCTGTCGCTCGACGTCGATGGAGCCCACCAGATCCGCTCCGCCCGGGGCGTCGTGGAGGAGCTCTTCCGCCCGCGTCGAGGGCTCGCCGAAGAGCGCCTCGAGGGAGCGGTCGACGGCGCGCGCCGAGAGGCGGGAGAGGATGGCGGTACTCGCGGCCGGGCCCTGGGCAGCACACTGGGCCGGCGTGGGCGCGACGTCGGGTGAGTCCGTTGGAGAGTGTCCTCCCTCGCCGATGGTCCCCGTGCAACCGAGGGCTCCGACGAGGAGCATGAGCGAGGTGGTGGTTCGCGGCATGGCTCCATCATCCCGATCGCGGGCCGTGGTGCGGAGACGGCGATTGCGCAGGTGGTGGCGGAGCGGCACCCTGATCCTGCGCAATCGCCGTCCTCGGTGGTGGCTCCTCGCCGTGCGACACCTGGAGGGTCGACGCCGAGTTCGCTCGTCGACTCGAGCGAACCCTCGACGACGGAAAGAGAGCTGAGAACATGGACATGGCTTCGAGACTCCGATTGGCGTTGGCCGTGGGGATGGTCGTTGCAGGGTGCGGAGCCCCCGCCGACTCGGACGACGCTCCTCGCCCCGATGGGGGCGTGACCTCCGACGGGAGTGCCGATGACGGTGGGCATCCGGTGCGTGACGGAGAGGCCGATGGCGCCGCAGCGCCGTCCGGGGACCTCGGCGCCCCCCAGACCGCCGGATTCAAGGAGCGCTTCGACATGACGCTACAGCCGGGCTTCTCCGTCGCCATGCTCGAGGCCTACGATGCCGAGCACGGGACCGACGCGGCCCGCTGGTACGACGAGTTCATCTCCGCCGACGATTTCAGCAGGTCCTTCGAGTCCGATTTCGAGAACTCGCTAGAGACCGACGGACAGGGCCCCCTGCGGGTGGTCGCCCGCCAGGTGTCCTGGGAGCTCAATGGGGCTCTCATGGCTCTCCGCGCGACGGGGAGCCCGGTCGTCCTCGACCGCATCCACGACCTGATGACCGTGGTGCTGAGTTATCGTGAGCGAAAGGACGGGTACCTGCTGCTCCCGTATCTCCTCGCCCCTCGAAACTGGCTCGGCAGCGGTCTCGAAGCCGGCCTTGCCTACGGAACCCTCGCGCAGGTGGCCTACGCCTTCTACCTCAACCGCGAGGCCGACCCGCGCTACGACGCGATGTACGAGGAGCTGGCCGATCACATGCGCGGAGCCCTCGAGCCGCATCTCACGGAGGGTCGCGGCTACACCGGCGGGAAGCTGTTCAACATCAGCCTCTTCCACCCGTACATCAGCATGATCCGTTACTACTGGTACTGGCACCTCATGCTTCGCGAGGAGCCCGGCGAAGAGGGGGCCGCGGACGCCTACCGCGCCGAGGCTCTCCGCATGGGGGAGGTGATGCTACGCGTGATGAAGACTGCGCCAAACGGGACCTTCGTCTTTCCGCATCGGGTCTGGCCCGAGGTCGGCGGCGGCTGCGTCGAGTCGTCCAGCGACTACTCGTGCGGGTACCATATGGTTCCCTACCCGGCGGAGTTCGCCTACACGCCGCCGTCGCTCATCATGGATGGGTTCCCCCCCTTCGCCGAGCGAGAGGTCCCACAGAAGCTGAGTCGCTCGTTCCGCTTGAACCTCTTCGACGGGGAAGAGCCCGTCCCGGGCATGAGCCGGCTCCTCGAGACCTTCTCGGGTGACGTGGGACCCAGCGACCGAGTGCCTTGTGGCGACGGGTGCCGGAGCGACTCCGTCTCCTTTCCGGAGGTGATCGATGGCCGCGAGGTCACGCTCACCTACACCAACTCGCGGAGCGAGAACGGTCACGCCTTCTACGCCATCTCCCGAGGCATCTCCTACCTCGCCTTCTGGGACGAGACCGGGGAGATCGCCGACGAGACGCGGCAGATCTTCGAGTACCTCGACGAGTCCCGACCGACCGCGGGAGCCGCGTTGCTCCTGGCCTATGAACTCTACACTGCGGGGGACTACGCGATGTGAGCTGCCAGGGCGGCCCCGGCCTCGGCCCAGGGGTCGCCCGCGAGGGCTTCCGCCAGGAGGTCGAAGACTACCCGCACCCGCCGGCTGGTGCGCACTTCGCGGTGGCTGGTGAGCCACATCGGGACCTCGATGACGAAGTCGTCGAGGGCGCGGCGGACGCGCGGGTCGGCGTCGCCGACGCCGGCCATCATCACGCCCACGCCGGCGCCCTGGGTGATCAGCGACCACTGCACGTGCTGGTTCCCGCAGACGTAGGGGAAGGACTCCGGCGTGAGCTCCATGCCCATGGCGTTGAGGGCCTTCATGAAGGCCCCCGTGGCGTCGAAGCCGATGAACTCCGCGCGGGAGAGCTCGGCGCGGGTGCTCGGGTCGCCGATGGAGGCGAGGTACTCCGGGGTGGCGTAGAGCGTCGCCTGGTCGTCGCGGATCTTCTTGGCGACCAGGTCGGCGTCGGTCGGCCGGTAGCTGCGGACGGCGATGTCCGCCTCTCGTCGACCCAGGTCGCTGGTCTGGTTGGTGGCCAGGATCTCCAGGGTGATCCCCGGATGCTCGCGCCGGATGCGCCTGGCTACCGCCGGGAGGACCCAGGCGGCCATCAGCTCTCCGACGGACACGACCACCGGCCCGTTCAAGGAGACGGACTGACCCGCCGCCACCCGGGAGAGCCGGGTGGCCTGGTCGGCCATGGCGCGCACGTGTTCGAGGAGCTCCAGGCCGGTCGCCGTGAGCGCGAGACCGCGCCCCACGCGCTCGAAGAGCAGCACGTCCAGCTCGCTCTCCAGCGCGGCGACCTGCCGGCCCACCGTGGGCTGGGTGGTGCCCAGGGCCCGCGCCGCGGCCGAGAAGGAGCCCTCCTCGGCGGTCACCAGGAAGGCCCGCGCGTGGTTCCAGTCGAAGGCCACCCGATCCCAACTCATGCATTCATGCATATCACGAGTGCGAAACCCGTGGATTTTCAAAACGCTGGCGAATGGCAGAGTGCTTTTCACCGGGAGCGACCCGGAAGCGACCGGGGTTGGCCCGGAAGTCACCACCGAGGAGAGAACACCATGCGCGCCGCTACCCAAACCGAGTACGGAACCCCCGACGTCCTCCACGTCCGGTCGGTCGAACGACCGACGCCGGGCGCCCGCGAGGTCCTGGTCGAGGTCCACGCCAGCGCCGTGACCCAGGGCGACCGCCGCCTGCGGGCCGCCGACTTCCCCGGCATCTCCGCCGTCTTCGGGCGGCTCCTCTTCGGCCTCTTCCGTCCGCGCCACCCGGTCGGCGGCACGATGTTCTCCGGCCGGGTCGTCGCCACGGGCTCCGAGGTCACCCGCTTCGCCGTCGGTGACGAGGTCTTCGGCAGCGTCGACCGGGGGGCCTACGCCGAGTACGTCGCCGTCGCCGAGGACGGGCCCGTCGCACGCAAGCCGGCGGGGATCGACCACGCCGAAGCCGCCGCCATCCCCTACGGCGCCGGGACCGCGCTCACCTTCCTGCGCGACCTGGCCGAGGTCCGCCCCGGCGAGCGCGTGCTCATCGTCGGCGCGACCGGCGGCGTCGGCCGCATGGCCGTCCAGGTCGCCAAACACCTCGGCGCTCACGTCACCGCGGTGGGTAGCCGGGACGCCGAGCTCTCGCGCGCGCTGGGGGCGGACGAGTTCATCGACCACACCGCCGAGGACTTCACCGCCCGTGACGCGCGGTGGGACGTGATCCTGGACACGACCGAGGGCGACCACTTCCGTGCCTTCGTGGGCTCCCTGACCGACACCGGCCGCTACCTCTCGCTCTACCTGACGCCGCGGCTCCTGGTGCAGATGGCGTGGTCCGCCCTCCGCGGCGGACCCCGCGCGATGGGCGGTGTGGCCCTGGGGTCGCGGGAGGGCATGGAGGACCTGCGCGCCCTCGTCGAGGCCGGCGCGCTTCGGGGCGTGGTCGCCCAGCGCCATCCGCTGAGCGAGGTCGGCGCGGCGCATCGGGCGCTCGAGCGGGGGCGCCTGCCGGGGGCCGTCGTGGTCGAGATGACCAGGGACCGCGGAGTCCCCCGAGCCCGCCCGGTCCCGGCGGGGAACACGAGCTTCGCCGTCGCGGGCTGGTTCTGAGTGGCGGTTCGCGGATGTCGGTCCCGTCCGGGATGACTTCGGCGGCCGCGTCAGTCGCCTTGGCCGAAGACCGCGGTCCAGTAGTGGGTCCAGCGGGTGCCCGCCTTGCGGTAGTACCCGATGCCGACCCGGTTGGCGTTGTCGGCCATGACCGCGTCGCAGTGTCCGGTCGAGCTGCCCATCCACTGGCCCACGCTCGCCACGCCGGTGCCGTTGCCGGCCGCGATGTTCTCGTAGCGCGGTCCGCCGCCGTAGCCGGCGTCGCGAGCCCGATCGGAGAATCTGCTGCCGTCGGAGCCGGTGTGACTGAAGTAGTTCTCTTCGGCCATGTCCATGGAGTGGCAGCGCGCGGCGATGCGCAGCTCGTCGTTCATCGCGTAGGCGGGCACCGACATCTTGGGCCCGGACGCGCAGGTGTACCCGGTGCCACGGTGTCGGTTCATCTCGTCGAGGGCCGCGTCTTCCTCGGCGGCCCAATCCGCCGGCCACGAGCCGAGGTCGGTGCAGTCGAGCTCGCAGTCGGTGTCGTTCGTGGGATCACACCCCGAGGGGCAGCACCCGTCGCCGCTGGCGCACATCGTGACCGGCGAGGCCTCGCACCGTCGATCGCACTCGCTCCCGACCAGGGTGCGCGTCGTACAGGACTCGGGCGGACACGAGGTCGGACAGTCGCCGTCGCAGCGCTCGCCCGGCTCGACGATGCCGTTGCCACACATCGGCTCGCCGCTCCCCAGGTCACCGCCGCTCCCCAGGTCACCGCCGCTCCCCAGGTCACCGCCGCTCCCCAGGTCACCGCCATTCCCCGCGTCGGCGCCCGGGCCGCCGCTCCCGGAGTCAGCGGCGCGGCTCATGTCCGCTCGCCCCTCTTGGGCGTCGTCGGTCTCGGGGACGACGCGAAGCTCGCCGGGATCGCAGCCGCTCATGACGAGGACACAGACAACGGACCACCGCGCGAACTTCTCCATCGGCACCACCACCTCCCGAAAGACCCGCCCGAGGATAGCGCAAGTCGGCGGAGCAGCCGAGGCCGGGGCGCCTCAGAGAAGGAAGCGGAGGAGCGCGAGGGCCGAGAAGAGCCCGGTGACGAGGGCCAGTGGTGTCAGGAGTTGGCGAACCTGGAGCAGGGCGCGGGGGCCGCGGAGCGCCACGCGCTGGAGGGGACCGGGGAAGCGGATGGCGATCGAGAGGGCGAAGATCGCGGTGAACGGCAGGTCGGCGCCGGGTCCCGGGATCCCGCGCCCAGTACGAAGCGCGTCCGCGAGGAACGCCAGCTGCCACGCGGCGATGACCGCGATGACCGCGATGAGGAAGGGCCAGCGGAAGGGAAAGCCGACCGGTGCCGGCATGTCTTCCGCGGAGGCGGTGCCGACGAAGCCCTCGCCTTCGATGGCGCGGACGAGGCTCTGAGCGTCGGCCTCGGGGTGCCCTTCGGCGTCGGCCGGAGCGCCCGGGTGAGCCAACGAGCGCGCTAGCTCAGGGGCCGCAGAAGCCGCCGTGGGGGGCGCGGTGGAGGGTGCTCGTGCCGTCGTCGTGGAGGACCACGTACCACCACAGGTCGGACGAGACGTGGGTGATCTCCAGGGCCTCGGGGAAGACGTCGGCGAGCGCCACCGAGGTCGCGCCGATGTGCCTGGCGGATCCCCAGATCGAAGCCCCCGAGACGAGCGCGAAGCCTCGCTCGGCGAGCAGCAGTCCGTCCATGGCCGCGAGCGGCGCGCCCAGCTCGGGGTCGAGGGTCATCACCGGGTCGCCGAGGAGAGGTCCTTCGACGGGTAGGCGGCGGAGTTGCTCGCCGTCCCAGTAGTGGACTTTGCGCCGGTAGCGAGCGTTCTCCACCGCCACCGGGACCAGTCGGCCGCCGCCGATGGGAACGGAGTCGACCACCGTCCCACCCTCGCGGATCCGATAGAGACGCTCGTCGTTCGCGGCCCATTGGGTATCGCCGATGCCGGCCGACTCGAGCTGTCGGATCGAACCTTCGATGCTCACCGACCAGCGAATGAGGGAGTCGGGGCCCGCGTAGACGTCGACCGCGCGGATCTCGTCGTCCACCGCGATGACCGGGCTGCGGGGATCGGCGATGACGGGTCCCTCGTGGGAACCGAGATCGACCAGGGCGTCATCGTCGTCGAGCGTCCAGAGGCGACCCTCGAGGACGAGCCACGGGCGGCTCGCGGTGAACGCCACGGCGAGGGCTCCCTCGGGCCAGGGCCGCTCCACCGAGTCCTGGGTGCGGCGGACGACGGCACCGCCCTCGGCGACGCCGAGGAGCCCGTCCACCTCGATGGGCTGGACCCGCTCGGGCTCCAGCACGGTGGGCTCGGTGATGCCCGCGCGCACGACGGTTCCGTCGGGGGCCACGAGGCGACCTTCCATGGCCACCGGGCGGTCGAAGCCGACGAGCGAGACCGAGAGGAAGTAGGTGTCGCTGTGGGTGACGCTCCCTTCCACCAGGCCGGAGCGCGGGTCCGCGCTCGCCACCCGCCAGCACGACGTGTGGTCGGTGGTGATCCCGGGGAAAGCGACCCCCGACGCGAAGAGGGGATACTGTGCCGGGGCACAGGGACCGGAGCCGACGGTGAGCTCGAGCTCTTCGGTGGGCGACACCGCCCAGAGCTCGGGGTCGTCGCACCCCTCGGCGACTACGCGCCCCCCGTCGGGCTCGGGCGATGTCGCGTCCACCGACCCGTCGGGGGCCGAGTGGCTCTGACCGCAGTCGCAAGCCGCCGCGAGGAGAAGCCAGAGCGTTACGCCGCGCTTGGAACGACCGGTCACTTGGTCACTCTACTCCGGAACGGGGGGGCCCACAGGCCCGCGTCCACCGGCCGCGCCGGAGAGGTCAGGGGCAGACGGTGGGGCAGCCGCCGGCGTCGGCGGGGAGGGAGTCGATCCAGTCGATGACCTGGGCGCGGCCCGCCGTATCCACCAGCTCGGTGGCCAGGGGCGGCATCTTCGTGTCGCGCTCGCGGGACCCCATGCGGTGGGCGACGACGCTGCGCAGGGAGTCGCCGGGCGCGACCCGGAGCTCGACGCTCTCACCGCCGGGGCCGGCGCCGACCCACTCGGAGCAGACGCAGACCGAGGTCGTGAAGGGCGGCGCGGTCTCGGCGCTCGAGCTGCCGACCGGGAGCCAGAAGACGAGGTCGCGCTCGGGGGTCGGGCCGCCGTGGCAGTTGCCGCAGTTGGCGTGGAGGTAGCCCAGGGCAGCCTGGGTGGTCGCGTCGCCGGGGATGGCCGCGTCGGCGCTGGTGATGGGGGTGGAGAGCCACCCGCCCGCGACGAGCTCGTCGAGGGTCACGCCGGGGCCCGAGTGGGCGAGCTGGATCGCGCTGAAGCCCATGACCACGTCGTCCTGGGCGGCGGAGTGACACTCGACGCAGGCGCCGCGGGTGGGGATGTCGTGGGTGGTCCCGAGCATGTCGGTCTCGCCGAAGGGGCCGACCTCGGAGACAGAGAGCTGGTCGGCGCTCCACTGCCAGGACCGCATGGTCCAGCTCTCGGGGCCCTGGGCGGTGAGCAGCTTCTCGAAGACGCGGGTCTCGAGGCGCACGCCGTCGCGGGCGAAGGTCTTGTAGAGGCGCGTGCCCGCGGGGAAGCCCCAGCGGTCGGGGTCGGTGGTGTCGATCTGCGAACCCGGCGGCAGGTAGACGAAGCGCTCCTTGTCGGCGCCGTCGCTCCAGAGTTCGAAGCGAGGTGTGAAGGGGCGGACATCGGCGGCCAGCACGCTGCAGTCGGCGTCGGTGTAGAGGCCGGGCGGGCCGATACAGGCGGCCGGAGGCATGTCGACGCCGGAGTCCTCGAGGCCTGCGTCAGGGGCGGCCATGTCGGGCGGCGCGGCATCCATGGGGCCCGCGTCAGGACCCCCGGCGTCCACGGGGCCGCCATCCGGGGCACCCTGGTCCTCCAGGCCGCCGTCGGTCCCGCCATCGCTCGGACTCGACGTCTTGCAGGCGGTCAGCGCGAGGAGCGCAAAGCCGCCGAGCGCGATGGCGCGGGCTCGGGTCATCGAAGGACGATGGCCGCGTCGGTCGCCACCACGTACTCGGGCAGCGAGCCGGTCCGGACGAGGTAGTAGATCCAGCCGTCCGAGCGGAAACTCGGGAAGAGGGCGCGCTGGCCCGGCTGCATGTTCGTGATGCGGGTGCGCTCGCCGCTGATCAGGTCCACCAGATAGATGTTCGAGATGCCCCGGTAGGGCGCGAACTCGGGGTCGCTCGGGCCGGTGAAGCCGAGGTCGACGGCGTCGGCATCCGTGGCCCGGTGGTGGGTCACGAGGTAGCGGTCGTCGAGCGCCAGCGCCGCTTTGCCGCCCGGGTAGCAGTAGCGGGCGATCTCGGGCAGGGACACGTTGGTCACCGTGCCGCCCGGGCCGCGGGTCAGGTCGATGCGCCGGAGAACGTAGCCGATGGGCGTCCCGCTCCCGTTGCCGATCTGGGTCACCACGACGCGCATCGTGGGAGAGATCACCGCCGATGCTTCGAACGGGACCTGCTCGAAGAACTCACCGGAGAGCTCGAAGCCCGCGCCGGTGTTGATCAGCCGGTACAGGGTGAGGTCGGCGTCGGCCCGTTCGCTCACCGAAGGGTCGGAATCGGAGCTGCCCGGGTCCCCATCCCATACGCTGTCGACGACCCAGTAGTCGTCGCCCTCGAGGGCCGCGCCGACGTGCTGGTAGAGGCCGATCCCGTCCGGTGAGGTGCAGCCCGGCTCGGTGAGGGTCAGGGTCGTGGGGTCGCCGGCGGTGAGGATGCTGGTCGGGCAGACCTTGGTGCCGCCACCCTGGAACATGAACCCCGAGCCGTCGGGGAAGAAGCCCGGGTCGAAGCTGGCGTCGACGCCGACGGAGACGTCCCGGGAGAGGTCGATGATCGAGGCGCCTGCGGAGATGCCGCCCCCATGGGCCACGAAGCGACCGCTGGGGGAGGTCTTGGTCCAGTAGCTGGAGTCGTAGGGCACCTCGAAGAGCACCCGCGTCTTGCTGCCGGCCACGACGTTCCAGTCCGCACCGGCGGCGGTGTCGGCGGCTTCGGGGTAGGTGGAGAGGCAGTCGAGGGGGCTGCCCGGGGTCGGGCAGCCGTGCATCAGCATCGCCGCGGCCTCGTTGCGGGCGGGCCATCCGCTGATCGCGCCTTCCTCGGCGAGGAGCGCGACGGAGGCGTCCGCGAACGACTCGCAGCTTCCTCGGGGCTGGAGGTGCGGGACCTGCCGCTCGACGTCGGGCGTACCGCGGAGGAACCACTCCGTGAGTACGTCGAACTGTTCCTGGGTGAGCGCGGTCTCGGGCGGCGTGGGGATCCGGACATCGGCGACGAACGCCAGGTAGGGCTCCTCCCAATCGTCACCCAAGGCCCGTCGGAACGCGAAGCCGAACCACGGCAAGGACGCACCGGTCGCGAAGACCCCCAGCCGATCCCGGTCAGGGGCCCCCTCGGTCTCGAAGCAGTCCAGCGCGGCCTGGGCAGCCTCCGGGGTCACCAGGTCCAGGTCGCCGAAACAGGTGCCCCAGGAGGCCATGGTCTGGTCCCAGAGCCTCCGGATGTTCGCGCGGGTCACCTCGTAGCAGCCGGGGCAGGTGGTCGCCGTCGCCGCCTGGAGGGTGAAGAGGATGGCGACCGCCTCACTGGCGAGGGTCTCGTCATCGGTCTCCACCGGGTTGCGGAAGACCGGCGCCATCTCGGGCGGCATGTCCGGCGCGGCGTCCACGCCGGAATCTTCGGGGCCGGCGTCGGGCTCGGTGGCCATGTCGGTGCCGGCATCGGGCACCTGCATGTCGAAGCCAGCGTCGGTCTCCAGGGGGGCGCGGCCATCGTCGCCGCACGCTCCGAGGGAGGTGAACAGCAGCAGCGAGGAGAGGAGCGAGGGAGTCCTGGGCGTGAGCATCCGGCACCTACGGGGAGCTGAAGAAGTCGACGATTTCATTGATGCGTGCGGCGAGGTCATCGCCTGCGTCGAGAGCCCAACTCCCGTCCGAGGGGTAGTTGCTGCGGGCCGGGAGACGTCCGTTCGACGGGAAGCGTGCCTCATCGGTGGCGACTTCGCCCGGACGAACGCCACTCATGCCGTGTTGATGGCAGCCGACGCAGTTCCCCACGGCCAACCCGGGGGCGGCGTCGATGTACGGATTGCTGCACCAGGTGGGGCCGCCGCGGCCTTCGTGAACGGCGCTCAGCGCGGCGGCCAGGGTGGGGGCGTCGGTGCCGAAGCCGCCCTCGGGATCGTCGTCGAGCTCGGTGAAGTCGACCGCGACGCACATCTTGTAGTTCGCCCAGGGGCCGCCCAGGGCGCGGATGCTCTCGGGGCGGTCGGCGCCGAAGTCGGTGTCGGGATCCGCGGACCACCAGAGCGTGATGGCGAACCCCTGGGGCAACTCGCGGGTCCGGATGTGCAGACCGGCGAGGACGAAGCGCGCGCCGCTCTCGAGGCGCTGGGAGTGGATCCCGGCGTCGCCGGGGAGGATCTCGCCGTCGGGGACCCAGGTGGGCGTCTCGGTGGCCACGAGCTCGGCCAGGGCGGCGGCGGAGGTGTCGAAGGTGGGGAAGGGGAGCGCCGGGTCGATGCGCCGCCACTCCGCGGCCACCGAGACCGCGTCGGCGGGGAAGGCACCCGCGAGGCAGGTGACCGGCGCGTCCACGACGGACCGGCGGACGTCGAGGGTGCCCGCGAAACCCGACTCGCCGGCGACGACGCGCACCGAGTGGTCGCCAGGGGCGTCGACCTCGCACTCGCGGGTGCCGTCACAGACGAGGTCGTCGTCGGGTCCCTCGAGCACCATCAGCCGGGCGACGTCGCTGCCCTCCCGGGGCACGAGCGTGACCCGCAGCGTCTCCTCGCGGCCGATGTGGATGGGACCGAAGCCCGCGCTGCTGCAGGGGCCCAGGGCGACCGCCTCGCGGAGCAGCGGGTCCTCCCGGGGGACCCCGGCGACCTCGGGACCCGGGGGGCCGTCGTCGAGGCAATCGAGCACCTGCGGGTAGCTCTGCGCGATGTGGCGGGTCATCGCCGGGCTCATCGCGATCCGCCCGACGCCGCCCACCCGGTTCACCGCGTCGGGCGAGTCGAGGGTCGCCAGGTAGTCCTGGAAGCGCGTCTCGGGCCAGCTCCCGAGGGAGTCCACGAAGCCGACGTTCCAGAGGAAGGCTTCGTCCACCCGCGGGTCCGAGAGGGGCGCCCGCGCGAGGCGCTCCTCGGGCGAGAGCTCGCCGTAGAGGTTCTGGAAGATCCGACCGAAGTCCTCCCGGTCGTAGAAGGTCCGCCAGAGGGGCACCGTGGCGTCGGCGGTCGGGAGCGCTTCGTGGGTGGGCACCGGCGCCAGGAGCTTCGCCACCGCGTCCCAAGCCGCCGCGCGCCGGACCCGCTGGGAGCGAACGAGCTCACCGTAGCGGCCCTCGAGCGCGAGGTCCGCGGGGTAGTCCGCCGCGGCCCCCAGGACCCGCCGATCCGGCGCCGTCGCGGCGCCGGTGGCGGACCCGACTTCGCCGCACACGCCGGACGGATCGACCGGCTCGGCGCATCCGGCCGCGAGGAGACTCACGAGCGCCCAGGTCCTCCGCACGGCCCCAGATGTAGCAGCGCCCGCGCCTCCGCGCGACGGCGCCTCCCGTACGGTGCTCGGCTATCGGTCGTCGCCGTCGAGCGGCTGGAACTCGGAGTAGGTGCCCCAGTAGGTCGCTTCGCTGCCCACCACGATCCCGGCGAGGAAGTCGGCGAGGGAATCGGCCAGGGCGTTCTCGAAGAAGGGCAACGCCTCGGCCCGAGCGTCCACGCTCATCGCGTCGACGTCGGCCTCGGCTTCGCTGGCCAGCCAGGCGTGGAGCTCCTCGGCGTCGAGGGCGGGGCCCTCCTCGTGGTCGTGGAAGAACACGCGGCCGGCGTGCTTCCCGCCGGTCACCACGACCGCGGAGTTGCCGCCGCCGTCGCCGGTGAGCGCGGTTAGCGGTACGGGCTCCTCCACCGACTCCAGCTCGAGGTGGACCACGGCGCAGCCCTCGAACCAGAGGCTCGCGGGGCGGACGTCGAGGACGCCCGCGAAGCGCCGCTGGAACGCTTCGGCGAACGTGGCCACGTCGTGGACCTCGGGCCCCGTCACCGCGCTCGGCTCGGCGTCTGCGGCCGCGTGGCTCACCGCGACGCATCGACCGTCGGCGTAGGCGAAATCCCAGCGACCCTCGCTCGTCTCGACCTCCGTGAGCGCGGGGCGAGGTCGGGAGTGCCCCGGGGGTCGACCGGGGAGGAAGGTCTCGGTCACGCGGGCCTCACCGCTCTCGGCGTGTTCCGTCAGGGAGAGCAGGTCGTCGCCTTCGTGTTCGAGCCGCAGGGCCAACCGACCGTCGGGGCGCCAGAAGCGGGTGATCTGGCGCGGGCCCTGGGTCTCGGAGGCGCGCCATCGCTCCATCCGGGAGACCGAGCCCCGGGCGACCCGCACCGCGTCCAGCGGCGGACCGCCCTCGGCGCCCCGGGGATCCGCCGGCGGCGGCGGCGCGGCGCGCGGGGTCGGGACGGCGCGACCTTGCGGGGTGACCTCCTGGCCCGTCCCGTCGAAGTGGTGGACCGCGGTGACCTGGCCCATGTCGTAGACCATCACCGTGCGCTTCACGCGCGCGGCGAGACCCGGGGGGCGCCCGATCTCGTAGGTGGGGCCGTCGGTGAAGAAGAAGGCGCGCTCCCCGTGGATGACGCCGTGGACCATCGAGAAGCGCTGCGCGACCTCGCCGGAGTGGTGGTAGCGGAGCACTTCCCCATGGACCTCGCCGTCGACCTTCTCGATGCGCGCGCAGAGCACCCCGTCGGGCCAGTAGCTGGTCACCAGGCCGTCATGGCGCCCTCGGTCGTCGGTGGGCCCGTCGACCCAGAAGGACTCCTCGGAGTCCCACGTCGCGCTCGAGGGGACGTTGGCGGGGCGGCGGCGGGGCTTCTTCGTCGGCGGTCGCGGCAGGGTGGGCATCGGCGCCGCGATGCTAGCGCGGAGCTCAGGTCGGT
>DCLA01000126.1 GCA_002320815.1 Myxococcales bacterium UBA1660
CTCCCGGGCGACGTCGACGCGATCGCGACCGGCTCCGGGGCCGTGCCCGACGAGCCGGCGCCCGGGCCCGCACCCGCGAAGCCCGCCAAGCCCGCCACCTCCGCGCCCGCCACACCCCGCGAGCCGACCCTGGACGAGCGGATCGAGGCCGAGCTGGCGGCCCTCAAGAAGAGCCTGGAGTGACCCCGGGCGGGGAATGAGCGCGAGCCCTTTCGCCGTTCCCGCCGTTTGCTATACGCAGCCCGTGCCCCGTCCGACCTCTGCGAAGACCGACCCCTCGCTCCGTGCCGCCGCCCAGGCCGCCCGGGAGGCGCCGGCCTCCGTCGCCGCTTTGGTGCTCGACGTCCTCTCGCGGCAGGCGGAGGGTCGGCTGCTCTTCGCGGGCAAGGAGCACGTGGCCAAGAAGGCCGAGACCCATGGGGTCACGGCCGCCGAGGTCGGCGGCGAAGACGTCCTGCTGCTCCTCGAGCGCGGCCCGGAGACCGAGCGTCAGCGGGCGCTGATCGCGGCCCTGATGGTCGAGGGCCTCCGGGGTCACCTCGACGACCCGAAGCGCCTCGAGCGCTTCGCGCGGCACGCCGACTGGCTGGAGCTCTCCACCGACTACGCGCCCTACGCGGCCATCGACCCGGTGCTCGAAGACGACGCCGGGCCGGTCTGGCGCGCCGTGGGCGTCGTCCCGGCCGCCACCGGGAGCGAAGCGGCCGCCGCCGCGCGCCGGACCCTGCGGCAGGTGGCGCTCCGACACAGCGTTCACCCCGTCGCCGCCGAGGTCCGGGGGGACGCACCGAGCGCGGCCAGGGGCGTGGGCGACGACGAGGGGGCCGACGCCGCCGCGGTCGAGGGCCGCCTGATGCGGCTGCCGCCCACCGGCTTCCGCGGTCTGCTGCGCCTGGTCAGCGGCTTCGCCGTCCTCGAGTGGGTCGTGCGGGGGATCCTCTTCGCGCTCGGGCTCCGGCGTCCGGCGAAGCTCCGCGTCGTCGAGGGCGGGCTCCGTTTGAAGAAGCGGGTGGTGCTCCTCGGCCGGGTCATCCGGGAGACCGACGAGACCTACACCGACCGCGCGGTCGCCTCGGTGGGTCGGACCCACCGCTGGCCGGCGCTGCCCCTGGTGGCCGGCGCGCTCGCCTTCGCGGGCGGGGTGGTGATCGGGGGCGTCTGGCTCTTCGAGGGGATGCGCAGCGGCGAGACCGTGCTGCTCCTGGCCGCCGCCGCCGCCATCTTCATCGGGGGCGGTCTGGATCTGGGGCTCTCCATCCTGCTTCCGGCGCGCAAGAAGCAGGTCGCGGTGGAGCTCGCGGTCCTCCCCAAGCGTCGCTTCCAGCTCGTGGCCGTGCCCGAAGCGCGGGCCGAGGCCTTCGTGGCCGCCCTGCGCGACCGCGTGACCCGCTGACCTTTGCAATCCGCGCCGTATCGGCGATCGTGGAGCGATGACGGCCGCACCGCCCGTCGCGCTCGGCTCGGTCCTCGAAGGGCGCTATCGGATGGACACCCTCCTGGGGAAGGGGGGCATGGGCGCGGTGTACCTCGGCCGAGACCTCCGGCTGGAGCGGGAGGTGGCCATCAAGGTGATCCTCCCCGAGCGCGTGGCCGACGCCGAGGCCGTGGCGCGCTTCCTCCGCGAAGCGCGCTCCGCCGCCGCGCTGAACCATCCAGGCATCGTGACCATCCACGACGTCGGTCAGGCGGCCACCGGGGAGGGCCCCATGCCCTACCTGGTCATGGAGCGGCTGGCGGGGGAACCGCTGGCGGACCGGCTGGCGCGCGGGGTCCTGGACCCGGAGGCCACGGCCGCCCTCGGGGGCGCGCTCCTGGACGCCCTGGCGGTCGCGCACCGGGCGGGGATCGTCCACCGGGACATCAAGCCGGACAACGTCTTCCTCCGGGCCCCGGAGGGAATGCCGACCCTGGTGGACTTCGGGGTCGCGCGGATGGTGGACGGCGGGACCGATCCCACCATCACCCGGGAGGGCCACAGCGTGGGGACCCCGCTCTACATGGCCCCGGAGCAGCTCCGGGGCGGGCGCGCCGAGGCGGCGGCCGACCTCTACGCGGTGGGGGCGCTCCTCTACGAGGCGCTCCTGGGCCGGCCGACCTACCACGCGAGCACCTACCCCGAGCTCATCGCCAAGAAGCTGCTCGAGGACCCCGACCTGACCGCGCTGCAGGGCACCGGTCGGGTGGGAGCGGTGGTGGCGTCCGCCCTGAGCCGGGACCCCGCGGCGCGCCCGCCCTCCGCGGAGGCGATGGCGGCCCAGCTCCGGGGCGAGGAAGCGCCCGCCGTGCCCCTGACGCGCACCGCGGCCGCGTACGCGCCGACCACCCAGGTGGCCACGCCGCCGCCGGTCTCGGACCACTCGCCCACGCCGCCTTCGCGACCGGTGCAGCCCCCCCGGCGTTGGCCGGTGCTCGCCCTCGGGGCTGCGGTCGCCTCGGCCCTGGTCGTCGGGGTGGCCTGGCCCGAGGACGACGAACCGATCGCGGCGCCGACCCCCGTCGCCAGCCAACCACCGACTCTGGCGCTCTCCCTCATCGGTCGCTTCCACGACGCCTCCGGGTCCGATCGGTCGCTCCTCCGTAGCCCGGACCTCTGGCGTCAATGCATCGCGGATGCCGAGCGCTCGCTGGCCCAGCCCCAGGTGCAGACCCGCTGGCGCGCGGCCCGCGCGTTCTGCCGGGGCATGACCGCGCTGGAGGAGACGCGAGCCGACGAGGCCGTGCGTCACCTCGAGGAAGCCGTGGCGTTGGAGCCCGGGTGGGCGGTCCCGCGGGTCCCCTTGGCCCACGCCCTCGCGGCGAAGGGGGAGGGCGACGCGGCCATCGCCAGCGCCCACGAGGCCGCCCGCCTGGAGCCGACCTGGTGGGTCCCGGCGGCCGCGCTGGGGAGTCTGCACGCGCGGCACGGCCGAGACGACGAGGCCATCCAGGCCTACCGCCGAGCGATGGCCCTGGCCCCCAACGAGAGCAGCGTGGTCGACGCGTTGGCGCTCGCCTACCACGCGGCGGCCATGGACGAGCAGGCGGCGGTCCACTCGCAGCAGGCGCTGGCGCTCGATCCGGGGGCCCCCTGGGCGCACCTCATCGAGGCCGAGCGCGCGCTCGAGGGCGGCGATGGCGCCGCGGCTCTCCGGGACGCCGAGGCCACCCTCGCGGTGCACCCGCGTTCGCCGGCAGCGACCCTGGCGCGGGCCGACGCCTACATCCTCCTCGGGCGAGACGTCGACGCTCTGCGCTCCTATGAACGGACCCTGGAGCTGGTGGGCGATACCGAGGCCACGGGGCTGCCCGCGGGCCGGCTGGCAGCGGTGCGCGCGGCCCTGGAGGCAGGGAGTCTCCCCGCGCCGCGCGCGGCGGGCCGGACGGCGGCGGCGGAGGCCGCCGAAGATACGGCGACCGCCGGGTCGGCGGAGCGGAGCGAGCGCACGCGGCCCGGTGCGTCGGGGTCCCAGCCGTCGGGGTCCCAGCCGTCGCGAGCCCAGCCGTCGCGGTCCCAGCCCGCCCGGTCCCGGCCGCGCCGTGCGCGGCCCGATCGCTCGCGGCCCGACCCGTTGAGCGGCATCGACGGGCTCTGAGTCAGCGGACGCGGTTCAGCGGACCCGGTCCAGCGCGCCGGCCAGCCCTCCGGGCCGGCCCTCGAGGTCGGCGGCGAAGTCGAGGAGCTCGTCCAGCCGTTCGTCGCTCCAGTCGAAGGCCACCGTGACCACCGTCCCCTCGGACGCCACCTCGACCCGCCGCAGCGCGCCGGCGACCGGGGTGAAGCCGATCATCGGGGTGTCGAGCACCGCGTCGAGGCGCTCGCGCACGATGCCGGCCAGGGCGTCGGCGGCCGCCGGATCGTCGGTCAGGAGGCGCAGCGAGGCGCTCAGGCCGCGCCGGATGCGCGCCCCGAGGGCGACGGCTTCCAGGTGGGCCAGGATCTGCGCGAGCTCGCCGTCCACCTCGAGCTGGTCGCGCCACCGGGGGGGTATCCGGGCCGCGAGGGTGAGGTCGCGGCCGGCGACGTCCCGGAAGATGAGGCCCAGCGCGGTCTCGCTGGCCGAGCCGCTCCCGTCGCGGATGGTGGCGATGGTCTGCACCGCGGTCGGCTCGGGGCCGAAGACGACGCCGCGCCGACCGACGAAGACCGCGCGACTGTCGCCGCGCACGCCGGCGATCGCCGGGAGCCCGGAGACCTCGGTGCGACGGAGCCGGGAGCCGGTGGTCTCGGCCGCCTCGCCGAGGCAGTCGCCCAGGGCCTCGTGCTGGAAGGTGCCCGAGAGAATCGCGCCGACGTGGTCCAGCGCGAAGGGTTCGTCGCCGGTGACGAAGACGGTGAGCTGCTCCAGGCCGGCGGTGGGGTCGAAGCCGCACTGCTCTTCGAGCCGGCGGAGACCTCGGTCCCGCCCGGCGCCGACCACCAAGCGCCGCCAGAGGGTGCTCTCGCGGACGGCGGGCACGTCGACCATGAGCACCGCGCTGGCGTTGCCGGGCACGTTCGCCAACGGCGCCTCGTGGAGCTCCGGCGGACGCAGGAAGGCATAGGCGGCCACCCCGACGCCCACCACGAGGAGGAGCAACAGCGGCCAGGTTCTTCGGCGACGTCCCTTGGGCGGCACGGGCGCGAGGGTAGCGGATCCGCGGCCGGGGCGGGCGAGGCCTTGGATGCTGCGGCGGTCCGTGGCAGAAGGCCGAGCCATGCCTTGGCGCACCATGATCCTGCGCGGCCAGCGCGTCTTCGTTCGCTGCGACGAACACGGAGAGCTCCGACCCGACGGCGGCCGGGTGGAGATCCGCTACAAGCCCAACGACGGGCGGGCTTATCAGGCCGGCGTGAAGAACCTCGAGCCCAGCCTGGACGCCACCGTGCTGCCCGACGAACACTGCGGGCCGGCCGAGCGTCCGGAAGACAAGGGCGGGAAGGGCGCGAAGTCTGGAGGCTCCAAGAGTCGCTCCAAGAAGAAGAAGCCGGCGCCGAGCTCCTTCCCCACGACCCCGGCCGAGGGCGAGGTGCTGGCCTACTGCGACGGCGCGTGCAGCGGCAACCCGGGCCCGGCGGGGCTGGGCGCGGTGATTCGCAGCGGCGGCGAGGAGATCGCGCTGAGCGAGTACCTGGGCGATGGGACCAACAACATCGCCGAGCTCACCGCGATCCTCCGGGTCCTCCAGGAGGCGCCGGAGGGGCCGCTCACGGTGCACACCGACTCCAGCTACGCCATCGGGCTGCTCACCAAGGGGTGGAAGGCCAAGAAGAACCAGGAGCTGGTGGCCGAGCTGCGGGCCGCCCTGAAGGCCCGGGGCGACACGGACTTCGTCTACGTCCCCGGTCACGCCGGCGTGCAGCTCAACGAGCTGGCGGACCAGCTCGCGGTCGCCGCGGTCGAAGCGCGGGACAGCTACCCGGTCACCCGACGCCCCTACTGAGGTCCCCCCGGGGGAGGGGGACCGCGCCGCCGCTTGACCGGAGCGCTCGATGCTGACAAGTCGCGTGCCCGATGGCCGATTCGCCCAGCGACCGCCCCGCCGAGCCGCGGGTCTCCATCATCATCCCGATCTACAACGAGGAGGCGATCCTCCAGAGCGCGGTGGTGGACCTCGTCGACCGCCTGAGCGAGCTGGACGAGCCCTACGAGCTCATCCTCGCCGAGAACGGGTCCACCGACGACACGGTGAAGATCGCCAACGAGTTGGCGGAGCGCTTCCCGCAGCTCGTCGTGCGCTCGCTGGGCCAGCCGAACTACGGCGAAGCCCTCAAGCGCGGGATCCTCGAGGCCCGCGGCGAGTTCGTCCTCTGCGACGAGATCGACCTCTGCGACACCGACTTCCACCGGCGCGCCCTGGCGCTCCTGGAGACCGGCGAGGCGGACTTCGTGGTCGGCTCCAAGACCATGGCCGGCGCCAGCGACGAGCGCCCGGTGATGCGTCACGCGGCGACGCTGGTGATGAACGGCCTCCTGCGCGTGGCCACCGGCTTCAAGGGGTCCGACACCCACGGGCTCAAGGCCTTCCGTCGGGCCCCGGTGGTCGAGATCGCCCGGCAGTGTCTGGTGGACAAGGACCTCTTCGCCTCGGAGCTGGTCATCCGCGCCGAGCGCGCGGGCGTGCGGATGAAGGAGATCCCGGTGCGCGTGCTGGAGAAGCGGCCCCCGAGCATCCACCTCTTCCGGCGCGTGCCCAACGTCCTCAAGGGCGTCGCCAAGCTCTTCGTCGCCATCCGCGTGAAGGGCTGATGCAGCGCCTCGCCGCGGTCTCCATCGACCTCGACGAGATCGGCTGCTACTCGGCCATCCACGGCCTGCCGCCCCTCGAGGGAGAAGCGGCTCACGCGGTCTACGCCCGCGCGGTCCCGCGCTTCGAGCGCCTCTTCGAGGATCTGGGCATCCCGGCGACCTTCTTCGCCATCGCCGCCGACCTCGACGAGGGTCCGGCGCCGGGCGCGCTCCGCCGGCTCCACGCCGCCGGCCACGAGATCGCCAGCCACTCGTTGAGCCACCTCTACGACCTGACGCGGCAGGACCGGGCGACCCAGGAGCGCGAGGTTGTGGCTTCCCTCGATCGATTGGAAGCCGCGGTGGGCGAGCGACCGACCGGGTTCCGCGCGCCGGGCTACACCATCACCGACGAGCTCTTCGAGGTGCTCGCCGACGCCGGCGTTCGCTACGACTCGAGCGTCTTTCCCTGTCCGGCGTACTACGCGGCCAAGGTGGCGGCGATCGGCGCCATCGGGCTGAAGGCGCGCTTCGGGCGCGGGGTGCCCAGCCACTCGATCGTCGACGACCCGCGCGTCCTCGGCGCGCCGGCGGACCCGTACCGGGTCGGCCAGAGCTATTGGCGCCGCGGGTCGGGTCTCCTCGAGCTGCCCATCGGCGTCACCCGCGGCGCGCGCCTGCCCTACATCGGGACCAGCGTGGTCCTCGCTGGCGACCGCGGCGCCGACCTGCTCACCCGGATGATGGTCGGGCGGCCGCTGGTGAACCTGGAGCTCCACGGGATCGACCTCGCCGACGCCGACGCCGACGGGCTCACCGCGCTCCGGCCCCACCAACCGGACCTCCGGGCCACCGCGGCCGCCAAGGAGAGCGCGCTGCGCGCGGCCATCGCGCGGCTCCGGGCCGAGGGCTACCGCTTCGTCCGTCTGGACGAGGCGGCGGCCGCGTTCGCCGGCTGAGTCAGACCTTGGCTCGCGCGATGACGGCCCATGCCCCCTCGAGCCGGAGCTCGTAGCCCTGCCGGGCCGGGAGCGCGGCGGTCTGGCCGCGCTCGAGGCGGAGGCCGTCCAGGGTCAGGGCGCCGCGGACCACGGTGAGGGACCGGAAGCCCTCGCTCGCCGGGAGCACCAGCGCGCCGGTGCCCCCGATCTGGTCGACTTCCAGGCTCTCGGAGGGGAGGGCGGCCCCCGGCCCCGCCAGCTTCTGGAGAACGGGGGGCCCCTCGGCTTCGGGCACCCCGGCGCGCACGCGCACCTCGGGCAAGAGCGCCTCGCTTCGGGGTCGGTCCCAGGCGGTCACGCGCAGCGCCTCGTCCACGTGCAGCGGGCGCGCCGCCCCCGCGGGATCCGGCTGGCCTCGGTCGTCGTAGGTCCGGTTCCAGTCCCAGTAGCGGTAGGTGAGCCCGCGCCGCCCGGGGAGGACTCGCTGGGGCTCGACGAGGGTCAGCCCGGCGCCGATGGCGTGCGGGGTCCCGGCGTCGATGAGGAAGAAATCCCCCGGGGCCACCGGCACGAAGGGCAGCAGCGCGCTGACGTCCTCGCCGCCGTCGATGGCGGCTCGCATCCCGGCCTCGTCGACGCCTTCGCGGAGGCCGAGGTAGAGGCCGGCGCCGGGGTCGGCTTCCACGACCAGCCAGCTCTCCGGCTTCCCGCTCTCGTCGGGCGCTAGGTGGGGGTCGTCATCGGCGGGGTGGATCTGCACCGAGAGCGGGGTGCGGGCGTCGAGGAGCTTCACCAGCAGCGGGCAGCCCCCGGCGGCGGTCTCGGCGCCGAGCCAGCCGGCGGGATCGGACGCCAAGAGGTCGGCGAGGGGCTGGCCGTCCGCGCCCGGGAGACCGCTGGCCGGGCCGTCGACCCGGCCGGGGAAGTCGGGCTCCACGCTGAGCTCCCAGCTCTCCCCGACCACCCGCGGCTCCCCCAGGCCCAGGGCGTCTTTGTAGCGCTCGAGGATGCGCTCGCCGCCCCAGGGAGTGCGGGTCGGGGGCGTGAAATTGTCGGCCCGGAGCAGGACCGGTCGTTTTCTTGGTGAGTGATTGTCCGACATGTAGGTTCGCTCTCGGTCGCCTGGCTGTCTCGGGTCGACCAGAAGGAGTTCGAGGATGCGCTACGTGGGAGCTGAACGACGAATCCACAAGGTCTTCGTCACCCGGAACACGGAGTATCACGTGCGTCGCGACCGCTGCGTCGCCGTGCGCGACCGGCGGACCGGCGACTGGGTCGCGGGCCACCTGGCGGTCACCAGCCAGATGTCCGGAGGTCTCCGCTTCCACGAGAGCGGCGGCATCACGCCCAACGAGGGCGCGCCCGGTGTCGGCGAGTCGCTCTTCTTCTGCACCGCTGGCCGGGATCTGGTGACCAGCGCGGTCATCGCCATCAAGCGGCCCGAGAAGGCCATCGTCTCGCGCTACCCCGAGTGACTCAGCGGACGGCGTAGCGGGGTCCCGGATCCCGCACCCGTCCGAAGAGGGGCGCCGCGGCCGCGATCACGAGCAGGCCGGCGCCCATCACCCACAGCCCGGCCAGGAGGTGCACCTCGATCTCCTGGCCGTAGGCCTCGGTGAGCTGGGTTGCTCCGCGGAAGACCCGGGAGACGGTGTAGCCGAGGCTGGAGCCGGCCAGGAGCGCGAGGAGCACCAGCGCCAGGCGGCTCCCGCGCATCTGGCGCAGGGTGCGGCGGCGGCCGAGGATCGAGAGCGTGGTCGCGGCCACCGCAGGCACGATCCAGAGGTTGAGCGCGACGTTGCTGGCGGTGGCCATGCCCGACGCGCGGGACGAGGTTCCGTCGGCGAACACCGTTTCGACCAGCGGCAGGAAGAAGCCCGCCAGGACCGTCAGGGCGCCGACGAGCAGCGGGAGCCGGCCGTAGCGCATCACGTGCGCGGGGATGGGGTCGTCGTCCGCGGGCAGGTCACGGCCCCGGGCCGCGGCGAGCTTCTCGAAGGGGACGAGGGGCAGCTCGTGCTCCGGGCAGAGGGTCTCACCTTCGAAACACTCCTCGCAGAAGGGGCAGAAGAGAGGGGGCGACGTGTCCTCGGCCATTCGCTCCCACCATAGCAGGGGGCAACGCTCGTCGTCCGGCCGAGCCCTTTCGCCCCACCGCGATCCCGGTCCGACGAGCGGCGCCGAGTGGTGTATGCTGGGCGCCATGTCGGGCGAAGGCGAGCTGCGCATCCGTGGCATCACCAAGGAGGACTACGACTATGTGGTCTCCGTGCTCGACCGCTGGTGGGGGGGACCCGCCGGTCAGCGCGCGCATCCGATGTTCTTCTACGAGCTCGGGACGGACGCCCTGGTCGCCGAAGAGGACGGCAAGGTCGTCGGCTTCCTGCTCGGCTTCGTCGCGTCCCAGGCGGAGGCCATCGGGTACGTGCACCTGGTCGGCATCGATCCCCACCACCGCCGGCGCGGCGTCGGACAGCGGCTCTACGAGCGATTCGAGGCCCGCTGCCGCAAGGCCGGCGTGCGGCGGCTGAAGGCCATCGCCGCCGTCGGCAACGACGGGTCGGTGGCGTTCCACGAGGCCCTCGGTTTCCTCGCCGAGGAGGTGTCCGACTACGCCGGGCCCGGTCGTTCGCGGATGGTCTTCACCCGTGACCTCACCGGCACGCACTGAGCTCTTCGCGGGGCCCGGGGATCACCGGGCCCGATGCCGCGCCTTCGACTGGACCTCCGTCGGGCTCGGCGAGCCCGCGAGCTGGCCGGCCGCGCTCCGGACGTCCGTGGCCTTGTGCATGGACATGGTCACTCCGGCGGCGGTGTGGGTCGGACCCGAGCGGCGGCTGGTCTACAACGAGGCCTACGCCGCAAGGCTCGAGTGGCGGGAGGCGGGCGCGCTGGGACGGCCCGGCGCCGAGGTGTGGGAAGACATATGGGAGTGGGTCCGCGAGGACGTGGAGGCCGCCTTCGCCGGTGAATCGCGCCACCACGCCGACGCGCGGGTCCAGCTGGCCCGGCCCGGGGGCGCCGCCGAGACCGGGTGGTTCACCTACTCCTTCACGCCCCTCCGGGGCGACGACGGCACGGTGTTCGGCGCCTTCAACGGGTTCCACGAGACCACCGAACGCATCCGCGCGGTGCAGACCAGCGCGGGCCTGCTGCAGCTCGCCCTCGCGAGCGCCGGGGTGGGCACCTGGGTTCTGGACGTGGCCAGCGGACGGGTCGACCGCTCGGCCATTCACGACCGGATCTACGGGTACGCCGAGCGGATTCCCGACTGGGACCTCGAGCGCTTCCGGGAGCACGTGCTCCCCGAGGACCGCGCGCGGGTCGACCAGGGGATGGAGGACTCGCTGCGGACCGGCGAGGTCGGCCTGGAGTTCCGCATCCGGCGCGTCGATGGATCCGTGCGGTGGGTGCGCATCGCCGGGGAGGTGGAGCGGGACGGCGACGAGGAGCGACGCATGCTGGGGATCGTCGAAGACGTCACCGAGCGGAAGCTCGACGACGAGCGGCGGGCCTACCTCCTGGCCCTCAACGACGCGATCCGGGGCATGGCCCATCCCACCGGGGTGCTCATGGCCTCCGCCGCGCTCCTGGGGCGGCATCTCCATGCCAGCCGCTGTCACTACGTGGAGGTCCACCAGGAAGAGGGCTGGGCGACCATCGAAGCGGAGTGGCTCCGGGGCGACGTCCCGTCTGCTCGCGGGCGCTATGTCCTCGCCGACTTCGCCGGGTCCATCGAGCGCCTCCGGCGCCGCGACGAGGCGGTGGTGGTCGTCGACTCGGTGCGCACCCGGGAGACCCTCGACGCCAAGGAGCGGGAGGCGCTGACCCGCAACGGGATCGAGTCGCTCATCGTGGTGCCCCTCGCCCGCGGCTCGAGCATCGTGGCCCTGCTGATGATCGCCGACGACTCGCCGCGCGAGTGGAGCGCTCTGGCGCCCGCGCTGGCGCGGCAGACGGCCGAGCGCACCTGGAGCGAGATGGAGCGCGTCCGCGCGGAGAGCAACGCCCGCGAAGGGGAGCAGCGCTTGCGCTCGGTGTTGGACACCACCCTGGACGCCATCTATCGGGTGAACCTGCAGACCGGGCGCTTCGAGTACTTCAGCCCGGCGTTCGAGAGCGTGGTGGGCCTGCCGCCGGAGCGGCTCCTCGAAGGCGCCGCCGCCGAGGCGGTGGAGTTGGTGCACTCGGAGGACCGCGAGCGGGTCGCCGAGGGGCTCTCGCACCTCCACGCCAACGGGTCGGTCCGGCTCGAGTACCGGGCGCTCGGCACCGACGGGGGCTACCGCTGGCTCTCCAACCACCTCGCGCTCACCAGCGATGGAGAAGGCCGCCCCCTCTACCGCGACGGCACCGTCCGCGACATCACCCTGCAGAAGCTCGCGGAAGAGGCGCTCCGGGCCAGCGAGCTCCGCTACCGGAGCCTCTACGAGAACATCGACGAGGGCTTCGCGATCGTCGACATGATCTTCGAGGGGGACCGAGCGGTCGACTACCGCTTCGTGGACGTGAACCCGGCCTTCGAGCGGCACACCGGGATCGTGGACCCGGTGGGCCGTCGGGCCCGGGAGCTCGCGCCCGGGCTCGAGGACCACTGGTTCTCGACCTACGGCGAGGTGGCGAAGACCGGCCGGGCGATCCGCTTCCAGGCGCCGGCGGAGTCTCTCCACCGGATTTACGACGTCTACGCCTTCCGGCTCGACGAGGACGACGGGCACCGAGTGGCCGCGATCTTCCAGGACATCTCGGAGCGCATCCACGTGGAGGAGCAGCTCCGGGAGTCGGACCGGCGCAAGGACGAGTACCTGGCGATGTTGGGCCACGAGCTGCGCAATCCCCTCGGCGCCATCCGCTACGCGACTCAGCTCCTCCAGCAGATGGGCGCCCCGGACGCGACCACGGGCCGGATCCACGAGGTGCTCCATCGGCAGGCCGGACACATGAGCCGGATCATCGATGGGCTCCTGGACGTCTCGCGGATCGCGCAGGGGAAGCTGCGCATCGAGCCCAACGTCTTCGATCTGCGGCAGGTCGTCGGCTGGGTGGTGGCAGGAAAGCAGCTCGGGCTGGTGAGCAAGGTGACCCTCGACGAGGTGCTCCCCGAGCGGCCCGTGTGGGTCCACGCCGACGAGTCCCGCATCGCTCAGGTCCTCGACAACCTCTTGGCGAACGCCATCAAGTTCACCCCCGAGGGCGAGGTCCGGGTGGGCCTGCGGCAGCAGGGCGGCCAGGCCGTCCTCGAGGTCGTGGACACCGGCGTGGGGATCCGCGCCGAGATGCTCGAGCACATCTTCGAGCCCTTCCACCAGGAGGCGCAGGACATCGCCCGCTCCAACGGCGGGCTCGGGTTGGGTCTGGCCTTCGCCAAGGGCCTGGTCGAGATGCACGAGGGGTCCATCGAGGCGCGCAGCGCCGGGCGCGGTCGGGGCACCGAGATCGAGGTCCGGCTCCCTCTGGCGCCGTCGCCAGCGGTCGACTCGGACCTGCCCCCCTCGACCGTGGCGCGCAGCATCTTGCTGGTGGAGGACCACCCCGACGCGGCGGCGATGTTACGGGAGCTGCTGGAGTCGGTCGGGCATCGGGTCACGGTGGTCGAGCGGGCGGCCGACGCCTTGGAGCTCCTGGCCCGTTCGGTGCCGGACCTGGTGCTCTGTGACCTGGGGCTGCCCGCGATGAGCGGGTTCGAGTTCGCGCGAACGTGGCGCTCCGGCGAGCGGGGGGGGCGCCTGCCCTTGGTGGCCATCACCGGCTACTCCCAGCGCGAGGATCGCGAGGAGAGCCGCGCCGCGGGGTTCGACGCCCACGTGGTGAAGCCGGTGTCGCTCGGGTCCCTCCTGCGCGTGATCGACGAAGTCAGCCCGGCGCCGAGCTGAGCCGCGCGCGTTCCCTGCATGCGTTCGACCCGGACCGCGGGCCCCGAATTGACCCGGATTGACGCGCGTCGGGGGCTGCGACCTCGCATCCTCGGCGGGTGGCGATGGGTGCAATGTGGACGCCTCGGGCGGACTTCCGGGATGGCTGGGCGCGGACTCGAGGCCGCAAACCCGGGGGCGAGCGGGCCCGCGAGGACGGCATCGTTCTTGCGGATGCACCGACCCCCGTGCGCGCCTACGTCCTCGCTTCGCTCGTCTCGACCCTCCTGCTCGCCTGCCAGGGAGCGCCGAGCGCGGCCGAGCCGGAACGGGCCGCGACGGAGTCGTTCGAGGCCGACTTCGACGAAGAGGCGCGCCTCGTGGGGGCGCCGCCTGGCGAGGGTTCCTCGGAGGTCACCCTCGAGGGCGGAATTCGCGCGCGGCTCACGCCAGCCCCGGTGAACGCCGACCCGGATCGCGCGCTGGAGCTCCTCGATCCGGTCGCCGACCTGCCGGCGGGCACCGAGGTCCTCGAGGTCCGGTCGACCGGCGCCGGCTGGCTGGTCCTCCGTCCCGACCACGGGCTCTGGCTCCACGGAGATGGCCCGCCGCGCCAGCTCGACGAGGGGGTCTACTCCCCGATGGCCCTGCGGGAGCCGTGGGTCGCCTATGCGCGGGGAGCGGCGCCGGAGCTCGAGGTCGGCGCTATCGACCTCCGCGCTATCGACCTCCGCGCTGTCGACCTCCGCGACGCGCCGGCGCCGGTGCTGACGGCCGGCTACGCCCCGGTGTGGAACCCGGCCCTGGGGCCGCACGGCGAGGTGGTCTTCGTGTCCGGACGAGCGGGCGTGCCCGCGCTCTACCGCGTCGCGCCCGGCGGGGCCCCGGAGCGTCTGATGGACGAGGGTCGGTTCCCGAGTTGGATCGAGGCCCCGACCTACGACGGGCAGGTGCTGCGCTTCCGCGAGGAGAGCGGCGCGACCGCGGAACTCCAGGTCCGGCCGGCCGCCCTGGCGCCGGAGCCGGCGGGGGCGCTCCGATGAGGTCTCGAGTCCTGGTCGGTCTGGCGACCTTCGTGTCCTTTGGGGCCTGCGTGCCCTTTGCGTCCTGCGTGCCCTTTGCGTCCTTCGCGTCCGCCCAGGTCCGGCACAGTCGGCCCTACGAGGGGGGGCACATCCTCGGCTTCGGCTTCGACAACAACGGCGGCGCGCCCGGTTGCGTCGACTACGCCTGCGGCGGCGCCTGCTACCCGGGCCACACCGGCGAGGACTTCTGGACCCCCTTCGGGACGAACATCCTCGCGGGTCAGACCGGCACCGTCGTCCGCACCTACAACGGCTGCAGCAACTACGGCTACCGCAACAACCCCTGCGGCGGGTACTGCGGCAACCACGTCTATATCCGCCACGCCGACGGGACCTACAGCCGCTACTGCCACATGCAGCTCAACTCCATCGTGGTCCGCACCGGCCAGCGGGTGAGCTGCGGGCAGCGGCTGGGTCGTAGCGCCTCCAGTGGCAGCAGCACCGGCCCCCACCTGCACTTCGCCTACGAGACCTCGGGCGCGGTACGTCAGACGGCCTTCGCGGGCCGCTGCGGACGAGCGTCGACCCGCTGGGTCCAGCAGCGCGGCTACCGCGAGGCGCCCGGGGTCTCCTGCGGCGAGTGCACCGACGGGCAGACCCGGGGGTGCGGCACCGCGACCGGCCGCTGCGAGCGGGGCACCCAGCGCTGCTCGGGCGGGACCTGGGGCTCCTGCAACGGCTCGGTCGGCCCGCGCACCGAGCGTTGTGACGGGGTGGACGACGACTGCGACGGGAGCACCGACGAGGCCCTGCGGCGGCGCTGCGGGAGCGACGTCGGCGAGTGTGTCTCGGGCACCGAGGTCTGCTCCGCCGCGAGCTGGAGCGAGTGCCGCGGCGCAGTCTCGGCGGTGCCCGAGCTGTGCAACGATCGCGACGACGACTGCGACGGCGCCGTCGACGAGGAGGACGTCTGCGAGATCGAGGAGCTCGTCCTGCAGTCTCCGTGGGGATCCCTCTCCGACGTCGATGGCGATGGCCGGGCCGACGTCTGCGCCCTCGGCGACGGCGGCGAGCTGGAGTGCCACCTCGCGTCCGGGCACGGGTTCGAGCGCTCCATCCGCGGGCCCACCGTGGCGCCCGGGTTCGACGACCCGTCGCGCTACTCCACGCTTCGCCTCGGGGACCTCGACGGCGACGGTCGCTCCGACGCCTGCGTGCGCGAGCCCGATGGGCTCCGCTGCTGGCTGGCCGACGGATCGGGCTTCGACCAGGTGATCCGCGGCCCCGCCGCGGCCGACGCTTCGGGCTTCGACCACGCCTCGCGCTACACCACGCTCCGCCTGGCGGACATCGACGGCGACGGCCGCGACGACCTCTGCGCGCGCTGGTCCGACGGCTTCCGCTGCCACCGATCGACCGGCAGTGGCTTCGAGGAGGCCGCGACCCTCGACGCCCTCTCGGACGCAGCCGGGTTCGACGCGGTCGAGCACTACGGCTCCCTCCGGGTCGGCGACATCGACGGCGACCGCCGCATGGACGTCTGTGCGCGGGACGCCGACGGAGTGGTCTGCTGGCTCGGCACTCGACGGGGCTTCGGCGACGCGGTCCGAGGACCCCGCTGGAGCGACGCCGCGGGCTTCGCCGACGTGGCCTACTGGAGCACCATCCGGTTGGCCGACGTGAACGGCGATGGTCGCGACGACCTCTGCGCGAGGACTCCGACCGGCTTCGTGTGTCATCCGGGCGCCGCCCGCGGGTTCGGCGACGCCATCCCCGGTCCCCGACTGGCCGCCGCGGACGGGTGGGACGAGCCCAGCCACTTCGGTACCTTGCGGCTCGGAGACATCGACGGCGACGGAACCGCCGACCTCTGTGCCCGCGGTCGCGGCGGGGTGCTCTGCTGGCTCTTCTCGGGCCGCGGCTTCGACCAAGTGGTCGAGGGGCCCGCGCTCTCCGATGACGGCGGATGGACCGAGCCCTCGTGGTTCCGGACCCTCCGGCTCGCGGACGTCGACGGGGACGGCCGCGCCGATCTCTGCGCGCGCGATGCCGGCGGTCTCCGCTGCTGGCCGTCCGAGGGGCGCGAGTTCCCCATCGAGATCCCCGGCCCGGCGTGGGCTGCGGGGTGGGACGTGCCCCAGCGATTCGGGAGCATCCGGCTCGGCGGCGTGGGTACGCCGGCGGTCGACCCCGTGGTCCCCGAGCCGGTGGCCGATGCCATGGACGGGGGGTGCTCCTGTTCCTCTCCCGGCGCCCCGCCGCCCCGCGGCGTGCTCCCGCTCTTGCTCCTGCTGTTGGCGCTGATGACTGGGGTCCGCCCCTGGCGCCGCCGTTGACCGGATGCTGGACGCGGTCGGGCGCGGTGTCGCTGCGCCCGCCGCGGACTGCCGAACGCAAAGGACCTCCCCGGCGGGCCCGAACGCCGGCACCCTTCTTGCTGACTGAGTGTGAGCCAAGTTCGCTTTCCGTTCCCGGGTCCCGGCTGACCCTTCCTCTCGCCCCCCCATCGATGATGCGCACCGTCACCTCTTCTTCCCTCCTCGGCTTCCTCCTCCTCGCGGCCTGCTCCGCGGGCAACGACGACGACCCGGCGAACGCCGACATGGCCCCGCCCGTCGAGGGGCGCCCGGTGTCCGCCGCCGACTTCTGCGACGAGCTCGCGGCGCTGGTCTGCGACGCGAACACTCGCTGCTGTGGGGGCGTGGTCGACGTGGGGAGCGACCCCGACGACGCCGAGACGTGTGAGGAGCAGCAGCTCGCGGCGTGCCGCGGTTCGGTGGAGCCGCTCCTGGAGGACCCCCGTACGGCCTACGTTCCGGAGCGCGGCGGTGCGTTCCTGGACGCCTTCGAGGTCCAGGCCGAAGGCTGCTTCGCGGCGCCGCCGTCGGTGGACGACTTCATGGCGCTCTTCGAGGGGACCGGCGTGGAGGGGGCGGACTGCACGCCGCCCTCGACCGACACCGACGACCTCCGGGTCTCCCAGCTCTCGTGCGCGGACGGGCTGGCCTGCCATCTCTATGCCCGCTCCACGGGCGGCATCCGCGGCACGTGCGAGCCGCGCGAGGACATGGACTGCTCCCACGTCCTCGACTGCGCCAGCGGGTACTACTGCAACCAGCCGGAGGGGTGGGAGCCCGGGCGCTGGGGGAGCTGCCAGCCGCTGAAGACCAACGCCTGGGAGTGCACCTCGGACCAGCAGTGCGAGAGCCGCTACTGCTCCCCGGTCTCCGGCCAGTGCGCCGACCCCGAGCCCCAGCGCTACTGCGCGGCGCGCACCTATGGGGGCCTCGTGGTGGCCCACGAGCCGCTGGGCTACTGGCGCCTCGGCGAGGGTTCGGGGACCGCGGCGGCCACCGTCGGCGCCGGCTTCGACGGCGAGTACACCGGCGGCACCACCCTCGTGGAGGGCATCGCCGGCGACGACGACGGCGCGGTGAGCATCGGCGGCATGAACCGGGGCGTCATCCTGCCCGAGGCCGTCGGCGAGAGCTTCTCCGGCCGCCGCATGACCCTCGAGCTCTGGTTCCAGCGCAGCGGGAGCAGCGAGACGGGCCCGCTCCTGGAGTTCGGCCAGGACGACGAGGAGGCGGGCCGCGGCGTGCGCATCTGGAACCACAACGCGGCGGACAAGCTCCACGCGAACTTCCGGGACGTCGACGGGACCGGGCACTCCACGACCTCGGCGGAGGGCACCATCGAAGCCGACACCTGGTACCACGTGGTCGCGACCTACGACGGGTCCACCGGGCGCCTCTACCTCGACGGCAGCACCGTGGGCGAGCCCATCGAGGGCTCTTTCGAGCCGCAGACCACCGGCGAGCTCTTCGTCGGCCTCCGGATGGACGACGAGCGCTCGGTCCAGGGTTCCGTCGACGAGGTCGCCGTGTACGACCGGGTGCTTTCCTCGGGCGAGATCCGCGCCCACCGCGACCGCGGCAAGGATGGCCCCGCGGCTCAGGACTTCGTTCTCTTCCGCTGGCTCCGCTGAGAAGCGAGGATCGGTTGTGCGCGCTCCCCAGGTGGGGCAGGGTCTCGCTCCATGAGCGCGCTGATCGAGCTCTCGGGGGTCTCCAAGCACTACGGCGAGCTGCTCGCTCTGGATGCCGTGGACCTCGAGCTACCCGAGGGACGCATCGGCCTGCTGGGCCCCAACGGGGCCGGCAAGAGCACGCTGCTCAAGTCGCTCCTGGGTCTCGTCGAGCACGACTCGGGGGTGGTGCGGATCTTCGGCGAGGAGGTCCGCCGGGACCCCTTCGAGATCCGCGCGCGCATCGGGTACATGCCCGAGGGCGACGCGGTGATGCCCGAGCTGACGGCGCTGGAGTACACCTCGTTCGCCGGCGAGCTCACCGGGCTCCCGCGCCCCGAGGCGGTGTCCCGGGCTCACCAGGTGCTCCACTACGTCGGCCTCGGCGAAGCCCGCTACCGGCGGCTGGGCTCGTTCTCCACCGGCATGAAGCAGCGCGCCCGCCTGGCCCAGGCGCTGGTCGGCGACCCCAAGCTCCTCTTGCTCGACGAGCCCACCAGCGGCCTCGATCCGCGCGGTCGCGACGAGATGCTGGCGCTCATCCGCGACATCCCCGAGCGCACGGGCACCAGCGTGATGCTCTCCACGCACATCCTCCCGGACGTGGAGAAGACCTGCGACCACGTGGTGGTCCTCGCCCGCGGCAAGGTGCTCTACAACGGCGCGCTCGGCCCGCTGATCACCAGCGAGGCCGGCGTCTACGAGGTCCGCGCCAAGGGCGATCCCGGTGGCCTCCGCAAGGCGCTGGAGCTCGGGCGCTGCGTGGTGCAGGTTCAGGGGTCGGCCCTGGAGGTGAAGGTGCCCGAGGGCGAGGGCCCGCAGTACGTGCTGCGCCTGGCCCTCGAGGCCGGCGAGCAGGTGCGGCACCTGGCGCCGCTGAAGAAGACGCTCGAGCGGGCGTTCCTGCAGACGATCGAACGCGCCGGATAGACGCGCCGAGAAAAATCGGGCTCGGGGTACCCGCGGTGTCGGCGCGATGCGGTGTGCCTTGGTCGGGCGAGGGCAGGGCGCTCCCGGCCGCTCCCGACCGCTCCCGACTACGACGGGGTGTAGATGTACCCTTGGTGCTGGAAGACGCAGATGCGGTTCCGGCCCTCGTCCTTGGCCTGGTAGAGCGCGGCGTCGGCGGCCTTGAGGAGCTCGTCCTTGGAGGTCACGTCCCGGCTCGGATAGAGGGCCACGCCGATGGAGCAGGTGACCCGGAGCGGGACCCCGTTCACGTCGAAGGGCCGCTCGCTCACCGAACGCCAGGTGCGGTCGGCGACGGTGAGCGCGCCGGAGAAGTGGGTGCTGGGCAGGATGAGCAGGAACTCGTCGCCGCCATAGCGCGCCACCACGTCGATCTCGCGGAGGGCCTCCTGGAGCCGCTCGGCGACCAGGCGGATCACCTGGTCGCCCACGTCGTGGCCGTAGTCGTCGTTGAAGCGCTTGAACCCGTCGACGTCGACCATCGCGCAGGCCAGCGGCTCGCGGTAGCGCTCGGCCCGCTTGAACTCTTCGTGGAGGCGGGTGTGGAGGTAGCGGAAGTTGAACAGGCCGGTCAGGTCGTCCCGGACGGCGAGTTCCTGGAGGCGCGTGCGGGCGCGGCTCACCTCGTCGTGCATCCGCTTGATGCGCAACATGCCCTCCACCCGCGCCAGGAGCTCCCGCTCGTCGAAGGGCTTGCTCACGTAGTCGTCGGCGCCGATGCGCAGGCCCTCGACGCGGCTCGACGTGTCCGCCCGCGCGGTCACCAGGATGACCGGGAGGAACGTGTCACTGGTGACCGACTTGATCATCCGGCACACGTCCACGCCGCTCACGCCGGGCATGACCACGTCGAGGAGCACCAGGTCGACGCCGCCGTTCCGCGCCAGGTCCACCGCGGGGGCGCCCGAATCCAGGGTCCGGACCTCCATCCCGGCGCCGCGGAGTAGACCTGCCACGTACTCCCGCGTCACCCGATCGTCATCGACGACCAGCACCCGCGGCGTACGGCCCGGGTTCACATCGCTCTCGGGCGCTCGCTCCGGCACGCCCCCATGGTACACCCTCTCGTCGTGGGTTTCCTCGATCGCTTCGAGCGCTTCCTGGACGACGTGGTCCTCCTCCCGGACGACCTGCGCGCCGATCTGGAGGCCGCGGACGCGGCGCTGGACGCCGGGGCGCACCCCGAGGCGGAGCAGCTCTTCCTGGCGGTCCTCGCCGAGCGACCCCAGCTGGCCCGCGCGCTCCTCGGGTTGGCCCACGCCCGGCACGGCCTGGGCGATCGGCCGGGGACGCTGCAGGCCCTGAAGGACGCCCGGGAGCAGATCCCCGAGGACGGCGAGGTGGCCCTGTGGACCGCGCGCCTGGCGCTGGAGCTGGGCGACGGTGCGCTGGCCGCGAGCGCGAGTCGGGCCGCGGCGCGGTCCTTCGCCAACCAGGGCGGTGACCGCCTGGCCGATGCCTTCGCCTCGCTCGCGTGGGCGGAGTGGCACAACGGCCGGGCCGACCGCGCGGCCCGGGAGCTGCGCAAGGCCCTGGCCATCCGCCCCGACGACGCCCAGCTCCGGCTGGCCCTGGTGGAGGCCCTGGTCGACGCCGGCGAGCTCGCGCCGGCTCGGAGCGCCGCCCAGGGGCTGGACCCCGCCGGCGCGCCGCCGGACCGTCAGCTCCGGGCGGGGAGGGCGCTGGCCACCCTGGGAGCCCACCGCGAGGCGCGGCGCTTCCTGGAAGCGGCCGTCGCCGGCGGCGAGCCCGCGGCGCTCCTGCCCCTCGCCGAGGCGGCGATGGCCGATGACCTCGGAGCCGCGGAGAAGCTGGCCCGGGAGGCGGTGGCCAAGGGCGTGGGCCCGGCGGCGCTCACCACGCTGGCCCGGGTGCTCACCGCGGGCGGTCGCTTCGCGGCGGCCGCCGAGGCCCACGCCGCGGCCGCGGCGGCCACCGGCGACGCCGACGCGTGGCGCCGGGCTCTGCGCACCGTGCCCACGGGCGACGCCCCTTCGCTCAGCGCCTTCGCCGACTCTCTGGACGCGCTGGTGCCCGGGGATCCCGCCTCGCGTGGGGCGCGGGCGTGGGTGGCCCTCGCGCGGCGCGAGCCCCTGCCCGAGCTGGGCCCCGCCGCCGGCCCGCGGGAGCTGATGGCCCACGTGCGCCGCGCGCTGGACGAGGGGCGGCCCGCCGAGGCTCGCGAGCTGCTCGAGCGCTACGACGCCGCCGCTGCCGGGGATCCGCCCCCGGCCGACGCCGACGTCGTGCGCGAGCTCCGGGCGAAGACCCTGCGGGCGCTGTGGCTCGACAAGGGCGAAGTAGACCTCGCCGCGGCCATCGACGCCGTCGGGCGCTTCGCCGCCGACCACCGCCTGGACGCCGTGGAGCGCCGCGCCAATCAGCTGCGCGACGAGCTCGACCGGCCCCTGCTCCTGGCGGTCCTGGGGGAGTTCAACGCCGGCAAGTCCACGCTGATCAACGCCTTCATCGGCGCGGCCGTCGCCCCCACCGGCATCGTGCCCACCACCGCGACCTTGAACGTCCTCCGGAGCGGCGCCGAGCGGCGGGTCCGGGTGGTCTTCGCCGACGGCCACACCCGCGAGGGCGACTACGAGGCCCTCGGGGGCATGCTGGAGGACGCCGAGGCGCTCGGCAGCGACGCGGAGGGCGCCGCCCGGGTGGACCGGGTGGAGATCACGCTGCCCAGCGAGATGCTCGAGCGCACCTGGATCCTCGACGCGCCGGGCACCAACGCGCTGGACGAAGCCCACGAGCGCCTGGCCAAGGAGGCCGCCCGTCGCGCGGACGCGGTCTTGTGGATCTTCGACGCCGCCCAGGCGGGTAAAGCCACCGAGAGCAAGATGCTCGACACCCTCAAGGCCGAGGGCCGCGAGGTGGTCGCGGTGCTCAACAAATGCGACCGGCTCAAGGAGGGCGAGCTCGAGCGGGTCTCGCGGGTGGTCGAGGCCAGCTTCGGCGCGCCGCCCATCCCGCTCTCGGCCCGCAAGGCCCTCAAGGCGCGGCTCGCCGACGACGAAGAAGCGCTCGAAGCCAGCGGGTTCCCGGCGTTCCTCGCCGCCCTGGAGGAGCGCATCTTCTCGCGCTCCCGCTTGCTGAAGCACGCCGCCTGTGCGGGGCGGCTGGGACACAGCCTGGAGGTCGCGCTCGAGCGGGAGGCGACCTTGGCGGCGGAGCGCGAGGCCCGGTGCGTCGACCTCGAGGAGCGGCGCGAGGCGCTGGGCGCGGCCGGCGCCGACCTGCAGCTCGCGGTCACCGACGCCAGCCGGGCCCTGGAGCGCGACGTGGACGAGGCCTTCGACGCCGCCGCCGACGAGGTGCTCGCCTTCGTGCGCCCCCGGCGGAGCCGCTTCGCCCGCCAAGGCACCGATCCCGAGGACCGCGCCTTCCTGGCCGACGTGCTCGAGCGACGCCTCGGCCAGGCCGTGGAGCGCTGCGAGACACGCCTGGTGGCACGGCTCCGGGGCGTCCTGGGGCCCGTCGCCGGCGAGCGCCTCGGCGAGACTTTGCGCTCCCAGGTGCGGCCGCCGCTGGCGGCGTTCTGGGGGTATCAGCGGGGGCTCCTGGAGGGCGGCGCGTTGAAGCGCTTCTTCGATGACGTGCTGCCCCAGGTGGACCTGGCGCGCGCGCCCATCGCGGCCGCGCTGGGCGGTGCCCGGGCGGACATCGCCGAGGAGCTCCGCGGTCCGCTCCAGAACGCGGTGAGCGAGCTCCAGGCGCGGCTGGACGCGGACCTGGGCCGGGAGCTGGCCGAGCGGCGGGCCGCCGAAGACGAGCGCTCGTGGCGCCTGGTCGGGCCCCTCCACGCGCTCCGCGAGGTCCTCGGCGAGATCTCCCGCCGTTGAAGGGGGCTCTCCGGATCCCTCGAAAAATCCGAGGTGACCGCCGACTGGTCCGGAACATGCAGTCGGAAAGTGCAGATCTCGACGGGTCCCCCTTCCGTTCCCCGGCGCGGGGCGCATATACTCGGAGAACGCCCTCGGGGCAGAAACGGAATCCATGGAGATAAAGCAGCAGCTCCGGCTCTCCCAGCAGCTGGTGATGACCCCGCAGCTCCAGCAGGCGATCAAGCTGCTGCAGATGTCGCGGATGGAGCTCGCGGAGCTGGTCCAGGAAGAGCTCCTCGAGAACCCGGTCCTCGAGGACACCCTGGAAGGCGGCGACGCCCGCGAGGTGGCTTCGGGCACGGTCGACGAGTCGCCGACGATCGACAAGCAGATCGCCAGCGACGACAAGCAGCTCACCGACGATCCCCAGCGCGACAAGAAGGACGACATCGACTGGGAGCGCTACCTGGAGAACCACGCGCTCCAGCAGCCGATGCCCTCGTTCCGCCGCGGTCGGGACGACGACATGCCCGGCGTCGATCAGACGCTCTCGGTCGGCGAGGACCTGGTGGACCACCTGGCCTGGCAGCTCCGGATGGGCGACTTCATCGAGGAGGAGCAGAAGTTTGGCGCGCTCGTCCTGGCCCAGCTCGACGGCCACGGCTTCCTCCGGATGGACGGTGTGCCCTCCGACGAGATCGTCCCGCGCTTCGCCGAAGAAGCCGGGCTCCACGCCGAGGACGCCGAAGAGGTCCTGCGCATGATGCAGCAGTTCGACCCCGTCGGCTGCTGCGCGCGCTCCCTCGAGGAGAGCCTGCTGGTCCAAGCCGAGGGCTTCGGCATGGACGAGCTGGTGATGGCGGTCATCCGCGATCACATCCCGGACCTCGAGAAGCGGAATTACAACCAGATCGCCAAGGCCCTCGATGTGCCCGTCGAGGAGGTCTACGACATCGCGCAGGTGATCGGCGAGCTCGAGCCCCGGCCGGGTCGCAACTACGCGAGTGAAGAGCCGCGCTACATCACCCCCGACGTGTACGTGCACCGGGTGGGTGACGAGTACTACGTCATGGCCAACGACGATGGGATGCCGAAGCTGAAGATCAGCGGCTTCTATCGCTCGGCCATGGCCGACGATCCCAAGGCCAAGGAGTACATCCAGTCCAAGCTGCGTAGCGCGCAGTGGCTGATCCGCTCCATCGACCAGCGCCGGAAGACGATCATCAAGGTCACCGAGTGCATCGTCGAGAAGCAGCGGGACTTCTTCGACAAGGGCATCGAGTTCCTCAAGCCGATGATCCTCCGAGACATCGCCGAGGCCGTGGAGATGCACGAGAGCACCATCTCGCGCGTCACCTCGAACAAGTACGTGCACACCCCGCGGGGGCTCTTCGAGCTCAAGTTCTTCTTCAACAGCGCCATTCGCCGCGACAACAAGGAGGACATCGCCTCCGAGTCGGTGAAGCAGGCCATCAAGAAGATCGTGTCCGAAGAGGACCCGCAGAGTCCGCACAGCGACCAGAAGATCGTCGAGATCCTCAAGGATCGAGACATCCGGATCGCGCGCCGGACGGTGGCGAAGTACCGAGAGATGTTGGGCATCCTGAGCTCCACCAAGCGAAAGAAATACTTCTGAGGGGGTCTCGGGATGCGGTTTGTTGGTTAGGTACAACGACGGGTGCCGCGGTAGCGGTGTGAGGAGCAGAGATGCGCATCAACTTCACGTTTCGGAACGTCCCTTCTTCGGATGGAGTCAAGGATTACGCTTCGGACAAGATCTCGAAGCTCCAGAAGTACCTCCGGGCGCCCCTCGACTGTGAAGTGACCCTGTCCAAAGAGCGGCATCTGCACATGGTGGACGTCCACCTGACCGCCGACGGGAAGCGCTTCGATGGGCACGACGAGTCCGAGGACATGTACGCCTCGATCGACCTCTGCCTCGACAAGCTGGACCGGCAGGTCCGCAATTCGAAGTCGGCCGAGTCCGGCCGCAAGCGCCACCCGCACTGAGTGCGCGGCGCGAGGTTTTCGTCGGCGCGCGATGATTCGGCGCGCCGACGCCCTTGCGCCCGGCGCGCCGTTTGGGTAATCGCCACGCCGTGGGCTTGGCGCAGTATACGAGCACGGAGCGAATCGCCACCGGTGTGACGCCGACCTCCAAGGCGGCGGCGCTGCGGGTCCTCGCCGACCTCCTCGCCGAGGGCGACGACACGGTGAGCGCGGCGGGGATCCTCGAGGTCCTCCTGGCCCGCGAGCAACTGGCCAGCACCGGCGTCGGCAGCGGGGTCGCCGTGCCCCACGGTCGGGTCGGCGGGCTCGACGCGATCCGGGTGGCGCTGATCACGGTGCCCCAGGGGGTCGAGTTCGACTCGGTGGACGGCGAGCCGGTGTGCATCCTGGTCGCCATCCTCGCGCCCAAGGATCGGCCGAGTCAGCACCTCAAGGTGCTCGCCGACGCGTCCCGCTTGCTGCGCCGCGCGCACGTGCGGGAGGCGCTGCTCTCGGCGTCGGATCCGGCCGCGGCGTTCGCCGTGCTCGAGGGCTGAGCCGCCGTCCCCGGGTGGGGGCGGATCGATCTCGGTCGAGTTGGATCGGAATCGCCCGTGAAAAGCGGGGCGAAATGGGGGTGTACCTGTCCCCTGCGGATGGTAGTCGCCTGCGGCTAGGGAGCGAGGAGGGTGGCGACGGAGTCGTAGTCGTCGTCGGTGATGGCGGCGGTGCGGGCGCAGCGGACCTTGCCGGCCGGGTCGACGAAGAGGTGGATGGGGAGGGGGGCGCCTTCGTCCAGGCCGAACCCGCCGAGCCAGGCGCGCAGAGCCTCGGTGTCGGCGACGCGCGGGCCGGTGGGGTGGTCCGGGTGCTCGGCGAGGAAGGTGCGCACGGCCTCCTCCTCGGCGTCGGCGCTGAGGAAGACCAACTCGACCGGGGTGCCCGCCTGGGCGAGGCGTTCGCGGAATCCCTCGAGGCGGGGCATCTCTTCGACGCAGGGCCGGCACCAGGTGGCCCAGACGTTCACCCAGCGCCAGCCGCTCGCGGCGCCCGGGGTGGTGCCCTCCAGGCTCTCGGGCCAGGCGAAGGCGGGCGCGTCGGCGCCCTCGGGGTGGACCTCGCAGAACGTCGCCAGCTCCTCGGCGCTGGTCCGTTGCGCGGGGAGGGCGACCACCCGGCCGGGCGCCGGGGCGGCGGCGGAGCCTCCGTCGTCGCCGCAGCCGGCGAGGGAGCAGAGGAGGAGGAGCGGGCAGAGGAGGCAGCGCATCAGAGTCGGCAATCGATCCACGCGACGAACGCGCTGCGGTTGAGCTCTTCGGGCGCGCAGGACGCGGAGTCGCCGCTGCGCTGCCAGTCACAGAAGCTGGCGTCGAGCTGAGCGTACTCCTCGCCCAGCCAGAGCAAGCCCACCTGGTCGTCGAGGTCCGGGTTGGGGAAGGCCTCCTGCAGGTGCGTGAGCACCGCTTCGGCGCGACCCCGGCTGAGCTCGCGGTTGGTCTCCTCGCTGCCCTCGGGGCTGGCCCGGGCGACGACGAAGAAGTAGCTGGCGCCCCGGCGCTCGGCGAAGACCCGGTCGATCAGCGCCTCGTCCTCCAGGTCGAGCTCGGCCGAGGCCTGCTCGTACTGGAGGATGCCGCCGCGCTCCTTCATGGGCACGAAGAGCGCGTTGAAGTCGGCGTCGTCCATGGTGGCCACGCTGCGGGCCTGGACCGGCTGGCAGCCCCGGCCGCCGCCCTCGATGAGGCCGCAGCTCTGCAGGACCCGGCGGAGGATCTGCTTGAGCTGCGGCGTGCAGTACTCCTCGTTGGCGGCGGCGGCCACGGCGACGGCCTGAGGGTTGGCGGTGGCGGCGGCCTCGGCCTCTTCCAGGCGCGCCTCGGCCGAGGAGGTCCAGGTGGTCACCAGGATGGCGGGGAGGAGCAAGAGCACGGCGCCCAGGATGGCGACGGCGGCGATGGCGGTCTTCATTGGGCGGTCTCCTCGGCGGCGGGCGCCGTGGGGGCGGACATGGCGGAGGCGGCCGCGCTCGGTGCGGCCGAGTTCGGGGCCGGTGCCGCGCTCGGTGCGGCGCTCGGCGCCGGAGCGGTCATGGCGGAGGCGCCGGGCAGGGCGCCGGGAACCCCTTCGTCGCCCTCGGGGGGCGCGGGCTCGGTCGGCGCGACGGGCGGGGCGGCCGCGGGGCCTGCCGGGTCGGGCACCGTCTCCGCGGGCACCGTCTCCGGGTCGTCGCCGGCGGCGGGCGCTCGCGCGGCCTCGGCCGGGGTCCGCTCGGCAGCGCGTCGCGGCTGGAGCTGGATGGCCGGTCGCCCGGTCCGGCGCGGCGCGGTGGCCGGGGCGGCGATGGACTCGCCGGGCTCGGACCAGGGGCGGGCGCCGTCGGCCTGGGCGCGGTCGATGAGGCGTCGCAACGCGAAGTCCATGCCCAGGTCGGTGTCCTCGTCGCACATGCGCAGGCCGTTCACGAAGACCTGGGGCGTGATGATGGGCATCTGGTTGTCCACCGCGAAGCGCAGCCCGTTGTTGAGCTGGGCGCGGGCCTGGGGGCTGCCGATGCACTCGGCCAGGGCGGGGAACTTCTGCCGTGCCGCCTGGGCCGCGGAGTCGGGGTCGGCCTCGGCGCCGGTGCGGATCGTCTCCTGGTTCTCGAAGGCCCAGGCGATGACCTCCTCGGGGCTCACCGCCGCCGAGTCGTCGGCGCAGATGACCGCCTCGCTGATGGCGCAGGCGCCGGCGTGGATGGCGTCGTCGACCATCCAGTTGCACTCGTCGTCCAGGGGGAAGAGCAGGACCCGGCGGTTCACCTCCGCCGAGGCGGCCTGAGCCCCGAAGCGCTCTTCGAAGCCCTTGCAGGCCGGGCAGAGCGGGTCGAAGACCTCCACCACGTTCACCGTGGCCGCCTGGGGCCCCAGCGGCACCAGGAGGTCCTCGCTGGGCATGGTCTCCAGCCGGCCGCACTCGCCGATGTAGCGCTCGAAGGGCGGCGCGCCCATGGCGTAGACCCCGGCCGGGATCAGCACGAAGAGGCAGCCCACGGCGAAGGCGATGCCCAGGCGACCCCAGCCCACCGGGTCCGCGGGCCGCTCGGTCCGGCGGGCGCCGCGGTAGAGCAGGATGGCGCCCACGAAGGCGGCCAGGCTGGAGGTGTAGATGCCGATGCAGAGCTTGCAGGCGGCGTCGAGGGTGACCAGCGAGAGGTACCCCATCACCAGCGAGGTGAGCACCGGGACCGCGGTGCCCAGGAGCAGGAAGAGGGTGGCCCGCTCGTCCCGCTGGCGGCCCAGGAGGGGTAGCGCCAAGGCGTAGAAGAGTAGGAAGGCGAAGACCCCCATGGCCGGCAGGGAGATGGGCAGCCCGCCCCAGATGCTCGCGCGCAGCACTGAGCTGTAGGGGCTCATCAGGGTCACGTGGCAGCCGGTGGACCCGGAGGCGTCGGCCTCCTCCAGGCCGGGGATGAAGGAGCAGTGGATGCCGTGCACCTGCCGGTCGAGGTGCTGGACGAAGTCGTAGGTGGAGAAGGCCGCGAAGAAGAGCCCGGCGAGGGCCGCCAGCGCGACGATCACGGTGCCCGGAGATGGCTTCTGCATGGCGGGCTCTGTCTGCGGTGGGGTGGCGGCCATTTCGCAATTGGACGCGCCCCCCGCTGGGGCTGTCAAGGTGCCCCCGCCCCTACATCGGCGCCCCGCTACAGCGAGATCATTGGATTTCAGCCCCGGCCGACGGGTCGGGCAGGGGCCAGCGGAGCAGGTCGCCCAGGTGCGCGGCGGGCACGTCCCGGTGGGGCGCGGCGCTCTCCATGACGATCACCGGGGCCTCGCCGGCCAGGGCGTCTCCCACCGCGAGGTCCGCTGCCCGGGCCATGCGCGCCAGGCGCCGGCTCTGCCGGGCGGTGGATCCATGGCCGGTGTGCAGGTCCACCAGGCGCCGCCGGGTGGGGGCCTCTCGGAGCCAGGCGAAGAAGCCCTCGGTGCCCGCGTAGAGGGCGTCCATCAGGGCCACCTCGCGGACGGGGACCTCGCCGTGCCGCACCCAGGCCAGGGCGCTCTCGAAGCCGGCGCTGTGGGCGACCAGCCGGACCGCGCTCGGCGGCGCGGTGGGCCAGCCCGCGGCCCGTTCGCCCAGCGCCGCGAGCCAGGCGGCGGCGAAGCCCGGCTCGGCGAAGCGGCCGGCGTCGCCGCTCCGCCGGCGGAAGGCGAGCTGGGGGACCACGAAGAGCCGCTGGGGTCCCGCGCCGGCGGCCAGGGCTCCCAGGCCCCAGCCCGGCTCGGTCTCCCCGCCCTCGATGCACGCGGTGGGACCGCTGCGGGCCAAGACGCGGGCGCAGCCGCTCCAGCCGTGGAGGAAGACCACCAGCTCCCACGGGGCCGCGGGGTCGAAGCCCGCGGGCCGGTGGACCACCACGTGCGGCGCGCCCTCGGGGGTCTCGTGGCTGGGTTCGCCCAGGCGGAGCTCCAGGGTCGCTTCGGGCAGCGGCCCGCGGGGCCCCTCGCCCCCGGAGGCCGGGGCGTCTGCCGCGGCCCCGGCTTCCGCCGCCTCTTCGGCCTGGTCCGCCTCGACCGGGTCCCCTTCGCTCGAAGCGCTTCGTTCCGCGCGGGCTGCGGGCCTGCGGCCGGGCGACTCTTCTCCCCGCTCCGGCGCTTCCGCCTCCGCCCCAGGCCTCGCCGCCGCCTCCGGGCTGCGCTCGGCGCCGGTGCAGTCGAGGAGCACGAGCGCGAACATCAGCGCGGGGCGCAGGACCATCGGGCCCACCTTGTCGGGACGTCTCGCTCCCGTCCACCGCGATGTAGTATGAGAGCCGCGATGGAGCCGCCCCAGAGCCACCCGCCCGGGTTCGCCACCACCGTGCGCGCGCTCCTGGACGATCCGGCCATCGCCCAGATGACCCGCCTGGTCGCCGGCAGCGAGGCCCTGGACCGCGTGCTGGACCACCCGCGCATCCAGAAGTCCGGGTTGGTCCTGGTGGGGCACCTGGTCGGCCTGGTGCCCACCCGGGTGCAGGTGCTCGGCGAGACCGAGCTGGCCTTCCTGGAGTCGCTGCCCGCCGGCGAGCGCGCCCGCCGCTGCGCGGACTTCCTGGCCCAGGAACTCTCCTTGGTGGTCGTCTCCCGGGGCGTGGACCCGCCCGAGGCCCTGGTGGCCGCCGCCCGGGCCCACGGCACGCCGCTGGTGGTCGCCGAGCCCCGCTCCAGCCGCACCATCCAGGTCATCCACGCGGTCCTCGACCGGCTCCTCGCGCCGACGATCACCCAGCACGGGGTGCTCATCGACATCCACGGCATCGGCACGCTGCTCCTGGGGCCCAGCGGGATCGGCAAGAGCGAGTGCGCGCTCTTCCTGCTCGACCGCGGGCACCGGCTGGTGGCCGACGACCAGGTGATGATCCGGCGGACCCCCGAGGGCACCCTGGTGGGCCGTCCGCCGCCGCTCCTGCGCCATCACCTCGAGCTGCGCGGGGTGGGCATCCTGAACGTCCGCGATCTCTTCGGGGCCACCGCCGTGCGCGACCAGAAGTTCGTGCAGTTGATCATCGAGCTGCAGCCGGTGGAGAGCGGCGAGCCCATCGACCGGCTGGGCCTGGACGACCTGACCCGGTCGATCCTGGAGGTCCCGCTGCCCTTCCTGCGGGTCCCGGTGCAGCCGGGCCGCAACATGGCGGTCATCCTCGAGGTGGCCGCGCGCAACCAACTGCTGAAGCGAGCCGGGCACCACGCCGCGCGCTCCTTCGTGGACCGATTGGAGCGCTCGCTGGGTCGCACTCCGGCCCCGAACGCGTCACCCTCCAGTCGAGGAGCCGACGGGAAGCCCGTCGATGAGGAGAGCGAGTAAGTGAGTCACGTCGTCGTCGTCACCGGCATGAGCGGAGCCGGCCGAAGCACCGCGCTCCACGTGTTGGAGGACCTGGGCTTCTATTGCATCGACAACATCCCGCCGACCCTGGCCAACTCGGTCCTGGAGCTGGCCGAGGCCAGCGCCGAGGGTGAGCGCGAGCGGGTGGACCGTCTCGGCCTGGGCGTCGACGTGCGCACGGTCGCCTTCCTCCAGGGCGCCGAGGCGTCGATCAGCGGGCTCCGCGACGCCGGCCACGAGCTGGACGTGCTCTTCCTGGACGCCTCCGACGAGGTGCTGGTCCGGCGCTACAGCGAGACCCGCCGGCCCCATCCGCTGGCGCCGGGCGGCGACGTGCAGGCGGCCATCGCGCTCGAGCGTGAGCGGCTCAGCGGGCTGCGCACCATCGCCACCCGGGTCATCGACACCTCGGACCTCAACGTCCACGACCTGAAGCGGGTGGTGGTCGACGAGCTCGCCCGCGGCGGCGAGGGCCGCCGCATGGTGGTCCGGGTGGTGAGCTTCGGGTTCAAGTACGGCCTGCCCATCGACGCCGATCTGGTCTTCGACCTGCGCTACCTGCCCAACCCGCACTTCGTGCCCGAGCTGCGCCCCAAGACCGGCCGCGAGCCCGAGGTGAGCTCCTACGTGCTGGAGCGGCCCGCGACCCAGGAGCTCCTGGGCGACCTGATGCAGTTCTTCGAGCACACCCTCCCGCGCTACGAGAAAGAGGGGAAGGCGTATCTGACCGTGGCCATCGGCTGCACCGGTGGGAAGCACCGCTCGGTGGCCGTCTCCGAGGAGCTGGGCAAGCGCCTGAAGGGCGACTGGGAGGTGGTGGTCCATCACCGCGACGCCGACCGGTCGCGCCCCCGCTGATCCGATGAGCGAAGAAGACCCAGGACCGCCCACCGAAGACACCTTCGAGATCGTCAACGAGCTCGGGCTCCACGCCCGCGCGGCGGCCAAGCTGGTGCGCATCGCCGGCGCCTACAAGAGCCGCGTGGAGGTGGCCAAGGACGGCCAGAGCGCCGACGCCAAGAGCATCATGGGCGTGCTCCTCCTCTGCGGAGAGCAGGGCGCGCGGGTGACCGTGCGCGCCTGGGGCGACGACGCGGACCAGGCTGTGGCGGCCATCGGCGAGCTCATCGCCGACCGCTTCGGGGAAGAGCGTTGAGCCGCGACACCGCGCTGGGTCTCCCGGGCTCACTGGGCGTGGGCGTGGGGCCGGCCTTCCTGGTGCCCCGGCCGGGGCGGGCCATTCGTCGCCGCGCCGCGGACCCCGAGCGCGAGGTGGCCCGGCTGGAGGGGGCCATCACCGAGGCCCGCCAGGAGATCGAGCGCGCGCGCTCGGCCTTCGTCGGCGACGAGTCCGAGATCGCCTTGGTCCTCGACGCCCAGCTCCTGCTCTATTCGGACCGCATGCTGGCCGAGTGGACCGCCAAGGCCATCCGCGAGGAGGGCCTGGGCGTGGAGTGGGCGGTGGAGCGCACCGTGGGCCGCTTGGGCGAGCCGCTGCGCCAGTCGTCGGCGCGCTACCTGCGCGAGCGCGCGGAGGACATCGACCACGTCGGGCGCCACCTGCTCCGCCAGCTCCGGGGCGACGCCGAGCTCGAGCTCCCCGAGGGGGACGTGGTGCTGGTGGCCGCCGACCTGAGCCCCGCCGAGGCAGCGCGCATCTTCGCCGCGCCCGGGCTCCGGGGCGTGGTGCTGGAGAGCGGCAGCGCCACCAGCCACACCGCGCTGCTGGCGCGAGCCCTGGAGGTGCCCGCGGTGGTCGGGGCGCGGGGCGCCCTGGACCGGGTCATCAGCGGCGAGGCGCTGGTGGTGGACGGGTTGCGGGGCCGCGTGCTCATCGCGCCCGACCCCGAGGAGCGCGCCGAGGCCGAGGCCCGCGGCGGCCGCTATCGCGCGTTCGCCCAGGGGCTCCTCGAGCGGCGCACCGAGCCAGTGGCCACCCGCGACGGCGTGGAGGTCACCGTGCGCGCCAACCTGGAGCTCCCCGAGGAGATCGACTTGGCGCTGACCCACGGCGCGCGCGGGGTGGGGCTCTACCGCACCGAGTTCCTCCTGCTCCACCGCGGCGCGGTGCCCAGCGAGGAGGAACAGCTCGCGGTCTACCGGCGGGTGGCCGAGGCCATGGCCCCGGCGCCGGTGGTCTTCCGCACCTTCGACCTCGGCGGCGACAAGCTGCCGCCGGGCGAGCGCCTGGGCCGCGGTCCCAACCCGGCCATGGGCCTCCGGGCCATGCGGCTCATGCGGCGTCGCCCCGAGCTCCTGCGGCGCCAAGTGCGTGCGCTGTTGCGCGCCGCCGTCGGGGAAGACGTGCGGGTGATGTTCCCCATGATCGCCGGGGTGGGCGAGCTGCGCGAGGCCCGCGCCCTGGTGGAGCGCTGCGCCGCCGAGCTGAGCGCCGAGGGCGTCGACCACCGGATGCCGCCCCTGGGCTGCATGGTGGAGGTCCCCGCCGCCGCCCTGCGCGTGCACCGGCTGGCCGCCGAGAGCGACTTCCTCAGCGTGGGCACCAACGACCTGGTGCAGTACACCCTGGCCGCCGACCGCACCGACCCCGAGGTGGCCGACGTGGCCACGCCCTTCGACCCGGCGATCCTGGAGCTGCTGCAGCGCATCGCCGAAGGCGCGGCGGGCACCCCCTTGGCGATGTGCGGCGACATGGCCGCCGACCCCTTGGCGCTGCCCTTGGTGCTCGGCCTCGGCTACCGCGCCCTCTCGGTGCCGGTGGGCTCGCTGCCGCTGGTGCTGGAGGTGGTGCGGCGCATCGACCTCGGCGAGGCCCAGGCGCTGGCCGCCGAGGCGGTGGAGCTCGACGATGCGGCCGCGGTGTCGGCCCTGGTCCGCGAGCGCGCCAAGGACGCCCTCGGCGAGCTGTGGCGCGAAGTGGACGCCTGAGCGCCTCGTGCGGCGCCCAGGCTCGCCCAGCGCCTCGGCGGCCTCACCCGGCGCCTCAGCGGCTCAGCGGTTCAGCGGCCGGGACGCGGGCGAGCGGTCGAGGAGCGCCGGGGAGTCGTAGAGCGCCCGGCAGAGCGCCAGCGCCCGCGGCGAACGCACCCGCCAGTCGCTGGCGTTCAGCGCGTAGCCGAAGGTGATCTGGTCCACGGGGTCCGCCCAGCCCAGCGGCCCGCCCACCCCCGCGTGCCCGAAGGACTCGGGGTTGGGGCAGAAGAGGTGCCGCTCCTCCTTGAGGAAGCCCTGGGACCAGCCCACCGGCTTCTGCAGCACCAGGTCCCGCTCGGACCAGCTCTGCCGCGCGTAGATGGGCTCCAGCGTCGAGGCCTTCAGGAAGCGGCGGCCGCCGTGCTCGCCCCCAGCGGCGAAGGGCAGGTAGGCCCGGGCGATGCCCTCGGCGCTCCCGGTGGCCGAGGCCCAGGCGAGGTTCACCCGTCGCACCGGCGGCGAGGCGTAGGCCCCCACGCCGGCCCGGCCCATCTTGGCCACCCCCAGCGCCTTGCGGGCGATGGAGCTCGGCGCCAGCACCGCGCGGGTGGCGCGGCCCTCGGTGGACTCCGGCGCCAGCAGCGCCGCGGCGACCATGCGGCCCACCCGCTCCGGCGTCGCCGGCGGGTAGAGAGTCGCGTGGCGGTGGTCGAGCTCGGCGGGCGCGCCCAGGTGGACGTCCGACTCCAGCGGGTCGAGGAGCTCGCGACGCAGAAAAGCCGCCATCGGCTCCCCGGCGATGCGCTCGAAGAGCTCCCGCGCGTAGAGCCCGAAGGTCACCGCGTGGTAGCCCTGCTTCTCCCCGGGGGTCCAAGCCGGCCGCTGCCGCTCGATGGCTCGCAGAACCACCTCGCGGCAGGAGGGATCGACGCACTGGTCCAGCGTGATGGCCTCGTCCAGGTAGGCCAGCCCCGCCCGGTGCCCCAGGAGCGTGCGCACCGTGATGGCCTGCTTCCCCGCTTGCCCGAACTCCGGCCAGTAGCTGGCCACCGGCGCGTCCAGATCGAGCTGCCCGCGGTCCACCAGCAGCGCCAGCGCCATCGCCGCGAACCCCTTGGTCACGCTGAAGAGCACGATGCGCGTGTCCTGCTCCCAGTCGCGCTCGCTCTCCCGGTCCGCCAGCCCGCCCCAGAGGTCCACCACCGGCTCCCCGCGGTGATACACACTCAGCGACGCCCCGGTCTCCTCCCCCGTCGCCAGCTGATGCGCGAACCGCCGCGCTACCGGCCCATAGCCGTCGGCAAAGGAACCCTTGGCGGGCACGGGAGCTTCGTTGGCCAGTCGCATCACGCGACGGACCATAGCGCCGAACGCCCGCCGTCGAGAGGGAGGAGGAGCTGGGGGCCGGCCAGGCGGCGCGGCGGAGCCCGGCACCGGGGCGGGGGCCCTGTCCGGCCACTGATTACCAGAGCGAGTTGCAGGATGGATGCACGGATGTCTGCGGATCAGGTCTAGCAGGCTGATCGTCGCCCTTGCCACGGGCCACCAGAGCCGCCGGGACGGCCTCCTCGTGGAGCAGCACATCGACGCGCACCTCATCGTCTGGGGCGGTGTAGAGCAGGAACTCGCTCGAAGAATCGGTGGGCTCGGTCACGGGCGTGGGCTCCCATGTCCCTATGACCGCTCGGCCATGGCGCCCCGCTCAGGATCGCTGCGGCGGAGTCGTTCGAGTACTGAACGAAAAAAACGCATGCAACTCGGGGCCACACCGGCCGAACAGCGCCGCATGACTCTCGCGAAATGCACCACCTCGGTCCTTGCCGGCCTTGCAGGTCTGCTGACCACTGTCCTCATCCCCGCTTGCGGAGATAGCACCGGAGGCCCATCCGAGGTCCCCGATGGCGGAGAACCCGGGACGTTGGACGCCGGCTCTATCGATTCGGGACCCGATGTCGGAGACCTCGACCCACCTGCGCCGACTCTGGAAGCGTCCGTTGCCGACGCCCCGGTTCGTGTGGTCCGGGGCGGCACGTCAGCGGTGACGGTCTCCGTGCTGGCGGAGAGGCTCTCGGGAGACCTCTCGATCTGGGTCGATGGCCTTCCGCCCGGGGTGGTCTCCACCCCTCGCTCCTTCCCGTCAACTCGCGACTCAGTCGATGTCGTGGTCGAGGCGACGAGCGAAGCGGCCTACGGCGGCCCGTGGCCGGCCGAGATCCACGTAGCGTCAGACGGCTCTCCCTCGCTCGAGGTCGTCTTGTCTGTAGAAGTCGTGGTTGCTGGTCTTCCCGGTTCGGTGGACTCGACCTTCGGGTCGGCCGGTGAAGTCCTTCTGCCCAGGCCTCTTGGCTATATGAAGCTGACCGTCGATTCCCGTGGCTTCACCATCGTCGCTGGCACGGGTTGGGACGACCCGGACACCCCGGAGATCGATGAGCGGCCAGTGGTGTTCCGTCTCCAGCCCAACGGTTTGCCCGACAGTGGATTCGGAATGGGCGGGCTGGCCCTCGGACCCTCCTCCTACCAAGTAATGGTGAACGATGTCGTCGAACATGGGGACGTGGTCTACGTCGCGATGACGGAGCGAACGTCGTCCTACGACGGCCAATCGATGGTGCGCCGTTTCCAGGGCGACGGGACCTTGGACGAGTCGTTCGGCTCTAGCGGCCTGCTCGCCACAGAGGGTGGGGACCTGGTTGTCACTCCCAGGGGACTCGTCGTGGCGGGCCGGAGTGGGGTTCAGGCAGTGGAGCCGACCGGCCCGACCGTAGCGGTTTTCGCTCCCGATCCGCTCACCCGATCTGGCAGAGCTGTCGCTCTGGGGCACGCCCTGCTGCTCGGAACGACGGGGGACACCACCCGGTCCTCGGTGGAGATTGCCGGCCTCTTCGACGAATCAGGCGGGGCGGTCGCGGCATGGGGCACCAATGGCGAAGCCGCGGTCTCCTTCATCCCCGTCGGGAGCCTCGTTTGGACTCGCCCTGTGGCGGCGCTCGAGGATGGGTCGACGTACGTGGTGGTCCGCTACGTAGCTGGCGCGGCCGACGTTCATGATGGGGTGGTCCGGCTGGGGCCCGGAGGCGCTCTCGATCCCACGTTCGGGTCCGCCGGCTACGTGACGTTCGGGTCGGAGGGATGGAAAATCCGGGATGCGGTAGTGGATCGCATGGGGCGTCTGGTCGTCCTTGTGGAACAGCCCGACTCCTCATGGCCCAAGCGTCACCTGGTTCGATTCACCGACGATGGCCGCGTCGACGGCGCCTTTGGCGATGGCGGTTCGCTAGCACTCGAGATCACTGCTGACGCAATCGCGAGGGACCCCGTCTCTGACCGGGTGGTGTCGTGCGGGAGCGCGTCCGGGGTCACCACGCAATGCTCGAGGGTCTGGCTCTGAGCAGCGGGAGGGCGTATGGCTCGGGATGGTGGTCGCGATAGTTTAGCGGAGCGAAACCACACCACTCTAACAAACCGCCCTACTCTAATTCCAACCACAGTCTGTAGCGGTGTGATTCCTAATGGGGGGGAACGCTCGGCGAGGGCGTGCAACGACGCCCCCCTCAACAAACTTGACCAGCAAGCACTGAACGGGCGCTCCTTCGATTGTCGAGAACGAAGGAGCGCCCGTTCGGTTCGGCTTCCGGATCGGCGGGTTTACCTCACGGCGATCGTCGTCGTCGGGGCTGCGACGCAGCACAGCTTGCCGCCGAAGCGTACGTGCTCTCCCTGCCTAGCCCGAACGCCCGCCCTCGGCTCTCACGTTGCCTGTCCCTCGTCCGCGTGGCTCGACAGCGCACGGAAGTAGCGTCCTCTTGCAGCGGGGGCCCGCCACCCTCCACGACCCACTCCCAGCTTTCCGAGCCGCGAGCGAAGAACGTCCGCGGTCGTTGGGCCCGAGGCGAGTCACGCGACTAGGACCAGAGCCCAAGTCAGGGCGAGGCAAATGGGAGGGGGGAGGGACACGGTTCGTCAGCGGGCGCGGGAACAATTTGCACCACCGGGTGCGGGATCGCGACTGAAGCGAGGGGCCGAAGGACGGGCGCGGAGGGTAGGGAGCGCGGGCGCGATGCGCTATGACGGCGGCATGCGGATGCAGAATCAGGTGGCGGTGATCAGCGGGGCGGCTCGGGGCATCGGGCTGGCGGTGGCGGAGGCGTTCGCGGCCGAGGGCGCGAAGGTGGTGCTCGCCGACGTGCTGGAGGCCGAGGGCGCGGCGGCGGCGGAAGGGCTGCGTGCGCGGGGGCACGAGGCGCACTTCGTACGCTGCGACGTCGGCGAGGAGGCCGAGGTCCACGCGCTGATCGCGGCGGCGGTGGACCACTTCGGGCGGGTGGACGTGGCGGTGGCCAACGCGGCCATCGTGGTCGCGGCCGACTTCCTCGAGCTGGCGGTGGAGGACTTCGACCGGACGCTGCGGGTGAACCTGCGGGGGGCGTTCCTCCTGGGGCAGGCGGCGGCGCGGCAGATGAAGGCCCAGGGCGACGGTGGGGCGATCATCAACATGTCCTCGGTGAACGCCATCTTGGCCATCCCGGCCATCGCGCCCTACGTGGTGGCCAAGGGCGGGCTCAACCAGCTCACCAAGGTGGAGGCGTTGGCGCTCGCGCCCTACGGCATCCGCGTGAACGCCATCGGGCCGGGGTCCATCGGCACCGAGATGGTGCGGCAGGTCAACGACGACCCGGCGAAGTGGAACGCGCTGATGAGCCGCACGCCGATGGGGCGTCTTGGCGAGCCGGAGGAGATCGCGCGGGTGGCGGTGTTCCTGGCCACGGCGGACTCCGCCTACGTGACCGGGCAGACCATCTACGCCGACGGCGGGCGGCTGGCGTTGAACTACACGGTGCCGGTGCGCGAGGACTGACCGCGGCGGACAGCGCGCGGAGTGGAGTGGGCGGTCGTCGGACGGCGCAAATGACGACAATGACGACGATCGTCCCTGACTAGAAAAGACGACGATGACGACGATCGTCCCGGGGACGATCGTCGTCATTGTCGTCTTTTCGTGCGGAGGTTGTCGGGGGGTGGGGGGACGCGGTTGAATGGCGCATGCGCGAGATGCTGGCCGACGCGTCCTATCTGACCGCCCGGATCCGAGTGACGCTGGACTGTCCCGAGTGCGCGTCGCCCATCCCGGTGAACGGGATGGTCGACCAGGTGCTCTGCGGGGCCTGCCAGGCGGTGGTGAAGCTCCATGGCGACCTGGGGTGGAAGACCATCCTCCGGTACCAGAAGGGCGAGGGGTGCATGGAGCACAAGGTGTTGGTGAACAGCCAACTCTGCTTGGCCATGGACTACTTCCTCGCCTTCGGACCGCGCGGCGGGAAGCTCTACCGCAAGTGGCGGGGACTGCTGCTCGAGGTGGACGCCCAGCCCATCGGCTGCGGCGAATGCGGCCACCGCCTCGACGCGGACCATCTCGCCCGGGAGGCCATGGAAGAGGGCCCCGCCGTGGACGCCTTCTGTCCGGCCTGCGGGCACGCCGTGCCCATCCGGGTCCCCACGCGGCAAGAGCGCTCGCGCACGCACGCTCAATGCGTGGCAATCGTCGGGGAGACCGCGCTCTGCGGCGACCTCTCCGAGCCGGAGACGGACACCACCGTGCTCTTCTCCTGCCTCGGCTGCGGCGCGCCCGCCAAGGTGGACGCCACGGTCCCGCGGCTGCTCCGCTGCGAGTTCTGCGACGCCACCAGCTACCTCCCCGATGCGCTCTGGCTCCGCCTGCACCCGGCGCAGCGCAAGCGCCCATGGGCCCTGATCTTGCGCTCGACCCCGGACATCCACGCCAAGGCGCAGCGCCAGGTCTGAGCGTCGCGAGGTCGGATGCGCGCTAGGTGAGCCGAGCCCAGAGCGCCGACGCCGGGACGGTCTGGCGGTGTTGGTGCGTGTCGAGCGAGCCCCAGAGGGAGCTTCGGGGTGGCCGTCTCGGTCCGCCGAGCTTGACCGTCGGCGTCGACTCCCCCACCGTGGGCGGGTGAGCTCGATCCGCCGCGTCCAGCTGCTGGTGCTCGCGCTGATGGCCTCGGCCACGGTGCTGGGTGGCGTGGCGTTCGCTCGGCAGGTGGAGCGCTGCGCCATGGTCAGCCAGCCCCGCGCCGAGCGTCGGGGCTGCTGCGCGCTCGCCGGCGTGGACCGCTTGACCCGCGAGGGCGGCGATTGCTGCAAGACCCTGCAGCTCGCCGACGGCGAGGACGTCTCCCAGACCAGCGTCGCCCTGGAGGTGCCGGTGGCGATGGTGGCCCTCGGGGGCGCCGCGGCCGTCGTCGTCGAGCCGCCGCGGCTCGCGCTGACCGCCGACGCTCGGGCCCGCGCTCCGCCGCCGCTCTGGCGACCGACCGACACCGTCCGCTTGCTCCTCTGAGCCGGAGGCTCGTCCGCCCTACGGCGCGACGAGGAACGCGCCCTGCGCGCCGTTCGTCCTCCCACCCTCACGAGAGCTCCGATGTCCTTCCGTCTCGCGGCGCTCGCTGGCCTGCTCTTGGCCTGCGGCGCGTCCGCCCCCGAATCCCACCGCTCCGGCGCCTACACGCTGCCCGACGCCCGCGCCGAGCTGGCTCCGTCGAGCGACCCGGCTGCGCCCACCACCGCCGACGGCTACGTGGAGCGCGCGCTGCGGTCGAGCCCGGCCGCGCGCGCGGCCTTGGCTCGCTGGGAGGCGGCCCACGCCCGGGTGCGCACCCAGCGCCGCTGGCCCCGGCCGACCCTGGGGTACGCCTACCTCGCGCGGCCGCTGCACACCCGCGCGGGCCCGCTCCGGCAGCGCGTCAGCTTCGCCTGGCCGCTCCCGCGCTTCGCCGAGCTGAGCGCGCGCACCCGCAGCGCGGAGGCGGAGGTGCTCGCCGCCTCCCACCGGTTCGCGGCGACCGCGCTGACCGTGCGCGCCGAGGTGGCCAGCGCCTACTGGCAGCTCTGGGCAGCCCGGGAGCGGGGCCGGATCCTCGCGCTCCAGGGCGAGCTGCTGCAGACCGCCGCCGAGGTGCTCCGGGCGCGCGTCGCCACCGGCGGCGCCACGCTGGCGTCGCTGCAGCAGGTCGAGCTCCGCCGCACCCGGCTCCTCGACGCGGCCGAGGCGAGTCGCACGCACGAGGGCCACTTCCGCGCGCGGCTGGCGCTGGTGGTCGAGCTGGACACGGTGAGCGTCGGCGACCTGCCGCCGGAGATCCTCCGGCCCGCCGAGGACGTGGCGGCGCTGCAGGCCGCCGCGGCTCGGCGCCCCGAGGTGGCCCAGGAGCTCGCCCGGGCCATCGCGTTCCGGGAGGAGGCTGCGGCCAGCGCGGCTCGGCGGCGACCCACGGCCAGCTTTCAACTGGAGTGGTCCGAGGTGGGACCCTCGGTGGTGCCCGGCGCGCAGAACGACGGCGAGGACGCCTTGGCGCTGGGCGTGATGGTGGCGCTACCCCTCGACGTGGGGGCCGAGCGGGCCGCGGGGGAGGCCGCCGAGGCCGAGGCCGAGGCGGCCGAGCACAGCGGAGCGCAGGCCGAGCGTTCGGCGCGGCTGGAGGTGCTGGCCGCGCTGGCCGACGTGACCAACTCCGGGCGTCGCGCGCGCCTCCACGAGACCAGCCTCGAGCCCCAGGCAGCCGCCGCCTACGAGTCGGCCACCGGGCGCCTGGCCACCGAAGGCGACGTGACCCTGACCCTCTGGGCGCTGCGGGAGCTCCTCGAGGTCCGCTTGGCCCACGTCGACGCGCTGGCCGAACACGCCATCGCGTGGGCGCGCCTGGAGCGCGCCGTGGGCCGACCGGTGGCGGCGACCGAGGCGAGGGGAGAACCCGCGACCCCGGAGCCGGCGGGTCCCGGGACCTCGGTTGGCGCGCCGGCCGACGGGAGCGTCCGATGAGCGAGCGTGAATCCGTGCCTCCCGGTTCCCCGGACGCCCCGCCCGAGGCGGCGCCGGAACGGCGACCGTCCGCCGAAGCCGCGCCGTCGCCCGAAGCCGCGCGGTCGCCCGAGGTCGCACCGAGCCCCCCGCCCGCGTCCGTGCCGGGGACGCCGACGGCCCGCGCCGTCGCGCCCCGCCGTCGGCGCGCGGGGGCCTTCCTCCTCGCCGTCGCGGGCCTCGTCGTGGTCGCCGGGGCCTTCGCCCTGGGCCGCCTCAGCAACGCGACGCCGCCCGCCGAGCACGCCCACGAGGACACGGTCTACACCTGCGCGATGCACCCGCAGATCCGCGCCGACGAGCCGGGGATCTGCCCTATCTGCGCGATGGATCTGGTGCCCGTCGCCCAAGCCGAGGAGACCGGTCCGATGACCGTTCGGCTCTCGCCGCGGGCGGCGGCGCTGGCCCGCATTCGCACCACGCCGGTGACCGCGGTGGAGGGCGCAGTCGGCGCGCGGCGCCTGGCCGGTCGGGTGCGGCCAGACGAGTCTCGCCAGCGCACGGTCACCAGCTGGATCGACGGGCGCATCGACCGGCTGCGGGTCCGCACCACCGGCACCCGGGTCGGGCGCAACCGCGTGCTGGCCACGGTCTACAGCCCGGAGGTCTACGCGGCCCACCAGGATCTGCTCTCCGCGGCCCGGCAGCTCGAGCGGCTGAGCGCGGCGTCGCCGGTGGTCCGCGCGGCCGCCGAGGCGGCCCGGGACGCGGCGCGGGACCGGCTGCGCCTCCTGGGCATCGAGGGCGCCGAGCTGACCGCCCTGGAGCGAGCCGACGCGCCCACCCGCGCGGTGCCCATCCGCAGCCCCTTCTCGGGCACGGTGCTCGAGCGCCTGGTCAGCGAGGGCGAGTACGTGCAGGCGGGGACCCCGCTCTTCCGGGTGGCCGACCTGGGCGCGGTGTGGGTCGAGCTCGACGCCTACGAGCGCGACCTGCCGCTGCTCACCCCGGGGGCGTCGGTGGCGTTGCGCTTCGAGGCGCTCCCCGGCGAGACCGTCTCCGGCGAGGTCACCTTCGTGGACCCGGTGGTCGATCCGGCCACCGGCGCCACCCACGTGCGGGTGGAGGTCCCCAACGACGAGGGGACCCTGCGCCCCGGCATGGTCGCCGAGGCCGCCCTCGCGGTGACGCCCACGACCGACGAAGCGGGGCCCACGTTGATGATCCCCGCCAGCGCGCCGCTCTTCACCGGCCGCCGCGCGGTGGTCTACGTGGAAGCCTCCGAGCCGGGCCAGCCCACCTACGAAGCGCGCTCGGTCTCCCTGGGGCCGCGGATCGGCGAGCGCTTCCCCGTTCTCGCTGGGTTGCAGGCGGGCGAGCACGTGGTGACCCACGGCGCCTTCGCCCTCGACGCCGAGCTCCAACTCCGGGGCGGCCAGGGCATGATGGCTTCGGGCGACGACACCACGCGGCTGCAGGTGAGCCCGGCGCTACGTGACGCGCTGGGCGCGGTGGTCACCGAGACGATCCACCTGGGCGCGCACCTGGCCGCCGACGACCCGACCGCCACCGAGCGCTCGGTGGACGCGCTCACCGAGGCGGTGGCCGCGGTGCGCGTCGACGGCGAAGACGACGCGGTCGCGGACACCTGGCGCGGGCTGGCGCTCGACGAAGCGGTGGCCGCGCTGGGGACCGGCGACGGGCTCGCGGGGGTGCGTCAGGGGCTCCCGCGGGTGGAGGCCGCCGTCGAGGGCCTGCTGCGCGCCTTCGGCAACCCCACCGACCAGACCGTGCGCATCGCCGAGTGCCCCATGGCCCTCGGGCCGGGCGAGGCGGCCCGATGGATCCAGACCGGGGAGGCCATCACCAACGCCTACCGCGGCCAGGAGATGCTGACCTGCGGCACCTTCGAAGCGCGGGTGCCGCCGGCGAGCTACCTGGCGGGAACCGGGGAGGGCCAGTGAGCCCCGAGTCTCCCGATCCCCTCGCGAGCCCCGAGCGCCGCGAGTCCCCCGAGCGCCGCAGCGCGTGGTCCCGGGCCATCGCTTTCCTGCTCGAGGCCAAGGTCGTGGTGCTGGCGGCGGTGGTGCTCCTGCTCGGCGGCGGCCTGGTGGTCGCCCCGCTGGACCTGGGCGCCCTGGAGGGCCTGGGGCTCCCCCGCGACCCGGTGGCCGTCGACGCGCTGCCGGACCTCGGCGACAACCAGCAGGTGGTCTTCGTCGACTGGCCCGGCCAGGCGCCACGGGACGTGGAGGACCAGGTCACCTACCCGCTGACCACCGCGCTCCTGGGGCTGCAGGGGGTGCGTACGGTGCGCAGCACCTCGGCCTTCGGCTTCGCCAGCCTCTACGTGGTCTTCGAAGACGGCATCGAGTTCTACGACTCGCGCACCCGGCTCCTGGAGAAGCTCTCCTCGCTGCCGCCGGACCTCCTGCCCCAGGGCGTCGCGCCGACCCTCGGTCCCGACGCGACTTCGCTCGGGCAGGTCTTCTGGTACACCCTCGAGGGCCGCGCCGAGGGCGAGACGGTGGGCGGCTTCGATCTGCACGAGCTGCGCACGCTCCAGGACTTCACCGTGCGGCCGGCGCTCCAGGCCGTGCCCGGGGTGAGCGAGGTGGCCTCCATCGGCGGCCACGTCGTCGAGTACCAGATCGAAGTGGACCCCGAGCAGCTCCGCTCGCTGGGGCTCCGCCTGGAGCAGGTGGCCGCCGCCGCCCGCGGCGCCAACGCCGACGTCGGCGCGCGGACCCTGGAGCTCAACGGCGTCGAGTACGTGGTGCGCGGCCGGGGCCGCCTCCGGGATCCCCGAGACCTGGAGAGCGCGGTGGTCACGGTGCGCGACGGGACCCCCATCCGCCTGGGCGACATCGCCCGGGTGGGGCTCGGCCCGGCCACCCGTCGCGGCGCCCTGGACGACGGCGGCGCGGAGGTCGTCGGGGGCGTGGTCACCGTGCGCTTCGGCGAGGATCCCAGCGCCGTCTTGGCCCGGGTCCGCCAGGCCATCGCCGACCTGGCCCCCGGCCTGCCGCGGCGCACGCTGGACGACGGTCGCGTGGCCCAGGTGGAGCTGGTCTCCTTCTACGATCGCTCCGCGCTCATCGCCGGGGTCCAGTCCACCCTCACCGGTGCCCTCGGCCAGCAGCTCCTGGTGACCCTGGTGGTGGTGCTGCTGATGCTCCGCTCCCTCCGCAGCGGTCTCCTGGTCGCGCTGCTGCCGCCCCTCGGCGTCCTCTTCGCGTTCGTGGGCATGAAGCTCTTCGCCGTGCAGGCGAACGTCATGGCCCTCGCCGGGGTGGCCATCGCCATCGGGACCATGGTCGACGTGGGCATCGTCTTCACCGAGAACATCGCCGCCGCCCTGCGCCGCGCGGGACCCGAGGGGCGCGCCGAAGCCCTGGTGGCCGCGGCGGCGGAGGTGGCCCCCGCGGTGCTGGTCTCGGTGCTGACCACGGTGATCGCCTTCCTGCCCGTCTTCGCGCTCGAGGGCGCGGCGGGGAAGCTCTTCCGCCCGCTCGCCTGGACCAAGACCTTGGCCATGATCGGGGCCTTCGTGGTGGCCTTCGTGGTCGTCCCGCCGCTGGCCCACGCGCTCCAGCGTCGGCCCTCGCCGGCGCGGCCCAGCCCGCTGTCCCGCGGGCTGCTCGCCCTCGTGGCGCTGGGAGCCGGCGTGGCCCTGGCGTTGGCCTGGGCGCCCCTGGGACCCGCGGGCTCGCCGCTCGGCCAGGTGCTCTTCGTGGTCCTGGCGGTCATCGCCTTCGTCGGGGGCGCCGAGCTCTTCCGGCGGGTCTACCCGCGACTCCTCGCCAGCTTCCTGGCGCACAAGGCCGCCTTCGCGCTGGTCCCCGGCGCGGTGATCGCCCTGGGCGTCCTGGGGTGGGTGGGCGTCCCCGCCGGCCAGAGCCCCGGGCTGAACGCGGTCTTCCCCGGCCTTCGCCCCGCCGACGTGCCGCCCTTCGACGAGGGCGCCTTCCTCTACATGCCCACCACCATGCCCCACGCCTCCTTCGGGGAAGCGCTGGAGCTCCTGCAGCGCATGGACGCCGCCATCGCCGAGGTGCCCGAGGTGGCCCAGGTGGTGGGCAAGCTCGGCCGGGCGGAGACCGCGCTCGATCCCGCCCCGATCAGCATGTTCGAGACCATGGTCTTCTACCGGCCCGAGTACGCCCCGGGCCCCGACGGGGAGCTGCGGCGCCAATGGCGGGACGAGGTCCGCTCGCCCGACGACATCTGGGACGCCATCGCCCGGGCGGCGGACCTCCCCGGCCTCACCGACGCGCCGGTGCTGCAGCCCATCGCCACCCGCATCGTGATGAACCAGACGGGCATGCGGGGGCGGGTGGGACTCAAGGTCCAGGGGCCCGACCAGGAGACCCTGGAGACCTTCGGGGTGGCCCTCGAAGAGGCGCTCCGTGCGGTGGACGCCATCCGAGCCGAGTCGGTCCAGGCGGAGCGCACCATGGGCAAGCCCTACCTGGAGCTGGTGCTGGACCGCGACGCGCTGGCGGCCCGGGGCCTCACGGTGGATCAGGTCCAGAGCACCTTCGCCACCGCCGTCGGCGGTCGGCAGGTCGGCTTCGCCATCGAGGGGCGCGCCCGGCGCCAGGTGGTGGTCCGCTACCCCCGCGAGGAGCGCCACGAGCCCGACGCCCTCCTGGGTCTGACGGTGGGCTCCCCGCCGGTCCCCCTCGGTGAGGTGGCCCAGCTCCGCTACGTCCGCGGCCCGCAGATGATCCGCGCCGAAGACACCTTCCCCACCAGCTTCGTGCTCTTCGACCCGCGGCGCGGCGTGAGCGACGTGGACGCCGTGCGCGCCGCCGAACGCCACCTGCGGCGCATGGTGCGCAGCGGCGAGCTGGCCGTGCCCGAAGGGGTCCGCTGGCGCTTCGACGGAACCTATCGGAACCAGGAGCGGGCCAACGCCTCGCTGCGGGTCCTGGTCCCGGTGGCCCTCCTGCTGATCCTCATGCTGCTCTACTTGCAGTTCCGCTCGCTCTTCGTGGCCGCGGCCATCGGCGCCGGGGTCCTCGTGGCGGGCGCGGGCGGGTTCGTGCTGCTCTGGCTCTGGGGGGTCTTCCCGGGCCTCGCCGCCACCGATCTCGGGGCGGTCCTCTCGCTGGGTCCGATCCCGTTGACCGCCGCGGTGTGGGTGGGCTTCATCGCCCTGGCCGGCATCGCCGTCGACGATGGGGTGGTCATGGCCACCTATCTGCAACAGCGCTTCCGCGAAGCCCCGCCGGACACCACCGCCGAGGTGCGCGCCCGGGTCCTCGAGGCCGGGCGCCGCCGGATCCGGCCCTGCCTGATGACCACCGCCACCACGCTCCTGGCGCTCCTGCCGGTGCTCACCGCCCAGGGCACCGGGGCCGACGTGATGCTCCCCATGGCGCTGCCCATCTTCGGTGGGATGCTCTTCGAGCTGCTCACCCTCTTCGTCGTGCCCCTGCTCTGGAGCTGGCGCGCCGAGCGCGCACTCCAGGGATGACCCACCGCCGCGTCGACCCACCGCCGCGTCGACCCAGCGTCGCGTCGACCCACCGCGTCGATCACTCCCCCGTTGACTCTCTGTCTCCCGTACCCGAAAGGTCCTCCATGCGTTCCCTGATCCTGACCCTCGCCCTCGCTCTGCCCCTCGTCGCCTGCGGTGGCGAAGAGGAGGCCGCTCCCAGCGGCCCCGTCGCCGAAGGGCGCCGCGTGGCCATCGAAGTCGGCGCCGACGGGTACGAGCCCTCCCGGGTCACCACCCAGGCCGGCGAGCCCATCACGCTGGTCTTCCAGCGCATCACCGAGGCCGGCTGCGGCCACGAGCTGGTCATCCCCTCGGAGGACATCCGCCGGGAGCTCCCGCTGAACGAGGAGGTCGCCGTGACCCTCACGCCCAGCGAGGCGGGCGAGCTCCGCTTCACTTGCGGGATGGACATGTTCGACGGCGCCCTCGTGGTGGAGTGACGGACGGCGAAGACCCGGCGGGCGGCTGCCGCGCCGGGTCTTCGCGAGATTCGCGGCGAGAGCTCAGTCCTCGCAGCGTCCATCATTGCGCGCGGCTCAGTCCTGGCCGATGAGTGGCGTGGGACCGGGGGTCTCCCGGATCCCGCCGCGGTCGATGGCGTCGTCGAGGAGAATCGGCAGCGTATCGGTGTTGGGGAAGCCCTGGTGCTGACCGCTGATCTGCCCGTGGGCGTCGATCATCACGAACATGGGGATGCCCGGGAGGTCGCCCAGCGGGCTCGTCCCTTCGCCGATGGTCTGGTTGGCTTCGTAGACGAAGGGGAAGGGCGGCTCCAGGGCGTTCACGTAGGCCGCCAGGAGCTCGTGGGGGTTCGGTTGGACCGCGACCCCCAGGACGTGGAGCTCCTCGCCGCGATGCCGCACGAAGCGCGAGACGGGCCGCAGGGCGGCCTGGGACACCCCGTCGAAGGTGGCCATCAGGAAGAGCAGGACCGGTTTGCCGCGGAGGTCCCCGAGGTGGACCCACTCCCCGGTGGTGGTCCGGAAGGTCATCTCGATCGGACGCACCGCGCCCGCGGCGCGGCCGGTGCCGACCGCGGCGTCGAGGTCGCTGCCGCCGCAGGCGCTCACCAGGAGCGCGAGCGCGAGGAGCTCAGCTCTTCTGGCCGACGAAATGGTCCTTCTTCTCCTTGAAGAGGACGTTGAAGGTGGTGAGCGAGCCGTAGCAAGCGGTGATGTACTGCTGCATCTGGACCTTCTCCTCGTTGGAGAGGCCCTTGTGGCCGTTCACCTTCTGCTCGAGCACCCGGAGCTTGTCGCGGACCTGGACGATCTTCTTGAAGAAGATGTCCAAGGGGATGCTCTTGTCCTGGGTGCCGTCGCGGCCGGGCTTCATCACCAGCTCGCCGCCGTGCCAGCGGTCCCCGATGGCAACGTCGCGGATACCCAGCTCGTCGAGGAGCACCTCGCGGAGCACCTCTCGAAATTCGTCCTGGTCCATGTCGATCCCGAGCTCCTGTGGAATGGCCTTGCGGGGCGGCGGCGCCTCGTGGTCCTCGTCGCGATAACGACGCGGGGTCCCCGCCGCCTTCTTCCGCTTCAGCGCGCCGTCGAAGGATTCGCCGATGCGCTTGTAGGACGAGCAGGTCGCCGTGTCGCGGAGCGGGGAGGGCCAGCAGCCGAGGCGGCAATCGCCCCAGCCGACGCCGGCCTCGTCGGTCCGCAGCTTCATGTAGAAGCCGCAGGTCCCGCATCGTCCGTCGAGGTCGCGTTCGCTCATCAGGTCGCGCAGCCTACGACTTCTCGTCGGTCTTGGCAGCCCGCTTCTGCTTCCGCCGCCGGCGCCAGGCGTAGAGGAAAGCGCCGATCACCACCGGGACCAGCACCACGTAGAAGCCATAGCGCTTGCCGTAGTTCTGGAAGAAGTCCTCTTGGCGGGAGATCCCCGGCTCGACCGGCCCCGCCGGCGAGCCGCCCTCGCACTGCCAGGGTTCCCCCTTGGCGAAGCTGCACTCCTCGAGGACGGTGCCGTCGATGCGCACGACCCGGGTGTGGAAGCGGCCGCCCTCGATGCGCCCGCGGACGAAGTGGTGCACCGACTCGAAGGCGAGCTGGTGCGGCGAGCGCTCGTTCACGGTGTAGAGCGGGGCGCCGCCGCCGCCGGTGACCACGTACTTCAGGCCGTCCACGTCGCCGCGCTCGTAGTCGTGGTCGTGGCCGCTGAAGATGACGTCCACGCCGGCATCCCGGAGCTGCTCGGGGACGCCCATCTCGCGCATGTCGTCGAAGCCGCCGTGCCGCCCGCTGGAGTAGGGGCCGTGATGGAGGATGACCACCACGAAGCGGTCGGCGGCGACCTCGGCCACCTCCGCGAGGGTGGCGGTCAACCAGTCGTGTTGGGCGGTGCCCGGTTCCCAGTCGACGTTGGAGTCGAGGGCCAGGACGGTGAGGTCGCCGTAGTCCGCGCGGTACCAGGTCTCCCGGGTGTCCTCGCGGGTGAGGTAGCGGTGGTAGCGGGCCAGGCCGCCGGGGCCGTAGATCTCGTGGTTGCCCAGCGAGGGGAAGAGACCGGTGCGGCGCACCAGGGCGCCGGCGTTGCGGAAGTAGTCGCCCCAGTCCCGCGGGCGACCGCCCATCTCCACGAAGTCCCCGGTGTGCAGGATCACCCGGGCGTCGGTCTCCTCGAGCATCTGCTCGACCACGGCCACGTGCATGTCCTGCTTGGTGCGGTTGTCGCCGTAGACCACGAAGGTGAAGGGCGCGCCGGGTGGGGGCGCGGTCCAGAGCTCGCCGCGCTCCTCGTCGTCGCCGACCCGGACCACGTACTCGTAGCGAGTGTCGCCCCGGAGGCCGGAGAGCCGCACCGACCCGATGGCCGCGTCGTCGGGGTGGGTCGTCGTCTGCCCCTCGAAGGAGAGCGCACCTTCGGCCTCGTGCCCCACCGCGCTCAGGCTCACCGACACCGTCGCCGGCCGGTCGGTCTCCACCCGCAAGAGCGCCGAGTCCTCCCCCAGCTCCAGCACCCAGGGCCCCTTGGTCACCGACTGCGCCCCCGCCTTCGGCGCGACCGCAGTCGCCGCCAGCACCGAGAACGCGAACACCGAAACCCAACGAAACACGCCGCCTTCTAGCACGCCGGCCCCACCCCGGGGCCCGAAGACTGCCGCCGAGGACTTGGAGAGGGGGCGCGCATACTTGCACATCGGGGACGCTCCTTTCGCCCCGGGTGCGCCCGCGCCCTACGGACGCTATGGCTGTTGTCGATGGCCCCGCGACCGAGCCGCGCGCTGAAGCGCCGCCTGGAGCAACTCGTCGAGAGCACCGACGGCGTCGCTCGTCGCGAGGCCGACCCGGTGGGCTTCGTCCATCGCTTCGGCGAGCCCGGGGACGTCGAGGTCGTCGGGCTCCTGGCCGCCAGCCTCGCCTTCGGCAACGTCGTCGCCGTGCGCCGGAGCATCGGGCGCGTGCTGGACGTGCTCGGCGAGCACCCCGCCGAGAGCATCCGACCGCCGCGGGCCCGCGCGCGGCTCCATCGCGATTTGGACGGCTTCGTCCACCGGGTGTGGCGTGGGGAGCACGTCGCCACGATGCTCGCCAACGCCGGTGAGCTCCGCGACGAACACGGGAGCCTGGGCGCCCTCTTGGGCACGCGGGTCACGGAGGCCGGGGACTTCCGCGAAGGGCTCGCGCGCTTCGCCGACGCCCTCCGCGGGCCGGAGCCCGACCGGTCGCTGCGGCACCTCTTGCCCGACCCGCGCGCCGGGAGCGCGTGCAAGCGCCTCCTGCTCTACGTGCGGTGGATGGTGCGCCCGGCCGACGGTGTGGACCTCGGCCAGTGGGACCTCCCCGCGAGCGAGCTGGTGATCCCGGTGGACACGCACATCCATCGCATCGGACGCAACCTGGGGCTCACCGAGCGCAACGACGCCAGCTGGCGCACCGCCGAGGAGATCACCGCGGCGCTACGGCGCTACGACGCGTCGGACCCGGTGCGCTACGACTTCGCGCTGTGCCATCACGGGATCAGCCGGGAGTGCCCCAGCCGCCGCGATGACGCCAAGTGTCGGCCGTGCGCGCTGCGCACGGTGTGCCGGGCCTATCGCGCGGGGTAGGGACGCTGGGGGGTCAGCCGAGGTAGGCGCGGAGTTGGCGCTGGAGGCGCTCGAAGTCGTCGGCGCTGGCGTCTTCGCCGCGGAGCAGCGTGTCCATGGGGCCGTAGGTGAGGAGGCCCCGCTCTTTCAGGGCGCGGATGGCCGTCTCCAGCTTGGGCTTGGAGATGCTCTCGCGATGCTCCAGCTCGCCGGCGAGGTACATGCGCTGACCGAGCTCGAGGGTCTTCTTGAGCCACTCCTTGCGCTGCATGCCGTCGACCTCGCCGCCCTTGGGCGGCAGGGTGCTCACCGCGCGGGCCGCAAGGAGGTAGGCCTCGAAGTAGCTCCGCAGCATGTCCCCGTAGACCTCGACGTTCTTGCCCGCGGCCGCGTCGCCGGCGCGCACCCCGTCCGCCCGCCGCTCGATCTCTCCCGACCGCTCCATGTCCGCGAGGGCCGCCTCCACCAGCTCGGCGGGATCCTCGGTCACGTTGAGCTCGTGCTCGAAGAGCGCCATCAGCTCGCCCACCCGCTCGACCAAGGTCGGCACGGCCACCGGTTCCTCGCCCACTTGGATGGCGTTGGCCACCAGCGCCGCGGGCACAAAGAAGTGCAGCACGTTGTTCTTGTAGTACTCGAGCGCCATGCGACGCCGGCCGGGCACCCGGTAGATGGTCTCGCCGCCGGTCTCGTGCTCTTCGACGAGCCCCGCGTCCACGAAGAGCGCGAGGGTCTCGTCCAGGGTGTCCTGCCGTAGCGCGCCCTCGGCGTCGGTGAGCGGGTCGGCGACCCGGGCGTCCTTGGCGCGCAGCGACGCGAAGAGCATCTCGATGCGGCTCCGGAGCTCGCCCATGCGGATCCCCCGCCGTCGATGCACCAGGAGCGCGGTGGCCACCATCGCCGCCGGCGTCACCACGGTGACCTGCTCGATGCGCCGCAGGGTCTCGTGGGCGATCTCCTGGACCATCCGCCGCCGCTCGGCCGGCGAGAGCCCGTCCACGTCCCGGTCCCCGAGCATCTCGCTCAGCTCGAGGATCTCTCCGAACTGCACGTAGAGCCGCCCGTACTTCGACCGGAGCAGCTTCGGCGTCTCCAGGAGCCCGCCGAGGCTCTCCTTCTGCTTCTCGCCGCCACCCAGCTCGTGCACGTAGGAGCGCTCCTCCACGATGCGCTCGTAGCCGATGCTCACCGGGACGAAGGAGACGTTGGTCAGCCGCGCCTTCATCGCCGCGTCGACCACCATCGAGAGCAGCCCGAATTTCGGCGAGAGGAGCTTGCCGGTCCGGGAGCGGCCGCCCTCCAGGAAGAACTCGATGGGGAAGCCCTCGACGAGCAGCTTGCGGATGTAGGCGTCGACCAGCGCGGGGTAGAGCCTCTTGCCCTTGAACGAGCGCTTGATGAAGAAGGCGCCGCCCCGTCGCAGCAGGAAGCCGATGGGGAAGAAGTTGAGGTTGTCGCCGGCGGCGATCAACGGGGGCTGGAGCGCCTGCCGCTGCAGCAGGTAGCTGAGCACCAGGTAGTCCACGTGGCTCTTGTGGCTGGGCAGGTAGATCAGCGTCCCCCGCCGCGCGGCCTCCCGGACCCGCTCCACGCCCTCCTGGTCCACCACCAGGCCGTCGTAGATCCGCCGGAAGACCCAGGTGAGGACCTTGAGGAAGAAGAGCACGGCCCAGGGCTGCTGGTTCGCGGCCAGCTTCTCCAGGGCGGTCCGGGCTTCCTTCTCCACCTTGGCGACCGGGCGGTCGGTCTGCTTGGCGTTGGCCAGGATCTGCCGCCGGACGCGCGGGCTCCGCAGTAGCTCTTCCTGGATGCGCCCGGTGGTCTTCTTCACCGGCCCCTGGACCAGCTTCCGCTCGCGCTCGATGCGCCGGAGCAGCGCGTAGCGGACCTTGTCGGCGATCTCGCCATCGGTGAGGTCCTGGTGGTCTTCGATGAAGGCGCGCAGATCGAAGGCGGTTCCCGAGCGGAGCCGGGCGTTCCGGTAGTTGAACAGGAACTGGAAGAAGACCCGGATCTTCCCCGGCCACTCGACCGGCCCGAAGAAGAGGTCCACCAGGCCCCGCTTCTGCTGCGGGGGCCGCATGTTCCAGACGAAGGTCTGCGGGACCAGGAGGATGGGGACGTCGAGCTTCCGCTGGGTCTCCACCAGGGTCCGGATGAGGTCGGCCTCGGTCTCGCGACCGCGCCGGGCGGTGGATCCGAGCTTTGGCGGCTTCCGCAAGAAGAGGAGGGCGCTGAAGCCGTCCCGGACCACGCTGGCCAGCCCCTCTTCCTCGGGGATCTGCCGCCGGAAGCGGAGCCGCCGCTCGCCCCGGCCGAAGGGTTCCAGGATCCAGAGCCCCAGATCGTTGACGAAGCGGACCAGCGGGAGCGCGAAGCGCTTCACCAGGAAGTCGAGGCAGAGAAAGTCCAGGAACGAGATGGAGCGCGCGACGTAGACCACGACGCCCTTCTGGGCGGCCTGGCGGACCTCGTCGCTCCAGGACTCGTCGACCTCGATGTGGCGGAAGAAGCGCCGGTAGAGCCAGCGCATGAAGGGCCCCGGCCGATAGGGCTGCGAGCGCTCTGCGGCCGACACGCCGGGTGCCAGGACGATCGCTCCGCTCGCTTCCCCGCGCTCGGGCGGGGGAGGGGGCGCCTGGGGCTCGCTCTCCACCCGGTGATGCTAACGCTCCCTGGCCGCCCGGCCAGGTTTGTTTCTGACCCCGCGCGGGGCCGGGGCCCGGACGTGCGCGCGGCCGCCCCGGAGAACCGGAGCGGCCGCGCGAGAGGGCGGTATCGGCCCGAGGTCAGAGCGACACGTTCACCGCTCGGACCTGGCCCGCGCTGAGGCTGAGCTCGAAGGTTCGCGTCCCGTAGACCCCCTCGTAACCGGGCTCGGGGGTCACGACGAGCTCGTAGGTGCCGGCCTCCACGGTGGCGTAGACGCCGCTGCCCAGGGTGCCGACCACGCGCCCGTCCTTCTTCAGGGTGGCGCGCCCGGGGATCCTCTGACCGTCGTGGAGGGCGGTGACGGTGAGCCGCGCGGTCTGGAAGCGGGCGGCCAGGGCGGCCACGCGGCCGTCGCGGACGCTGACCCGCTGGGTCTGGACCACCGGGTAGACGGTGCCCGAGAGGCGGACCTCGGCGGTGTAGTCCCCGGCGGGGAGCCGGGTGGCCGGGTCCAGGCACCGGCCGCTGGCCACGACCCGGCTCCCGTCGAGGACCCGGTAGGTGGCCTCGGCGGCGGCGCCGTTCTCGCTGACCTGGCAGGTCAGGCTGCCGGTCCCGCTGGGCGTCGCCGGCTGGGTGGTGGCGGTGGTGCCCGCCGGGATGGCGACGCGGGTGACGCCGGGCCGCACCGTGACCCGGGGGGTCTCGAGCCGGGTTCCGCTGGGGACCGCGACCCGAGTGGCGGTCACCGGGGTCGGGGACGCGGCCGAGACCACCTGCGTCGCCGGCCGGGCGATCGCCATCTGCCGGACCGGGGTGGTCGGGCCGAGGGTGTTGCCGAAGAGGCCGAAGAGGGACAGGAAGAGGGCGGTTTTCATGGCGTTTTTCCGGTGTGTTGCCCGGAGCGAGGCGCTCCGTGGTACAGCCCCATGGACGAGGCCCCGGCCCCCTTCATTCAATTTTGACCTTGCGCTCGGCTTGACTCTCCTTCGTCAGCCGGCTACTAGACGCGCCCCCTCGAGGCCGGACTCCATTCCGCCGAGGATTTCTTTACGAGGCAGCCATGCGCACCGACAGCGCTTCTACCACCGATACCGACCGGTCCTGGTTCGTCCTGGACGCATCCGACATCCCCCTCGGGCGCCTCGCGTCTCGAGTTGCCAGCGTGCTTCGTGGTAAGCACCGCCCGGATTTCGCCCCCCACGCCGACAACGGTGACTTCGTCATCGTCGTCAACGCGGACAAGGTGAAGCTGACGGGTAACAAGCTCGATCAGAAGCGCTGGTACCACCACTCCCACTACCCGGGTGGGCTCAAGGAGGAGCGCTACCGCCACCTCCTCGGCCGTCGTCCCGAGTTCGTGATCGAGAAGGCCGTCAAGGGCATGCTGCCCAAGACCAGCTTGGGCCGTCAGCAGGCGCGCAAGCTCAAGGTCTACGCCGGCGACAAGCACCCCCATGCGGCTCAGAAGCCCGAGCCCTTCAAGTTCTGAGGTAATCGAGAATGGCAAGGCCCAAGGTCATCGACGGCCGGTTCTACGGCACCGGCAAGCGCAAGACCGCCGTCGCGCGCGTCTTCCTGAGCGAGAACGGCTCGGGACAGTACAAGGTCAACGGACGGACGTTCGAGGACTACTTCCCTCGTGACGTGCTCCGCATGATCATCGAGCAGCCCTTCGACGCGACCGCCAAGCGTGGCGCGTTCGACGTCGAGGTCACCGTCCAGGGTGGCGGCGTGGCGTCCCAGGCCGAGGCCGTGCGTCACGGCATCTCCCGCGCCCTGGTCGCGTTCGAGGATTCGCTGAAGCCGGACCTCAAGCGTGCCGGTCTTCTCACCCGCGACGCGCGTGAGAAGGAGCGGAAGAAGCCCGGTCAGCCCGGCGCCCGCAAGAAGTTCCAGTACTCGAAGCGCTGAACCCGCTTCGTCCGGATTCGAAGGCCGCTGGCGACTCTCGCCCGCGGCCTTCGTCGTTTCGAATCGTGTCGTTCCGCCCGGTTGCACGGGCGAACCATCCGGCGAAGGATCGCCGGCGACACCCGGAGGATCCCCCGTGAGCACCGAGACCATCCGCGCCGCCGTCGTCGGCGCCACCGGCTACACCGGCGCCGAGCTCCTGCGCCTCTTGCACGGCCACCCGCGCTTCCAGATCGCCTACGTCGCCGGCCACTCCAAGGCCGGCCGGCCGATCGCCGAGGTCCTGCCCACCTTCACCGGGATCCTCTCGGGCGAGGTCGAGGCCTTCGACGCCGACGCGATCGCCGACCGCGCGGACGTCGCCTTCTGCGCGCTGCCCCACGGGGCGAGCGCACCCTCGGTGGCCGCGCTCCGGGACCGCGGAGTGACCGTCTTCGACCTCAGCGCCGACTTCCGGCTGGCCGACCTCGACGTCTACGCCGAGTGGTACGGCGAGCACGGCGCGCCCGAGCGGCACGCCGAGCGGACCTACGGCTTGGTGGAGCTCAACCGGGAGGCCCTGGCCACCGCCGATCTGGTCGCGGTCCCGGGCTGCTACCCCACCGCGAGCATCCTGGCGCTCTGGCCCGCGTTGGAGAGCGGGCTGGTCGATCCGCGAGGGCTGGTGATCGACGCCAAGAGCGGGGTCTCCGGCGCCGGCCGGTCGCCGTCGCCCAAGACGCACCTGCCCGAGACGGCCGAAGGGATCCGCGCCTACAAGGTCGGCGGCCAGCATCGACACACGCCGGAGATCGAGCAGGAGCTCTCCCGGGCGGCCGGGGCCCCGCTGCGCCTCACGTTCACGCCGCATCTGGTGCCCATGACCCGGGGGATCCTGGTCACCGCCTACGCCATGGCCGCGCCGGGCGCGACCGCCGCGAAGCTCACCGAGGTGGCCCGGGCCCGCTACGCCGGCTCGCCTTCGGTCTCGGTCCTCGAGCCGGGGCAGCACCCGGACACCCTCTGGGTCCGGGGCAGCAACCGGGTCCACGTGGCCTACGCCCTCGACGAGCGCGCCGGCCGGGTGGTGGCCATGGCCACCATCGACAACCTGGTGAAGGGCGCCGCCGGCCAAGCGGTCCAGGGCGCCAACGTCCGCTTCGGGCTCGCCGAGGGCGCCGGGCTGGGGATGTCGGCCACCTGGCCGTAGGGCTCCGGTCCCCCATTCGCTCCTCGATCCCCTAGGCTTCCGCCGTGCGCTTCCTCCACTTCAGCGACATCCACCTCGAGCAGGGTTTCCGCGAGGTCTCCAGCCGCCGCTTCCTCAACAAGCGGCTGGTCGGCTGGATGAACCTCCGGCTCCGCCGGGCGAAGCACTACAAGAACGCGCCGGCCAAGGTGCGGGCCCTGGCCGATCTGGTCGAGCGCGAGAAGGTAGACGTGGCCCTCTGCAGCGGCGACTACACCGCCCTGGGGACCGAGCCCGAGATCGTCTATGCGCGCGAGTGCATCGAGCCCATCCGGGCCGCGGCCCAGGCCTACGTCACGGTGCCCGGCAACCACGACGTCTATCTCCCCGACGCGCTGGGGATCTTCGAAGAGCACTTCGCCGACGTGCTCACCACCGACCTGCCCGACCTGGCCGGCGACGACCTCTGGCCGCAGGTCCGGCTCTTCGACGGCGTCGCGGTGATCACCGTGAACAGCGCCCGGCCGAACCCGCCGATCTCCCGCTCCAGCGGGCGCATCCCCGACGACCAGCTCGCCGGCCTCGAGGCCGCGCTGGCACATCCCGAGGTCCAGAGCCGCTTCGTCTTCGTGATGACCCACTACGCGCCACGGTTGAAGAGCGGCCGACCGGACACGCCCAACCACGGTCTGGAGAACGCCGACGAGTTCCTCGCGCTCTTGGCGCAGGTCCCGCGGGGCGCCATCTGCCACGGCCACGTGCACAAGTGCTTCCACGTGCAGGTCCCGGAGACCCCGATGACCCTCTTCGGCGCGGGGAGCACCACCCAGGCCGGCGCCGAAGGCCTCTGGCTCTTCGACATCGGGGAGGGCGGGGCCCACGCCATCCGCGGGCACTGGACCGGCGAGGCCTACGAGCTGGATCCGGCCGCGCGCGTCGACCTCTGAGCTAGCGCACGGTCGTGGCGGGGGGGCACGGCGCTCCTCGACGAAATCGTTGGCTTTTTGCTCGTCGGCCTCGGAGCGTTCGGCCGATGGGGTCTCCGCTTCCCGGGGACGGTTGACCGATGGAGGGGGCGTGCTATTCCGCGCGCGCCGAGGCCCCCGGGGCCCCCGAGCCCACCACATCCGCGGGAACGTCTCCCGCTCTTCGACGGGGTTGGGTCGCGCTTTCAGCGGCCCTAGCTCCCACCGCGGCACCCCTCGGCGCCCACGAAACTCCGAGAAACGCATGCATCTCCTCAGCGCTCTCCTCTCCGAAGGCAGCCTCATCGACCTGGATGGAACCTTCTTCATCCAGATGGGGCTCTTCCTCGTCGCCTTCTTCATCCTCAAGACCCTGGTCTTCGGACCGGTCGTCCGCCTCATCGAGAAGCGGGAAGAGATGATCGACGGCGCCCGTCTCCTCGCCAAGGAGCTGCAGGCCGAGGCGGCCTCCTCCGAAGACGAGCTCGCCGCGCAGATGCGCGCCGCCCGCCTCAAGGCCGGCGAAGAGCGCGAGAAGCTCCGCGCCGAGGGCAAGCGCCTCGAGGCGCAGGTCCTCGAGAAGGTCCGCGCCGAGACCGCCAAGGAGCTCGCCGGCGCCGAGGCCACCCTGGACAAGGAGGCCGCCAAGGTCCGCGCCGAAATGCAGGCGCAGACCCCGGTCCTCGCCAAGCAGATCGCCAGCAAGCTCCTCGAGCGGGAGGTCGCGTGACCATGCGTACCAAGCTGACCCTTTTGGCTCTCCTCGCCGTGCCCACCGCGGGCTACGCCCAGGAGACCGAGACCCCGGCCGCGATGGAGGCCGCTCCGGCCGTCATGGCCGAGGCCCCGGCCGCGAGGTCGGCCGCCCCGGCGGTCATGGCCGCGCCGGCCGCCGACACGATGGCCGCGGCGATGGCGACCACCACCGCCGCGCCGGTCGACCCCGCCGAGCTCGCCGCTCGCCGTGAGCGCCTGCAGCAGCTCCGCCAGGCCCGCGAGACCGCCCGCGCCGCCGAAACCGAGGCCCAGGAGGCCGAGGTCGCCGCCGAAGCCGCGGAAGAGGCCGAAGACCAGGCCGAAGCGAACGCGGAAGAAGCCGGCGTGCCCGTCGACGCCGTGGACGAGATCGCCCTCGACACCACCGAGGACGAGCTCGAGGCCCTGGCCGAAGAGGACAACCTCGAAGGCGAGGATTTCGCCGACGAGACCGATCCGGCCGCCGCGATGCAGGAAGACGCGAATCTCCTCGAGAACATCGAGGAGACCGACTTCGCCGAGGCCCACGAGGCGCTCCACGGCGAGGGCGCCCATCACGTGACCTGGGAGGCCATCTCCGGATCGAAGATGTTCTGGTCTTCGATCATCACGTTCATCATCCTCGTCGGCCTCTTCTACGCTCTGCTCTTCAAGAAGGGCAAGGCCGTCTCCGCCGCCCTGGTGAGCCGCCGCCGCGAGATCGAAGAGCACCTCGCCGAGGCCCAGCGCCTCAAGGCCGAGGCCGAGGCCAAGAAGGCCGAGTACTCGGAGCGCCTCGCGGCGCTCGACGGGCAGCTCGAGACCCTCCGCGCCGACATGGTGCGCGCGGGCGAGAAGGAGCGCGACCGCATCGTGGCCGAGGCCGAGTCCAAGGCCGCCTCCATCCGCAAGGACGTCGAGTTCACCATCCAGCAGCGCATGAAGCAGCTGCGCGAGGACCTCGCCGCGGAGATGGCCACGGCCGCCATCGCCGCCGCCGAAGAGGTGCTCCGCTCCGAGACCCAGCCGGCGGACCAGCAGCGTCTCGCCGAGTCCTACCTGAAGAGCCTGGCCACGGCCGGCACCAGCACCAAGGAGACGCAGGCGTGAAGGCCAGCCCCATCGGTCGCCGCTACGCCCGCGCGCTCCTCGAGCTCGCGAGCGAGAAGGGCAACGTCCCCAAGATCCGCATGGACCTCGAGAACCTCTCGGGCGTGTGGAACGAGTCGGAGGAGCTCCGCTCCACCTTCGAGAACCCGGCCATCGACGCCGACGCGCGACGCAAGATCGTCGACGCCATCGGTCGCCGCATGGTCCTCTCCCCCGAGACCATCAACACCTTCAAGCTCCTCTCCGATCGGCGCCGCACGCGCTTCCTCGGCGAGGTCGCCGACGCCTTCCTCGAGATGGCCGAGGAGAACGAGGGCCGCGTGATGGCCGAGGTGACCAGCGCCGCGCCCCTGGCGCCCGACTTCAAGGCTCGCCTCAAGGCCGAGCTCCAGAAGCTCGTCGGCAAGCAGGTCACCCTGGTCGAGAAGCAGGACCCCGCGCTCATCGGCGGGGTCGTGACCCGCATCGGCGACAAGGTCTTCGACGGCAGCGTCCGTCACCGCCTCCGCCAGCTCGAAGAGCGCCTCGCCGCTCAGTGAATTCCCGCGCTCCCGAGGGGAGCGCCTTCCCAGCCCCGCACCCAGACAAGTTTTCCGCCGCGCTGCGGCGATCGACCGAGGAAAGAGCGAATGCAGCTTCGCGCCGAAGAGATCTCCAACATCATCAAGCAGCAGATCGCCGGTTACGACCAGACCGTCGACGTCATGGAGACGGGCACCGTGCTGTCCGTCGGTGACGGCATCGCGCGCCTCTACGGCTTGGACAGCGCCATGGCCGGCGAGCTCGTCGAGTTCCCCGGCGGCGTCATGGGCATGGTGCTCAACCTCGAAGAGGACAACGTCGGTGTCGCGCTCTTCGGTGCCGACACGGGCATCAAGGAGGGCGACACCGTCAAGCGCACCGGCCGCATCGTGGAGGTCCCCGTGGGCCCCGCGCTCGTCGGTCGTGTGGTCAACGCCCTCGGCCAGCCGGTCGACGGCAAGGGCCCCATCGAGAGCGAGTTCACCCGCCGCGTCGAGCTCAAGGCGCCCGGCATCATCGGCCGTCAGCCGGTCGAGGAGCCGCTCCAGACCGGCCTCAAGGCCATCGACGCGATGATCCCCATCGGTCGCGGTCAGCGCGAGCTCATCATCGGTGACCGCCAGACCGGTAAGACCGCCGTCGCCATCGACACGATCATCAACCAGAAGGGGCAGAACGTTCACTGCTTCTACGTCGCCATCGGTCAGAAGATGTCGACGGTGGCCCAGGTCGTGGACCGCCTCCAGAAGAACGGCGCGATGGAGTACACCACCATCGTCATCGCCGGCGCGTCCGACCCCGCCCCCCTGCAGTTCATCGCGCCCTACACCGGCTGCACGATGGGCGAGTACTTCCGCGACACCGGCGGCCACGCCCTCTGCATCTACGACGACCTCTCGAAGCAGGCCGTCGCCTACCGCCAGCTCTCGCTGCTCCTTCGCCGCCCGCCCGGGCGCGAAGCCTTCCCCGGCGACGTCTTCTACCTGCACAGCCGCCTGCTCGAGCGTGCCGCGAAGATGGCCGAGGAGTGGGTCGTCGTGAAGAAGGGCGAGGAGCCCAAGCGCGGCGAGGGCATCCAGATTTGGCTCGGCAAGGAAGCCCACCACGAGGCCGCCGAGGCCGCCAAGGCCAAGGGCGACGGCTACGAGGCCAAGATGCTCCCGGACTCCGGTGGCTCGCTCACCGCGCTCCCGGTCATCGAGACCCAGGCCGGTGACGTCTCCGCCTACATCCCGACGAACGTCATCTCGATCACCGACGGTCAGATCTTCCTCGAGTCGGACCTCTTCTTCTCCGGCGTCCGCCCCGCCATCAACGTCGGTATCTCCGTCTCCCGCGTCGGTGGTAACGCGCAGATCAAGGCCATGAAGGAGGTCGCCGGTACCCTGCGCCTCGAGCTGGCCCAGTTCCGCGCCATGCAGGCCTTCGCGCAGTTCGCGTCGGACCTCGACAAGGCCACCCAGCAGCAGCTCGCCCGCGGTGAGCGCCTGGTCGAGATCCTCAAGCAGGGCCAGTACGCGCCCATCCCCGTCGAGGAGCAGATCGCGGTCATCTACGCGGCCACCAACGGCTTCGTGGACGAGCTGCCCGCCGGCGAGGTTCGCCGCTACGAGAAGGAGCTCATCTCCTGGCTCAAGGCGGAGAAGCCCGGCATCCTCAGCGGCATCGTCGAGAAGAAGACCCTCAAGAAGGGTCTCGGCGACGAACTCAAGGCCGCCCTCGGAGAGTTCGCCAAGGTCTTCGAGCCGAAGACCAAGTGAGAAGCTGAAGGAAGCGGCCCATGCCGAATCTGAAAGACATCCGTAAGCGGATCGGAAGCGTCAAGAACACGCAGAAGATCACCCGCGCCATGAAGTTGGTCGCGGCCGCCCGGCTGCGTAAGGCGCAGCAGAACATCCTCGAGCTCCGCCCCTACGCGCTGAAGACCCTCGATGTCCTCAGCAACGTGGCGGCGCGCGCGGCGGAGGAGGATCCCGAGGCGGCCCACCCGCTCCTCGAGGTCCGCGACGTCGACCACGCCATGTTGGTGGTCCTCACCAGCGACCGCGGTCTGGCGGGCTCCTTCAACGCGAGCATCTGCAAGGCGGCCCACGCCAAGTGGAAGCAGCTCGAGGCAGAGGGCGTGAACGTGAAGTTCACCGTCATCGGCCGGAAGGGTCGGGACTACTTCCGTCGCCGCGGCGCCGACATCGAGCACGACTTCACCGGGGTCTTCGAGGAACTCAGCCTCGAGAAGGCCGGCGAGATCGGGCGCGCGGTGGTCCACGCCTACGAGCACCCGAAGGGCGAGCTGGACTCCGTGTACCTCGTGTACAACGAGTTCAAGAGCGCCATCAGCCAGGAGGTCGTGGTCGAGCAGCTCCTGCCGATCGTGCCCACCCAACTCGACGAGGAGTCCCTCGGCGACTTCGAGTACGAGCCCGACAAGAAGACCCTCCTGGACCGGCTACTGCCGATGTACGTCGAGGTGGAGACCTTCCGGGCGCTCCTCGAGTCGGTGGCGTCGGAGCACGGCGCGCGGATGACCGCGATGGACGCCGCGACCGGCAACGCCAGCGACATGATCGACAAGCTCACGCTCCAGTACAACCGGGCGCGGCAGGCGGCGATCACCAAGGAGCTGATGGAGATCATCGGCGGCGCCGAGGCCCTCAAGGGCTGAGCGCGACCCGCCCACGAAAAACGCCGAGCTCGGTTTCGAGCTCGGCGTTTTCGTTTCCGTCGCGGAGGCGGGAGCCCCGCGCGACGATCAGTAGGGGTTGTCGCGGTAGTTGCTGCCGCTGTTGGTGAAGCCCGGGTCGTCTTCGTCCATCGACGCGGCGGAGCCGCCCCGCATCCCGCGGGGCACGAAGCGGCGCCGAAGGTCGGCCTCGACGTTCAGGGTCTCGCCCTCGACGGTGCGGGTGACCGACTCGGAGCGGTAGCCGCTGCGCTCGAAGCGGAAGGTGACCTCGCGCCCCACCTCCGCGGCTTCGCCGACCCAGACGATGCGCGCCGGGGTGCTGCCGTAGCTGCGGTCGCCCACGAAGACCTCGGCCCCGGTCGGGTTGGAGGTGATGGTGACGTTGCAGCGAGCGGGGGCCGCCTGAGCTTCCTCGACCTCCGGGGGCGCCTCGGTGGGCGTCGTCGCGGCGGCCGCCTCTGGGCTCTCGGGTTCCTCGGCGGGCGGGGGCTGCTCGGTGTCGGCGGTGGTGGTCTCGGCGACGGCCGGGGCCGGCGCGACGTCTTGGCCGCGGGTCACGAAGTACACGCCGGCGCCGATGACGGCGACGGCGACGGCGGCGAGGATCCACTTCTTGCCGTTGCCTTCGTTCTCGCCTTCCACCTCGACGTCCAAGGCCTGGTCGAGGCTGGTGGCGATCCCGCCGCTCGGGGTGCCCACCAGGTGGGGCATGCCGGCGCTGGGGGTCCCCAGCATCATCCCCCCGGTCTCGTACTCCCCACTGATGGAGATCGACTGGCTGGCCGACATGGGGGCGCCGAGGAGGCCGCTGGCCTGCTTCAGGGCGAGGATGAGGTCGTTCATCGACCGATAGCGGACCTCCATGTCCTTGGCGAGCGAGCGCATCACCACGTTCTGGAGCTCTTGGGGGATGGGCACGCCATCCTCGCGCTCCATGGGCGGCACGTCGTTCTTCACGTGCGCCATGAGCGTCTGCACCTGTGTGGCGCCCTCGAAGGGCACCTTGCCGGTGAGCATGTAGTAGAGGATCACGCCCAGCGAGTAGACGTCGGTGCGCGCGTCCACCCGGCCGCCCTGGATCTGTTCGGGCGACATGTATTTGGGGGAGCCCATGAAGAGCCCCTGCTGGGTAAGCTCCTGGTTCTCCTCGAGGTCCTTCACCAGACCGAAGTCGAGGACCTTCACGAAGTCCTCCTCGTCGGCGTGGGTGGTGATCAGGACGTTGGCCGGCTTCAGGTCCCGGTGGATGACCCCCAGGCCGTGGGCTTCGCGGACCGACCGCGCCATCTGCAACGCGATGTGGATGGCCCGGGGGCCGGGGAGGGCCCCCTCCGCCTTGAGCATCGAGGAGAGCGTCCGGCCTTCGACGAGCTCCATGACGATGAAGTAGATGTCGTCGCTGGTCTTTCCGTAGTCGAAGACGGTGACCGTGTTCGGGTGGGAGAGCTTCGCCGCCGTCGACGCCTCGAGGAAGAAGCGCGCCTGGAACTCTGGGTCCTCGCCGCCCTTGTAGCGGGGGTCCAGGACCTTCAGGGCCACCTCGCGACCCAGCGGCTCCTGCCGAGCGCGGTAGACGCGCCCCATGCCCCCGCGGGCGATCATCGCGATGATCTTGAAGCGGTCGTTGATGACCCGGCCGACGAGCGGATCCTCTTTCGAAGCCGCCCCCGCGCCCTCGGCTCTCTGTGCTTCACCCATACGGTCTCCAGCAGCGTCTGACATCCGACACCCGCCAGCCCCCCTCGCCGTCTTGCGTGGGACAGCTCACGAGGCCAGTTTTCCCTGAACTACAGGGCCAAAGCAAGTGCCCTGCGCAACTCCGACACACCCCCATGGGACGATCTTGGCACTTTTCCCCTGTTTTTTGTGGTGGAAAGTTCCGCTCCGGTTGGGTGAAAAACGTTCTGCGTGTGAGCGGAATCACGTTCTCGCCCCCCGCGTCGGGTGGCCCCAGGACCGTCGTTGCCTGCCCCCGAGGCCCGTGCTAAGCGAGCGCCGCTTTCGGCGGGTCGGTGCCCGCCCGGACCCCCATCTCCAGGCTCTCCGCCCCCACCCCTTTCCCCGCGACCGGGGAAGCGATTTCACGGCGCCCGTCGCGCCGGCACTCTCATAAGAGGACACATGGCAGACCTTCAGAACGGACGCATCACCCAGGTCATCGGTCCCGTCGTCGACGTGGAATTCCCGGCCGGCGATCTCCCCGCCATCCTTTCGGCGCTGCACGTCAGCAACCCCGGCATCTCCGACGAGCCCTGGAACCTCGTGCTCGAGGTCGCTCAGCACCTCGGTCAGGGCACCGTTCGCGCCATCGCCATGGACAGCACCGACGGTCTCGTCCGCGGCATGGAGGTGAAGAACACCGGCGCGCCGATCACCGTGCCCGTCGGCGAGGCGTGCCTCGGCCGCATCATGAACGTCGTCGGTCAGCCGGTGGACGAGGCCGGCCCCATCGAGGCCGAGGTCTCGATGCCGATCCACCGCGAGCCCCCGCCCTTCGTCGAGCAGAGCACCTCGGTCGAGATCTTCCCGACGGGCATCAAGGTCATCGACCTCCTCGCCCCCTACCGGAAGGGCGGCAAGATCGGCCTCTTCGGCGGCGCTGGCGTCGGTAAGACCGTTCTCATCATGGAGCTCATCAACAACGTCGCCGTCTCCCATGGCGGTGTCTCCTGCTTCGCCGGTGTCGGCGAGCGTACCCGTGAGGGCAACGACCT
>DCLA01000102.1:0-72609 GCA_002320815.1 Myxococcales bacterium UBA1660
TACGCGATTCGTCGAACGGATACGGTGCTTCTGGGGCGGCTCTTCGACCGGTATGGAGCGCCTGTAGGAGGGAACTTCGAGATTCATACGGAGCGGGTCACGTCGACGCACGTGATCGGCCTGCGGGGTGGGGGGTTCGTCGTTGCGTTCGATTCCTTCGGTGCCCGCGTTCAGTTCCGCACGGTGTCGCCTTCCGGTGTCGTAGGTTCCGTGCGGAACGGCCCCGCCGACATGTGGTCACAAGCATGGTCGGTCGTGGCGGCGGCGACCGAGTCCGGCTTCGTCCTCGCATGGGAGGACGGTCGCGACCGCTTCGGGATCGACCAGTTCGGGGGGGTCTACTTCCGGCGCTTCTCCAGCAGCGGGGCCGCGATAGATACCGAGGACCGCCGTGCGGCCGCCGACCCCCTCGGCCGCGAGCAAAGCCCTTGGATCGCTGCCGACGGCGACGATTTCGTTGTGGCTTGGACCGAGGCCGACCGAGACTACGTAGCCCACACTCAGGCTCGACGATTCCGTGGAGCCTCGGCTCTGGACGGAGCGGATACCGACCTTGGACCGGTTGGAAGCCGGGGGCCGATGGTCACGGCGCTCCACTACCCGTCCTCCCCCGCCGCTTCAGGACCCGGTCACTTCTTCGTGTCCTGGTACCAGCGAGGCGCGGAGGAGGGAATTCATGGGCGTCGCTTCGATATCGGGGGGTCACCGGGGGAGCCGGTGTTCGTCGTATCGGGTGAAGCAGGGGTCGTCGCGCCACTCCCCGGGAGCACCACGAGTGACTCCGAGATGGTCGCCATCTACCACTTGGTCGATGAGTACTTCGGTGCCGATGTGGTCGCGACGTCGCCCTTACCGATGGGCCTCGAGGCCCTTCGCGCCCAGCTCACCTGGAGTGAGCAGGCAGTGAGTGTGGTCCCGGCCCCGGAGGGGCTCTGGTTCTCGTTCATGACCAGCCAGCTCGCGACCAACGACCGCCTCGGTCTGTTCTTTCTGCCGCTGCCCGGGCTTCCGCTCACCCCTGCACCTTGACTCTCCGCCGTTACCGATAGCGGCTCGATAGGCGAATCCGATGCTCGAGACGACTCCCACTGGCACGTCGCCGGCGACGTTCATGAGCGCGCTGCGGCGTTGGGCTCCCGCGGTTGCGGGGCCCCTTGCGGCCATCACCTTCCTCACCCTGGGCACGCCGTACGCGGCGCAGGCTCAGGACGAGGAGCCGCCTCCGCGTGCGGTGCCCGTCGAGCGGGCCGAGTCGATGCCCATCGACGAGGCCGAGCTCGAGGCTCTGCGCGAGGAGGGCGCGCTCGAGGGGCAGGCGGTGCTCGATCCGGAGCAGGTGGAGGCGGCTCGGGAGGCTGCGGCGGGTCCGGAGCGGCCCGATGTCGATGCCAGCGCACAGTCCTTGCCGACCGGCGAGGCCAAGAGCGCGGTCACGGCGAGCCGCATCTCGCTACCCAATGCCGAGGGGTCGGTCGAGGGCATGGGCGAGAGCTTCGCGCCGGTGCTCTCGAGCGGTACGGCGACCTTCAGCGTGCCCATCGCGCTGCCCGCGGGGCGCAATGGGGTTCAGCCGAGCCTGGGGCTCAGCTACGCCTCCACGGGCGGCAACTCGTCGCTGGGGTTCGGCTGGAACCTCAGCGTGCCCTTCATCGTGCGGCAGTCGGACCGCGGCCTTCCGCGCTATATCGACCAGGACCGCTGGCACCCACGCGAGGACCGCTTCTTCTACAACGGGGGGCAGGAGCTCGTCCCGGTCGACAACGCCGTGGCCGCCACCGTGGACGGCTCGGGCGACGCGGGAACGGACGCGAGCGCGCTTCCGGACGACGTCACCGCCGAGTGGCAGCAGTATCGCGCGCGGATCGAAGGCGGCTTCATGCGCTTCTTCCGCCACCCGGATCTCGACCGCTGGGTGGTCCAGGGCAAGGACGGGACCCGCTTCGACTTCGGGGAGCTGCCGCTCACCGAGGTGCCGCCCGACTTGGACAGCACCGCCGCGCTGCAGACGGAGCACGCCGACGGGACCGGTCGCCGATACGGCTGGTTCCTGACCCGGATGAGCGATGCTCACGGGTCCACGGTCTACTACCGCTACGCCGCGTCGTCGGCGGGACAGCGCTACCTCAGCGATGTCTTCTACCTGAGCCCGAATAGCTGCGCGGGGACCGGGGGGCCGAGCGCGGCCGGCGCCCGGGCGGCGCGCCGCTGCACCGTGGCTCTCAGCGAGTACGGCGTGCGGGTCCACCTGGACTATCGGCCGCGGACCGACGTCTTCACCAGCTACACCGCCGGCTGGGGCATCGCCGAGGACCAGCGCCTCACCCGGGTGGTGGTCACGGCTGCGAGCGGTATGGAAGCCACGGGCTCCCGCGAGATGGTGCGCCGCTACCACTTCACCTACGAGTCCGACTCCTACCACTCGCTGCTCCACAGCGTGCAGGTCGAGGGGCGCCCGGCCACCGACGTGACGGCCGGGGAGACGCAGTACCAGGTCTTCGGGCACATCAGCGAAGCCGCGGCCTTGATGACCGACCCGGCATCCAGCGCCGGCCCGACCCTCCTGGGCCAAGCGCTCCCCGCGATGACCTTCGGGTACACCGACGGCCCCAGCGGTCCCATCGCCGGCTTCGGCGGCGTGGACAACACCGTCCGCGAGATCCCGCTCAGCCCGGCGGTCAGCGTCGACGCCGCCCGTGCGGATCTCTTCGACGTGAACAGCGACGGCCTCCCCGACGTGGTGGTCACCGATCCCGCCCGCTACCGCACCGCCGATGGCGCCCCCGCCGCCGGGGTGTTCTTCAACGGCTTCTCCGGCGCCGCCGCCATCCCCGCCTTCGCCGGGGACTTCAGCGACGCCGTCCCGGTGGGGCTCCCCGCCGGGTTGAGCGGCGTGCTGAACATGAGCAGCGCGACCATCATGCCCATGGACGTCGAGGGCGACGGGCGGAGCGACTTCCTGCACCTGCCCCGCCGAGACCGCTACGGCTTCTTCGCGGCCACCCGCATGAGCGACGCCACCGCCGGCAACAGCGTGCGGCCCAGCGAGCAGGGGTGGCGCTTCACCTACGCCGACGTGGACCTCCCCGGACCGGAGGGCGACCCACGCATCGACCTCGTCCGCGATGGCTCGCGCTATCGCACCATGGACGTCAACGGCGACCACCTCATCGACATCCTGAAGACCACCGGTCGCTCGATGCAGACCTGGCTCAACCTGGGCTACGTGGAGCTCGCCGACGGCAGCAGCGGCGAAGGCATGTTCGGTCAGGCGGTCTGGAACGCGTCGACCGAGAGCTACGAGATCAGCACCGAGCCCTACGAGACGTGCCTCATGCACGACGGGCTCCCCTTGGACTTCAGCGACCCGGAGCTCCGCACCGCCGACATGAACGGCGACGGCCTGGTGGACCTGGTGCGGCTCCGCCGCGGACACCTGCTCTACTGGCCCGCGCGGGGCACCAACGGCGACGGCGCCCCGGTGTTCGGGCTGGGCCCGGCCAACTGCCCCGCGGGCTTCGCCAGCGGCCGCGAGGTCCGCATGATCAACCCGCCGGCGGAGATCAACGTCGAGCTCGATGGCGTCTACCTCGCCGACGTGAACGGCGACGGTGCCACCGACGTGGTGCAGGTTCGCTTCAACGACATCGACGTCTGGTTCAACCAGGCCGGGGAGGGCTTCACCGAGCGCGTCACGGTGTCCACGCCCGCCGCGCCGGGCTTCAGCCCCAACGTGCGCTTCGCCGACATCGACGGCTCGGGCACCACCGACGTGATCTACGGCAACGCCGGGCGCTGGCAGTACGTGGACCTCGCCGGCGGCCAACGGGCCCGCCTCCTGGACGAGGTGCGGAACGGGCTGGGCGCCAGCACCCACCTCACCTACGGCTCGAGCGCCGACGACTACCTCGCCGACCTTCGCGACGCCGACGGCGGCGCGTACGAGACCTTCGACTGGAGCAAACTCGCCGGCGGCTGCGACCACATCCTCAGCAGCAACACCACCCCAGGCGCGACTACCGAGGAGAGCGGCGCCTGTGTGTACCGGAGCGGCGGCAGCCCGGTGGTCAGCACCGTGGTGCGCGGGGTGGAGACCAACGACCACTTCTCCTTGGTGGGACGCCCCGACAACGTCGTCCAGACCGAGTTCGCCTACCACGACGGCTACTACGAAGGCATCGAGCAGGAGTTCCGCGGCTTCGGCGCCGCCGACGCCATCGCTCTCGGCGACGGGCATCACCCCACGGCCATCACCCGCACCCACTTCCGCCAGGGCCGCCGACCCACGGACATCGCCAGCGACCGCCTGGCCGACAACCCCCGCGAGGCGCTGAAGGGTCGCCAGTGGCTCAGCGAAGTCTTCGACGAGGGCGGGACCTATCTGTCGTCCAGCCTGGCGACTCTGACCGTCCGCCACCTCATGACCGGCCTGGACGGCCGCGGCATCTACTACGGCTACGTCTCCCAGACCGACGAGTTCCGCTACGGCACCCATGGCGCCGGCGTCGGCTCCGAGGTGCGCGAGCTCCCCGCGTTCATCACCGAGTCGGTCGACCCCTCCACGGGAACCCACCCGACCGGGGTCACCGAAGAGACCCGCGTGGTCCCCATCCGCTCCACCGATTGGGCCCACATCCGCTCGAACACCACCGAGGTGGACAACCTGGGGCAGGTGCGAGAGCAGATCGCCCGAGGCCGGATCGAAGACGCCAACGGCGCCGGGCCCGACCAAGTGATCGTGAGCCGCACCTTCCCCGAGCTCGTCAGTGCCGCGGGATGGATCTGGCGCACGTCGTCGAGCTACGTCGAGGACGACGCCTGCGCGACGGGCTCGAGCACCCCGGCATGCCACCTGGGGGAGGGCGAGAGCAGCTTCAACGAGACCGGGGACCTCGTCCGGAGCCTCCAGTTCGCTCGCCGGACCTCCGGCACGCCCGCCTACGAGTTCGGCGGCGACAGCCACGGCGCCGAGGACTTCGGCACCACACCCGAAGAGCAGACCCTTCGCGCGACCACCAGCTATGACGCCTGGGGCAGCGCCCTGGAGACCTGCGCGGGGGCCGAGGTCGAGACCGACCGCGGAAGTTGCGCTCGCTATGCCAACGTCGCCTACGACGCCGCCTATGCGCAGCTCCCGATCACCGAGTCGGTGGCCGCGCATTCCCACGGCGGCGCGTACTGTGACGGGGGGACCATCGCGGGCGGCTCCTTCTGCATGGTCTCGACCTCGGCCACCTGGGACCGCGGGTTCGGTGCGCTCCTGGAGGCCACCGATCCCAATGGCCAGAGCTCGACGGTCGACTACGACGGCCTCGGTCGTCTGACCGCCGTCCACCCGCCCGCTCATCCGGACGATACCTGCGCGGACCAGCCGACCCAGTCCTTCACCTACACCCTCGGAAGCAACGCGCATCCAGTGAGCGTGGTCGAGGCCTGGACTCACCAGGAATGCTCGGGCTCGCTGATGCGCACGCGGTCCTATGTCGATGGCCTCGGCCGCCCGCGCGCGACCTTGGCCCGCACCGGCGTCAACTTCGGCGGCGGCCGGAGCTGGGAGCAGACGGGGGTGAGCCCGCTCTCTCTGCGAGGGACACCCTACGCGTCCTACAACCCCGCTCACATCGCCGCAGATCCCCCGACCGCGAACCAGGCCGTGGCGCTCCCGAGCACTCCTAGCACCTCGCAGGTCGCCGACGCGTTCGGTCGCGTCGTCAGCGCCCGAGAACGCGACGGATCTGAAAGCGAGATGGAGTACGGTGCCCTCGAGACCACCGCCTCGGACCCGCTCGACTCGGACAGCGAATCCCCGTTCGCGGGCACTCCGACGGTCAGTCGCGTCGATGGGCATGGACGGGCGGTCGACCAGGTGCTCATCAACGTTCAGCCGGATGGCTCCGGCACCGAGTACTACCGGCTGTTCACGACCTACCGGCCCGATGGCGCCGTGCTCTCGGTGCGCCGCGCCGAGACCAACTCCGGTGCCGCTACCGACACGGCTGCCGAGTCGGATCATGAGCTGGTGCGCCACTTCACCTACGACACTCTGGGGCGCCGCATAGGCTCCGTGGACCCCGACAGCGACAGTCGCGACCCCTCGCGGACGGTGGCCAACAAGGGCTGGCGCTACCTCTTCAACTCGGTGGGGGACCTGATCGCGGTCCGCGACTCCCGCGGCTGCGGTCAGAACTTCTACTACGACCACGCCGGGCGCCTCGCGGCTGAGGACTACGTCGAGTGCGGCGAGAGTCAGGTCCTCGATGCGCCGCTCCAGCAGGACGGGCTCGACACCGATCTCTTCGCCGAGCCCGGCGAGATCCCGGCTTCCTCGGTGAAGCCCGACGTGCGCCACTACTTCGACGAAGAACCCTGGTACACGTCGTCCATGGACCCGGCCCCGCAGGGAGACCAGCTGGTCGGACGGCTGACCGGCAGCGTGGACCGGGGCCAGCGCTCTCGGGTCGACTACGACGTCCGCGGTCGGCCCATTTGGAGCGCCCGGCAGATGGCCGTGCTTGGCCCCGCGGGCGCCGCCGCGGCCACGCTCCCGGGCGACCAGCCCTCCATCGACCAGGACACCGCGCAACCCGGACGCTCCCCCCGCGCGTTCGACGAAGCGCACACGTACGTCAGCACCAGCACCTACGACCGCATCGATCGGCCCGTCGGCGTCGGCCTGCCCCTGGACCCGGATTTCAGCCCGACGGACCCGGCGCCGTCGATCGCCGGCTCGATCACTTACAACGAGCTGGGCCTGCCGTATCGCACCTTCGTAGCGATCGATGGTGTGGAGACGCGAATCACTTCCCAGACCTACACCGTCGATCGTCAACCGAAGGACACGGTTCTCGGGGTAGGAGCGGCGAACAATGGCATCGGCTACGTGCGTCGCGCCTACGACTCTCGCCTCCGGCCTCTCCGCAACTTCTTCCGACGGCGCGACGAGGTCGTGGACCAGACCGCGGGCGCCACCGGTCTCGACGCGATGACGTTCCCGGTGGACGAGCGCTACGAGTGGGACACCGCGAACAACCTCACCCGGGTGACCGACTGGGCCATCGCATGGGACCACCCGCTCGGCCTCGCGCCAGAGCAGAAGCCGCGCGAAGCAGCCATCAGCCACGACGCCCTCTACCGAGTGGTCGGCATCGACTACCGCTACCGCCGCGTCGACAATGCCAACAAGTGGGAAGACGACCCCGGACCCGCGACCGATTGGCGGGACGAGCAGACCCATCACCGCCCGGGCGACCCGATGCGGCGCGACCCAGCCCCCATGGTCAGCGCGCTGCCCGCCGAGCGGCCCCACGACTTCCGGTATCAGTACGACTGGCTCGCCAACCAGACCCGCTGGACCGACGACTCGGGAGTCTTCTACGAGCGCTCGCTGGGAGAGGACATCGTCAACGGGCAGGACATCGGGGGTCGCCCGTCGGCGCTCTACTTCTCGAGCAACATCCTGACCGAAGGCGCCATCATGAGCGGCGTCGCGGCCGGCGAGACGCTCCCCAACCCCGCCCGCGACCGCGGCGGCTGGGTCTCCCTGGAGTACGGGGAGAGCGGCAACGTCCGCAGCATGACGGTCCGTGGCCAGTGCCACGACACCACGATGCAGATCTGCGCCGACGACCCGGGGTCGACGCGCGCGGCGAACCTCATCGCGAACTGCGCCTGCGACGTGGAGCAGCACTACCAGTACCGCTGGGACGAGCTCAACCGCCTGTCCGAGGCCCGCCGCTACGACCGCGGCAACGGCTTGACGAGCTGGAACCTCGAGGTCCGCCAGCGCTACCTCTACGACGGCGCCAACGTCCGGATGGTCAAGGCCACCGACGATTCCTTCGGCGAGCGGGCGGCCCTCTACGTCTTCCCCGGCGACTTCGAGCGCCGCGGCCTGGACATCGACCGCGTCACCGACACCTACGCCGCGTCGCCGGGCCTGAACACCGAGACCCAGTACCTCATCGCCGGCTCACGCTTGGTCTTCAAGGCCGGCGCCACCCCGGGCACCTACGGCACCGGCTTCGAGAAGGACGCCCGGCTCACCTACGCGGTGACCAACCTCATCCAGAGCACCTCCGCCGTCGTCGACCTCTTCTCGGGCCGCCTGCTCGAGATGGGCACCTACTACCCCAACGGGGCGCGGGAGACGCTGCGAACCGACCGGTCCACCGTGTTCGCGCTGGAGCCGATGGGCTTCACCGGCAAGGAGGGCGACGACGAGGTGGGGCTAGTGTACTTTGGCGAGAGGTACCTGATGCCGCACTTGGGACGATGGGCGAGTCCGGACCCGCTGCAGGTGCATGCGGGCGGCGGTGGGGAGTTTGGGAATTCATACCACTATGTGAGCGGGAATCTGTTGCAAGCGCGTGACCCGAACGGGCTTTGGGCGTCCGCCATGTTTTGGAAAGTGCATCAGGAGGCGATAGCCCGGTCCGTCGGTAGCCTGGTGTCGTCACGGGACTTGGAAGTCTTGCAGGAGCAGCAAGTTTACATCGATCGGTTTCAGCGGGAAGATCAGCAGTGGTTGCATGCTATGCGGTCCCCGTCAGATAGCGTCTCGGAGGCAGCGGCGAAGTCAAACAGGTTCGTGCAGTACCAAATGTTGATGGCTGTCAATAGTTACAGGGCGGGAAACCGGACCGCTGCGATGGAGCACCTTGGCAACGCAATGCACCATCTTCAGGACGGCACTTCCCCGGTTCACGAAGGCCATCAGTCTTGGGATAATAGTCAGAGTACCGCCGAGGCGTTGATGCACCATGCGCGCCACGAAATGAGATATCCCGCGGGCGAAGCGCAAAGTAGGCTCGAGGGCGCTACGAGATGGGCATACTCCATCTTTTATGAGGGTGTCAGCGCGGACTCCGAGGATATGATCGAGTATTCCGACTCGGTACTTCAGACCGAATTTTACGATATGGATACTGGGCGCATCAACCTGCCCGAGGAGTTGCTTCGAGACGGCTCCGTTGAAGACGGTCTGGCGAGCCCACTTTCCGGAGACTATGATGGCCCAAGTACGAGAAAGTCGGAGCTGGCGCCCGCATGGCGCTCAGATCAGCCCCCCCCGGAGCTCACGGAAGACGATCCGAATGCGGTCCACGATACAACCCGGCCGAACTTGTCAGACCCATCGCAGGCGGTCTTGGACTGAAGTTCTGCGCGTAGAGCTTGCGAATTTGCAAAGTTCGGCATCGCGAGTTGTCTGTCTAGTGACCGTGATTTGTGTGGGTTGTGCAGGAACGGTGAGGCCCGAGGATAGGGACTTGCCTGTGTGCACCGGGCTCTCCAGGCTGCCTTCATGGGATAAAGTGGTGGGTTGTTCTGCAGAAATGGGGGAGGTGCTGTTTGAGGTCGACGGATATCAATTTGTGCCGAGAGCTGACGCGTTGGACGTTTGTCAGCAGTATGTTGGCGGTCGTGAATTGGTGCGATTTATTATGGAGGGAGTGCGAGAGGTTCCGGGAGGCAATAGCTCGTATATGACCGCGTGTATCATTGCGGGCCCGAGCGCTGGCTCAGGGAGGCTGTGTGCGGGCAATCACTATTCCTTGGCCACGGGGCGAAGAATCGGGTTCGCGACGCGCGGTTTTCGAACTCGATCGCGCGATTCGTACTTGCTTGAGCACAACCTTGGTGCCTTTCGAGAGTTGGCAAAACGAGTTGGTTTGTGCGCCAGCGCAGAGCGACTACAGGACGATCCTGTTCGCAGGTAAAGCCTAAGAAGGTCCGTACCGAGTACAAGTGCCGGGTTCAGTGAGTGCCGCCCGGTTCACGGCGACCTGGGCGGCTTCGTGGCCAGGGCCCCGCTTGACCGACTTGGGCTGATTCCGCTGACACTTGATTGGTCCCCCCCCCGAAAGAAGATCTGCACCGAGTACTAGTGCCGAGTTCAGTGAGCGGAGGCCGGTTGACGGCGATTTGGGCTCCTTCGTGGCCGGGGCCCGGCTCGGCGGGCTTGGGCCGATTCCGCTGCCACGGGATTGGTCCCGTGCGCGACGAAAGCGTCGGTCTGAAGCCGGATGGACGGCGGACATCTCCCTCGGCGAGCAAAGAAGATAAAGAAGATCTGCACCAAGTACTAGTGCTGAGTTCAGTGAGCGGAGGCCGGTTGACGGCGATTTCGGCTGCTTCGTGGCCAGGGCCGGGCTCGGCGGGGTTGGGCCGATTCCGCTGCCACGGGATTGGTCTCGGGAAGATCTGCACCAGGTACAAGTGCTGGGTTCAGTGACCGGAGGCCGGTTGACGGCGATTTCGGCTGCTCCGTGGCCAGGGCCTGGGTCGTCCGGCTTCGGCCGATTCCGGTGACACGGGATTGGTCCACCGGAGCTCGAATGCGTCGGGCCCCATCCGGATGGAGGGCACACAGCTCCCTCGGCGAGCGCGTCGCAGGTTGGGCCCTCGGCGGCCGATGTCAGTGCTGGGGTGGTGGCTGGCCCCGGCGGCCTTTGCGGCGGCGCCAGTGGTCGCGGAGGCGGATGAGCCGGCTCGGGTGCTCTTGGCCGTCTCGGGGCCGGTAGTTGTCGAAGCGGTGGAGGGTGACCGCCGAGGGCCGGGGTCGGTTGGTGCTCTCCGCCGAGGCGGGCTCGTCGGGGTCCGGCTTGTCCTCCGGCTCGTCGCGGAGGAGCTCGTCGAGGCCGTCCATGACCGCCGCCCGGACTCGGTTGACCAGGTCCTTGTCGCGCTCGGCTTCGCCGGCGGCGACGAGGGCCTTGGCCTCTTCCATGGTGATGCCGGGGGCGCTCACCCAAGCTTCGGGGTCCGGGTCGGCCACTTTGGCGTCGTAGCGGCGGCGCATCTGATAGGTCCCGTGCGGGAAGACCGCGTCGCGGTCGCCGGCTTCCCAGCGCTTTCGGGCTTCGCGGTATTGCTTCCGCCACGCGGTGACCTCGACCGCGCCCTTCATGCGAGCCAGCGGGCCGCCCCCGACTCGGAAGCAGGGGACCGTTTGGCCGCCCGCTTCGCGGAGGGTCTTCGGTTCGTCGTAGGGGTGGATGGCGCGCACCTCGTCCGGCGTGCGCACCGGGCGGCCCCTGCGGGCGTCGCGGATCTTCCGCTCCGCTTCTCGCTCGAGCTTGGTCAGGTGGTGCACCAGCGCATCCACGTCGCCGCCGAAGGCGAGGAAGAGCAGGGGAGGGGGCTCGGTGCGAAGGCGGCGCCGCTTGGGGCCGCTGGCGAAGTAGACCTTCGGCATCTCGAACTCGATGCCGGCGCCGCTCTTCCACAGGGCCGGCGGCAAGGTCTGGCCGGGGATGCCGTCGCAGGTCTCCGAGAGCCCGGCCGTCGGCGGGTTGCAGCGCTCGTAGAGGACGCTGGCCATCTGCGCCTCGGCGTCCAAGAGGCGCATCACATGGGTCTGCCGGCCATCGAAGAGCTGGCCCGGCGCGTCGTAGCGCTCTTTGACGAGCAGCACGTTCAGGGCGCAGCTCATCGAGTGGTTCAAGCGGTAGAGGAAGTCGCCCAGGCGCTCTTCCAGCAAAGTGACCGTCAGGTGGTAGTGGGACCCGACCCGCACGGCGTGGTGGAGGGTGACCCCGCACTTCGCGCAGGCGAGCGCCAGGCACCAGAAGAAGATGTCGTCCACCTCCTCCGACCTTGGCGCGGATCCGCGACGCGGATCACCGACGATCCAAGTAGGCCTCCTGCCCCTCCCCGACCCCCGCACCTTCCTCGCGTAGTCCGCTCGGTGGAGTCGACCGCCGCATACAGGAAGCTTCACTCCTTGGCGTACTTTGCCCGGAGCTCGGCGCTCGCTTCGTCCCAGTCGCGGGCGTCGGTCTCGCCACTCTCCGCGGCTTCGACGCGACGCAGAACCTCGTCATCCCAGGCCCCCTCGACGTCATCCGCGGATTCACGCGGCACACTATCGAGCAGGCGCTCGGCCATCCGGCGCCGGTCGTCCTCCGGCAGCGCCAGGGCTTCATCCAGAATCTTCTTGGCCATGGAGGTCACGACGACAGCTTACGAGCCTCGGGCCCCGGCTGCTACCGGTCCGGGGTCGGCCGCCGGGAGTCAGGCGGAATCTCCATCGAGGCCGATGTGAATCTGACCGCTGGCGAGGAACGAGACCGCGCTCGGGTGGCCCTCCGAGAGCTGGCACCGCTCGTTCCCCGGGTCTGGTGCACGTCCGGTCGGAGGACCCGGGGCGGGAGGTCGATGTGGTCCTCCCGGCGCGCATCTTCGATGCGCTGCTCGAGTTGCTCCGGCACACCGCGGAGGGCAGCGCGGTAACCCTGGTTCCGGTGCACGCCGAGCTGACGACGCAGCAGGCGGCCGACTTGCTCAACGTGTCGCGGCCGCACCTCCTCGAGCTGCTCGAGGAGGGGGCCATCCCGTTTCATCGCACGGGCCGCCACCGACGGGTTCTCGCCCAGGACCTTTTCGCTTTTCGAGACCGTCGACGAGACCAGTCGCGCCAGGCGTTCGAGGAACTGGCCGCGGTGTCGCAGGACCACGACCTGGGGTACTGACCTCGATGGCGAGCTTCCAGGTCGTCTACGACACCTGCGTACTGGTTCCCGCTCCCCTGCGTGATTTGCTTCTGCGCGTTGCGGAGGCGGGGCTCGTCCGCGCGGGAATGAGCGAAGACATCCTGGACGAGCTGGAGCGGGTGCTCGATCGCGACTTCGAGGTTCCGACCTCCTCTGCGCACAGGCTCCGCGACCCGGTCCCCCGGGTCCCACCCGAGGAGTTCAGCGCACCAGGCACCGCCGCGTAGCGGCGTACGCAGAACCCTCAATTTCGTCCGTACCGGGCGCCTGGGGTCGCTGCTATGCCTCACCGGTGACTCGTCCGTCGATCCTCCGCCGCGCCTTTGGGTGCGGTCGCTCCTGGGTTCTTCTGCTCCCGCTGGCGCTCTTCGCCTGCGGGGATGACGACGCGGAGGTGGTCGACATGGGCGAACCCACAGCGGACGGTGGTCCGATGGACGCCTCCACTCCGGACCAGGGGGAGCCGGAGGTGGACATGTTCGTGCCCGAGACGTGCCCGGAAGAGGGCGCGATGCGCGCGGCCTCGTGCGGGAACTGCGGGATGACGCAGGAGCGCTGCGAAGGGGGCACGTGGGTCGCCGGGGCGTGTCTCGCCGAGGGCGAGTGCGCTCCGGGGGCGCTGGAGGAGCGCAGCTTCGGGATGTGCGGCACGGAGGCGCGGCTGTGTACGGCGGAGTGCACGTGGCTCGACTGGTCGGAAGCGAGCGAGGAGATGGGGGAGTGCACGCCGGGCGAGACCCAGACGGCGCAGGGCACCTGCGGCGCGGGCGAGGCCCAGCCGATGGAGTGCACCGACGGCTGCACGTGGCAGCCGACGGGCCCCTGCATGAGCGTGTGCGGCACGCTGCGGACGAGCCCGGCGGACTCGGAGGAGGTCTGCGTCCCGGCGGGCCAGTTCATCCGCGGTGACGACCAGACGCCGGAGACGCCACGGGCGACCATCTTCGTCTCGAGCTTCGCCATCGACCGCTACCCGGTGACCAACCGCCGGTTCGCGCCTTGCTGGACGTCCGGCGCATGCACCGGGCTCTACGAGGACCCCGAGCGCTTCACGGACCCGGCGCTTCAGGACCAGTTCGTGCTCGGCGTTCGCTGGGAGACCGCGCAGCAGTTCTGCCAGTGGGATGGAGCTCGGCGGTTGCCGACCGAGGCCGAGTGGGAAAAGGCGATGCGGGGTCCGGCGCCGCGAGATACCGTGTTCGCTTGGGGCGACGCGCAGGACTGCTCCATCTACCCGCTAGGAGCCGGGTGCCCCGGGGAGCTTGGTGAAGACGAGGCTGGCCAGAGGCCCTTTCACTCGCTCCCAGCAATCGTCAGCCCCTTTGGCGCCGAGGACATGATTGGCCAGAACGGCGAGTGGGTCAGCGATCTCTGGGACCCCGACTACCAAACGACCCCGGATAGTCGCCGCGACGATCCTCAGGGGCCGTCCGGCCCCGGCGTCCTCCACGTCATCAAGTCCAACTGGCGCACCAGTTGGAGCGATCTCCGAATCTCCTCGCGGCGGAACGGTGGCGGCGGGACCTACTGGTCTCCCACCTTCCGCTGCGCTCGTACGGGCTTCTGAACGATGGGAAACTCGAGTCTCTTCGAACGGCCTCATGCCCGCCTCTCGGCCCTGGATACTTCAGCCTCCGAGTTCGCTTGCCGACCCGACAGGAGCTCCCGCCGGGAACCCAGAGCGACTTCGAGGCATCCAGCTGCAGCGGCGCGAGGCTGACCGTAATTTCACACAGAGCCGGCGCCCATCTCGGGTACCGCGGAGCGTTCCCGTCCGCGAGCATGCGCGCGACGAGACGCGCGTGAGACCGGTCGTGCTCACTACCTGCCTCCCTACTCCTCGTCCTCCTCCAAGCGCACACCGAGTCATGTCCGAACATATCGAGCAAACGGTCGCCACGATGGCCCTCTCTTCGGCACGGTCCGCGGTGCCCTGGTGCTGCATCGCGCTCGTCGCGGTCTTAGCGCTCGGATGCGGCGATGACGACGCGGAGCGCGAATGCCGCCCGGACGAAGAGCGGGCTTGCTCCTGTGGCGGGACCCCGAGCGTGGAGTCGTGCTCGCCAACAGGGGCCTGGGGACCGTGCCAGTGTGACGACGCCGGTACCACGGCCCCCGATGGGGCAGCATGCGAATGCGCGAGTGGACGAGTGGAGACGCGCCCGACGGCAGACTGTGGCGAAGAGACTCGTGAATGCACTGACTGCGCGTGGGGCACCTGGCATCTGACAGCGGCAGGGGTGGAGGATCCCGTCTGTCTCCTGGGGGACACCAGGCTCGATCCGAGCGAAGCCGAGTTCCGGGATGGCTGCGCTCAGCCCGGCCCCATTCGCCATTACCCCTGCGTGGACTGCCGAGGGTTTGCCACGGAGCAGAGCGAGTGCGGCGGAGGCTGTCCTGGCGTCCGCCGAACCGAACCGCCTGATGCCGAAGAGATCTGCGTCCCGAGCCGCAAGTATGTCCGGGGGTGTGAGGAGGAAGGCCGTGACTGCTACCCCAGGCACGAGGTTCAAGTCAGCGCCTTCTATATCGACAAGTATGAAGTGACGGTGCGCCGATACCAGGAATGTGTGCGCGACGGCGCCTGCACCCCGCTCGAGCCGTTTACGACCCGCGAAGATTCTACGATCCCAAACTTCACCTTTGACGACCTGAGCTTCGGCGATCCCTCCATCCCAGTCTGGACGGCTACGCATGCTCAGGCGGAAGCATTCTGCGCCTGGGACGGGGCCGCCCTCATCTCTGGCGCCCAGTGGGAACTTGCCGCCATAGGCTACTACGACTCCGCTCTGTTGCCTGTAATGGAAGGTCGCGACTATCGAGCGCGAACTTACGCATGGTTGCTTGAATTGTGCTACATGCCTGCGTGCTTCGAGCAAACAATCTTGCCGCCGCGTGAGGCGTTTCCTTTCGATTATCTGGTCGATTATGGGCGTTCGAGTTCCATGACCGGCATCGAGAACCTCTTCTGGTTCTTCGAGTGGACCCGCGACAGCCTCGCACCCTACGACCCGCCAGCAGCGGTGGAACGCGACCCCGTGTCCCTCGGTGGTCCCCCCTACGAGCGTAGGGGGACCGCGGCTCAGGTGCCCGCAGGGACCCTCGATATCGCGGCCCGCGATGCGACAGCAGTCGGTCCTGAGTCTTTCCAGCCCTTCGAACTTCCCCCGCGCGCAGCAATACGTTGCGCGCGACAAGCCCTCTCGACTCCGGAGCGGCGCCGACCTTGAGAGCCTCGAGCCAGGCCGAGCTCGGTGGGGCGCGCTCCGTGAACTCGCGCTGACGACAGCCGTCGGCTGCCCGACTCTGACCGAGCCCCCGGAGCGAACTCAGAGGGGTAGGGCGGCGGAGGCGTCGATGCTGGCGTCGATGGCTTCGCGCAGGACGAGGTTCAGGTCGCTGACGTCGGCGCGGGCGCGGATGTCGGCGGTGTGGCCGCGCATGGTGCTGTCGGAGACGCTCAGGGACCGGGCGGCCTGGGTGGCGTTGAAGGTGTCCATCAGGGCGCGGAGGGCGGCGTGTTGGGCGGGGGTCAGGTCCAGGCGGTCCGAGAGGGTGGTGGCGCCGATCATCTTGGTCAGGCGGATGCGGGCGCTGGGGGTGCGCTTCCATCGCTGGGCGGTGGTCTGGGTGCCCCAGGCTTCGTGATGGGCCTGGTGGCGGGCGCTGCCGTCGTCGGAGCAGACGACGGCGCCGGCCTCGAGGAGGGCGTGCACGCTCTGGAGGTCGGCGCGGCGTATGTCCACGACGAGGCGCAGGACGTGGGGGCGCGGGTGCAGCGCCTGGAGTAGGGCGGCGACGTAGGCGTGGCGACTACTCTGGACGAGGCTGGCGCTGAGGGCGGTGGCCACGTGGACCGGGCGGGCGGCGCGGCCGACGCGGGCGGCGAGGCGGTCGACGCTGCCGACCATCTCGATGCGGCCCATGGCCGGGCCGCTCTCCGTCTCCCAGGCGTGGCGCCGCTTTCCTCCGCGCTCGAGCACGACCAGGGGCTGGTCGAGCCGCAGGTGGATCCCGGACGGAGGCTCGGCTTCGAATCGCTCTTCGCGCGTCATGTCGCGCGGGATTTCGGACGGCGAGGTCATCAGTTGCGTGTGGACTGCGATTACCCACGCTGGGTGGACTCGCGGTGGGGGTCGCCCGGATGGTGACGCGAGTCCCCCCAGGCTTATCCCGACGTCGTCGCCTCATCGAGCAATATTCCATGGGCTCCGGCCGGGGCATCTCCCCTCCCTGGGTGAGGGGGGCGTTCGTTTGTCGTGAATCACGGGCGATCCGCGGGGGCTCGCTTGTGTGACGATCGTGTGACGTCGCCGGGCACCGGTTCTCGCCCCCACGGGGGCCGGGTTCCAGGTGCCCCTGGGGGCTGGTTCGAAGCGCCGCGGGGTCGGGTGTTGCGCGGGCGGGATTTCATGTCAGCCTGGGCTCTGACGATAATGAAAGTAATTTTCAATTTCGTTTGGGTCGCCGTGTTGGTCGCGGCGCTGCCGGCCAGCGCGCAGGACGTGGGCGAGCCGCCGGCGTCGACGGAGCCCGGCGCGGTCACCGACGACGAGGGTGAGGGCGACTCGGGGACGGCGGCCGACGAGGACGGTGCGCACGATGATCCGTCCGACGAGAGTGCGGTCGACGAAGGGGCGGCCGACGAGGCGGCGGTGGTACCGCCGCGGGTGCTCGCGATGGCGGAGCCGGTGCGGCCGCCGGAGGGGGGCGACGCCGAGGTGCGGGTGCTGCTGCGCATCACGGTGGGCGTCGAGGGTCAGGTGACCGACGCCGAGGTGCTGGAGAGCGGCGGGCCAGGGTTCGACGCGGCGGTGCTCGAGGCGGTCCGTGCGGCGCGCTTCGAGCCGGCGCGGCGCGGCGACCAGGCGATCCCGGTGCGGCTGCCCTACCAGTACGTCTTCCCTGCGCGGGTGACCGGCGAAGCGCCCGGCGGCGTGACGCCGAGGTCGAGTGGGGTGGCCGGCGTCGACCCCGACGCGGTCACCGACGCCGACGACGACGCGCTCACCGGCGCCGAGCCCGGCGTGCTCGCCGATGCAGAAGACGCGGTCACCGGCGCCGACCCGGACACCACCGAGGACGATGCGCTCGACGACGCGCCCGCGTTTGGCGCCGAGGGGTCGGTGCGCTCGGCGGCGGAAGAGCGCCGGCATTCGGCCGAGGCGGTCGACGTGGTGGACCTGGACGACGCGCAGACGCGGACGGCGGACCTGGGCGAGGTGCTGGCGCGTACCGACGGGGTGACGGTGCGACGCTCGGGCGGGCTGGGCAGCGCGGAGCGGGTGTCGCTGGTGGGCCTGGAGGGGCGCCAGATCCGCTACTTCCTGGACGGCATCCCGCTGCGCTACATGGGCTTCGCCTCCGGGTTGGCCAACATCCCGGTGGGCCTGGTGGACCGCATCGAGATCTTCCGCGGGGTGGTGCCCATCCGCTACGGCGCGGACGCGGTCGGCGGCGCCATCGATCTGGTGAGCGACCCGGTGCGGCGCAGCGGGGCGAGCTTCTCGTACCAAGCGGGCTCCTTCGCGACCCATCGGCTCTCGGGGAGCGGCGAGGTGCTCCACCCGGAGACCGGGCTCTTCCTGCGCGCGGCGGCCTACCTGGACTCGGCGGAGAACGACTACGACGTGGACGTGGAGGTGGCCAACGCCTCCGGTCGCCGCGAGCCGCGCACGGTGGACCTCTTCAACGCCGACTACCGCGCCTACGGCGGGCTCCTCGAGCTCGGCGTCGCCGACCGGCCCGGCGCGCGCCTGGCGTCTATCCGGGTCTTCGGGACCCGCTACGAGCGCGGCGTGCCCCACGACATCGCGATGAACATCCCCTACGGGGACGTCCGCTACGGGCAGGACGACGTGGGCTTCGTGGCCCGCTACGAGAACGACTTCCTCCGGGACCGGCTGACCCTGGCCCTGGCGGCCGGGTTCGTGACCCACCGGATCAGCTTCCGCGACGAGGGCACCTGCCGCTGGAACTGGCTGGAGCAGTGTGTCCGCGAGCTCGACCCGCCGGGCGAGATGGGCGGCATCGTGGCCGGCGGCCGGCACCTGCGCACCGCCGAGCGCAGCACCTACGCGCGTGCCAACCTCACCTATCGCCCGGCGGAGCACCACGCGCTCACGCTCTCCATCAGCCCGGACTTCGACTTCCGTGAGACCGAGGGCGCCACCGTGGCCACCGGGTTGCTCACCGGGACCTCCACCCGCGAGATGGTGGTCGCCGGGCTCGCGTGGGACCTGCGCTTCGCCGAGCGCTTCGAGAACTCGCTCTTCGTGAAGGGCTACTGGCAGCGGCTCACCGCCGACGAGCTCAACGGGATGGGCGTGGTGACCCACGTGGCCGACGAGGCCGCGCCCGGCGTCGGCGATTCGCTGCGGGTGGACCTCGGCCGCGACGTGTACCTCAAGGCCTCCTACGAGTGGGCCACGCGGATGCCCGCCAGCGACGAGTACTTCGGCGACGGCATCCGCACGGTGCCCAGCTTCCAGCTGGTGCCCGAGCGGAGCCACAACGTGAACCTGGCGCTGAACGCGCGCACCGAGCACGCGCGCTTCGGCGAGCTGCGCACCGACGTGGCCCTCTTCGCGCGACACATCCGCGACCTGCTCTGGCGCACCGCGAGCGACGAGTCCTTCCAGTTCGAGAACATCGGGAACGTCCGCTCTCTCGGGGCGACGCTGAAGTTGGCCTACGTGTCGCCCGGCGACTGGGTCACGGTCCGCGGCACGGCGACCTACCTGGACTCGCGCAACGTCTCCACCACCGACCGCTTTGCGGACGTGAACGGCGACCGGGTGCCCAACCGGCCCTACCTCGAGGGCTCGTCCGAGGTGGCCGTGGGGGTGTCCGACTTCTTCGCCGACCACGACCGGATCACCGGGCTCTGGGGCTTCCGCTACACCCATTCGTTCTTCCTCGGCTACGAGAGCCGCGGCGGCGCGGGCACCCAGATCACCGTCCCCGACCAGTTCGTGATGTACGCGGCGCTCCGCTACGCGATCACCCGCCGGCCGCGCTCCCTCTCCGCGACGATCGAGGTCCAGAACCTCGCCGACGCCGCGGTCTTCGACTTCTACGGCGTGCAGCGCCCCGGGCGCGCGGTCTACGCGAAGCTCGCCGTCGATCTCTGAACCCCCCTTGGCTCGAGTACTCAGGAGACCCAACCGATGCGAACCGACCCCATGCGAGTGTTTCTCGCGATCTTTGCCGCACTGACCTTTGCCGCTGGCTGCGGCGACGACGACGGCGACACCACCGACCCCGGTGACGACCTGCCCGGGACCGACCTGGGCGTCACCGATGACGCGGGCGGCGAGGACCCCGATGGCGGTCCTGTGCCGGAGACCATCGACCGCTACATCGCCACCGTCTACGACACCGACAGCGAGATCACCTACCTGGCCGAGCTCGACGCGCTCACCGGGACCGCGGACTTCACCGGGACCCAGGTGGTTGGCTCCACCATCGCGGTGGGCTTCGGCGACGACCCCTACGTGTATATCGGGTCCAGCGCGTCCTCGACCATCGGGCGCTACGAGTTCACCGTCGACGGCATGGTCCTCGACGAGGAGATCGACCTCCTCAACGAGGGCACCACCGCGACCAGCGGATACCAGTCGCACCTGATCCTCGTGGACCGCACCAAGGCCTACTACATCGACGTGCCCAACAACCAGCTGGTCATCTGGAACCCCACCGAGATGACCATCACCGGCAGCGAGGACTTCTCCGCGCCCATCGCCATGGCGGACATGCGCAGCGGCATCGGTGGCTTCCCGGTCCAGGTGGGCACCAAGCTCTTCTACGGCGTGGGCTGGCTGGACGCGACGACCCTCGAGGTCGTCGGCGGCGCCGCGGTGCTGGTCATCGACACCACCGACGACACCGCCGAGCTGGTGCGCGACCCGGCGCAGCGCTGTGGCTACTCCTTCTCCGTGGCCGAGGGCACCGACGGCCTCTACGTGGCCACCGAGGCCTACGGCGCGGCCTCCCACGCGCTCGGCGACTCGGAGTTCGAGCCCTGCATGGTGCGCTTCGATCCCGAGGCGGAGACCTTCGACGCGAGCTACGAGCAGGATCTGACCGCGCTGGTCGACGGCGCCCCCGCGGGCACCATCGTGCCCGGCCCCGCCGCCGGACAGGCCTACCTGCGGGTGCTCGACGAGAGCGCGCTGCCCTGCACGCTGGCCCAGTGGTCCATGGGCGACGCCTCCTGCCCCGCCGGCGGCGGCGGGCCCCGGGCGCGCCTGATGAGCATCCAGCCGGCGTGGAAGTGGTTCGAGCTCACCCTGGGTGACGAGGCCGCGGCCACCGAGATGCCCGAGGCCGCGCTGACCTCCGGCGCCACCCTGGGCATCCAGACGGGCACCGAGGTCCTGGTGCCGGAGTTCGCCGACTCGACCACCGACATCCGGGACTTCACCGGCAACACCTACGGCGACATCGTGGTCGAGAGCCCGGGCACCATCCGCTCGGTGATCCACGTCAGCCGCACCGAGTGACCCCTCGAGCGCGCGCGGCTTCGGTCGCGCGCGCTCGACCGCTGGTCTCTCCGTCGGCGCGCCGGCGGGGAGACGAGCGGTCGAGCCCCTCGCTCCCCCGTCTCTCGCGCTCCTGCGCCGCCGGATGCCCATGAACTACCTCGTCCTCCTCGGTCTCCTCGTCGCCGTCCTCGGCTGCGTGGGGATCTACCTGAGCTCCCCGCGGCAGCGCTGGCTGCGCACCCCCTTGCCCGCGCGGAGCGCGCGCGGCTCCGGTTTCGCGCTGCTGGTGGGGGCCTGGTCCCTCTGGGCGCTGGAGCTGCATCCGCTCACCGCGACCTACGTGCTCCTGACCACGGTGATGGCGCACTTCGTGGTGCTCCCCTACCTGGGCGCCTATGTGGCCCTGCGGCGGGAGGGCGCGCGATGAAAGCCGCGACGAACGAAGTGGGCGGGCAGGCCACGCCGGGGACACAGGCCACGCCGGGTACCGAGACCGCGCCGGGGACGAAGCCCGCGCCGCGCCCCCGAGAGGCCCGGGCGAAGAGTGCGCCGGCCTCCAAGCGGGCCGCGTCGCGGCACTGGGTCAGCAAGACGCTGGCCGGCGCGCTCCTGGGGTTGGTGCTGGCGCTGGGCGTCAGCGGGGTGGTCGCCGAGCTCGCCGGCGCGGTGCCCCTGGTCATCCGGGCCCAGCTGGTCATGTGGTTGGTGGTGCCCGTGTGGCTGACGGTCTTCGCCAGCGTCTATTTCTTCCGCACCGGCGCGCGCGCCTGGGTCGGGCTGGGCGCCGCGAGCGCGCTGGTCCACGGCCTCTTCTTCGCGCTCCGGGCGCTCTGAGGTCGCCGATGCGCGCCGAATCGATCCGTACCTACAAGGTCCTGCACACCTGGGTGGGCATCGTCAGCGGGATGGGGCTCTTCATCGCCTTCTTCGCCGGGGCGCTGACCATGTTCGAAGAGCCCATCACCCGCTGGGCCACGCCGCCGGGGAGCGCGCCGATGGTCCCCCTCGCCGAGACCGAGGCGCTGGTGGTGGACACCCTGGCCGCGCGGCCCGACGCGGCCCGGGACTTCACGGTGCACCTCGAGCCCACCGAGGCCGAGCCCGGCCGACTCACCTGGCACGTGCGCCCGGAGGGCGCCGGCGAGCACGCCGAGACCGGCGGTGAGCACTACTACGCTACCCGCGACGCCAGCGGCGCGCTGGTGGTCGAGGAGCACCACCCGGCCACGGTGGGCTCGGTGATCGACACCCTGCATCGGGTGGTGGGGCTTCCCGTCGACGGGGATCCCACCCGGGCGGTGATGGGGATCCTGGCGATCCTGTATGCGCTGGCCCTGTTCTCGGGCGTGGTGATCATCGTGCCCTCGCTGGTGCGCGACCTCTTCGCGCTGCGCACCGGCAAGAACCTGAAGCGCATGTGGATGGACGCGCACAACGCGGTGGGCGTGCTCAGCCTGCCCTTCCACGTGGTCATCGCCTGCACGGCGGTGACCTTCGCCTACCACGACGTGATCTACCTCGCTCAGGACGCGCTGGTGCACGAGGGCGAGCTGGCCACCGCCTTCCGGCCGCCGCCGCCGCCCGAGGGCACGCCGAGGGAGCGGGATCCCGCGGAGCTGCTCTCGCCCGCGGCGATCGTGGCCGTCGTTCAGGAGACCGCGCCGAGCTTCGCCATCGAGTCGCTACAGTACATCGGGGTCACCGGGCCCCGGGCGATGGTGAGGGTGTGGGGCAAGGACCCGGCGGCCATCTCCCCGCGGGCGCCCGGGGGCTTCGCGGTGGTGGATCCCTACGCCGGGCGGGTGGTGAACACCGCCTTCATGCCCGGCGCGCAGTCGCCGCCGAATCTGGTGGTCAGCAGCTTCTTCGCCCTGCACATGGGCGCCTTCGGCGGCGCGCTGATCCGCTGGGTGTACTTCGTCCTGGGGCTCGCCGGGGCCTGGCTCTTCTACACCGGCAACCTGCTCTGGGTGGAGTCCCGGCGCCGCAAGGCCCGGGGCGCGGGCCAGCCCGATCAACCCCGGGCGGTGCGCGCCATGGCCGCGGCCACGGTGGGGGTCTGCGTCGGTAGCGTGGCCGGCCTCGCCGGCGCCATCGCGGCCAGCAAGCTCTTCGCCGGAGCGCTCGACCCGCTGCTGGCCTACTACGGCGTGTTCTTCGTCGCGCTGGGCTGGGCCTTCGCGGTCGGCGGCGCCCGGGCGTCGGTGCACCTGCTGGGGCTGGCCGCGCTGCTGGCCTTCGCCATCCCGCTGGGCTCGCTGGTCGGTTGGCTCGCGCCGGGCAGCGGGCTCTGGGCCCACCCCGCGACCTGGGGGGTGGACCTCGGCGCCCTGGCGCTCGGCGGCGCGTTCGTGGCCATGGCCCGCGCCACCGCCCGGCGCGCGCGGGACGGCGCGCCGGACAGCGTGTGGGCGCTGCCGGCCCGGGGACCGGCGCCCGCCGAGGTGGCTCAGTAGGCGACGGCGTCCATGGCGGCGCGGCAGGTCTCGCTGGTCTCGTAGATCCCGCCGGGCGCGTAGTCGGCGCTCCAGTTCTCGGCCCAGGTGCCCTGGATGAGCATGCTCTCGTCGTTGCGGCGCGCGGTGCCGACGAACCAGCCCATGGTGTCCACGCAGGCGGCCTCGGGATCGAAGGTGGGCGAGGGCGCGCAGGCGTCCTGGTCGCGCCCGATGTTCGAGCCGTAGTCGGCGATGTCGTCGCTGCTGAAGCGGCAGGCGCCGTTGGTGAACGAGCCCACGGTCTGACACCCCATGCTCACGCCGTCGGCGGCGGCCTCCTCGAGGAGCGGACGGGTCTCCCACTCCGGCGCGCTCTCGTTGACGAAGAAGCGCTCCGAGCAGTTCCACATGGCCACGCCGACCTGGCTGGGTCCGTAGGTGTCCCGGGCGTGGCGGTAGAGGGCCAAGGGGGTCTCGCAGTCGGGGTCGGCGCCGAAGGGGCAGTGGCCGGCCTCGAAGACGATGGGGACGTCGAAGGCCTCCTGGTAGATGTCCATGATGGCCAGGTAGGCCGCGCGGAAGGTCTCGTCGCCGGGGTAGTCGGGAAGGTCGTCCCGGGTCACCCGGAAGTGCATCTCGTAGCCGTTGGTCATCGAGCTGATGGTGAAATAGACGCCGAGGAGCGCCTCGTGGCCGGCGACGGCGGGGCCGACCTCGTCGATGAGGAAATCGCGCAAGAGACCCTGGTAGGTGGGATCCCAGGGGGCGCAGGTCTCGCCCATGAAGCGGCCGTCGTTCACCGGGATGGTCTCGCAGGCCTCGAGCCAGCTCGGCGGGAGGTTCAGGCCCTGGCCGAGGGCCATCACCGTGTGGTCGCCGCGCGCGGCGATGGCGTCGAGGTTGTCGACGTAGGTGTCGCGCAGCGCGTCCAGGTCGTCGCCGCAGATGTTCATCGAGCCCCGGAGCAGCGGGCCGTCGGGGGCGTTCCAGTTGGCGATGGTGCCGCAGCGGACGCCGCCGGTGGACTCGAAGCGACCGCGGATCACGTCGGCGGTGGCGGTGCCGCCGTCGGTGGGATCGCCGCCGCCGTCGGGGTCGGTCTCGCCGCCGTCGGGGTCGGTGGCCGCGTCGTCCGCCGGAAGGGCGGCGTCGTCGGCGACGGCGGCGTCCGGGGTGGCGACGGCGTCGTCGTCACCGCAGGCGGCGAGGGAGAGGAGGAGCGCGCAGAAGGTCGTGGTTCGCATCGGTACCGCGGATGGGAAAGGGGGGAAGGAGCCCTCGTCCTAGCGGAGCGCGCGGCGGATGCGGTTCACATTTCTTGCGCGGGTCGCCCCACCGCAACTCAGAGGTGCGCGAGGAGCGCCAATGCCTCGCGCTCGGTGGCGTCGAGGCGCACGAAGCGGTCGGCCTCCAGCCCCATGCAGAAGGCCGAGCCCACCCGCCCGCGGCAGTTGGAGTCGATGGCTTCGCCGATGACCTCGGCCGCCGTCGCGGGCATGCGCGCCATGAGCAGGATGCAGTCCGCGGTCACCCGATCGGAGATCGCCAGGGTGCGCATCTTCCCCCGGAGGGCGGCTCCGCCGTACTGCTCGACGGTCTCTTCCAGGCCGGCCTCGCTGGGCACGTTCACGCAGATGCCGCCCACGTCGGCGTCGCCGTGGGCGATGTGGCTGAGCACCTCGGGGTAGGCACCCACGAAGAGCTCCTTGCGGAAGAGCCGGTCGGGGTCGAGGCCCCGCCGGCGCAAGAGGTCGCGCGGGAGGCGGTAGCCGGCCAGGGAGCTCTTGCCCACCCAGGCCACGGTGGTGCCGCGGAGGGTCTCCAGCGAGAGCGGCGTGTCCCGCCGGGCGATGAGGGCCGCGTGGTAGCCGACGACGCCGTGGCGCACGCTCTGGAAGACGGCGCGCGCGTGGGGCAGGAGCCGGGCGGCGATCACCGGCGGGGCCCACACCAGGTCGGCGCGCCCGGAGAGCGCCAGGGTGGCCAGCTCGTCGTAGCTCGGGGCGACCTCCAGACCGACCTCGTGCCCCAGCTCCGCCCGCACGCTCTCCCCGATGAGCTCCAGCCGGGCTTCGCCGCGGGCGGATCCCATCGAGGGAGGGAAGACGAAGTGGAGCGGGGCCACGACTCAGCCGTCCTGGGTCACCACCGGCGGGACCAGGAAGTAGACCTCGCGGTCGTCCAGGGGCGTGAACCCGTCGCCGAGCACGTCGATGCGCGCCCGGAAGACCTGGGGCATCGAGGTGGGCATGACCGTGGTGTTCATCTTGGGGATGATGTCGAAGCACACCGGCTGACCGGGCGGGACCGCCTGGAAGGTGTCGGGGACCGAGTCGGCGTCGATGCCCGGCCGGTCGACCACCGAGAAGCCGGTGGTGCAGCTCAGGCCAGGGGCGGCGGTGACGCGGGTCTCGAGGAAGTCCACGAAGGCGGCCACCGCGTCCACGGTCTCGCCGGGCTCGACCACGTCGACCGCGCGCGCGCTCACGTCGATGGGCACCTCGGCCGCGTTCTCGATGGCGTCGACCACCGAGGTGCTCAGGCCGGTGCCGTCGGCGCCGATCTGGAAGAAGAAGGGCGCGGACGACCCGCCGGCGTCGCGGGTGTCGGTGTCCGCGGAGATGGCGAGGAGCATGTCGCGCACCCGGGGCTGCCAACCGGCCGGGGTGGAGCCCTGGGAGCTGATGCCCACCACCCGGGCGCCGAGGTCGTTGAGCGCGGTGATGGCTTGGGCGTAGGTCGGCGGCGGACCGCTCACCCCGCTGTAGTTGATGGTGAACCCCTGGGTGGCCCAGAAGGAGTCGCCGGCCGCCGGGGTGTAGTTGTGGCTGATGGCGTCGGTGATCACCACGATGACCGGCACCGCGTCGGAGCGGAAACAGGCGAAGCCCAAGCGCCCCGCGGGGCAGCTCGGGCGGGCCTGGCCGTAAGGGATCTGGGTCCCGGTGGCGAGGGACCAGATGGCGGGCACCAGGCTCTCCGGGTAGTCGCCGCCGTATCCGAGGGCGAGGCCGTTGACCGCGTTCTGGGCGGTGGTCACCGAGGAGCTCATGGTGGACTGCTGGTAGAAGGGGATGTCCCCGCTCCCGCCCCAGGAACCGACCGGGTAGTCCTCGAAGCCGCCCACGCCGAACCAGGCGTCGGCGATGCGGGCGCGCACCTGGGGGATGATGGTCCCACTGAGGCTGGAGCGGAGCGCGGCGATCTCGCCGCCCATGGAGCCGGTGGTGTCCACCAGGAAGTAGACGTCCGCCTTGCGCAGGGTGGTGGCGAACTGCAGCGTGTCCCGGGTGGGATCCGGCGCGCCCATGTAGGGCACCACGAAGACGAAGTCGCCGCGGGCCCGGGGGTTGTCGCTGCCGTTCAGCGGGTCGGTGCCCGCGCCGACCTCGACCACGTCGGTGACGCCGTCGCCGTCGGTGTCCGCGTGGGTCCGGCTGGTCCCCGCGGTGCGCTCGGCGGCGTCGCTGAGGCCGTCGTTGTCGCTGTCGAGGTCCCGGAAGTCGGGGCGCCCGTCGCCGTCGGTGTCCACCGGCGGGGTGAGCACGTCGGCGTCGCCGGCCTCCTGGGCGTCGGTCCACCCGTCGCCGTCGGTGTCCAGGTCGAAGCGGTCGGGGGTCCCGTCGCGGTCGGTGTCGGCGGCCTCCTCGTAGGCGTCGCCGATGGTGTCGCCGTCGGAGTCCACGTCCATGTAGTCCGGGGTGCCGTCGCCATCGTGATCGGGCGGGCTCGCGGGCATCCCGGCGAGCTCCAGGAGGTCGTCGAGGAAGTCGTTGTCGTTGTCGCGGTCGCGGTAGTCGAGGATCGAGTCGCCGTCGGCGTCCCCGGCGCCCTCGATGGCGTCACGGACGCCGTTGTCGTCGCTGTCGCGGTCGCGGTAGTCGGGGGTGCCGTCGAAGTCCGAGTCCACCGGCGGCGTGGAGATCGAGGTGTCACCCGCTTCCACCATGTCCGGGATGCCGTCGTCGTCCGAGTCCTCGTCGAGGTAGTCGGGGGTTCCGTCGCCGTCGGTGTCGTTGGGGGTCGGCCGGGTCGCGCCCTCGTCGAGGTCGGAGATGCCGTCGCCGTCGCTGTCGGTGGTGGACCCGGGGCCCATGTCCACCGGGGGCATGTCCGGCGGCCCCATGTCCTCGGGCTCGTCGGGGCCGAGGTCGGGGTCGACGGGCTCCATGTCCTCGCCCGGGGCAGCATCGCGGACGGGGCCGGCGTCGGGCCGGTCGGGGACCTGGCAGGTCCCGTCGATGCAGATGCCCTCGTCGCAGTCGACCGACGACGCGCAGGCCGGTCCGTCGCCGCCCCCGTCGTCGCCGCAGGCGAGGGCGAAGGTCAGGAGGGGGGCGAGGGCGAGGGCGCGGAAGGGTTTCACCACCCGCCCAGTCTACCAGGATCGGGGCGCGCTTCCCTATCGCGCGCTGCGCCGCTCGCGACGCTGCGCCACGGGCCGGACGGGCGACGAGGGTCCGTGGGACCGCGAGCCATCGTGGGGTCGCGCTCGCGCACTCCGGGCCCCATGATCCCCGGATGCGTCACATCGACCCGCTCATCCAGAGCTGGCTCCTCGTCGCCGAGGACGGCTCGAAGTTGGACGAGCTCCTCGCCCAGTACCACCCGGAGGTGCACTTCCGGGATCCCATGCAGGAGGTCCGGGGCCTGGCGGCGTTCCGCGAGACCATGGACAGCTTCCGCGACGGGGCCAAGGCGTTGGAGATCGACTTCGAGGACGTGGTCGCCGTGGGCTCCTCGGCGGTGCTCGTGTGGCGCATGGACCTGACGCCCAAGGTCGGCCCCGCGCTGCAGATCGACGGCACCTCGCACCTGCGCTTCGAGGACGGCCTGGTGGTCTACCAACGCGACTACTGGGATCTCGCCGACAGCCTGGTGAGCACCTTCCCGGGGCTCCGGCGCGCATGGCGGGCGCTGATGAAGCCCTTCACCTGAGCGGCCGGTGGGGCCCAAAAGGCGACGGGCGCGACCTCGTGGAGATCGCGCCCGTCGGCTCGTCAGGAGCTGGCGTTCACTCGGCCGCGGCGAGCCGCGCGCCGCGGAGGGCGTCGTACTCGTCCTGGCTGACCAGGCGGCGGGACTTCAGGTCCTCGGCGACCTCGTCGGCCCACGGCGCGGCGGCGGCGCCCTCGGCGGCCTCGATCACCAGGAGCTCGGAGCCGAAGCCCGAACCGTAGCTGAAGGCGCCGATGCGCTGACCGGCGGCGCGACCCGCGAGGGCCTGGGCGACGCTGATCCAGAGGCTGGCGGTGTAGCCGTTCCCGCTCTTCCGGTTCCAGTCCATGGTGGGGTTCACCATGCCCTCGTAGAACGACGAGGTGGCCTCGGGGGTCCACTCGAAGCTCTCGCCGAGCTGGCCGACGGCCTTCTTGACCATCTTGGGGAAGGGCACGTGGAAGCAGACGGCGGCGAAGTCGGCCAGGGCGTCCGCGGGGGTGCGATCGCCGACGAGCTGCTGGAAGCACTCCTCGGTGGCCTTCTTGTAGCAGTCGAGGCTCAGCTTGCCCTCGACCGAGGGGAAGGAGTCGCCGACGGGGCGCCAGAAGTCGAAGGCCGGCTCGGCGTAGGCGAAGCTCTCGGTGGCGATACGGGCCACCTTCGGCTCGGCGATGATCATCGCCACGGCGCCGGCGCCCTGGGTGGGCTCGCCCGGATCCTTCGGGGCGTAGAGGGCGACGTCGGAGGCGATGACCAGGGCGGCCTTGCCGCGGGCCGCGCCGCTGAGGCGCCACTCGAGGGCCTGGCGCAGGGCGACGGTGCCGCCGTAGCAGGCGTGCTTGGTCTCGTAGGAGCGGATGCGACCGCGCAGCCCGAGCTCCTCGGCGACGAAGGCGCTGAGCGGGCGGCTCATGTCCACGGCGCTCTCGCTGCCGACCACCAGGAGGCCGATGTCCTCCACCGAGCCACCCCACTGGGCGAGCGCGCGCTTGGCGGCGCCCACGGCCAGATCGACCACCCCGTAACCCTCCGGGCAGAGAGCCATCTCGTCGCAGCCCAGGCCGAGGGTGTACTTGTCGGGATCGACGCCCCGGAGCGCGGCCAGCTCGCGCACGTCCATGGCGAGGGGGGGCAGCTGGACGCCGATGGCGGCGATGCCGGTGTTGGGGTCGAAGTGAAGAGCGTCGGTCATGAGCCAGATCCTTTCGTGGCGCAGGGCGCCTGGGGCGCGGAGCGCCTACCTCGGCGCGCACTCTTGCCCTGGGCGGCGTGAGGGGGCGCACGAAAGGGGGTGAACCGCCTTCACACCCGATGAGCCGCCGCTCCACGCTCGTGAACGTGTTCTTCCTGCAGGCTGTGAACATGTTCACCTGAACGGGAAGTCGGACGACCGGTCTCCAATTCGCTACTCTCCCGCGCGATGGGGCAGAAGAAGAGGCAGCGGGCGACGCATCGGGGGTTCGGCGAGCCGGCCCGCCGGGTGTCGACCGACGAGGTGGAACAGGGGAAGACGCGGCCGCCGGATCTGGCGGAGCCGGGGACGGGCTCGGCCGAAGTGACCGAGCCGGACATCCCCACCCCGGCGGTCCCCCGGGAGAACTCGCTGGCCCTGGACATCGAGCACATCCACGAGACCGGGTCGCCGGCGCTCTTCACCGGCCCCTGGCGCGCCATCGAGGTGTGGACCCGGAACCGTATCTATGGGGTCGACGGCGCGATGATCTGCCGCTCGGTGGTCGACCGGGCCTCCGGCGGGTCGCTCGCCGAGCACCCCGCCCTGGGCGCGCGCCTCCTGGGGGGGCAGCACCGGGACGAGTCGGGGCGGATCCTTTGGGTGGCGCACCCGCTCCCCGCGCGCGGGGGCGCCGCGGTCTTCGCCGAAGGCATCGGCAAGCGGCTCAAGGTCTCCGAGACCTCGGACGTGACCCGGGTGGTCGTGCGTCAGCGGGTGGTCTCGGTCGCGCCCGACGCGCCGCCGCCCCGCTGGGACGAAGTCACCGGCGACTGACCGCCATGACCGACACCGTCGCCGCTGCCCCGGACTCGGGGCGCTCGCTGTGGAAGGCGTTGGGGCCGGGGATCCTCTTCGCCGGCGCCGCCATCGGCGTCTCCCATCTGGTCCAGTCCACCCGCGCCGGCGCGTCCCACGGGCTGGCGCTGATCGGCTTCGTGCTCCTGGCCAACGCGGTGAAGTACCCGGCGTTCCGCTTCGGGCCCCAGTACTCGGCGGCCACCGGGACCTCGCTCCTCGAGGGCTACCGCAAGCGCGGCAAGGTCGCGCTGAGCCTCTACCTCCTGGTCACCCTGGGGACGATGCTCACCGTCCAGGCGGCGGTGGCGCTGGTGACCGCGGCCATCTTCCTGGCGCTCACCGGCATCGGGCTGGGGCCGGTGGTGATGGTGGCCATCCTCCTGGCCTTCTGCATCGGGCTCCTGGCGGTGGGTCAGTACCGCTGGCTGGACGCGGTGACCAAGGTCGCCGTGGGCACCTTCACGGTGGCCACCCTGATCGCGACCGCCGTGGCGCTCCCGCGGGTGTCGGGCCCCTTCGTGCCCGACTTCGGCACCTTCACCACCGCCGACGTGCTCTTCCTCGCCGGGCTGGTCGGCTGGATGCCCAGCGCCATCGACATCTCGGTGTGGCAGTCGCTGTGGACCCTGGCCCGCGCGCGGCAGACCGGCGACCGACCGACGGTCCGGGGCGCGGTCTTCGACTTCCACGTGGGCTACTTCGGCACCGTGGTCCTGGCCCTCTGCTTCCTGGTCCTGGGCGCGGCGGTGATGCGCGGGGTGGATCTCGGCAACGCGCCCGCGGCGGCGGTGGGGACCCAGCTCGTCTCCCTCTACGCCGAGACCCTCGGCGAGTGGACCCGGCCGCTCATCGGGGCCTCGGCCTTCCTGGTGATGTTCTCCACCACCTTCACCGTGGTCGACGGGTTCCCCCGGGCGCTGGCCGTCCTCGCCGACCGCTTCCGCGGCCCCGAGGTCCCCGAGGAGGCCACCGGCGAAGGGGACCGCCGGGTCTACTGGGGCGGCACGGCGGTGCTCTTCGGCGGCTCGCTGTTGGTCCTGCACTTCGCGCTCAGCTCGCTGGGCGCGATGGTGGACCTGGCGACGACCCTCTCTTTCCTCACCGCGCCGCTGCTCTCGCTGCTCAATCACCGAGCCATGCTCGGCGCCGAGGTCCCCCCCGAAGGACGTCCCTCGGCGGCGCTACGCTGGGCGAGCTGGGGCGGAATCGTGGCGCAATCGGCGTTCGCGGTGTACTACCTGGCCCTTCGGTTCGGCTGAATCCCTTGGAGATCCTCCTCCCCGTACTCGCCGTCTTGGGCGGCTTCGTGGCGCTCGTCTGGGCTGCCGACCGCTTCGTGATGGGAGCGGCGGCGGTGGCGCACAACAGCGGCGTCTCGCCCCTGGTCATCGGGCTCACCATCGTGGGCTTCGGCACCTCGGCGCCGGAGATGCTGGTCTCCAGCGTGGCCGCCTACAACGGGGTGGCCAACCTCTCCATCGGCAACGCGGTGGGCTCCAACATCGCCAACGTGGCCCTGGTGTTGGGCCTCGCGGCGATGGTTCGCCCGCTCCAGATCCACCCCAAGGTGATGGGCCGGGAGCTCCCGGTGATGATCCTGGTGATGCTCTTCGCCGCCGGGCTGATGCTCGACGGCGAGCTGGGGCGCGTCGACGGGATTCTGCTCCTGGTGGGGCTCCTGGTGATGGTGACCTTCGTGGTCCGCGAGGGGCTCCGCTCGGACGACGAGCCGCCGGACCTGGAGGAGCTGCCCGACGAGATGAAGACCGGCGTGGCCGTCTTCTGGATCGTCGCCGGCCTGGCGGTGCTCCTGGCGTCGTCGGAGATGCTGGTGTGGGGCGCCACCGCGGTGGCCCAGCTCTTCGGGGTCAGCGAGCGGGTCATCGGCCTGACGGTGGTGGCCTTCGGCACCAGCTTGCCCGAGCTGGCCGCGACCCTGGTGGCCGCCAAGCGCGGCGAGCACGACATCGCCGTGGGCAACGTGGTGGGCTCCAACGTCTTCAACACCCTGGGCGTGTTGGGGCTGCCGGGCATCATCCAGCCCGGCCGGGCGGACGCGCTGGTGATGCGCCTCGACGTGCCGGTGATGATCGGCGTGGCCGCGCTCCTCTGGGTGCTGGCGCGGGTCTTCCGGCCCTACAGCCACCTGGGCCGGGTGCGGGGCGGGCTCCTGGTCGTGGTGTACTTCGCCTACGCGGTGGGCGTGTACCTCTACGTGTCCTGACGGAGCACCAGCGCCAGGCCGGCGCCGACGATGAGCACCCCGCCGGCCATCGCCCAGGGCGAGGGCAGGGCGCCCCAGACGACCAGGTCCCCGACGACGCCGAAGAGCGGCGCGGCGTAGCTCGCGGCGGCGACGGTGCTCGCCTTCTCGATGCGGTAGGCGTGGGTGATGCAGAGCTGACCGATCATGGTGCAGCCGCCGACCAGTAGCAGGGGGAGCACCAGATGCGTCGGGGGGAACCCGGGCAGGTGACCCTGGATCAGCAGCACGCCGACGGTGGCGATGAGCCCGGTCCCGGCCTGCAGCGCGAAGACGATGGCGTCCGGGTTCTCGGTGGCGCCCAGCCGCCGGACGGCGATGTGCGCGAGGGCCGAGGCGGTGGCCGCGCCCAGGGCCCAGAGGCCGTAGGTGGAACCCACCTGGAGCTGCGGCCCCACGATGAGCGCCGAGCCCACCATACCGGCCAGGAGCAGGAGCCAGAGGGTGCTCGTGGAGCGCTCGGTCGCGCCCAGGAAGACCGGCGCCAGCAACGCGACCAGGATCGGCTGGGTCCGGCCGATGATGGTGAGGTCCGCCAGGGCCAGGCCCTTGGCGGCGGTGAAGAACCCCAGCATGGCCAGGAAGCCCACGAACACCCGCGCGGCCAGGAGCCGGCGGTTGTGGAGGGCGAGCCCGGTCCGCGCGGCGAGGAAGAACGCGATGGGCGCGCTCACCGCCGAGCGCCAGACGATCACCTCCAGGGGCCCGAGCTCGGCGCGGGCGACCTTCACCGCGCCCACCATCGCGGTGAACGCGGCGGTCGCGGCGAGCATCAGCAGCGGGCCGCGGCGGACCTTCACTCGGCGGATTGTTTGCGCCAGACCAGGGTGAAGTTGTTGGCGGGCATGGTCACTCGCTCCTCCAGGTGGAGCCCGTGGGCCGCGGCCAGGGCCTCGAGCTCGGCGAGGTCGCGGACCCCCCAGCGAGGATCCCGCGCCTTCAGGCTCTCGTCGAAGGCGGCGTTGCTCGGCGCGGTGTGCGCGCCGTCGATGCGGTAGGGCCCATAGGTCACCAGCGGCGCCCCCGAAGGGAGGATCGCGCCGGCGCCGCGCATCAGGCCTTCGCTCGCCTCGATGGGGCTGATGTGGATCATGTTGATGGCCACCACCGCTGCGGCCTGGGCCAGGGGCCAGGCCGGCTGGGTGACGTCGAGGTCCAAGGGCGCTCGCAGGTTCGGGGTGCCCTCGGCGTCCCGCCAGGCGGCGATGCTCTCGCGGGCCGCGGCGTCGGGATCCGTCGGCTGCCATTCGAGGCCCGGGAAGGCGGCCGCGAAGTGCAGGGCGTGTTCACCGGTGCCGGCGGCGATCTCCAGGACGCGGCCCCGGTCCGGGAGCACCCGGCGGAGCACCTCGAGGATCGGGTCGCGGTTGCGGCTGGTGGCGGGGGCGTGCCTGCGCATGCCGGGACCATGGTGCGGGGCCCGGGCCGCTGCCAGTCGTCCGCACGCCACTCCCTTGCCCCCGGGCCGCGCGGAGCCGACGATCCCGCCATCACTGCTTCGACCCGCTCCTCCCTCCTCCTGGCCCTGACGCTGGGCCCGGCCCTCGCCTGCGCCGGCGCCCAGCACGGCGCCGAGGTCCAGGACGTCGACGCCGGCCACGACGCCGGACCGCCCGACGCCGGCACCGATCAGGGCCCCCGCGACGCCGGGCCGCCGCCGCTGCCCACGCCCGCCGCCGGCCCCGACCTGGCCCTCGGGGGCGAGACCACCTGCGCCCTCACCGAGGGCCGCGTGCGCTGCTGGGGGAGCAACCGTTTCGGCCAGCTCGGGGATCCCTCGATGGCCATGGGCGCCAGCGAGCGCCGCGCGCGACCAACCGCCGTCGCCGGCCTGACCGCGCCTCTTCGGATCACCGCGGGGACCTTCCACGTCTGCGCGCTGGAGACCGGCGGGGCCGTGCGTTGCTGGGGCCACGGGGGCTGGGGCCAGCTCGGCGACGGAGCCACCGAAGACCGTCAGTCACCCGTCGCGGTCGAGGCGCTGGAGCGCGTGGTCGCGGTGGACGCCGGTCAGAGCCACACCTGCGCGCTGCGCGACGATGGGTCGGTGCACTGCTGGGGCCGCAACCACATGGGGCAGCTCGGCGACGGCACCACCGAGGACCACGCGACCCCGACCCGCGTGGCCGCGGTGGAGCGCGGGGTCGCCCTGGCGGTCGGCGGTAACCACACCTGCGTGCTCCGGGAGGATGGCGCGGTGCTCTGCTGGGGCGAGAACCTCGAAGGCCAGCTGGGCGACGGGACCCGCTCCGAGCCGCGGGGATTCCGCCGCGAGCCCGCGGCGGTCGCCGAGCTCCCGCCTGCCGACCGGTTGTGGAGCGGCTGGGCCCACGTCTGCGCGCGGACGGCGGAGGCCGTGCGCTGCTGGGGGCGCAACGACTCGATGCAGCTCGGCGCCCGGGGTCGTGGCAGCGCCAACGACGCCCTCGTCACCCCGCACGTGATGGAGGGCGCCGCCGGTGCGGAGACCATGGCCCTGGGGGCCCGCTTCGGCTGCGCGCTCCTGCCGCCGCTCCCCACCGACGGTGGCGTGGGGCGACCGCGCCTCCGGTGCGTGGGGCTCGATCATCGCGGCCAGCTCGGGAACGGCAGCCGCCGGCAGCGGCGCGAGCTGACCGAGGTGGCCCTCGAGGAGACCCCGGTGGTCCTCGGCGCCGGGGTGCAGCACACCTGCGCCATCGACCCGAGCGGCGGGATCTGGTGCTGGGGCGACGACCGGGCGGACCAGGTGGGGGGCGGCCGGCACCGGCTGGTGGCCGAGCCCCGTCGAGTCGACTAGCGCGCCGGTTCGGGGGCTTGCGGGCTACTTCGCCAAGGACTTCCGTAAGTGGGTACGGATGTCCGGGATCCCGTAGCGTCCGCTGTAGTCGGTGATCGCGAACCCGAGCGCGGTGTAGAAGGGGCGGTTGTCGGGCATCTGGCTGCGGGCGGTCGCTTCGAGCACCGTCGCCCCCGCCCGGCGAGCCAGGCCTTCGATCCACTCGGTGAGGGCCCGGCCGTGGCCGGCGCCGCGGAGCTCGGGGACCACCCCCATGCGCTCGAAGGAGACCGCCGCGCCCGGGACCACCGGGAACGACCTCCCGGCGGCCGCAGCCGCGAGGCGCGAGCGCAGGGGCTCCGTCGCCACCACCCGCGCGGTCCCGACGGGCGTCCCCTGGACCTCGAGCAACACCGGGCTCCCCTCGCCGTAGGCCCGCTGCACCCGGTCGAGGGTCTCCCGAAGCGCCGAGGAAGGCTCCGGGAACGCTGCGGTCTCCGCGAACGCGCGATGCATCAGGGCCAGGCAGGTCGCGGCTTCGTCGTAGCGAGCGAGGCGGATCACCCAGCCGGTCTACCACGTTGCGTCTCGACCACGTCGGGGGCATCGTCGGCGCCTCATGGCCCGCGTCGTCCTGGTCGTGCCTTGCTACAACGAGGCCTCGCGTCTGCCGGCGGACGAGTTCGTCCGCTTCCGGCTGGCCCAGGACGAGCTGCGCGTGCTCTTCGTCGACGACGGCTCGACCGACGCCACCCGGGAGGTCCTCGCCGAGCTCTGCGCTCGCGACCCCGCGCGGCTCGAGCTGCTGGCCCTGGATCGCAACGGCGGCAAGGGCGAGGCGGTGCGCCGGGGGGTCCTCCACGCGCTGGACACCGGAGCGGAGTGGGTCGGCTACTGGGACGCCGATCTGGCGACCCCCCTCGACGAGCTCGAGCGCTTCTGCGCCGTGCTCCGGGAGGAGCCCGCCAAGGACGTGGTCTTCGGAGCCCGGGTGCGGCTCCTCGGGCGGCGCATCGAGCGCAAACTCTACCGGCACCTCTACGGCCGGGCCTTCGTCACCGCGGTGAGCACGATGCTGGCGTTGCCCATCTACGACACCCAGTGCGGCGCCAAGCTCTTCCGGGGAGGCGCCGAGCTCGGCCCGGTGTTCGCCGAGCCCTTCCTCTCCCGCTGGATCTTCGACGTCGAGATCCTCGCCCGCCTGGCGGGGCGCTACGAGGCGCGGGGCGTCGAGCTGGCGGACCGGCTCGTCGAGGTGCCTCTCCGACGCTGGACCGACGTCGCGGGGTCGAAGATCACCTCGTTCGACGCCGCGCGGGCGGCCGCCGAGTTGCTGCGGATCGGCCGGGTCTACCGCGGCGTCCTCGCGCCGCGCCGCCGCCGCCGTCACTCCTGACCGGCCACCGCGTCCAGGCGCGGCCGGCGGCTCACGTGGGTGAGCAGCCAGCGCCGGAGGTCGTCGCCGTCGAGGGGCGCGGGCAAGACCGCGTCCTCGGCCACGGATCCGACGGGCGCACGCCCGACCCAGACGATGCGATGGACGGACTCGCGCAACGCCGCCGCCAGATGGACCGCGGCGGGATCCACGAACGCGAAGTCGAGGGGGGCGCCCGGGTCCCGGAGCGCGTCGAGGGTCGTGACCTGGACCCGATGCTCCCGGAGCGCGCCGGTCAGCCCTTCGGCCGCGGGACCGACCACCACCGCCCGGGAGGCAGCGGCCGTGGGCCGCATGCCGCTGATCGCCTCATCGGCGGTGGGGACCAAGTGCACCCGGGGGAGGAGCACCTCGAAGCGGGTCCCGTGGCCCTTGGCGCTCTCCACGGTGAGCTCGCCGCCCAAGCGCAACGCGAGGTGCCGAACGAGGGGGAGCCCCAAGCCGGACCCCTCCCTCTTGGTGGTGAAGTAGGGATCGAAGACGCGGTCGCGGGTCTCGGGGTCCATCCCCGGGCCGTCGTCGCGGACCACGATGCGTAGGCGGTGGTCGATCGCCTCCGCTTGGATGTCCACGGTGCCGCCCTTGGGCACGGCCTCGATGGCGTTCTTCATCAAGTTCCACACGATGGACCGGAGGTCCTCGGGCGGCGCCGCGGCGATGAGCTGGCCCTCGATGGAGCGGCGCACGTGGATCTTCCGGCGACTGGCGACGGCGGCGAAGCCGTCCACGAGGTCTGCGAGCAGCGGGCCCACGTCGGCGACGACGGGCGCTTCACTGAGCTGGCTGCGCTTCAGGGCCCGCCGGGTGCTCTGGACCGCCCGCAGGGTGTCGTTGGCGGCTTCTTCGATGTGCCGGATGGCGTCGCTCACCTCGGCCGGGGTCGACTCCGGATCCCGCGCGATGGCCGCCAGGCTGGCCATGGCCGTGAGCCCGTTGGCCATCTCGTGGTTCACGGTCGCCAGCACCTCGAGCTCGCCGGCGGCGCTGTCCGCGAGGGCGACCACCGCGAGCTGGAGGCCCTGGTCGCCCATCGAGGCGTAGAGCCGCCAGCGGTTGGCGCCGCGGTTCAGGTCACAGGCGGCTTCGCCCGCCTTGCGGGCGCGCTCCAGGCACCCGAGCAGCGTGGGGTCCGTGGCCGGGTGACCGGTGAGGCGCTCGATGGCGTCCGCCGCGGTGCCCGGGAACCCCACGCCCAGGCTCCGCTCGGCGGGGCTGGTCAGCGGGCGGATGCCTCGGGCCGACTCCTCGAAGAGGGGGATCTGCAGACCACGCGCGAGGCGCCGGAGGGGCGTCGCCACGGGTTGGGGGACGGTCACCGGTCGCGCGAGGTCTCGCAGCGCCGCGATGACCTGCTCGCCGACGCCCGCCGCCCGGGCGGAGGCGACCGCGGTGCGGACCTCGGCTGGATTGGGTCCGCGGAGGGCGCGAGCGAGCTCGGCCACTTGGTCATCTCGCCCCAGATCGTCCACCTCGGGAAGGGTAGGGCAGGTTGGCTCGGGTTTCGAGGGTGAGTACACGATTCCCGTGCTATTCCCCGCCGATGAGCACCAAAACCGATCCGGGTCGTTTCTTCGAAGACTTCCAAATGGGGGAGACGCTGGTCCACGCGGTCCCGCGGACCCTCACCGAGGGCGATCAGGCGCTCTACGTGGCGCTCACCGGCGACCGCTCGCCGCTCCACTGCTCGGCGGAGTTCGCGCGCTCCCTCGGCTACGAGCGGGAGACCGTGAACGACCTCTTGGTGTTCCACATGGTCTTCGGCAAAACGGTGGACGACGTCTCGCTCAATGCCGTCGCCAACCTGGGCTACGCCGGCCTGCGCTTCCTGCAGCCGGTCTACCCCGGAGACACGGTGCGCTCGGTCAGCGAGGTGCTGGGGAAGAAGGAGAACTCCAGCGGGAAGACCGGCATCGTGTGGGTGAAGACCACCGGCACCAACCAGCGGGGCGAGGTGGTGCTGGAGTACACGCGCTGGGTCATGGTCCACAAGAAGGACCCGGCGACGCCGACCGGCGAGGCCGACGCCCCCGAGGTGCCGGGAGCCGTCGAGGCCAGCCAACTCCACGTGCCGGGGTCCCTCGACCTGAGCGGCTTCGAGACCTGGGCCACCGGCGGCAAGGCCTTCTTCGACGACTACGCCGTGGGCGAGCGGATCGACCACGTCGACGGCATGACCATCGAAGAGACCGAACACGCGATGGCCACCCGGCTCTATCAGAACACCGCGAAGGTCCACTTCGACGCTCACGCGATGAAGGACAGCCGCTTCGGCAAGCGACTCATGTACGGCGGTCACGTGATCAGCGTGGCCAAGGCGCTCTCGTTCAATGGGCTCCAGAACGCGCTGGGGATCCTGGCCTTCAACGGCGGGACCCACGCCGCGCCCACGTTCGCCGGTGACACGCTCTATGCGTGGAGCGAGATCCTGGACGCGCAGCCGCTCGAGGGCCGCGACGACTGTGGGGCGCTCCGGGTCCGGCTGGTGGCGGTCAAGAACCGAGACCCGCTAGCCGAGGAGACCCCGCTGCGCGTGGAGGTGGACGGCAAGCAGCGCTTCCACCCCGCGGTGGTCCTGGAGCTGGACCACTGGGTGCTCATGCCGCGCCGACCGGCATGAACGAAGCGATCGGGTACGATTTTGTTCGTACCCGATCGTTCGTATTCCCGAAATTGCAAGGTTGGTTTTCCTTCATCGTTGGGGAAGTCTCGCCGGCGTCGGGGGGAAATGGGGCCCCCGTCGTTGCGCCGCTCCGGCGCAGGGAGGAACGACGAGATGACCGATCGATGGATGGTGGCCGCGCTGGTGGCGGCCCTGGCGTGGGGCTGCGGCGACGACGACGAGCCGACCGCGACGAGCACCACGGTGCCGCCGGGCGAGGTGCCGACGGGGGCGCCCGCCGAGGCGCCGCCGCAGCCGATGGCCTGCACCGGCGAGGAGCACACCTGCGTCATGAAGGCGACCGGTGAAGTGCTCTGCGCCGGCGAGAACCTCGAGGGCGAGCTCGGCGACGGGACCACCCGGGACCGCTGGGCGTGGACCCCGGTCGTGGGCCTGACCGACGCCAAGGCGATCGAATGTGGCGCGCGCCACACCTGCGCCATCCGGCGCAGCGGCGAGGTGAGCTGCTGGGGAAGGAACCGCAACGGGGAGCTGGGCGCCGGCCACACCGACGTGACCATGCAGCCGGTGGGCGTCAGCGGGCTGACCGGGGTCGCCGAGCTCAGCGCAGGGACCAACACCACCTGCGCCCGCCTCGGCGACGGGTCGGTGAAGTGCTGGGGCGCCGCGGGCAGCGGGCTGCTCGGCCGGGACAGCAGCGACGCGAGCTCGACGCCGCTGGCCATCGCCAACCTGAGCGGCGCGACCGCCATCGCGGTGGGCCGGGCCCACGCCTGCGCCCAGAAGGGCGACGGCACCGTGTGGTGCTGGGGCGCCAACAACGACAAGCAGCTCGCCCAGGCCAACGAGGGCGTGCGCCAGTCGCACACGCCGATGCAGGTCCCCGGGCTCACCGGCGTGAGCTCCCTCGCCGCCGGCGGGGACCACACCTGCGCGGTGACCGCCGCGGGGGTGTCCTGCTGGGGCGACAACGACAACGGCCAGTGCACCGCCGAAGCGGCCACCGACGATCCCATCGCCGCGCCGACGGCCGTGGCCGGGCTGACCGGCGTTCGCGCCATGGCCCTGGGTAGCAAGCGGAGCTGCGCCCTGATGGCCGACGGAAGCGCCAAGTGCTGGGGCTACAACAACTACACCGCCGGCCTCCTGGGCATCGGACCCACCGAGGGCGTCCGGGACGCGGACGCGCCCACCGCCGTCGCCGGAGTCACCGGCGGCCAGAGCATCGACACCAGCAACGACCACACCTGCGTGGTGGACGGCGCGGGCGGGCTCACCTGCTGGGGCGCCGCCGGCGCCGGCCGGATGGGCAACGGCTCCCAGAACAGCCTGCAGGCGGCGACCAAGGTGGTGGAGAACATCGCCGCCGCCAGCGGCGAGGCCAGCTCTCTGGACAGCTTCCCCGCCGCGGAAGGCGAGCTCACCGTGGAGCCCCACCTGGCCGTGGGTCAGAACCACGTCTGCGGCGTGAAGACCGACGGGCACGTCTACTGCTTCGGCGAGGGCGGCGAGGGCGTGCTTGGCAACGGGTCGCAGCGGCCCAACGCCAGCCAGGGCGGCGTCGAGGTCGCCGGCATCTCGGACGCGGTGCAGGTCACCGTGGGTCTCCGGCAGTCGTGTGCCCTTCGCCGCAACGGCGAGGTGGCCTGCTGGGGCCGGGTCAACCAGGAGCATCGCTCCAGCCATCCCTATCCGATGAGCCTCGGCGAGCCGGTGAAGCAGATCTCGGTCGGCGGATCCGTCGACGCCATCGTGCTCTGCGGCGTCCACATGGACGGCACCGTGAGCTGTCTGGGCAACAACTGGGGCGGCATGCTCGGCCGGGGCTCCAGGAGCCAGATGGAGCTCACCGCGGCCAAGATCGCCGACCTGACCGACGTCGAGGAGGTCCACGTGGCGGTCGACTCGGTGTGCGCGCGCCAGAGCAGCGGCAAGGTCTTCTGCTGGGGCGCGGGCCGGAAGGGGCAGCTCGGCAACGGCGCGACCGACTCGGCGATGGCGCCGGTCGAGGTCAGCGGTCTCCGGGACGCCGTCGCGCTCGGCGGCGGCTACTACGACCACTGCGCCGCGCGCCGGGGCGGGTCCTACGTGTGCTGGGGGGACAACGAGGACGGTCAGCTCGCCAACGGGCAGACCGGTCGCGAGGCCAACAGCGCCACCCCGGTGGCCATCCGCGGCCTCGCCGGGGTGACCACCGCCGGCGGGACCACCGATTCGATGTGCGCCGTGACCCGCTCGGGCCCCCGCTGCTGGGGTGCCAACGACTTCGGTCAGACCGGCAGCGGCGACGCCGAGACCGACGACGTGACCGCGCCGGTCGAGTGGAAGACCGACGACGAGGCGGTCGCCGCGCTCGGCGACGTGATCCGCATGGGCTGCGGCTCGAACTACTGCTGCGCGCTCCACTCGGGCGGCGGCGTGAGCTGCGCCGGGTCCACGCCCATCGGCGGCGGCAGCGGCTTTTTGGGCATGGGGAACCGACGGAGCGCGACCCCCATCGTCGCCCCCGGCGTGACCTTCGCCGTCCCCACCGCCGAGTAGCCCGCTCCCAAACCCCCGGACCCCGGTCCCCCCGGACCCCCGGTCCACCCGAAAGAGCCCACCCCGGTACCCCGGCGCGGGCTCTTTCTTCGGGGACGATCGTCGTCTTTGTCGTCTTTCGGGGACGATCGTCGTCTTTGTCGTCTTTTCGGTTCAGCCCTCGAGGAGCCGCCGCGCCACCACGTGCGCCTGAATCTCGTTGGCGCCCTCGAAGATCGAGAGCACCCGCGCGTCCACCAGGAGCCGCGAGGCCAAGTACTCGATGGCGAAGCCGTTGCCGCCGTGGATCTGCACGTTGGCGTCCGCGCTCTCCCAGGCGGCGCGGGTCGCCAGGAGCTTGGCCATGCCGGCCTCGAGGTCGCAGCGCTTCTCCATGTCCTTCTGCCGGGCGCTGAAGAAGGTGAGCTGCCGGGCCGCCTGGATGCGCGCGACCATGCGGCCGATCTTCCGGGCCACCCGCGGGAACTCGAAGATGGGCCGGCCGAACTGCACCCGCTCCATCGCGTAGAGCAGGGCGTCGTCGAGGGCGGCCTGGGCCACGCCGACGCCGCGCGCGGCGGTCTGGATGCGGGCGCTCTCGAAGGTGCGCATGAGCTGCTTGAAGCCCGCGCCCTCCTCGCCGCCGAGGAGCGCGTCCGCGGGCACGGCGAAGTCGTCGAAGCTGAGCTCGTACTCCTTCATGCCCCGGTAACCGAGGACCTCGATCTCGGTGCCCTCGAGCCCCTGGTCGACGAACTCCGGCTCGCCGGGCGCAGGATCCAGGCGGGTCTTGGGCGCCAGGAACATCGAGAGCCCCTTGTAGCCGGGCTCGTCGGCGTCGGTCCGCGCCAGCAGGGTCATCAGGTCGGCCCGCACGGCGTGGGTGATCCACGTCTTCTGACCGTGGACCCGGTAGCTCCCGTCGTCCTGGCGGGTCGCCCGGGTCCCGAGATGCGCCAGGTCGCTGCCCGTGTTGGGCTCGGTGAAGACCGCGGTGGGCAGCACCTCGCCGGCGGCGATCTTGGGCAGCCAGTGCTTCTTCTGCTCGTCGGTGCCGCCGCCCAGGATCAGCTCGGCGGCGATCTCCGCGCGGGTCCCCAGGCTGCCCACGCCGATGTAGCCCCGGCTGAGCTCCTCGGTGGCCACGCACATGGCGACCTTGCTCATGCCCAGGCCGTCGTACTCCTCGGGGATGGTGAGCCCGAAGACGCCCAGCTCGCTCATCTGGTCCACGATGGCCATGGGGATGAGCACGTCCTGCTGGTGGATCTCCTGGGCCTTGGGGATGACCTGCGAGTCCACGAAGCGCCGGAACTGGGCGCGGATCTCCATGAGGAGCTCGCCGTCGGCGTCGCGCTCGAGACCCAACGAGCCGGGGTCGCCGTCCCGGGCGGTCTTGGCGATGCCCACATACGCCTCGGGGCTCGAGTGCTCCTCGGCCCAGGACTGCAGCTCGTCCTTCAGGATCGTCTCGCGGAGGTCGCCCTCGCTCAGGCCGAGGGCCTGGAGCGAGACCGTCTCGCAAGCGCCGAGGTCGATGCCGCCGCGCAGGCTCCGGGCCAGCTCCCCCACGTAGGCGCCGGCGATGGCCCGCTCGGTGGGGCCGCAGGCGCCGGCCCACTCGGCCAGCTGCCGCGCGGCGTGGGTCTCGGTGGCCAGATAGGCCAGCCCGTGCGCGGCGAGCTGCTCCTGGTTGAGCTTCTTGCCGTCGACCCGTCCGTTCTCACCGACGAAGCGTTCCCGGCCCTTGGCGAGGGCCCGTTCGTAGAGCGCCTCCAGCGCTCCGACCAGTTCTTCCAAGCTGCTCACGTCTCTCAGCCCGCTTCCTTCATGACCGCGAGGGTCTCGTCGTACGTCTTGAGCCCTGGGCGCGGAGCGCCGACGAGGCAAGCGATCGTCCCGTAGACCTCGTTGCGATACATCTTCTGATGGGCCTCGGCGAGGTCCTTCCACTCGAAGGTCTCGGTGAGCACGGGCTTCACCTGGCCCTGCATGATCAGCTTGTTGGCGCGCCCGGCGGAGTCGGCGTCCGCGAAGTGCGAGCCGATGATCCGCTTCTGGCTCATCCAGAGGTGGCGCACGTCGAAGGTCAGGTCGTAGCCGGTGGTCGCGCCGCAGATGACGATCCGCCCGAACTTCGAGGCCAGCCAGACGCTGGCCGGAAAAGTCGCCCGGCCCGGGTGCTCGAAGACGACCTCGACGCTCTTCTTCTCGCCGAGGACCTCCCAGATCTTCTTGCCGAAGGCCTTCATCGCGCCGAAGCGCTTCTTCTTGCGCTCCTCGTCCTCGTCGGGTCGGAACTGGAGGTCGGGGAAGTCCTTGCGGTTGATGACGCCGTGGGCGCCGAGGGCCATGGCGTGCTCGGCCTTGTCGTCGCTGGAGACGACGGCGATGGCGCGGCAGCCGGCCGCCTTGCAGAGCTGAATGGCGAAGCTGCCGAGCCCGCCGGCGCCGCCCCAGACGAGCACGTCCTCGCCGGGCTGGATCTCGGCGCGGTCGATGAGCATGCGGTGGGCGGTGAAGTAGACCAGGCCGTAGCTGGCGGCCTCTTCCCAGGTCAGGTCGGGGCTCTTGGGCAGGAGCTGCTGGCCCTGGGCCCGGGTGAACTGCGCGAAGGATCCGTCGGGGGTCTCGTAGCCCCAGATGGTCTGCAGGTCGCTGGTCCCCGGTTCCACCAGGTGGTTGCAGTGGATGACCACCTCGTCGCCCACTTTCCACTTCCGCACCGCGCTGCCGACCTTCCACACCACGCCGGAGGCGTCGGAGCCGGCGATGTGGAAGTCCAGGCCGTGGCTCTTCAGGATGTTCACCGGCTCGCCGAGGCCGGCCCAGATGGCGTTGTAGTTGATGCCCGCGGCCATCACCTGCACCAGGACCTCGTCGGGCCCGATGTCCCACACCGGCATCTCCTCCTGGGCGAAGGACTTCACCGGCTCGCCGAAGCGCTCGGGGCGGATCACCCAGGCGTGCATCTTCTCCGGCACGACCCCGAGCGGGGGTACCTGGCCGAGGGGAACGATCGTCGGGGCGTCGGTGGGCGCGGTCTGCACGTCGGTCATCGGGTCTTCTCCTGGGGAGTCTCGCGGTCTTCGTTCGAGCTCGAGCCCGGTCGGGGCTCGCGCAGCCGCGCGAGGTAGGCCTCGCTGAGCTGCGCACAGATGGTGGGGGGCGCTTCGCTCCGAAGGCGAGCGCTGGCGGTGGTCTCGATGGCGGTGCGGCCGCCGAGGGTGTCCACCCCGTGCTGGCCGTGGAGGCCGCGGAAGAGCCGCAGCGTCCAGGCGACCTCACCGGCGCGGCGCCGGTCGGGGAGGGCGGCGGCCACGCTCTCGCGGTGGCTCGCGAGCCCGTCGACCAGGGCGTCCAGCCCGCGGCCTTCGGTGGCGCTGGTGGCCACGATGGGCAGCGCCGCGCCCAGACCGGCGGCCTGGGTGGTGGCCAGGGCCGCCCGTAGATCGCTGGTGGCGCGCTCGGCGAGGACGCCGGTGTCGGCCTTGTTCACCGCGAGCAGGTCGGGGATCTCCATGATCCCCGCCTTGAGGAACTGGAGCACGTCGCCGGAGCCCGGCTGGACCACCAGGAGCACGGTGTCCGCGACATGGCGGACGTCGGTCTCGGTCTGCCCGACCCCGGTGGTCTCCACCAACACCACGTCGTAGGCCGCGCCGAGCACGTGGGTCGCCGCGGGGGCGGCCCAGCTCAGGCCGCCCGCTTCGCCGCCGGTGGCCAGCGAGCGGACGAAGACGCCGTCGTCTTCGGGATCGAAGCCCATCCGCGCCCGGTCACCGAGGAGGCTCCCGCCGCTGCGGACGCTGGAGGGATCCACGGCGACCACGCCGACCCGCCGACCCCGGCTCCGCAGGGTCCGGGCGAGCGCGGCGGCGAGGGTCGACTTGCCCACGCCCGGAGGTCCGGTGAGCCCCACGCGGTGCGCGCCGGCCATGGCGGCCTCGCGCAGCTCCCCGAGGAGCGCGCCGATGGTCTCCCGGGCCGCCGGCCGGCGGTCCTCCACCAGGTTCAGCGCCCGAGCCACGGCGGCCTTGCGGCCCGCTCGGACCCCCTCGGCGAGATCGGCTACGGCGTTCGCCGCTGGGCTCACCCGGCGCGCTCCGCGACCAGGTCCACCAGCTCGCCCATCAGGGTGTCGAGGGCGAAGTCCTTGGGCGTGTAGACCCGGGCCACGCCCGCGGCGCGCAGCCGCTCGGCGTCCGCGTCGGGGATGATGCCGCCGACCACCACCGGGACGTCCTTCAGCCCCGCCTCGTCCATGCGCCGGACGACCTCGGGGACCAGCTCCAGGTGCGAGCCGCTGAGCACGCTCAGGCCCACCAGGTGGACGCCCTCTTCCAGCGCCGACGCCACGATCTGCGCCGGGGTCAGGCGGATGCCCTCGTAGACCACGTCGAAGCCCACGTCCCGGGCCTTGAGCGCGATCTGCTCGGCGCCGTTGCTGTGGCCGTCGAGGCCGGGCTTGCCCACCAGCATCTTGGGGCGGCGGCCGATGGTCTCGGCCACCGACTCCAGCCGGCGCCGGACCTCGTCGATCTTCTCGCCTGCCGAGCGGGCCACCTGGGCGCCGCCGACGCCGGTGGGGGCGCGGTACTCCCCGAAGACCTCGCGCAGGGTGCCGGCCCACTCGCCGGTGGTCACCCCGGCCTTGGCGCAGGCGATGGACGCGGCCATCAGGTTGGCCTCGGTGCCCGCTGCCTCCTTCAGCGCCGCCAGCGCGCTCTCCACGGCCCCGGCGTCGCGCTCGGCGCGCCACCTCTCGAGCGCGGCGACCTGCGCCTTCTCCACCTCGGGGTCCACGCGCATGATGGCTTCGTCGAGGTCGGCCACGAGCGGGGAGGGGACCGCTTCGGTGTAGCGGTTCACGCCCACCACGGTCTGCGCGCCGGCTTCGATGCGGCCCAGGCGCGCGGCGTTGGACTCGACCAGCGCCTGCTTCACGTAGCCGCTCTCCACGGCGGCCACGGCGCCGCCCTTCTCGAGCACGCGCTCCACCTCGGCCCAGGCGTCGTCCATGAGGCGCTGGGTCTTGGCCTCGACGACCTCGCTGCCGGTGAAGAGGTCCGCGTTCTCCAGGAGGTCGGTCTCGAACGCCAGGATCTGCTGCGCGCGCAGGGACCACTGCTGGTCCCAGGGCCGCGGGAGCCCGAGGGCCTCGTTCCACGCCGGGAGCTGGATGGCCCGCGCCCGCGCGTCCTTGCTCAGCGTGACCGCGAGCATCTCCAGCACGATGCGGATGATGTTGTTCTCCGGCTGCTGCTCGGTGAGCCCCAGCGAGTTCACCTGCACGCCGTAGCGGAAGCGGCGCAGCTTGGGATCCTCCACGCCGTAGCGCTCGGTGCAGACCTTGTCCCAGAGGAGCGCGAACGCGCGCAGCTTGCACATCTCCTCGACGAAGCGGATGCCCGCGTTGACGAAGAAGGAGATGCGGCCGACCACCTCGGCGAAGCGCTCGGCGGGGACGTCGCCCCGGGCCTGGGCCGCGTCGAGGACGCCGATGGCCGTGACCAGCGCGTAGGCCAGCTCCTGCACCGGCGTGGCCCCCGCCTCCTGCAGGTGGTAGCTGCAGACGTTGGTGGGGTTCCACTTGGGCACCTTCTCGGTGGTGAAGGCGATGACGTCGGTGATCAGCCGGATCGAAGGGCCGGGCGGGAAGACGTAGGTCCCGCGGCTCAGGTACTCCTTGACGATGTCGTTCTGGACCGTGCCGCGCAGGAGCGAGATGTCGTCGCCGCGCTCCTCGGCCAGCGCGACATAGAGGGCCAGCAGCCACATCGCCGTCGCGTTGATGGTCATCGAGGTGTTCATCTCGGTGAGCGGGAGCCCCTCCATGAGGCTCCGCATGTCCCCGAGATGCGAGACGGGGACGCCCACCTTGCCGACCTCGCCGCGGCTGAGCGGGTGGTCCGCGTCGTAGCCGGTCTGGGTGGGGAGATCGAAGGCGACGCTGAGGCCGGTCTGGCCGCGGCTCAGGTTCGAACGGTAGAGCGCGTTGGACGCCGCCGCGGTGCTGTGCCCCGCATAGGTCCGCATGATCCACGGTCGATCCGCCATCTCCCTCGCTCCTCCCGCTCCCTCGGGAGCTTTACTGCTTTACGACGTAGCGCCGATGACGCAATGCGTAACAGAATGGATTCTCGGGTCAAGTCCCTTTGGCGCAAGGGCAGACCGGCAATTTACAAGAGTCGGTCATTTTTACGGCGGGGGCTTGTTTCACAGTCTCGGGCCCCGTATAGGGATGAGCCTGTAAACGAGTAAAGACGATGAGCAGCAGCCCCCGCCGTTCCAAGGAGAAGACCGAGACCGCCACCAACAACGCGGCGATGGGACGTCGTCTACGGGAGCTGCGATTACAGCGGGAGCTCCAGCAGAGCGAGGTGGCCCGCCGGTTGGGGATCTCGCCGGCCTACCTCTCGCTCATCGAGAGCGGGAAGCGCTCGGTGCAGCTCCCGCTGCTCTTCAACGCCCTCGAGCTCTACGAGGTCTCCATGGAGGCCTTCATGAAGAGCCTCGGCGAGACCCCGGTGGACGACCAGCTCGCGCAGCTCCTGGACGAGCCGCTCCTGCGCAGCCTGGACCTCAGCGAGGACGACCTGCAGGGCCTGGGAGCGGAGCCGAAGGTGGTCACCACCATCACCGCGCTCTTCAACCTCTACAAGAACACCCGCTCCCAGCTCGACCACGTGCTCCACTCCATCGCCGAGCGGGAACGCGACGAGAGCGAGGAGGGCGCGCTGCGCTTCGACTACTCGCCCTACGACGAGGTCACCGACTTCCTGGAGAGCCACGCCAACTACTTCGGCACCCTGGAGCGCCGCGCCGACGCCTTCCGGCAAGCGGCGGACTTCGGAGACCGCGTGGGCTCCGAGAAGTTGATCGCCGCGCTCCGCGATCAGCTGGGGGTCGAGGTCGTCGGCGCCGACGCCGGCGAGGGCTCGGTGATCCGGCGCTACGAAGGCAACACCCTCATCGTGGCCAAGGGCATCTACGAGCAGCGCCTGCGCTTCCAGCTCGCCCACGCCATCGCGCTACGCCTCTTCGAGGAGGAGAAGCTCCACGAGCCGCTCATCGAGGGCCACGACGCGCAGCACCAGGAGACCCGCAAGCTCCTGAAGATCCACCTGGCGAACTACTTCGCCGGCGCGTTGCTCCTGCCCTATGGGCCCTTCTACGACGCGGTGATGCAGAGCCGCTACGACGTCGAGGGGCTCACCCACCGCTTCGAGTCGAGCTACGAGACCGTCGCCCACCGCATCTGCAACCTGGGCGACCCAGAGCGGCGTGGGGTGCCCATGCACTTCCTGCGGGTCGACGTCGCGGGCAACATCTCCAAGCGCTACGCCGGCGACGGGATCCGCTTCCCGCACCACGACGGAAGCTGCCCGAAGATGGCGGTCCACCTGGCGTTCATGACGCCCAACGTGATCAGCAAGCAGTACTCGACCTTCCCCGATGGCACGACGTACTTCTGTTTCGCCAAGGTCGTCAGCGAGGCCGAGGGCGGCAGCCTGGCCCGGGGCACGGTCTACAGCATCGGCCTCGGCTGCCACGCCGAGGACGCCAGCAAGCTGGCCTACGCCGACGACGTGCCCTTCGTCGATCCCTCGCGGATGAGCGTGCCGGTAGGCACGACCTGTCGCTTCTGCGAGCGCACCGACTGCAACATGCGGAGCGCCCCCAGCTACAAGTACGCCTTCCGCGTCGAAGAGGACGTGAAGAAGGACAACTTCTTCTCGCCGCTGGTCCACGACGACCGCCTCCGCGGCAAGCGCAAGAAGAAGCGTCGCTGACGCCGGGGAGGCGCCGGGCGCACGCTGGGCTTGCACCCTGGCGCCCGCTCGGGCGATGGTCGCAGCGTGGACGAGGAGCGATTCTGGCAGCTCATCGACGCGGCCCGCGAGGTCTCGGCGATGGCATCCGGGCAAGCCGCCTGGCTCGAGAAGCAGCTCCGGCACGAGGGGCCGGAGGGGACCCAGCCGGGGGCGTTGATCCGCGACTTCGACCAGTGCTTCTGGGTCCAGATGCAGAAGGCCTTTCGCTGGGACCTCTGGGGCGTCGCCAGCCTGGTGCACGGGGAAGGGACCCAGGAGGTCTTCCTCGCCTTCCGGGCCTGGTTGATCTCCCTGGGCCGCGAGCGCTTCGAAGCCGCCCTGGCCGACCCCGACTCGTTGGCGTCGGAGGTCTGGCCGGCCGCCACCGGGCTGCCCCTCTGCTACGTCGGCCGCAACGCCTGGGCCGGGCTCTTCGAGGGTCAGCTCCCCACCCCGACCCTCGACCTCTTCGTCGAGCCGCGGGGAGAACCGATCAAAGAGTCCGACCTCGCGGTTCGCTTTCCGAAGGTCGCCGCCGCCATGAGCCGCTGAGGTCGGCGGTGGGGGAGCCGAAGGACTGCGAGGCGAAGGGAGCCAACTTCCTGGCGCTCCGCTCCGCCATGCGGCTGCTGCGCGGTTCCCAGGGAGTCCAGGCGATGTTGGACGCCCTCGAGGGTCCGGTGGCTCCGCTCCTGCGCGAGGAGCGACTCTACGAGAACCAGTGGTACCCCATCGCCTTCTATCGGGAGATCCACCGAGCGGCCGAGGTCGCCGCGGGGGAGCCCATCGCTCGGCGCTTGGGTCACCACGCGACCAAAGAGCTCTTCTCCAAGGCGTACGCCATCTTCGCGCGGATCGTGGGTCCCTCCACCTCGTGGCGGCATTCGTCCCAGGCCTTTCAGACCTTCTACCGACCGGCCGAGGTCGAGGTGCTCTCCACGATGGACGCCTCGGTTCGAGCGCGCGTGAGCGGTTGCCCGGGGTTCGACGAACGCGTCTGGGACGACGTCATCGGCTCGGTCGAGGCCATCATCGAGATCAGTGGGGGAAAGAGTCCGGTGACGGATGTTCGCCAGACGGCCGAGGATCTCTCGATGATGGAGATCGAGGTCCGCTGGCGATGAGTCATTGGAGCGCGCGCTTTTCTTCGAGTGAGTCCTGCGCTATCGGGGGCGGATGGCTCGGTATGACGTGCAGCTCGTCTCCGTGCCGGTGGGGGCTTCGGGGGCGCGCTACGCGCACCTCCTGCGGCTGACGCCGGCCCACGCCGGTGCGCTCCTCGCGCGCCTCCCCGCGACGGTGCGGCATGGAGTCGAGGAGGGCGAAGCCGAGGAGCTCTTCCATGAGCTGCGCGCCTTGGGCGCCGAGGTGCGTCTCGGGCCCCCCACCGCGCCGCCGGCGGCGTCGTCCAGCGCGCCGATGGCGCGGGTGTCGGTGCCCCCCATGGCGCCGGTCCCGCAGCTCGCCGCGCCGACCTGGGGATCGGCGCCCTCCGCTCCCCCGTCCCATCCCGCGAGCTCGGCGCCACCGACCTCCTGGGGCGGACCCCCCGTGGAACCCATCGAGCTCCCCGGGCTGGATCTCCCCGGCCTCGACGTGGAGACCGACCTCGTGCCGGGCAGCTCGTGGTTGCCCCCGGCGAGCGGCCCCACGTCCGGCGCACCCGCCTCCTCGGTCCCGCCGAGCGGCGCGGGGAATCTCTCTCCGCGCTCGGACTTCCCGACATCCGCGCCCGCCGTCGGGTCCCGGCCTCCGCTGGTCCGGCCCCGACCTGCCTCCGGCTTCCCGTCGAGCCCGCCGGTCCAGTCTGGGGGCCCCGGTAGCTTCCGGCCGCGGACCGAGCCGGACCTCGCGGGGGTCGCGAAGGGCTCTTTCATCGTGTCGGCCGCCAAGGCGCTGGTGTACCCGTTCTCGCCGCTGGTCCTGGTGGCCACGATCCTGACCGGGATCGCGTCGACGGCGATCCCCATGATTCTGGGAATGGCCTGCATGCGCTTCACGGGGGCGCTGGTCGGCATGGGGATCGAAGCGACCTTCTTCTTCGCGATCGTGAACCATGCGTCGCTGGGCGAGGAGGGGCCGCCGCGGCCCTCGGAGATCTCCGACCCCTCTGCGCTCATCGAGGCCGGGATCCGCTTCTCCCTGGCCATCGCCGTGCCGGCGATCCTCCTCTTCGTGGTCCTGCCGGGCGCGGTCGCCGGCGTGGGCCTGATGGAGATGTTGGACCTCCAACCCCTGCAGTCCGTCCCGGCCTGGGCCGGAGCCCTCGGCCTCGTTTGGCTCCTCTACCTCCCCGCGTCGCTCCTCCTCGCCGCCGGCGGCACCGGCTGCCTCGGCGGGCTGAACTTCGTGGGCGGGGTCCAGCTCATCGCCCGCGCGCCGGCCAGCTACGGGCTGCTGCTGCTCTGCCTCGTGGTCCCGGTGGCGGGCATGGCGCTGCTGAGCGCGGTCATGGTCCCCTTCATGGTGGCCGGCGGGATCACGGGCTTCGTCGCGGAGGGCGTGTTGAACGTCCTCCTGCTCTTCCCGGCGGTGGCCGCGGCCCGGATGCTCGGGCTCTTCCTCTACCACAACGCCGAAGAGCTCGGCCTCGGCTGACCGGGCGCCGAGCGGTCGGTCGGCAACCGGTCGGCGCTCGGTCAGTCGCGGAAGTTCTTGAAGCTCAGGGGCAGATCGAGGTCCTCGGCCTTGAGGAGCGCGATGGCCTCCTGGAGGTCGTCGCGCTTCTTGCCGGTGACCCGCACCACGTCGCCCTGGATGGACCCCTGGACCTTGAGCTTGGAGTCCTTGATCAGCTTCACGATGGCCTTCGCCTTGTCTTGGGCGATGCCCTCCTGGAGCTTGACCAGCTGACGCCACATCTTCCCGCCGGCGGGCTGCGCCTTCTGGGGGTCCAGGGTCTTCAGCGAGACCTTCCGCTTCACCATCTTGGTCTCGAGGACGTCCCGGGCGGCGTCGAGGCGTCCCTCGCTGTTCGAGCGGATGACGAGGCCTTCGTCGGTCTTCTCGATGGAGCTCTCGGTGCCCTTGAAGTCGAAGCGCTGACCGAGCTCGCGGTTGGCCTGGTTCAAGGCGTTGTCGAGCTCGTGATGGTCCAGCTCGCTGACCACGTCGAATGACGGCATGGGCGGCCTATATCACGAGAAGGGAATTCTCGCCGCGGCCCTTCGTACACGGAATCCGATGGGCCACCTCGCCATGATTCGCGTCCTCGACACCCTCTTCGGCCTGGGGATGGGCGCGCTGGCGTTTCACCACTGGAGCCTCCCGTCGCTGCACGGCGTCGCCGAGGCCTCGCCCTGGCTGGCGGTGATGGGGTCGATGGTCCTGCTGATCCTCGGCGGGCTGGGGGTCGCTTGCCTGGTGGCGGCGGCCTGGCTCGGGCGGGGTCGCGGCCGAGTCCTGCAGACCGCGCTCGCCTGCGCGCTGCTCCTCACCTTCCCCATCGGGACGATCTTCGCCGTCTACGCGCTCTGGGTCTGCTGGGCGAACCCGCTGGTCCGCGCCCACTTGGCGCCGCGAGACTCCGCGGCACCCCGGCCCCGCCGCTTCGCGTTCGCCAAGCCCGTCGCGGCCCTCGCCTGAGGGGGCCACCGCTCCAGCGCCCTTGGCGGGCTGGCCTGGGATCCCGTAGGATCGCGAGCCGATGCGTCCCCCCGCTCGGATCGCCCTCGTCGCCAGCGCGGCGGCGTTGTTGGCCGTCGCCATCCCCGGCTCCCGGCCGGCCGGCGCCCAGGGACCCATCTCCGAAGAACGGCGCGCCCCGGTCCCGCCGGAGTCGGACCCCGCCAGGCCCTCCCGGCCCGCGCTCGCGGATCTCGCCCCCCTCGCCATCGAGGAGCGGGTACCCCGCCAGTGGCTCCACAACGAGCCCGACCGCTACCCCCTGCGGCCGGCCCGCTGGCGGCGGCGGGTCCCCCGGGAGTGCCGGACCCAGGGCGGCTACCGGGACCACTGCTCCGGCGAGCTCCGGATGCCCACCCCCAGCGGTCCGGCGGCGGCGTTGGCGGAGCACCTGGATCTCGGCGGCCGGATGGCCGCGCGCTGGCTGATGCACAAGCGCCCCTTCGACGAGTGGCTCGCGGCGGTCGAACACCTCGATCCCGGGCCGCGCCTCACCTTCCCGGTCCCCGGGGGCCGTCGCGGTCGCGGCTTCGGGCGGAACCGGCGCGGCTCCATCGCCCACCGCCGGCACAACGGCGTGGACATCGGCGCACCGGAGGGCCACCCCATCGTGGCGGCCCGCGAGGGGCTGGTGGCCTACGCCGGCAACGAGCTGACCGGCTACGGCAACGTGGTCATCCTGCTCCACCACGAGGGCTACTCGACGATGTACGCCCACTGCGTCGACCTGGAGGTCTTCGCCGGGCAGTACGTCGGGCGGGGGCAGACGATCGCCCACGTGGGCAGCACCGGCTTCGCCTGGGCGCCGCACCTGCACTTCGAGTGGCGGCAGCGGGGCTGGGTCCGGGACCCCGCCCGCCACTTCCTGCCGGACCCCCATCCCCTCCTGCCCCCGCTGCAGAGCCGCGGCGAGGACCCGACCCGGTGAACCTCGCCGAGGTCTGGCGCATGAGCCCGGACGAGCACGCGGACCTGCTCGCCGGCGGCCACCCCATCGACCCCCGGGCTCTGGAGGACCAGGAGTTCCGGGGTGTCAGCCTCGGACTCCCGGGGCTGGTGGAGAAGCTCACCTGGAAGAAATTCCGCAAAGCCTTCCACCGGGATCCCGGCACCGGCCGCCTCCGCGGTTGGAACGTGCGCCTCGTGCAGGATGGCCTCGAGCGCCAGGACACGCCCCAAGAGGACCGGGGCGCGCCGAGAGCCTTCGGCCACTTCGAGGTCCGGGATCTCGGCGGCTACCGCTGGCCCGCGGGTCGCAGCGCGCCGAGCGAGGGGCTGATGCTCGACTACGGGCGCGGGGGCAACGGTTGGGACCCCATCCGCTTCCTCCGCGATCCGCTCGTCGCGCTCGACGCGGGCGACCCCTCGGTCCTCTTCGGCTGGTCCTACCTCGAGCTGGCGGGGCGACCGGTGGCGACCCCGAGCTATTTCACCCTCGAGCGGGTCGGGCCACTCTCGCACATCGCGCGGCCCTGACGAGGGCTCGCCGGATGGCGACCTGGTGACGGTCGCGGCTGGGGGCTCGCGCGCGCTCCCGGGGACTGCTATGTCGGGCGGAATGCTTCGTCGGAGCCTCGCCTTCCTCTTCCTCTGTCTGGCCCTCGGCTGCGGCGACGACGGTCGCCGGCCCCTGACCGACGGCTCGCCCTCCGACGCGGAGGTGCCGCCGGCCGACGCCACCGGCTTCGACGCCTTCCTGGACCCGGACGCCTCGTGCGCGACGGCGACCGCGGGCGCGACCCTGGACGCGGATCCGGTGGACATCATCTGGATGGTCGACAACTCCACCAGCATGGAGCCCGCCATCCGCGAGGTGGAGGACGGGCTCAACGAGTTCGCGAGCCGCATCGCCGGCTCCGGCCTCGACTACCGCGTGATCATGCTCTCCCAGCAGGGCGAGAGCACCGGCTCCAGCCTGCGCGTCTGCATCCCGCCGCCCCTGGCCGGCGACAGCTCCTGCGGTGACGGCGAGCGCTTTTTCCACGTCGCGGTGGACATCCGCTCGACCCAGCAGGTGGAGCAGTTCCTGGGCACCCTGGCCCAGACCGAAGGCTACGCCGAGGGCGACTCCCGCGGGTCCCGGCCCTGGCGGGATCTCCTGCGCCCCAACGCGACCAAGACCATCGTCGTCGTCACCGACGACAACTCCCGGACCTGCGCCAACCCGCACTCCGAGGGTGTGAACTGCGACTCGGGTGACGCTCCGCTGACCGACCTCTCCCTCGAGAACTACCCCGGCGGCAACAACCCCTTCAGCGACCTGATCATCGGGCCGGGCATCCTCACCGCCGAATACGGCGACCTCTTCGAGGGCTACACCTTCAACGGGATCTACGGCTGGGGCTCCACCTCGAACCCCGAGGTGAGCTGCGAGTCGTCCATCGCCGGCTTCCCGGCCAAGCCCGGCCAGACCTACACCGCGCTCGTGGAGCGCACCGGCGGCGTCCGGGCCCAGATCTGCGACCAGTCCGACTCGGCCGCCTGGGACTCGTTCTTCGACGCCGTCGCCGAGACCGTGGCGAGCACCGCGCGCATCGCCTGCACCCTCCCGCTCCCCGTGCCGCCCGGCGGCATGATGCTGAACCCGCGCCAGGTGAACGTCTTCCTCAGCGCCGGCGGCGCCAGCGACATCATCCCCAAGGTCAGCGGCGGCGCGGCGAGCTGCGGGCCCACCGGCGGCTGGTTCTACGACGACGACGCCAACCCGACGACGGTGGAGCTCTGCCCGGCCACCTGCGACCTCGCGCAGCGCGCCCTCGAGGAGTCCGGCGACGCCAGCGTGGACGTCCAGTTCGGCTGCGACACCATCCTCATCTGAGCGACTCGTCGCTCGCCGGGCAGACCCTCCCTGGACACCGTCCCCGGGGGGTCTCGCCGTTCAGGGGAGGGCTTCCGGGAGCCGGTAGCGCGGGAGGTAGCGGGCCAGTCCGTCGGCGCAGCGCTCGGACCACTCGCCGTAGTGCTGGGTCTCGCTCGCCCGCTCCATGCAAGCTTCGAAGCGCTCGAGGGCCGGCCGCACCAGGTGCTCGAACATCGGGCCCCGCGGCTGCTCGATGAGCGTGATGCTCTCGTCGTCGCTCTCGACCGCGCTGGGCAAGCGCACCCGGGCCAGGGTGTCGGCCAGCTCCTGGTAGAGCTGGCCCCGCCGGGCGGCTGCGGCGACGCTCTGGCGGGAGAGGCCCAGCTCGTCGACGCGATCCAGCGCCCGCTCGGCGCGATCGATGGCCTCCATGCGGCGCCGGAGCCAGGGGCGCAGCTCGGTGCGTACCCACCGGGCCACGTGGGCCTCCCGGAGCTCGTCGCCGAGGGCGGGGGGCGCCATCCGACCCGCCGCGCGGTAGCGGCGCTCGGCCTCCAGGAAGCGCGCCTCGGCCAGCGCCTCCCGGGTCCGGCCGAGCTCCGCGACCCACTCGGTGGGTCCCAGGCCCGGCGAGGTGGCCATGTGCTCGCCCCCGCTCCGGCGCCAAAGCCGCTCCGCGCGGCGGAAGGCGCGTCGAGCCCGTCGGGGGTCGCTCGGCAGGAGTCGGCGGCCGAGGGCCACCTCGGTCTGGATGGCTTCGGCCGGCGGCAGGCGTCGGCGCCGGAGCCGCTCCAGCCGGTCCTGGCCGCCGCGCCCGTCGAGGGCGGCGGCGGTGAGGGCGACCCGGGTCGCGGCCCGGGGGCTGCTGGTCTCGAAGCGCGCCTCGAAGAGGTCCGCGCTCCGGAGGGCCCCCGCCACGTCGCCGGTGGCTCGGTGGAGCACGACCGCGTTCTCGAGGGCCGGCGCGCGCTCGTCGCAGGTCACGTCGCAGACGTCCTGGGCGGCGAACGCTTCGTAGAAGCCTGCGGCCGCGGCGTAGTGAGCCACCGCCTGTTGCTCGGCGCCCAGCAGGTAGAGGACGTCGGTGCTGGCTTCTTCGAGGCCCAGGTCCTCGAGCTCGTCGAGGCGCGTCTCCAACAGGTCGGCCACCGGGCCGTGTTGTGCGACCAGGGGCTGCAGCGAGGCCCCCGCGGGCGCGAAGGGGTGGTAGCGGCCGGTGCGGCGCGCGGGCGCCAGACTCGCCCGGCGGTGCGGAGCGCGCGCGGCCGCGGCCTCCGCGGGTGGCGCGGCAGCGGCCGCTCGGGCCGGCGCCGAGGGCAGGGCAGGGGGCGCCGGGAGGGCACCGCCGGCCGGGTGGTAGGGCCGCGCCGGGTCGAGCGGCAGGCGGAGGAACACGAAGAGCCCGACCACCAGACCCAGGAGCGGTGTCACGCACCCGCTGAGCGGGGCCGGCCCCGCCTTCGGCTTTCGCGCACCGTCCTCGTCGCTCACCCACCCAAGGTGCCAGAGGCGCACGGGTCCATCAACGTAGGGCCGGGAGGTCCAGGTTCTCGGGCGGCTCCCGCCAGCGTTTGCGTCGCTCGGCCCGGAGCCGCTCCACCACCCGGTCGAAGGTGGGATGGCCCGGCCCGGCGGGGTCCAGGCGCTTGCCCTTGCCGCCGTTGCAGCGGCGGCAGGCGACGGCCAGGTTCTCCAGCGCGTCGGTCCCGCCGTGGGCCCGGGGGAGGATGTGCTCCACCGTCGCCGTCGGGTGCCGCTCGTCCCGGTCCAGGGCCAGGGCCAGCCGGCGCCGGCAGAAGATGCACTTGCCCTCCAGGCGACGGTCCGGTCGCTGGCCCACCAGCGCGAAGGTCCGGTCCGTCGCGGCGGCCCAGAGGAGCAGGGTGCGCGCGCGGCTCATGGCCCCAGCTAATCAGTTGGGCTCGGCCCGTGCATGGGTTTTGACACCGGTCGCCGCTCGCGGCGATACTCGACGCACCATGGCGCTCATCGAATCCGAGGAAGCGGCGCGGCGGTTGGCTCGAGCCATCGCCAGTGACCTCTCGCTCTACAACGAGGACAAGATCGTGGAGGGCGTCCAGGCGGATACCCTCTTCACGACCATCGCGGACGAGATCGAGGAAGGTCGCGCGCTCTTCAAGAGCCGCGTGTCCCCCGAGCTCTACGCGAAGAACTTCTACGACCGAGCGATCATCGACATCCTCGTGCGCTCGAAGGGCCACGTGGAATCGCCCATGTGGTAGCCGGGGTCTCCCGGTTCGCGCCGTGAGCGAGCCCATCGAGCTCCTGGTCCCCGCCGAGGCGGCGGGGGAACGCGTCGATCGCTTCCTGGCCGACCATGGCGTCGCCACGCGCAGCACCCTGAAGCGCTGGATCGACGAAGGTCGGGTGACCATCGACGGGAACCTGGCGGCGCCCAAACACAAGGTCCGCTCGGGCGGTCGCGTCGTGGTGCGTCCGGCGCCGCCGCCGACCAGCGAGGCGATCCCGCAGGACATCCCCCTGGACATCCGCTTCCAGGACGAACACCTGCTGGTGGTCCACAAGCCCGCGGGGCTGGTGGTGCACCCCGCGCCGGGACACCCGGACGGAACCCTGGTCAACGCGCTGCTCCACCACGTGGACTTTCGCGACCCCAGCGGCGACCCCCTGCGCCCGGGCATCGTCCACCGGCTCGACAAGGACACCAGCGGGACGATGGTCGTCGCCAAGACCGCCGCCGCCCGGGAGGGCCTGGTGGGGCTCTTCCAGGCCCACGACATCGAGCGCCGCTACGACGCCATCGCGCTCGGTGATGTCACCGGCCGGACCTTCGACACCCTCCACGGGAGGCACCCCGTGCACCGCAAGCGCTTCTCCTCGCAGGTGCCGCGGGGCAAGCGCGCCGTCACCCACGTCCGGGCGGTGGCCGCGCTCCCCGGTGCGACCCACGTGCAGTGCACCCTGGAGACCGGCCGAACCCATCAGATCCGCGTGCACCTGGCCGACGCCGGGCACGCGCTCCTCGCCGATGAGCTCTACGGCAAGCGCCCCAAGGACCTCCGGCTCCGGCAGGCTCACGACGCGATCGGCCGCCAGGCGCTCCACGCCGGGCTCCTGGGCTTCGTACACCCGATCACCGGCGAGGCCGTGCGGGTGGAAGCGGAGCCGCCCGAGGACTTCCGCGCGGCGCTCGCGGTCCTGACGGGCTGACGCGGCGAGCGGCTACTTCTCGACGATCTCGCGCAGGGCGCTGCCGTTGGCCTGCATGTCGATGTTCCGGAAGACGCAGAACACGGTCTCGGCCTCGATGGCCTGCATGTGCTCGGCGATCTGCTCGACCGACTCCTCGTCGTAGCGGGAGCGGTGCCCCGCGGGTCCGGGGAGCCGGGCGTAGACGAAGTCGCCCGCGGGGGGCGCCTCGTCGAGGAGCGGGTCGTAGGCGACGATCACGTCGCGCTTGCCCACCGCCTTGGCCACGTCGACGGGCTTCCACCCTGGCAGGTCGATCACGACCCGCGGGAGTCCGTCGGGGAGCCACCCGAGGAAGCTCTTCAGCGCGGTCTTGTTTCCCTTGGTGGCGTCGAACTCCTCCGGCGCCTGGAAGACCACGGCCCGGGCCCCCAACGTGGACGCGAAGTCGCCGATGGCCTCGACGAGTTCCTTGTTCTCGTTGGTACGCCGGAAGCCCGACTCACCGATCTCTTTGGGAGCGAGGGCGGTGAAGGCGAAGCCATCGGGGGATTCCCGGAGCCAACGCCGAACCGTCCCCGCGCCCGGAATGCCGAGCTCGGTGTCGGAGATCTCGACCGCCGAGAACAGACCCCAGTACCGGCTGACGGGTACGGGGAAGCCGGAGCACGCCACGAACAACATCGGCCGCGGAGTATACACGTTTCCGCCGCCGCGTCTGCGACACGCGATTTCCTTCTCTCTCACCCGGTCGTGGTAGGGTCTCCGCCGTGAGGGAACTCCACCGCGTGGGACGGCGCCGCCGTCGGCGGCTTTCACATCGCTTGGCTTGGGTGTTCGCGTCGGTCGCGCTTGTGTGCGCGGGGCCGGTGAGCGCGCAGCCGCGCACGACGATCGAGACCCAGCTCTTCCAGCTCACGCCCACCACGGGCACCGGCTTCGTGCTCGATCGGCCCGAGGTGCCGCGGCACCTGACCTTCGTGGTCGGCCTCGGGGCCAACGGCTCCGCCGGCCTCTTCACCCGCACCGACGACCAGGCCGTGGTCCCCTGGCGCGTCGACGCCGAGCTCCTGGCGGCGATGGGCCTTTTCGAGTGGATCGAGATCGGTCTGGCCGCGCCGCTGGTGGTCGCCCAGAGCACCGAGGACCCCTTCGCCGCCGAGATCGCGCACCAGACCTACGTGCGCGCCGGCGACCTGCGGCTGAGCGCCAAGGTCCCGCTCCTTCGCGGCGACTTCGCCCTCTCGGCCAAGGGGCTCTTCACCTTGCCCACCGGCGACGGCGACCACTACCTCGGCCAGGGGTACTGGACCTTCATGCCTTCGGTGGTCGCCGCCTACGAGGTGGGCCCGGCGACCCTCGGCGGCGAGCTGGGGTGGCGCTTCCGGCAGAAGAGCGCCCTCGGGGCTTTCGAGCAGGACGACGAGCTGCAGCTCACGGTGGGCGGCAACGTCCGCGTGCACCCGGTGATGGCCATCGTGGCCGAGACCCAGCTCCGGGTCGGGCTCGCCGGTCGCTCCCTCGACGGCGACGAGGTCCCCATGGAGCTCGACGCCGGCCTGCGCTTCTTCTTGGCCCAAGGGCTGACCCTGGACGTGGGCGGCGGCACCGGCCTGCTCGCCGGGTACGGCGCGCCCCTCGCGCGCGGGTTCCTGGCGCTCCGCTGGGCCAGCGAGCGCGAACCCTGCGAGGCAGGGCCCGAGGACTTCGACGGCTACCTCGACGGGGACTTCTGCGCCGACCCGGACAACGACGGCGACGGCATCCTCGACGACGAAGACGACTGCCCCAACGACGCCGAGGACATGGACCAGTTCCTCGACCGCGACGGCTGTCCGGACACCGACAACGACGCCGACGGCGTCGAGGACGCGGACGACCGCTGCCCCATCGAGTCCGAGGACCGCGACGGCTACCAGGACGACGACGGCTGCCCGGAGCCCGACAACGACGAGGACGGCCTCGCCGACGGCATCGACCAGTGCCCGATGGAGCCCGAGGACCGCGACGGTTACCAGGACGAGGACGGCTGCCCGGAGCCCGGCCCGGAAGAGGCGACCATCACCGTCACCGACTCGCGGATCCTGATCAGCGAGCGCATCTACTTCGACTTCGACACGGACACGATCCGCTCGGTGAGCCTCCCGCTCCTGGACCAGGTGGCCGAGGTCATCGGCCGGCTGCCCGCCAACCGGCGTATCCGCGTCGACGGCTACTCGGACTCCGAGGGCGTCGACGAGTACAACCTCGACCTCAGCTACCGGCGCGCCCGGGCGGTGGTCGAGTACCTGGCCAGCCAGGGGGTGCCGCGGGAGCGGCTCGAGTACCGCGGCTACGGCGAGGTGAACCCGGTCGCGCCCAACGACACCCCGGAGGGGCGCGCGCTGAACCGCCGGGTCGAGTTCACCATCCTCGAGCCCGAGGACCGGGCCGGGGGCGGCGCCGGCCGCCGCCGCTGAGCGGGGGCTTGGGTCAGGCCCTCAGGCGGGCTCGGTGAAGGGCGTGGTCGTGGACCACATCCGCTTCAGGAGCACGATGGGCACCGTGAACCATGGGAAGTTCAGCGCCAGCACGAGCGCCAGGTGCTCGGTCGGGTGGGCCCCCAGGGTCTCCTCGAAGCAGATGATGAAGACGTTGGTCATCATCACGCTGGCCCAGATGAAGCACCAGTTGCGGATCCAGTCCTTGCCCTTGATGAACGCGTAGAGCGCCGCGACGTAGAAGGGGAAGAAGAAGAGCGCGTCGATCCAGATGGTCGCCCGCCACCACGCGGGCCGGGCCATCAGCGGCGGGTCGAAGTTCGAGCCGTACCAGTGGATCAGGTCCACGAAGGGCGCCGGCGGCCACAGCGGGTAGTCGAAGTCGTTCGGGTCCGCGATGGCCAGCTGCTCGAAGTCGACGATGGGGGTGATGAAGAGGACGTTGAGGAAGAAGAAGCCGATGAAGAGGAGGTCCAGCTTCCGCTCGGCCAGGGGGATCACGCGCCGCATGGCCGAGGAGCCTGCCCCCCGGGGAGGGCCCCGATCAAGGGGGGCAGGCGGTGTCCCCATCCTGCGCGGCGGACTCGACGAGGGGTCGAAACGTGCTAGCTCGTTCCGATTGCGGGATTCGACCCCGCATTCGGTTGGAGAACCCTATGGCATCGGATGGCATGGCACGAACGACTTCCGGCGCGGCCCCCGTGGGCGAGCCCGCGAAGCCCGAGCGCGACGAGGAGCTCGAGTCGATCGTCGAGCAAGAGGAGAAGGTCCTCGCTCGCGTGTCGCGCACCATCGAGATGCGCAGCAAGACCCCCGAACGCCGGGGCCAGCTCATCGACTACGACGCCGAGCTCCTCGCGCTGCGTGACCAGATCCGCGCCGCCCGCCTCGAGGACGTGCCGCCGCTCATCGAGGAGATGGAGCGCCTGCAGCGCGTGGCCCAGCGCCGGGCCATGGTCAGCGACGGAACCGTCGACCACAGCTCGCCCTACTTCGGGCGCCTGGTCCTCGAGGAGAACGAGAAGAAGCGCGAGGTCCTCATCGGCCGCAGCACCTTCCTCGACTCCAAGACTGGCGTGCGCATCGTCGACTGGCGCGACGCGCCGGTGAGCCGGATCTACTATCGCTACGAAGAGGGCGACGACTACGACGAGTTCTTCGGGGACCGCGAGGTCTACGGCGACGTCCTGGTCCGCCGCTCCCTCTCCATCGGCCAGGCGCGCCTGAAGCGCATCGGCTGCCCCCAGGGGACCTTCATCCGCAAGCTCGACGGGAGCTGGCGGCGAGCCGGCTCCAGCGCCACCAAGCTCAGCGGCGGCCAGGGCGCGGCGATGCGCCCGGAGAAGCACCACGCGCCCACCCTGGGCATCGGCGCCGAGGCCGACGAGCGCGCCGAGGACAAGTCCCTCGGCGAGATCACCGCGCTCATCGACCCCCGCCAGTTCGAGCTGATCAGCAAGCCCACCGCGGGCCTGGTGGTCATCCAGGGCGGCGCCGGTTCGGGCAAGACCACCATCGGTCTGCACCGGCTGGCCTACCTGGTCTTCCAGGACCGCCGGCGCTTCCGGCCGGACAAGATGCTGGTCGTCGTCTTCAACGACGCCCTGGTCCGCTACATCAGCCGGGTGCTCCCGGCCCTGGGCGTCGAGGGCGTCCACGTGATGACCTACGAGCGCTGGGCCGCGCGGCTCCGGGTGAAGCAGGTCCCCGACCTGCCCACCGAGTACGCCGAAGACACGCCGTCGGTGGTCACCCGGCTCAAGAAGCACCCGGTGCTCCTGCGCCTGGTGGACGAGTACGCCGACGGCATCAGCGCCGAGGTGGAGGCGTCCATCGTCGAGGCCGCCAAGAAGGAAGAGGGCGGCGCGAAGATCCTCCGCGAGTGGCGCCTCACCAAGGGCGAGGCCGCGGGCGTGCGCATCGAGGCTCTTCGGCACTGGCTGAACGACGAGAAGGGCGGCGCGACCCAGGTGGAGAGCGCGGCTCGCCACGGCGCCCTGCGCGCCCTCGAGCGGGCCCAGGAGAAGGCCGAGGACATCGTCGGCGCGTGGGCCGAGGTGCTCACCGATCTGGACCACATCCGGGCCGCCTTCGCGAAGTACGCGCCCGACGCGCTCTCCCCGCGGGAGCTCGAGTGGGCCCACTCCTGGTGTGCCCGCAAGACCGGCGAGGCCGTCGCCTGGCGCGACATGAAGCTCGACGGCGAGGAAGCGGAGCGCACCGACCGCGACGAAGGCATCGACGGCCAGGCCGAGCAAGAGAAGCCCACCATCGACCGCGAGGACGACGCGATCCTACTGCGGCTGCACCAACGGCTCCGCGGGCCGCTGATGCGCGGCCGGGAGCGCATCGAGTACGAGCACGTCTTCGTCGACGAGACCCAGGACGTCTCGCCCCTCGAGCTCTCCGTGGTGCTGGACACCGTGAGCTCCGGCGAGAGCGTCACCCTCGCGGGCGACGTGGCGCAGAAGCTCTACATGGACAACGGCTTCCACGACTGGAACAGCGTCCTGGGCCAGCTCGGCCTCGACCACGTCAAGGTGGAGCCCCTCGAGCTGAGCTACCGCTCGACCCACGAGATCCTCGACTTCGCCACCGACATCCTCGGGCCCCTGCGCAACGAGGTCACCGGCAAGGCGACCCGGCACGGCGCACCGGTGGAGCTCTTCCGCTTCACCTCCAGCGGTGAGGCGGTCGGCTTCCTCAGCGAGGCCCTCCGCAACCTGGTCCGCGCCGAGCCCCTGGCCTCGGTCGCGGTGATCGCGCGCTACCCGGAGCAGGCGGACGTCTACTTCAAGGGCCTGCAGCGCGGTGAGGTCCCCAACCTGCGGCGCATCGCCGAGCAGGACTTCCCCTTCCGCCCGGGCATCGACGTCACCGACGTGCGCCAGGTGAAGGGCCTCGAGTTCGACTACGTGGTCCTGGTGGACGCCAACCTCGGCTCCTTCCCGGAGGACGACGAGGCGCGCCACCTGATGCACATCGCGGCGACCCGCGCGGCCCACCAGCTCTGGGTGGTCTCCACCGGCTCGCCTTCGATGCTCATCCCCGAAGCCCTCCGTCTGAACGCCTGAGCGGGTGGGCGCCTCGACGCCGTTGCGGCTGGACCGCCGGGAGCTCTGGGACGCCCTCGGCGGCGTCTTGGTGCTCCACGAGGACGCGCACCTGCTGGCGGTCGCCAAGCCGGCGGGGGTGCCCTGTCAGAGTGCGCGGCCGGAGCTCCCCGACGACCTCCCGCATCGCCTGAAGGAGCACCTGCGCGCGCGTGGCGGCGACGCCTACCTGGGGATCCACCAGCGCCTCGACCAGGCGACCTCGGGCGTGGTGGTCTACACCCGCTCCAAGGAGGCCAACCCCGGTCTCGCCCGCCAGATGGAGGGCCGCACGGTGCGCAAGACCTACGTCGCCGCCGTGCGCGGCGAGGTGGGGGAGGGCGAGGTCCTCCTGCGGCACCACCTGGGCCGCGAGGGCGAGCGCTCGGTGGTCCTGGACCGCCCGAGCCGGAAGAGCCGCGAGGCCATCAGCCGGGTCCGGCTGCTCCGCCGCGGAGCCGGCGACCGGGCTCTGGTCGAGGTGCGCATCGAGACCGGCCGGACCCACCAGATCCGCGCGCAGCTCGCGCACGTCGGGCTGCCGGTGGCGGGCGACCGGCTCTACGGTGGCGAGCGCGCGCCGCGGCTCCTCCTGCACGCGGCGCGGCTCGGGTTGGACCATCCGGTGAGCGGCGAGCCCCTGGACCTGCGCGCGCCGCTCCCCGAGGTGTTCGAACGCTGGCTCGCCGGCGAGGACGGCGTCCCCTTCACGGACCCCCAGGCCGTCCGGGACGCGGTCCGAGACGCGATGGAGAGCCGCTGGGGCCTCGGCCGCGCAGGCGCGACCGAGCGGCCGACGACCGCCTTCCGGTTGCTGAACCGCGGTGGGGAGGGCGTCCCCGGGCTGGCGGTGGACGTCTACGGCGACCACCTGGTGGCGCACCTCTACGGTGACCGGGCCACGGCCTCCGCCGACCGGATCCTGGACGTGCTCGACGAGCTCGGCTTCGCCGGGGTGTACGTGAAGAAGCACCCCCGGCAGAAGAACGAACTCGCCGAGGACGAGCGCCGACTCCTGGCGCCCTCGACCGCGGTGCGGGGAGCCGACGCTCCGGACCCGCTGGTGGTGGCCGAGCACGGGGTGGGCTACGCGACCGCGCTCGGCGACGGCCTCTCGACGGGCCTCTTCCTCGACCAGCGCGACGCCCGGCTCCGCCTCGCGGAGGTCGCCCGGGGCAAGCGGGTCCTGAATCTCTTCTGCTACGCCGGCGCTTTCGGGATCGCCGCCGCCGTCGGTGGCGCGCGCGAGGTCGTGCAGGTCGACGTGTCGCGGCCGGCCCTCGACCGCGCCGCCCAGAGCGAAGAAGCCAACGGCGTGCGCACCGAGCGGGTGCGGCACGACTGTTTCACCTGGCTGGCGAATGCGGTGAAGCGCGGCGAGCGCTTCGACCTGGTGGTCGTGGACCCGCCGAGCTACTCGACCACCAAGGGGCACCGCTGGACGAGCGGGCGCGATTGGGTGGGCCTGGCGGAGAGCTGCCTCCGCGTCACCCGGCGGGATGGTGTGCTGGTCGTGAGCTCCAACGACGGCCGCATGACCACCGAGGCCCTTCGCCGCCACGTCCACGAGGGGGCGCGTCGCGCGGGGGTGACCCTCGCCCAGATGAAGGAGCTGCCCGAGCCCCAGGACTTTCCGGGGGCCGCGCTCCATCGCCTGTGGATCCAGCTCGGCGCCGAGCCGGCGCGGCGGGGCCGTCCCGAGAGGCGCTCCGACGCGCCCGCGCGCCCGAAGCGCCGGCCGCGTCGTCGGCGCGGGTAGCGCCGGGGCGCCACCGGCGGCCGCGCCTCAGGAGAAGAGGGCGTCCACGTCCTTCTTGGTCAGACCCTTCAGCGGGCTGCCCTCGGTGGACAGCACGTTCTCCATGAGCGCGCGCTTCTTCGCGCTGAGCTCGAGGATCTTCTCCTCGACGGTGCCCTTGGTGATGAGCCGGTAGACGTTGACGTTCCTCGTCTGCCCGATGCGGTGGGCGCGGTCCGTCGCCTGGTCTTCGACCGCCGGGTTCCACCAGGGGTCGAAGTGGATGACGGTGTCGGCGCCGGTGAGGTTCAGACCCGTGCCGCCGGCCTTGAGCGAGATGAGGAAGACCTTGATCTCCTCGTCGTCGTTGAAGGAGTCGACGCGCTCGGCGCGGTCCTTGGTGGACCCATCGAGGTACTCGTAGGTGATGCCGTCCTCGTCGAGCGCGTCGCGGATGTGCTGGAGCATGGTGACGAACTGGCTGAACACCAGGACCCGGTGCCCGCCCTCGACGGCGCTCTCGAGGAGCTCGCGGAGGGCGACCAGCTTGCCGCTGTCCTTGGCGCCGAAGTCGTGAGTCTCCAGCTTCATGAGCCGCGGGTCGCAGGCGACCTGCCGCAGGCGTGTGAGCGCGGCGAGGATCTGGATCTGGCTCTTGGCGATGCCCTTCTTCTCGACCTCGCTGAGGACGTTCTTGCGGACCTCCTCGCGGATCTGCTCGTAGAGGGAGGCCTGGTCCTCGCCCATCTCCACGATGCGCTCCTGCTCGATCTTCTCGGGCAGGTCGTCGGCGACGTCGCTCTTGAGGCGGCGCAGGACGAAGGGCTGGATGGTCCGCTTCAGGCGGTTGGCCGTCTCCTCGTCGCCGCGGTCGATGGGCTTGGCGATGTTCGCCTCGAAGCTCTTCAGGTCACCCAGGAGCCCCGGCGAGACGAAGTCGAAGATGCTCCACAGCTCGCTCAGGCGGTTCTCGATGGGCGTGCCGGTCAGGGCCAGTCGGCGCTCGGCGGCGACCTTCTTGGCCGCCCGGGCCGTGTGGCTCATCGGGTTCTTGATGTGCTGGGCCTCGTCCAGGATCACGTAGCGCAGATCCAGGCGCTCGAGGAGCTCCTCGTCCCGCCGGAGCAGGGCGTAGGAGGTGATCATCACGTCGGCCTTGGCCAGCTCGTCCTCGCGGTCGTGCCGGTTGGGGCCGTGCCAGACCACGGTCTTCAGCGTCGGGGAGAACTTCTGGATCTCCCGCTCCCAGTTGGGCACCACGGACGTGGGCGCGACCACCAAGGAGAGCTTCTTCTTCTTTTCCTTCTGCTTCACGTGGGTGAGCAGGGCGATCGTCTGCAGGGTCTTACCGAGACCCATGTCGTCGGCGAGGATCCCGCCCATGCCCTTCTGGTGCAGGAAGGCGAGCCAGCTGAAGCCCTTCTTCTGGTAGGGGCGCAGGTCGGCCTTGAGGCCCTTGGGCTTCGGGGCGTCGGGGACCTCGTCGATGTCCTCGAGCTGGCCGAAGAGCTCCTTGGCCTTGGCGGTGACCTTGTGGTCGGACACCAGGCTCAGGAGATCCTGGACCCGCCCCGCCTGCGAGAGCGGGAGCTTCTTGCCGTCGGGGCCGGCGACCAGCTCGGCCATCCGGCTGAGCACCGCGCCGACGTCGTCGGGATCGATGGGCGCGTAGGTCCCGTCCTCGAGCTTCACCACCCGGCGACCGGTGGCCAGGGCGTTGCGCAGCTCGTCTTCGCTGACCTTGGAGCCGCCGGCGCTGAACGTCATGTCCAGGCTGAGCCAGTCGACGCCGCTGGCGACGCGCATCTGGGCGCTGACCGACTCGTTGCGCACCTGCACGTTGGCCAGCGCGTCCGGCACGAAGCGCTCCCACTCGTCGGGGAGCTCGGTGATGCCGCCGCTCCAGAAGTCGATGGCGTCCTCGCCGCGGGCGAGGAGCACGCCGTCTTCGACGTCGAAGCCCTGGTCCATGACCATCTGCACGGCGGCCATCTCGGCGCCCACGTCGCGCCGGACCACTCGCGGCCGGTCGTCGCCGCCAGCCGGCGGCAGGAACGCCAGCGGATGGGGGAACGAGTCCGGCGGGATGTCGAAGACCTGGTCGTCGTAGGCGACCTTCAGGGACGCGAGGGTGTGGACGATGTCCCCCTCGCACCAGAGCTGGATCTCGGGGGGCGCGTCCACCAGGTCGGCGATGGAGCTCAGGTCCGGGAGATCCGCCCGGAGCTTCACCGCCACCTGCGGGATGTGGTCCCCGAGCAGCCGGGGCATCTCCTCGGCGGGGTGCACCAGGTTCGGCGAGCGCATCAAGCGCGTCAGCCAACCCGGGCTGACGCACTCGTCCAGGGGGCGGGCGACGCCGTCGCTGGCGTCGATGTGCCAGCCGGGGGTCCCCTCGAACCAGGCGCCCGAGCTCAGGGTGAAGCGGCGGCCCGAGGACTCGCCCACGAAGACCACGCGGGTCCGCAGGGTCTTGTCGTCCACCCGGTCGAGCTCGATCACCGGCTTGAGGGCCTCGTCGCTGAAGCGCAGCTCCATCGAGGCCGGCTCGAGGAGCACGCGGCGCCCCTCGAGGGCGTTGATCACCTCGGAGGCGTCTTCGCCGCGGATCTCGGAGGTGGTCGCCTGGCCGCGGTTCGCGTGCCGCGAGAGCATCCGCATCAGCGGGCGATCGTCGACGCCGACGGCGTCGAAGGCGGTGAGCGCGTCGGCGATGGGCAGCGCGTTGCGGCTGCCGGCGATGACCGGGGTCACCTGGAGGGAGGTCGGCCGGACCAGGACCCGGTACTCGAGATCGTGGGGGCGATCGAGGGCGTCGGGCGGGAGCCAGGCGTCGATGGCGCCGCGGGAGTGACCCTTGGGGCCGCTCACCTGCTTGAGCACCTCCAGGTTGTCGGCGCTCCCGCTGCCCCGGCGCCGACGCCGGGAGCGGCGCCGCTTGCCGCCGACCGACACCGTCTGCGGCACGTGGACCGGCGGCGTCTTGTCGGCGTTCTTCTTCTTTTTCTTCTTCCGCTTCTTCTTCCCGCCGCCGCTGCTCTCGTCGCCATTGGCCGACGGCGGCTGCGGCTCCTTGGGCCGGGGCGGGCGCTCGCGATCGCGGAGGGCCACGAGGATCGCCGCGACGTGCTTGCAGTGGGTGTCGGGGCCCCGCCAACCCGGGCAGGTGCACTCGGAGACGAACCCCTCTTCGTCGTTCAGCGTCACGCTGGTCTTGTAGGGGTCGTCCTGGTTCCGGATGTGGATCTCGCCGGTGACCTTCTTGCCCTTGGCGTGGAGGTTCTCCACCGATTTCCGTCGGGCGTAGAGGCGACCGCGCAGGAAGGCGTTGCCTCCCGTGATGCGCTGGATCGCCCGGTCGGACATCGTCACGACCTTGTCGGTGATGGGGGCTTTCTTGCCCCCGCTGCCCGAGGAGGAGCCGTTCGCGTCGCCGTCGCTCTTCTTGGAGCGGGAGCGGGCCTTCTTCGGCTCGTTGCTGGTATCGGATTCGGTGAGAGCGCCGTCGCTCATCGCAGGTCCCTCCAGTGGCGCGTGAGGGCGCCGCCGGGGTGAAAGAGCCGAGCGAATGAGTGTTTGGGCGGCCTCCGCTTTGTCCGCGAGTCCTCGAACTCGTCGAGGCGGCTCGCCAGCGAATCGACCGGTTGGATGTCCGGGAGCGCTCGGCGGGGTCTCGAAAACTCCGAGACCACGGCACTGCTATTGCACGACACCTCGGTGGCTGCAATAGGCAACCAGCCTTTTTTCCACCCCCTGCTCTCATGGCCCGCAAGCTCATCACCCGCGTCAGCGCGGGGCCCTACACCATCGAGGGCATGTCCCTCGGCGGGGTCTACACCTCGCTCCGTGTCCCCCAGCTGAAGGTCGTCCTCGACGTGGGGATGCCCATCCGTGGTTTCGCGGGCACCGACCACATCTTCCTGAGCCACGGCCACGGCGACCACGCGGGCTCGCTGGCGGCGCTCCTGGGGATCCGCGGGCTCCTCCATCGGAAGAAGCCCCCGCGCGTCTACGTGCCCGAGGCGATCGCCGAGCCCCTCCAGCGGGCGATCGCCGCCATGGCCGAGCTCCAGCGGCACAGCCTGGCCTTCCAGTGCATCCCGATGAAGGTCGGCGACGAGGTGAAGCTCCGCTCGGACCTCTACGCCCGGGCGTTCCGGACGCATCACCCGGTGCCCAGCCTGGGGTATCTCTTCTTCGACCGGGTCTCCAAGCTCCGGCCCGAGTTCGCGTCCCTCCCCGGAGCGGAGATCGGCCGTCGCCGCGCCGCCGGCGATCCGACGCTCTTCGAGACCACCGAGCGCCACGAGCTGGCCTACGCCACGGACACCCTGATCCGGGTGCTGGACACCGCGCCGGAGATCCGCCGGGCCCGGGTGCTGATCCTGGAGTGCACCTTCCTCGACGATCGCAAGACCCTCGAGGCGTCCCGCGCCGGCTGCCACATCCACCTCGACGAGCTCCTGGAGCGCGTGGAGGACCTCGAGAACGAGCACGTGGTCCTCATGCACTTCAGCCAGCTCTACGAGCCGGGTGAGGTCCACTCGATCTTGGCCCGCCGGTGTCCCCCGTCGCTCCTCGAACGCCTGACCGTCTTCGCGCCGAAGCGCGGTACCTGGCCCTAGTCGGCTAGTCGGGGTCTTCGATGCGCCAGACGCCGTCCTCGCGGACGAACTGGACCGCGGCGCCGTCGCCGTAGCTCATCGTGGCCCGGTCGCCGATCACCTCGATGGGCTCGTCGAGGCTGCCGCGGAGGTCGGCGAGCAGGCGCTCGATCTCCTCGCGGCTGTCGCCCTCCCAGGCTTCCTGCATCCGCTCGGGGGACATGCCCTCGCGGTCGGCGGCGGGGACGAAGCGCATCACCACGTCGTAGCGGCGCCGCTCCATGGCCCGCACGAAGGACCGCAGCGCGGCCCGGGGGCTCGACTGGTCGTAGAAGTCCACCACGTTGCCCACGATCCGCCAGCGGCCATCCACGAGCACCAGCTGCAGCTCGTCGCCGTCGGGGAGGGGGACCGAGGCCTCGACCTCGTCGGCCTCGTCCACGTGGCGCAAGAGGCCCACCAGCTCCCGGACCTCTTCGGGGTTGCGGGCGACGCTCTCGCGGAACTCGGAGAAGGGGACCCGGCGCCGGTATTGCTCGCTCAACAGGGCATAGGCGTCGTCGTAGCGGGCGTCGTCCAGGGCGTCCCCGAAGGCGTTCACCACCGACGCGGGGCGGGCCGCGCGCGCGCCGCAGCCGGCTCCGAGGGAGACCGACGCCAACAGAAGCGGGAGGAGCAGACGCACCACGCGGGCATCCTACCTACCGCGGCCCGGGATGCCAGCGGTCGCGTCCCCCCGGACCGATCCCCACCGGAAGGTGTCGATTCCCCGGAGCATCGTTTACGATGGCGCCGCCCATGGCGAACCTCGACGCTCGGCTGCTCCGCTTCCGAAACGATCCTGGCAGTGAGCCGCCCGTCGGCCTCGCCGCGGCCCTGCTGGACGAAGGCCGCGACCGCGAGGCGGCGGAGGTCTCCGAGGCCGGGCTCCGCCGCCAACCCACCGACGCCGAGCTGGGCCTGCTCCTCGGCCGCTCGCTCATTGGTATCGGGGAGATGCTGCTGGCGCAGAAGGCCTTTCTCCAGTCGGCGCGCTCGGCGCCGAAGGATCCGCGGCCGCTGCGGTGGCTCGGCGAGGTGCTTCTCCGCCGTGGAGATCCCGGGCGGGCCAAGAAGGTCCTCGCCAAGGCGCGGGCCCTCGGGGGCGGCGACGACGACGCCATCCGCAAGCTCCTCGAGCGCGCCACCCGCTTCGAGCGGATCGCCGACGAGGCCGACACCGGTGAGGTCGAGGCCGCGCCGAGCCCTCCCGCCACGCCGCCGGCTGCGCCGCCCCGGTCGGCGCCCGCGCCGATGGCGCCG
>DCLA01000102.1:73012-128822 GCA_002320815.1 Myxococcales bacterium UBA1660
CGCCTCGTTCTGCGCCCGCGCCGAAGCCTGCCGCCGCGCCGCCTCGTTCTGCGCCCGCGCCGATGGCGCCGCCGAAGCCTGCCGCCGCGCCGCCTCGTTCTGCGCCCGCGCCGATGGCGCCGCCGGTCGCGGCCCCGCCGTCGAAGCCCGCACCGGCGGCTCCGCGGCCCTCGGCCCAGTCGCGGCCCACGCCGGTGGCGCCCCCTTCCTCCATGCCGCCCGCGGCGCGCCCGACCTTCGCCGACGACGAGGACGAGGCCACGGTGGTGGCCAGCGATCTCTCGGCGCAGCTCGCCGCGGCGCAGCGGCTCGACGCCGGGCCGGCGTCGGCCCCCGTCGTGGACGAGGACCAGCCGACCACGATGATGGACCGGGCGTCCCTCGACCTGCCGGATGATCGCCCGGCGGCGCCGGACCCCTTCGCGGACGATGTCCCCACCAAGCTGGCGCCGGCGGCCGTCCCGCCCGGCCCCCTCGGGGGTCCGCCGAGCCCCCTCGCTCCGAGCCCCCTCGCTCCGAGCCCCCTCGCTCCGAGTTCCCTCGCTCCCAGTTCCCTCGCTCCCAGCCCGGCGGCGGCGGATTCGGACGACGTCCCGCTCCCCTGGGACCAGGGCGAGCTCGAGGCGCAGGAGCCCGTCGCCGACCTGAGCGCCGGCGAGCGAGCCGGCCAGCCGGAGGACGTCGACGCCGTCCTCGGGATGCTCCGCGAGCGCAACCTCTTCGAGGAAGCCGAGGGCCCGCCCCAGGCCTGGGCGTCGGCCAAGGAGGCGCGGGCGCCGAAGACGCGAACCCTGGGTTTCCACATCGCCACCTGGGTCATCGGCCTCGCCGTGATCGCGGGGGCCTGGTTCGGGTACCAGTACTGGATCGGCGCTCAGGAGAAGGAAGCGGCGACCTTGGCCGAGCGCGCCATCGCCGACGCCCGCCGCGGCGACCACGAGAACCTGGTCGACGCCGAGCGAAACCTCCGTCGCGCCCGGGAGCTGCACCCGCTGGCGCCGTCCGGGCCGGACACGTTGCTCTTCGTCCACGGGCAGCGCGCCCTCGAGGACGGCTCCTTCCAGGCCGGCTACCTCCGGCCCAGCCTCGACCTGGCTCGCCGCGTGGAGCTGGAGAGCCCGCGCATCACTGCGACCGAAGCGGTCCTGGCCTACGCCGAAGGCGACGCCGAGGAAGGCGCCGAAGCCCTCGAGGCCGCCCGCGAAGCGGCGGGGGACGACGCCGAGAGCTTGTACCTCATCGGGCGTCTGGAGCAGCGGCTCGGCGACGAGCGGGCGGCCGAGCATCTGGCCGCGGCCATCGAGCAAGCCCCGGATCTGGCGGCGGCTCATCTGGCCCTGGCCGAGGACGCGTTCGAGAACGGCCGCTCCGAGGAAGCCGCCGAGCACCTGGGCGCCGTGCTGGAGCGCTACGAGGATCACCTGCGGGCGCTGCTCTGGACCCAGTACCTGGCCGCCGACGACGAGGAGCCCGACGCGGTCCTCGCGCGGGTGAACGACCTCGAGGCCCGGCTGGAGAAGGGCGCTCCGACCGACGTGGTGCTCTACCACCTGACCCGCGCGCGGCTCCTGCGGCGCAAGGGCGAGCTCGAGCCAGCCGAGGCCGCCGTCGAGGAGGCCGCCCGAGCGGGCGCCACCGAGCCCCGGCTCCAGGCCCTGGTGGCCTCCGCCGCCTTTGCCCTCGGCGAGCTGCCCCGGGCTCAGCAGGCAGCGACGGCGGCGGTGTCGGCAGCACCGGCCATCCCCGAGTATCGCAAGCTCCTCGCCGAGATCATGGTCGCCCGCCGCGACGGCGTCGGCGCGCTCCGCGTCCTGGCGCCGCTCTCCAGCGAGGATCCCGACGTCCTGCGGGCCAGCGCCCGGGCCGCGCTCCTGGTCGGGAGCGAAGAGTCGCTGGCGGCGACCACCGAAGCGCTGAACGCGCACCTCGAGGGGCAGGAGGAGCCGTCGGTGGAGATGCAGGCGCTCCTGCTGCGGGCCCGGGCGAAGACGGGCTCCAGCCGGGGCATGCTCCGGGAGGCGCAGCGCCTGGTGCGCGAGGCCCCCGGCGACCCCGACGCGGGGTTGGCGCTGGCCGAGGTCGCGCTCGCGGAGGGCGCCGTCCGTGAGGCCCTCGAGGCTCTCGAAGCGGTCACCGCGGCCGCACCCCGCGACCCGGATGGGCACTACCTCCTGGGTCGCGCGCGCCGGATGGCCAACCAGGCGGACGAGGCCGAGGACGCCTTCCGCAAGGCGCTGGAGCTGCAGCCGGGCTTCGCCGACGCGCGTATCGACCTGGGCTACCTGCTGCTCGACCGCGGCGACCACGCCGAAGCCGAAGAGCTCTACGCGGAGCTCGGGCGCACCAGCGGCGCCCGGGGGACGGCGGTCGTCGCGCGGCTCGGCCGGGCCGAGGCCCTCATCGGCCTCGGTCGCCTGGACGACGCGAAGGTGCAGCTCGAGGGGCTCCCCGACGAGGCCGCGGCGCTCCCCAGCGCCCAGATCGTCCGCGGGCGCCTGGCGCTGGCCGAGAACGAGCCCGGCGAAGCCGCCCAGATCCTTCGTCCGCTGGCCGAGGCCGAGGGCGCCACGACCGACTCCCGCGCCCTCTACGCCGACGCCCTGCGGATGGCCGGCCAAGGCCAGGCCGCGGCCGAGCTCTATGAAGGGGTCCTCGCCGCCGACGAGGGCCACCCGGAGGCGCTCCTGGGCTACGCGGAGGTGTTGCTCCGCGGGGACAAGGCGCGAGAGGCCGAGCGCATCGTCGCCCGCGCCGAGAGCGCTCTCGAGGAACGCATCCGGCCGCCGGCGGCGCGAGCGCGGATGCTCACCCTCCGGGGCCGGGTCGCGCTGGAGCAGCGGGACGAGCGGGCGGCCACGACCGCGTTGCGGGCCGCGACGGAGATGCCCTCGGCTCCGGCCGAGGCCCACTTCTACCTCGGTGAAGCCCTCGCCGGGCGGGACTCCCCGGCCGCCCGGGAGGCGTATCAGAAGTACCTGGAGCTGGCCCCGGAGGGGCCCTTGGCCGGTCGGGCCCGGCGGGCCACCCGATGAGCGCTCTCGACGCCTTTCGGCTCGACGGCAAGGTCGCCCTGGTGACCGGCGGCAGCCGGGGCATCGGTCGCGCGATCGCCGATGCGTTGCGCGACGCGGGGGCCGAGGTGTGGGTCACCTCACGCACCGCGGAAGGTGCCGAGCGGGCGGTCCGGGGCACGCGGCTGAAGGGCGCCACCTGCGACGTCTCGGATGCCGCGCAGGTCGAGGCCCTCTTCGAGCGCGTCGGCGACGTGGACGTGCTCGTCTGCGCCGCCGGGCTCTCCTCGGCGGGGCGGGCCAGCGAGGTGAGCCCGGGCGAGATGCGCCGCATGCACGAGATCCACGTGCTGGGCGCCTTGGCCTGCGCGCAGCGCGCCCACGCCTCGATGAAGGCGCGGGGCGGCGGGAGTATCCTCCTGGTCACCAGCGTCTGGGGCCTCGCCGGTCAGCCGGGCACCTTGCCCTACGGGGCGGCCAAGGCCGCGCTCGCGCACTCGGTGAAGGTCCTGGCCCTGGAGTGGGCGCGGGATGGCGTCCGGGTCAACGGTCTCGCTCCCGGGTTCGTGGAGACGGCCATGACCGCCGAGGTGGGCGAGCCGGTGAAGGAGAAGCTTCTCTCCCGGGTCCCGCTGCGGAGGGCCGCCGAGCCCGACGAGATGGCCGGACCGGCGCTGCTCCTGTGCAGCCCGGCGGGGAGCTACGTCACCGGCCACATCCTGGTGGCCGATGGCGGCGAGCGCGCCCGCTGACGCGCTCGCCGAGGCGGCTCAGAGCAGGCGGCCGATGACGAAGTCAGCCGCGAAGCCGACCAGGGCCATGATCACCGCAGCGAAGAACGCGGTGCCCAGGCCGTCGATGGACAGCCGCTTGCTCAGCTTGTCGGTGGCGGCGAGGACGAGGGTCATCACGACCAGCCGTATCACCGCGCTGAGTCCGGTGAGCAGGAAGAAGCCCAGGGTCGCCAGGTGGAGGACGCCGGTGAGACACCAGCCGATCATCACCATCAAGGCGCCGTAAACGAAGGCGAGGACGAAGTAGGTGCCGACGCCGCCCTGAATCTTCATGCCCTTCAAGGCCTTGGCGGCGATGAAGAAGGCGAGGGCGGTGACGACCCAGGTGATCAGTAGGTTCAGAATCATGGGTGGCTCCGGGTGCTTGGTTGTCGGGAGTACGCGCGAGGGGGGTCCAGCATTTCAGAACCCCCGGCCCGGGCTCAGGGGGTGATGGTGATGCCGACCATCAGGCGGTGGGCTCGCCGGAGGAGGGGCGGTCCGGGGCTGATGCGGGGGATCTCCACGAAGATCCCGCCGGGATCGATATTCACCCGGATCATGCGCGAGGCGCGGATGGCGATGGCCACCGGGGTGATGCCGAACATCGGACCCGTCGAGAACTGGTCGTTGTTGTAGAGGTCGCCGAGCTGGACCGTGACACCCGCGTGGATGTTCGAGCGGATCTCGACCTTGTCCAAGGTGGTCCAGACGATGATGCCGCTGACGTAGCCGTTCAGGGCACCGACGTTGAAGCGGCCGGCCTCCACCGAGTACCAACCGTCGTACTCGGCGTCGACGCCGAGGATGAAGTGCGGGCTGATGGGGATCCGCACACCGATGTTCGCGCCGAAGCCGGCGTCGTCGATCGAGCCGAAGATACCCATCGAGATGCCTACGCCGTTGTTGATGGCGGCGCCGCCGTCATCGGCCTCGACCTCGCGGCGTTCGACCACGGCGAGCTCGTCCTCTTCGGCGTCGACGCCGACCACCACTGCGCCCTCGGCCTCGGCCTCGGCTGCCGCTTCCTCGACCTCTTCGTTGCCCGAGTTCGCGACTTCACGCCGTGCTTCGGCCTCGGCCGCGTGCATCTCGTCGGGTGTCGGCGGTGTCTCGTCCGTGGGCCCCGATTCTTCGAGCCCGTCGTCGTCGATGTCGGTGGTCTGAGCCGAGGCCACCGAGCCCACCAGGAGGCCGCCGAAGACGAAGAGGGCGGCCAGGCCCACCGCGCGGCGGCGGAAGGCGATCAGCCCGAGGACCCCCATGACCAACGCGAGCGCACCACCTCCGGCGCGGCCGCCGGCCGCGCAGCCCGCTTCGGTCTGCTGGAGCTCGGGGGGGTTACAGCTGTCGATGTCGTTCACGCAGGGGTCTCCTTCGGCAAAGGTCAGCCATCCATCGAGGACGGCGCGAACGCGCGCCAGGCGGCCCTCACGGCCACCCTCGCCGTCGGCGGCGGCGCGCAGAAGCTCGGCCGAGGCGGTCATCGCCTGGCTGACTCGGGCGTCGAGCAGGGGCGTGCCCAGCTCGCAATCGTCGAGGGCGGACATGTGCTCGTGACCGTCGACGGGGATGTCGAGACCCTCGCTGCTCGCGGCCTCGATGTAGTTCAGCACGTGCCGCACCTGGCGGCCGTCGTCGGTGCGGACGGTGTGGCTGAAGCTGTCCTGGAGGGCGTGCATCGCCTGCCCCAGGTGGAAGCCGTAGGTCTGCAGGGTGACCCGGTCCTCGCCGACGAAGGCGAGCCACATGTCCACCTCTTCGGTGGCGTTCACGTCCACGGTGTCCCCGGCCCCGAGGGCCAGGTCGACCTGCTCCAGGATGAACTGCCGGCACGAGGCGACCGCCGCGCGGGATCCGGCGCTGGGGTCGGCCGCGGTGTCGTCCTGATCGGCGGCGCGGAGGCAGTGCTGGCGCTGGTCGTTCTCGTCGAGGTGGACGCCGTTGAGGGCGATGAAGTCGGAGGGTTCGGAGCCCTCGAAGTCGGGGAAGCGGGTCCCGATGACCGTGGACACCGCCCAGAGGTTCTGGTGCCGCGCGGGGACGGTCACGGGGATCTGCTCGGCCAGCCGCGTCGCCTGCTCGTCGGGCGGCGGCGTCGCGCCATCGGGGTAGGTCGAGTTGTCCAGGGCCACCCACACCATCTGCTCGTGGCAGTCCTTGGTGGCGGAGGAACCGGAGGCATAAGCGAAGGTGGTGGCGGGCGTCATCACTCCGGCCGCGAGGGCCAGGAGCGTGACGACACGTACGACGGAGACGGTCATCGGTCGGGGCACGGTGCATTCCTCGTGCCCACGTGTATTTCCGCCAGAGGCAAAATCACCTCTTCGCAAGCCGAGCGCTCGATCGTGGCATCATGCCTCGAAAGCGTGGGGCACGATGGTCTGGTGGCGCCGCGACAGCCTGGCGCATTGGGGCGATCCGGTCGTAGGTGTGCCCAACCCGCGCGTTGACCGGCCGGCCTCCCGCTGCCAATCTCCGGCGCCCATGGAATTCCAGCTCACCGAAGAACAACAGATGGTCCGCAAGATGGCGCGCGAGTTCGCCGAGCGAGACGTCGCGCCCAAGGCGCGCGAGCTCGACGCGGAGAGCCGCTGGCCCACCGAGCTGGTGAAGGGAATGGCCGAGCTCGGCCTGCTCGGCGTCGCCGTCCCCGAAGAGTTCGGCGGGGCGGGCATGGACAACGTCTCCTACGCGCTGGCGATCGAGGAGATCAGCCGCGCCTGCGCGTCGACCGGCGTCATCATGTCGGTGAACAACTCCCTGGTCTGCGACCCGCTGAACAAGTTCGGCAGCGACGCCCAGAAGAAGGAGTGGCTCACCCCGCTGGCCAGCGGTGAGAAGCTCGGTTGCTTCGGTCTCACCGAGCCGAGCAGCGGCTCGGACGCCTCGGACATGCAGACCGTGGCCGTCAAGGACGGCGACGAGTGGGTCATCGACGGCTCCAAGAACTGGATCACCAACGGGCCCCACGCGGACATGATCCTGGTGTTCTGCTGCACCGATCGCAGCCAGGGCGCCCGCGGCACCACGGCCTTCATCGTCCCCAAGGGGACCCCGGGCTTCAACCCGCAGCCCGCGGACCACAAGCTGGGCATCCACGCGGCCCACAGCTGCACGATGTTCTTCGAGAACTGCCGCATCCCCGACAGCCTCCGGGTGGGCGAGCCCGGCATGGGCTTCAAGATCGCCATGTCGACCCTCGACGGCGGCCGCATCGGCATCGCCGCGCAGGCCCTCGGCATCGCCCAGGCCGCGTTCGAGAAGGCCGTGGCCTACAGCCAGGAGCGCAAGGCCTTCGGGGAGCCGCTCGCCAAGAAGCAGGCGATCCAATTCAAGATCGCCGACATGGCGATGGAGCTCGACGCCGCCCGCGTGCTCATCCTCCGCGCCGCGTGGATGAAGGACCAGGCCGTGAAGGACAAGAGCGTCCGCCACACCCAGCAGTCGGCCATGGCCAAGCTCTACGCCAGCGAGATGGCGACCCGCGTGACCCACCAGGCGCTCCAGATCTTCGGCGGCTACGGCTACTCGAAGGAGTACGACATGGAGCGTCACTACCGGGACGCGCGCATCACGGAGATCTACGAGGGCACCAGCGAGATCATGCGCATCGTGATCGCCGCCACGGCCCTGAAGGGATAAGGGGGACCGGAGAGATGAAGCAGACGCTCGCGAGCTTTGGCCTGACCGCGCTGGTCGGCCTGTCGTTGCTCTCGGCCTGTGGCGGCGACGCCGAGGTGGAGATCGCGGAGACCGAGACCTCTTCCAGCGGCGCCGAGGAGACCTCGGCCCGGCGGGACGACGGGGTGCAGATCGAGGGCCTCATGGGCTCCATGGACGCCGAGGACGTGCGCTACACCATGGAGAACAAGCTCGGGCGCTTCATGCGCTGCTTCTCCCGGCGCTACGAGGACATCGAGATCCTCGGCGGCCACATCCACATGGGCTTCCGGGTGGACATCGAGGGCAACGTCCTCTGGGTCTACCCCACCGAGTCGTCCATCGGCGACCGCGAGACGGAGAAGTGTCTCCTCGAGACCGCGGCGGCGATCCGCTTCCCGCGGCCGCGCGGCGGCGAGGCCGAGTTCGGCTATCCGCTGGACCTCGATCCTCCGGAGGACGTACGGCCGCCGGTGCCCTGGGAAGAGAGCGCCATCGCCAGCACCGTCGAGGCCAACCGCGGCTCGCTCGCGTCGTGCGGCGCCGGGTACACCGTGACGGTCTACGTCGCGCCCGGCGGGCAGGTCATGGCCGCCGGCGCCAGCACCTCCGAGCAGACCAACGCCGATGGCCTCGACTGCGTGACCGACGCGGTGTCCCGCTGGTCGATGCCCGACCCCGGCTCCTACCCGGCCAAGGTCAGCTTCTCGCTCTGATGGACGCCGCGACCCGCGAGAGCTTCGAGGAGCGGGCCCGCACCTTCGCCGCCGAGCGCCTCGCGCCGGCGGCGGCGGGCTTCGAGGCCGACGAAGAGGTTCCGGCGGCCGTCTATCGCGCGCTCGGCGAGCGCGGGCTGATGGCGGTCAACGTGCCCGAGGCGCTCGGCGGTTCGGGGGCGGGCGTGGTCAGCTACGCGCGGGCCATGATGGCCACCGCCCAGGGCTGCGCGTCGACCGCGGTGACCATGGCGGTGACCAACATGGTCGGCGAGGTGGTCGCCCACTTCGGCAGCGAAGATCAGAAGCAGGCGGTCTGCCCCGTCCTGGCCGGGGGGCGCCATGGCGCCTTCGCGCTGAGCGAGGCCGGCGCGGGCAGCGACCCCGGCGGCATGATGACCACCGCGGTCCTCGAGGACGGCGAGTGGGTCATCAACGGGACCAAGCAATGGATCAGCCACGGGGACACCGCGGCCTTTCTCGTCGTGTGGGCCCGCACCGATGGAGCCGGCCCCCGCGGTCTGAGCTGCTTCCTGGTCCCCGAAGGGACCCCCGGGCTCTCGGTGGCCAGCCACGAGGACAAGATGGGGCTCCGCGCCAGCCACACGGTGTCCCTGGCCTTCGAGGACATGCGGTTGCCCGAGAGCGCGCTCCTGGGGCCCCGCGGCGGCGGCTTCCGTATCGCGATGATGGCCCTCGACGGCGGCCGGATCGGCATCGCCTCGCAGGCCCAGGGCATCGGCGAGGCGGCCTACGCGGAGGCGTTGGAGTTCGTCCGCGGCCGCGGCGGCGACCAGGGGCTCACCTTCCGCCTGGCCGACATGCGGACCCGGCTCGACGCGGCCCGGCTCCTCGCGCTCCGCGCGGCGGTCCTGAAGGAGCGCGGGGTCCCCTTCAGCCAGGAGGCCTCCATCGCCAAGGCGTTCGCCACCGAGGCCGCCTGGTGGGTCTGCAACCAAGCGGTGGAGATCCTCGGCGACCAGGGGCTCGTGCGCGGCGGGGCCGCGGAGCGGGCCCTGCGCGACGTCCGGGTCACCCGGATCTACGAGGGCACCAGCGAGGTGCAGCGGATCGTGATCAGTCGCGGTGCGCTGAGGGGGTAGGGCGATGGGGAAGAAGAAGAGCGAGCGCAAGGCTCAGCGCGAGGCCCAGAAGGCGGCCGAGGCGGCGGCCCAGCGCGCCGCGGAGCTCGCGGCGCAGCGGCGCAAGCGGCTGATGATCGGGGTCCTCGCCGCGACGGTGCTCGCAGCCCTCGGCGCCTACTTCGGCCTCGAGGACGAGCGGCTGACCGGGATCGCCATCCTCGTCGGCGGACTGCTCTTCCTCCTGGTCGCCCTGGGGGCGCTCGGAGCGGGCATCTCGCCCCGGGATCGGGACCGCGCGGGGGCCATCGATTTCGGGAACCGCGGCGACCGCTGAAGCATGTACGATGGCCCCGGCGGTCCCCGAGGGGGCGCCGAGCCGAACGAACTTTTCCGATGAAGACTGGCCCGACCGTCCCGTCGAAGGCCGCGAAGCTTCACTTCAGGAACCAGGAGGGGTCCCCCCAATGTCGATGAGTCGAATGATCGTGCCCGCCAGCACCGTGCTGGCCCTGCTGCTCACGAGCGGTTGCTACGTCCGCACCTACCACCGGCCGCCCACCGCGCGCGTGCGCGTCAGCGGCAGCGCCCAGGCCTCCGCGCCGCCGCCGCCTTCGTCCCAGGTGACCGTCACCGCCCAGTCGCCGACCGTGGCCACCGGCGTGACCGTGGTCGAGGCGACCTGCACCCAGGGCGCCGCGGAGGAGTGCAACGGCCTCGACGACAACTGCAACGGGCAGATCGACGAGGGCTGCGGCTTCTCGAGCGGCAACATCCAGGTGACCCTCGCGTGGCCCACCCAGGCCGACCTCGACCTCTACGTGACCGATCCCAACGGGGAGCAGGTCTACTACCAGCACACCCAGGCAGCCTCCGGCGGCCGTCTCGACCAGGACGCCCGCGGCGGGTGCAACAACGCCCAGGCCGACAACAACCTGGAGAACGTCTACTGGGATCAGGCGAACCCGCCGAGCGGCGCCTATCAGGTCGCCGTCCACTACTGGGACGGCGCGCGCTGCAGCACCAACGCCGGCGCGACGACCTTCACCCTCTCCATCGCGGTGGGGGGGCAGATCGCCGGCGCCTACAACTACACCATCGCCCCCGGTCAGCGGGTGGACGTCGCGTCCTTCCAGCTCTGATCGCCCGATAGACCCGAGAGGCGTCCGACGCTATGCCGAGAGGCAGGCGCGGACGCCTTTTTGGTTCCGTCTCCCGACCCCTCTGCCCCCCGCAGGCCTCGATGAACGACTCCGTCTTCCCGCTCCCGCCCCCCAAGGAGCGGATCTACTGCAACCGAACCCTGAACATGCGGACCATCCGCGCCATCGGGTTCGACATGGACTACACGCTCATCCACTACCACCCGGAGCCCTGGGAGCGGCGCGCGTACGAGCACGCCAAGCGCCGCCTGGCCTCGGCCGGCTGGCCGGTGGGGCATCTGGAGTTCGATCCCGAGTTCGCCACGCTGGGGCTCATCATGGACCTCGAGCTGGGCAACGTCGTGAAGGCCAACCGCTTCGGGTACGTGAAGCGCGCGTACCACGGAACCCAGGAGGTCGATTTCACGGAGATGCGGGAGATCTACGCCCGGGAGCCCATCGACCTGGCGGACTCGCGCTACCGCTTCATGAACACGCTCTTCGCGCTCTCGGAAGCGCACCTCTACGCCCAGGTGGTCGACATGCTCGACGCCGGTGAGCTGGAGAAGGCCAACGACGAGCTCCGCGGGCAGCCGCTGGGCTACTCGGAGGCCTATCGCCTGGTGCGGGGCGCCATCGACGAGGCCCACATGATGGGCGAGCTCAAGGCGGAGATCATCGCCGAGCCCGACCAGTTCGTGGCCCTCGACCCGGACATCCCGCTGGCGCTGATGGACCTGAAGCACGCCGGCAAGAAGGTGATGCTGATCACCAACAGCGGCTGGCCCTACACCCGGGCGATGATGGAGTGGTCCTTCGACCGCTTCATGCCCAAGAGCAAAGGGTGGCGCGACCTCTTCGACATCGTGATCGTCGCGGCCCGCAAGCCCGCCTTCTTCAGCGGTGAGAACCCGGTCTTCGACGTGGTCGACGAGGACCGGGGGCTCCTGCAGCCGGTACTGGGGAACCTCGAGGACGGCCGGGTCTACCACGGCGGCAGCGCGGCCCAGGTCGAGCGGCATCTGGGGGTCCGCGGCGAGGACGTGCTCTACGTGGGCGACCACATCTTCAGCGACGTGAACGTCTCCAAGCGCATGCACCGCTGGCGCACCGCGCTGGTGGTCCGGGAGCTGGAGCAAGACCTCGAGGCGCTGGAGGCCTTCAAGCCGCGGCAGGCCGAGCTCACCGCGATGATGGACCGCAAGGAGCGGATGGAGCACCGGCTCTCCCAGATGCGCCTCGATCTGCAGCGGCTCGAGTTCGGCTACGGACCCCAGCCGGAGGAACGAGCCGAGGCCCTGGAGCGCGCCGCCCGGGACCTGCGCAAGGACCTCCGCTCCCTCGACGCCGAGATCGCGCCCCTGGCCGAGGAGTACAGCCGGCTCAGCAACGAGCGCTGGGGCCTCCTGATGCGGGCGGGCAACGACAAGAGCCACCTGGCCCGGCAGATCGAGAAGAACGCGGACATCTATATGAGCCGGGTGGGGAACTTCCTGGGCAACACGCCCTTCGTCTACCTCCGCTCGCCGCGCGGGAGCCTTCCCCACGACCACGGCCCCGCCGGCGGGAGTTGATTCGCAATCGGGCCACCGCTGCGGCATCCTTCACGACATGCGATGGGTGGCGGTGGTGGTCCTGGGTACCTTGCTCGGGGCTTGTGGTGACGACGGTGGCTCGGATCCCGGCGACGGAAGCGTCGGCGGGGAGGTCACCTACTACCGGGACGTCCTCCCGCTCATCCAGCGGGAGTGCCTGAGCTGCCACGTCGAGGGGGGCATCGGGCCCTTCCCGCTGGACGGCTACGAGGCGGTCGTCGACCAGTCCGACGCGGTCGTCAGTGCGGTGTACAGCGGCTACATGCCGCCGTGGATGCCCGACCCCTCCTGCGGTTCCTTCGCTCATGAGCGGGGCCTCGACCCGGCGGAGCGCCAGGTCTTCGTGGACTGGAACGCGGCGGGCCTCCCGATGGGGGATCCGGCCGACGCGCCGCCGCCGCCCGAGGACCCCGTCGTCGACTTCTCGCCGACCGACTCCAGCCGAATCGAGGGGGGCTACGTCCCCGACGTGACCCGGCCCGATGACTACCGCTGCTTTCTCCTCGACCAGACCGTCGAGGAGACCCGCTACCTCACCGGGAGCTGGGTCCAGCCCGACCAGGCGGACATGGTCCACCACGTGCTGGTCTACGCCGTCGGCCCCGATCAGGTCGCCGAGGTCGAGGCCGCCGACGGGGCCGATGGGCAAGTGGGCTACACCTGCTTCGGCGGGCCCATCCCCGGCGGCCGGGGCGTACCGCCCACCCAGCTCGGCGCCTGGGTCCCCGGGTTGCTCCCGGACTCGCTGCCCGCGGGGCGCGGCATCCGGGTCGAGGCCGGCAGCCGTATCGTGATGCAGGTCCACTACAACACCACCGCCCAGGCCAGCCCCGCCGCCGACGAGACCGAGTTCCAGATGCGCCTCCAGGACGCGGAGCCCGAGGTCCTGGTGCAGACCATGCCGCTGCCCATCCTCGAGCTGGACATCCCCGCGGGTGAGAACGACGCGGTCCATACCGAGACCTTCCGCAACTGGACCGACCGGCCGATGACGATCGTCTCGATGACGCCGCACATGCATCTGCTGGGGACGCGTTTTCGAGCGCGCTTCGTCGGCGCCGCCGGCACCGAGCCGGTGTGCTTGCTCGACATCCCGGAGTGGGACTTCCAATGGCAGCAAGGGTACGCCCGGCCCCAGAGCGACCCCGTGGTCCTCCAACCCGGCGAGGGCATCGAGGTCCAGTGCGCCTACGACAACTCGGCGACCAACCAGCCGGTGGTCAACGGCGTGCAGCGGGACCCCGTCGACGTCGAGTGGGGCGAGGGCACCCTCGACGAGATGTGCATCCTCTACATCCGCCGGGAGGTCCCGCTGGCCGAGGTCACCCCGCCCGCCGTGGCCACCTGCGAAGGGCTCGCCGACTGCCGCGCGGAGTGCGGCGCGAGCCTCGAGTGTCTCTACTCCTGCGAGGCGCTGAACTCGGTCGACCGCGAGTGCCAGAACTGCGCGACCACCCAGGCCGTCCAGTGCGTGCAGGCCCTCAACGACGTGCCCGCCGGCGAGACCCGGGACCCCGCCCACTGCGGCACCGAGTGGTTCTTCCTCGGCGACTGCCTGCGGCAGTGCATCGTTCACACGAACCTCCTCGGCGGGAGCACCGACGCCTGCCTGCGGGCGGAGTGCGGTTCGCAGTACGAGTCGATGCTGACCTGCACGGACGCCCTCTTCGCCAGCGGGGAGTGCGACTCCTACCTGAGCACGTGCGACCCGGACTTGCCCTCGTCGGGGCTCTGACGCTGCTGGCTCCCGCGGTCGCGGGAGCCCACGGTCCGGCCCCCGCCGTGTTGGAGGTCTTGGCCGCGGACGGGGCGGGTCCCACCTGGCTGCGGACCTCGGTGGGGCTCGTACGCCGCCGCACCGACGGCGCCTGGGAGCACGTGTGTCCGGCGCTCTGGGACGGGAACGACCGCATGCTCGCCGCCGTCGCCGAAGACCGCCCGCTGGTTCTCGGTGGCAACGGCTACCGGGCACCGGTGGACCGCTGCGAACCCTGGACCGACCTCGGCGACGTCACCGCGGTCGCGGCGGGCGCGGACGAGATCCGGTGGGTCGCCGGTTCGCGGCTCGTCGGCGGGGAAGAGCCGGTGGAGCTCCCCGGCGCGATCGGCACGCCGACCAGCCTGGTCGTCGACGAGGGGCGGGTGGTGGTCGCCGGCCGGTCGGGGCTGGCGGTGTGGGGCGGCGACTCGTGGGGCGTGTGGCCCCTAGCGGACGCCGTCCGCTACCTCCGACTGGTCCGGGGCGACGACGCCTTCGTCTCCACCTCGACGGACACCGGCGTGCGCGTGGACCAGGTCTCCCTGAGCTCGGGCGCGGTGGTGCCGGGACCCGAAGGGGCGACGATCCTGGGCCCCGTCCGCCGAGGCGCCCACTCGGTCCTGCTGGCCGACGGCCGATGGATGCGGCGGTCGGAGGCGGAGTGGGTGGACGAGGGGGAGGCGCCCGAGCCCTGGACCTGCCTGGACGACTACCGGACCGACCTCGGATGGCAGGCGGTCGGTTGCCGGCTCGACGGACTCTACGCGTTGGGGGACGGGGAGCCGCGGATGCTCTTTCGCTTCACCCAGATCGCGCCCTCGGCGTGTGCGGCCTGCGACCGCGACTGGGTCCACTACGCCGGGGAGGCGGGGTGGCTGGGGACCGAGCCGGCGACTCGTCCGGAGGGCGAGCGGCGCGGGCCGACGGCCGGAGGGTGCAGCGTGGCCGGCGGGCCGGCCGGGCTCGGGTGGGGCGCCGCCCTCGCGCTCACTCTTCGTTGTCGACGTCGAAGGCGACCGGGTCGCTGACCACGCCGTCGCCCTCGGCGTAGAGCTCCATCGTCATCCCGCTGAAGGTCGGGACCTCGAGCCCATAGAGGCGCTGGTCGGGGTCGGTCACCGTGATGAAGCCGTAGTCGCTCTCCACCGGCGTCACGAGCTTCAGTGCGATGATCTCGCCCTCGTCGAAGTCACAGACCTCGACCACCACGTTCACCGGCCCGGCGGGCACGCTCTCGCCGTCGTCGGGCTCGATGATCCGCAGCGTGCGTCCCTCGCAGACCGGATCGGGGCCGCAGGCGGCGGCGAAGGCGAGGGCGAAGACGAAGAGCAGGCGGCGCACGGCCCGGATGATGGCGTCCGCCGGTCCCCAGAGGAAGCACTTTTCGGCGCTCGCCGGGCGGACGCGCTCGGGCACGTTGCGCTCCCCCCGCGCTGCGGCCCAAGCTGCCGCCGATGGACGACGAAGCCAAGTGGGCCGCCGTGGAAGAGGGCATGGAGCTCCTCCAGGAGGGCCGCATCGACGAGGCCATCGGTGAGCTGACCGCGGCCGCCGAAGGTCAGCCCGAAAACGAGTACGCCCACTTCTTCCTGGGCAACGCCTACTTCGAGCAGGGGGAGCACGCCAAGGCGCTCAAGTGCTACGTGGCCGCCCTGGACGCCGCGCCCGAGTACGTGGGCGCGATGATCGGTGCGGGGCAGTCGCTCCGCTACCTGGGGGACATGGACCGCGCGCTGCGCATGGGCCGCCAGGTGCTCCGGCTGCGGCCGGACGACCCCGACGCGCTCTTCCTGGTGGGCGCCACCTTCTTCCAGCGGGGGGACTACCCGCAGGCGCAGCCCTTCCTCGAGCACTTCTTGGAGACCAACCCGGAGATCGAGGTCGCCCTGGAGGTCGAGGGGATGCTCCAGATCTGCCGCGGGGACGTCGAGCTCCCGGAGGCTTGAGGCGTCGGCCTGAGGCTTCGCGTCGGCCTGAGGCTTGGCGTCGGCCTGAGGCTTCTCGTCGGCTGAGGCTCCGCGTCGGCCTGAGCCTCTGCGTCAGAGCGCGAAGGGGTAGAGCACGACGAAGCTGTCGTCCGAGAACTCGGGGAAGCGCGCCTGCCGCACCGCGCGCGCGATGCACGAGCCGGTCGGCGGGGCCGCCCACATCGAGTCCTGCACGAGCGCGGTGGTCACCCGACCCGAGCCGCGCACCGTGATGCGCACCCGGACGGTCCCGTGCTGGCCCTCCAGGCACTGGCCCACCGTCGGCCGGACGGCCTCGAGGGCGCCCTGGACCTGCTCCCGGGTCGGTCGCGCGGGGAGGTTCGTCGGCGCCTCGGCCACGGCGGGCGCGGGCGGCTCCTCGGCTGCCGGAGCGGGCGCTTCGCGCGGGGCGGCCGCGGCGGGTTCCGGCGCGGGGACCGCCCGCTCGGCGCTCGCGGTGACGGGCGACGGACTCGGCTCCCGGACGGGCGCGCGGTCGGCGGCCCGGGGGCGCGCCGGTTCGGCCGGCGGCCGCTCCCGCGTGGGCGACGCGGCGACCGGCGCCGGCGCGTTCTCGACCTGGGGCTCCGCGGCGGCCGCGTTCTCGACGGCGGGTTCGTCCGCGGCGGTCGGCGCGTTCGTCTCGTCGGCCAGCGCCGGCGCCGGCACCATCGCCTCGGGCGCGGTGCTCTGGGCGGCAGGCCGGGCCTCGACCTCGTCGGGCGCGACGGGAGCGCCCCGCTGCCCGAGGAAGTACGCGCCGGCGCCCACCGCCAGGAGGGCGACGAGCGCGACGGCGAAGCGGCCGCCCGAGCCGCCCTCGCGGTTCGGAGGCGCCACGCTGACCGGCGCGATGGACGGGGGCAGGGTCGCCACGTCGAAGGTCTCGCTGGGCTCCGGGGGCATGCTCGGCGGAGCCGCGAGGACCGCCGAGAAGTCCACCAGGCTGATGCGGTCCTCGGGGACCCACTGCTCCGATCCGATCATCGGCGTCGGCGCCTCGGCGATGGACTCGGCCCGCGTCGGGGCGCCGGTGCGCGGCGGAGGCGGCGGCGGCGGCTCGGAGCGTTCCTTAGCTCGGGGAGGCTCACTGGCCTTTGCGGCTGTGGCCGTAGCGGTGCCGGCGGCGGGCCGCGCGCTGGGGCGGCGAATGGGGAGCGGGGCGCGAGGAGCCCGGGAGCGAACTCCCACGTCGGGCAGCGCCGGCGGGGCGTTCACCTCGTCCTCGTCGACCTCGAGCTCCAGGAGACTCACCCGGTCGGGCTTCGCGATCAGCCCGCTGACCGGTCCGTCGTCGTCGTCGAGGTCGACCGGCGAGAGATCGGTGAGCGAGAGGTGCTCGGTCACCGGTCCCTCTCCATCCCAGCGGTCCGCCGAGGCCGGAGGGTCGTCGCCGACCCGCTCCAGGTCCCCGACCACGTCGGTGATTCCGCTAGGGCTGGTGCCGGGCTCGTCGAGCTCGTCCAGGTTCCGCTTGCGGGCTGCGTCCGTATCCCCCATCGATCGTCAGTGTGGCGTATGGATCGGGTCGGCTCCAGTTCTCATGGTGATTTTCTGTGCTGACTGAAACCGATTGGGCCCCCAAGAGGGGCGAACATCAGGTCTTCGACTCGCACGAGGTGTGGAGACCCCCCGCAGCCGAGGGCGCCAGCGCGCCCGTCGTGCTGACCTGCGAGCACGCCTCGCAGCGCATGCCCGAGGGCTTCGAGTGGCTCGCGGCGGATCGACACCTGCGCGGGACCCACTGGGCGTTCGATCTGGGCGCGCGTGCGATCACCTTGCGGCTCGCGGCGCACACCGGGGCTCCGGCGGTGCTCTCGCGCTTCTCGCGGCTCATCGTCGACCCGAACCGCGGGCTCGACTCGGACACGCTCTTCCGCACGCGGGCGGAAGGGCACCCGGTCACGATGAACGGGGACCTCAGCGACGCGGAGCGTGAGGCGCGACTGGAGCGCTTCTATCACCCGTACCATCGGGCCGTCTCCGAGGTGGTCCGGGACACGCCGTCGGCGCCGGTGATCTTCGCCATCCACACCTTCACGCCTCTGTACGAGGGCGACCCCCGAGCGATGGAGGTCGCCGTCCTCTTCGACCAGGCGGACGACTTGGCCCAGCGCCTGGGCCAGGACATGGAGGACGCCGGTCTGAAGGTGGCCTACAACGACCCCTACAGCGGCAAGGCGGGGATGATGTACGCCGTCGAACGCCACGCGCTCGAGTACGGCCGGGAGGCCGTCGAGCTGGAGGTGCGTCAGGACCTCAGCGTGGACCCCGAGTTCCGCCGCAAGCTGGTCCCGATCCTCGCCCGGCTCTTCCCCCGGACCTGAACCTCAGGACTCCGGGAAGCCCGCTTCCCGGAGCAGCCGCGCCACCGCGATGAGCGGAAGGCCCTCGATGGCCGTGGGGTCGTTGCCCCGGGCCTCGTCGAAGAGGGTCACGCCGCGCGCCTCGATGCGGTAGCTCCCACAGCAGTCGAGGGGCGCGTCGGCGGCGACGTAGCGAGCGATCGTCTCGTCGTCGAGGGAGCGCAGCGTCATCAGGTGCACGTCGGTGTGCCGATGCCAGTGGCCGGTGGGATCCCGTAGGGCGACCGCGGTGACCAGCCGATGGGTCTGACCCGCCAGGCTCCGGAGCTGGGCCTCCGCGGCCGCCGGGGTGCCCGGCTTGCCCAGGATCTCGCCGGCGTGGTCGACGACCTGATCCGAGCCGAGGATCCACGCCTCCGGATACGTCTCGGCGAGGCTGGCCGCCTTGGCCTCGGCCAGCCGCTCGGCGATGGCGTCGGGCGAGGCCGTCGCCAGCTCCGATTGGACGGCGCGCTCGTCCACCCGATGGTCGACCGCGAGGGCGCCGGGGACCAGGCGCGCGATCAGCGCGCGGCGATAGGGGGAGCCGCTGGCCAGGACGAGCATGGCTTCGGCGTATCATCGCCCGCGATGACGAGCGAGTCGTATCGCGTCGAGCCCCGCACGGGGCTCCACTACCTCGAGCGGGGGGACGCCGCGGCGCCGCTGGTGGTCTTGCTCCACGGCTTCCCGGACATCCCCGAGGCCTGGTTGCCGGTGATGGAGCGGCTGGCCGCCGCGGGCTACCGCGCCGTCGCCCCGGCCATGCCCGGCTACCGCCCTTCACCGGCTCCGCCGGCCTACGACATTCGGACCCTGGCGAAGACGGTGGTCGCCTTCGGGGCGTCGCTGCAGGAGGCACCCTTCGTCCTGGTGGGGCACGACTGGGGCGCGGCGATCACCCACGACGCCGTCACCCATGGACCCCTCGCGGCCGCGGTGACCCTCTCGGTGCCGCACCCGCTGACCTTTCTCCGCTCCCTGGCCACCGATCCCGCCCAGCTCCACCGCAGCCGCTACATGGGCTTCTTCCAGCTCCCGGGGCTCCCCGAGCGCGCGCTGCGCCGGGGCTTCGTGCGCGAGCTCTGGGCCCGGTGGTCACCCGGGCGCCCGCCACCCCTCCACGTCGAGGCCGTCGAAGCGCGTATCCGCGCGAGCCTGCCGGGGCCCCTCGCGTACTACCGCGCGATGTTCCGGCCGCTGGGGCTCTTCCTACGCCGGGCGGTCGCGATGCGACCGAGCGCGGTGCCCCTCCTGCACCTCCACGGGCAGCACGACCGGTGCATCGCTCCCGGCGCGACCCGCGGACAGGAGCGGCACTTCCGCGGACCCCACGAGACCCGCTTCCTGGATGGGGGCACTTCCTGCCGATCGAGGTCCCGGAGCAGGTCGCCGACGCCGTGATCGAATGGGCGGGGCGCTACGGGGCGCCCGTCGCTCAGACGCCGACCAGCGGGAGCTGACGACGACCCTCGACCTTGGGGAGCTCGACCGGCACCGGGTACTCGCCGCTGAAGCACGCGTCGCAGAAGCCGTCGCCCCCGCCGACCGCGTCGCGGAGCCCCTCCACGCTGAGGTAGCCCAGGGAGTCCGCGGTCACGTAGCGGGCGATCTCCTCCGGCGTGTGCCGGCTGGCGATGAGCTCTTCGCGGGTCGGCGTGTCGATCCCGTAGAAGCAGGGCCAGCTCGTGGGTGGCGAGGAGATGCGCAGGTGGACCTCGGCCGCGCCGGCGTCCCGGAGCATCTTGACGATCTTCCGGCTCGTGGTGCCCCGGACGATGGAGTCGTCGACGACCGCGATGCGCTTGCCGGCGAGGAGCTCGCGCACGGGGTGCAGCTTCAGGCGCACGCCGAAGTGCCGGATCTGCTGCTGGGGCTCGATGAAGGTTCGTCCGACGTAGTGGCTGCGGATGAGCCCCATCTCGTAGGGGATCCCGGTCTCGCGCGCGAACCCCAGAGCGGCGGCGACGCCGCTGTCGGGCACCGGGATGACCATGTCGGCCTCCACCGGCTCCAGGCGGGCCAGGGTAGCGCCGAGTCGCTGCCGCGCCTGGTACACGCTGACGCCGCCAAAGCTGGCGTCGGGCCGCGCGAAGTAGATGTGCTCGAAGATGCAGAAGCGCGTGGGCTTCTCCTCGAAGGGCTTGCTCGAGCGCATCCCGAAGCGGTCACAGACGATCATCTCGCCCGGCTCGACGTCCCGGACGTACTCCGCGCCCATGAGCGCGAACGCGGGCGGCTCCGACGCGACGACCCACGCGTCGCCCTTGGTCCCCAGGCAGAGCGGCCGGAAGCCCCAGGGGTCGCGGACCGCGATCATCTCGTCGACCGAGAGGAAGACCAGCGAGTAGGCGCCCTGGACCCGGTGGAGCGCGTCGGCGACGCGAGCCTCGGTGGTCTCCGCCTTGGACCGCGCGATGAGGTGGACGAAGACCTCGGTGTCGCTGGCCGACGCGAAGATCGAGCCCGCCGACTCCAGCTCGCGCCGCAGCGCCACGTAGTTGGTCAGGTTGCCGTTGTGGGCCACGGCGATGGACCCGTGCGCGTAGTCGACCGCGATGGGCTGCGTGTTCTTCACGTGGGTGCCGCCCGCGGTGGAGTAGCGCACGTGCCCGATGCCCCCCGCGCCAGGGAGCTTCTCCATGGTCGCCGCGTTGAAGACGTCCTGGACCAGCCCCAGCCCGCGCTGGACGAAGAGGCGCTCGCCATCGGTGGTCGCGATGCCGGCGGCCTCCTGCCCGCGGTGCTGTAGGGCGTGCAGCCCCAGGTAGGTCAGGTTGGCCGCCTCCGCGTCACCGAAGACGCCGAAGACCCCGCACTGATCGTGGAAATGATCGTCGTCGTCTTCGAAGAAGGAGGGGTGCGAGTCGGGGAGGGACGTCACGGCGCGTAGGGTAGGCGTTGGGACCGCGGGGGCAACAGGGGCGGGGCTCGACCTGTGCGCGTTCCCAGGGCGGCGCCCGGTCCTCGGCGGGCCGGCGAGCGCCCGGGACCTTTTCCGCTAGAGTGCGCCGGGTGAGCGGCAAGACCACCGACTCGGGGAACGCCCCCGAAACCGAGAACCCGGGGGGGGACGAGAAGAAGAAGGATCCCACCGGCGTGTACGCCGCGGTCGACCTCGGCTCGAACAGCTTCCACCTGATGGTGGCGCGCTACGCCGGGGGCCGAGTCCACATGATCGACAAGGTCAAGGAGCGGGTCGCGCTGGCGGCCGGCCTCGGGGCCGACCTCCGCATCGACGAGGCGGCCCAGGAGCGCGGGCTCGCCTGCCTGGCGCTCTTCGGCGAGCGCCTCCAGGCGGTGCCGGACGCGCGCGTGCGGGTCGTCGGCACCAGCACCCTCCGGCGCGCGAAGAACGCGCCCGAGTTCATCGAGAAGGCCGAGAAGGTCCTGGGGCATCCGATCGAGGTCATCGCCGGCGTCGAGGAGGCCCGCTTGGTCTTCGTGGGCGCGGCCAGCGTGCTGCCGTCCCGCGGTCGCCGGCTCCTGGTCGACATCGGCGGCGGTTCGACCGAGGTCGTCCTCGGCGAGGGCCGCGAGGCCCAGCACACCGACAGCCTGCACATGGGCTGCGTGAACTTCACCGAGGGCTTCTTCCCCGACGGGAAGATCTCGCCGGACCGCTTCCGCGCGGCGCTCTTCGCCGCGCGCCTCGAGCTCGAGCCCCTCTCGCGGGCCATCGGGGGCGAGGAGTGGCAGGAGGCGGTGGGGACCTCCGGGACCATCGAGGCCATCGCCACCATCGCCAAGGCGGCGGGGTGGTCCGGTCGGCGCCTCACCCGCGAAGCCCTCTTCAAGCTCCGGGACCAGCTCCTCCAGGCGAAGCACACCGACGACATCGATCTCCCGGAGCTCACCGAGAAGCGGCGCCCCGTCATCGTCGGTGGCGTGGCGATCCTCTGTGCGTTCTTCGAGGTCTTCTCGCTGGACGAGATGCGGCCCTGCGAGGGCGCCCTCCGCGACGGCGTCGTCGAGGAGCTCATCGGGCGTGACCACGTCGAGAGCGTGCGGCGCGCGACCCTGGACCGGCTCACCGATCGCTACGAGATCGACACCGCCCACGCCGACGCGGTGGGCGAGACCGCCGTCGCCCTCCTCGAGCAGGTCGCCGACGAGTGGGACCTCCCCATGCCCTTCACCGCGGAGATGCTCCAGTCGGCGGCCACCGTGCACGAGGTGGGGCTCTCCATCCGCTACGGCGGGTACCACAAGCACGGCTGCTACATCCTCGAGAACAGCGACATGCCGGGCTTCTCCCAGGACGAGCAGAAGCTCCTGGCGCGCCTGGTGCTGACCCACCGGCGGAAGCTCCGCTACGAGGCCTTCGACGAGCTCCACGCGCCGTGGCCCCAGCGCTCCACCCGCATGGCCCTCTTGCTGCGCTTGGCGGTGCGTCTGCATCGTCGTCGCGCCGAGGTGGTGCCGCCGGTGAAGCTCACCGTGAAGGGCGACAAGATGAAGCTGAAGCTCCCCGAGGGCTTCCTGGACGACCACCCGCTGACCAGCGTCGACCTCGAATCGGAGAAGAAGCGCGTCGAACGTGCAGGCTACGAGCTGAAGGTAAAGTGATAGTCTGAGTGCGCATGAAGCGCATCGACTTCTACGTCCAGCATCTGACCAAGTACGAGGCCCACTACATCGAGCTGGTCTCGGGTCAGCCGGTGAAGTTCCAGCTCCCCTCGGGCGAGCGGCACTCGAACAAGCCCATCGACCACGGGCAGCTCCAGGGCCTCGTCGAAGAGGCGGCGCCGCCCGCGGCGCTCGAGTCCTTGCGCAGCACGGGCGCGGCGAAGTTCTTCCACAAGGCCGGCGCCACGGACGTCGACGTCAGCCTCTCGGCCCAGTCGCCGACGGTGTGGACGGTGCGCATCGAGCCCGCCAGCGCGGGCATCGCCATCGGCGCGGAGCCCGTCGCGCCTCAGGCCGCCCCGCAGAGCCACGGTGGCGCGCCCGCGAGCGGCGCGGGTGGGGGCTACGGCGGCGGCTACGGCGGCGAGGGCGCGACCGGGGCTGCCAGCGGCGGGTATGGCGGCGGCTACGGCGACGGTGGCGGCTACGAGGCCACCCGGGCGGGCGAGCCGGCCATCAACCGCTATCTTCGGCTGATGAAGCAGCTCGGCGCGTCCGACCTCCACCTCTCCGCCACGGTCGAGCCGATGGCCCGCATCGACGGCAGCATCAAGCCCCTCGAGCCCGGCAAGGGGCCGATGAGCCCCGAGCGGATGAAGAGCCTGCTCGAGGAGATCATGCCCGAGAAGAACAAGGAGGAGTTCGAGGCCGTCAGCGACACCGACTTCGCCCACACCATCGAGGGCCTCGCGCGCTTCCGCGCCAACATCTTCGAGGATCGCCACGGGATGGGCGCCGTCTTCCGCGTCATCCCCTTCGACATCCTCTCGGTGGACCAGATCGGTCTCCCCAAGAAGGTGCTGGACCTCTGCTGGCTCACCAAGGGCCTGGTCTTGGTCACCGGTCCCACGGGCTCCGGCAAGTCGACCACGCTGGCGACGTTGATCGACTTCATCAACCAGAACCGCGACGACCACATCATCACGATCGAGGACCCGATCGAGTTCGTGCACTCGAACAAGAAGTGCCTGGTGAACCAGCGCGAGGTCGGGACCCACACCAAGTCCTTCAAGGCGGCCCTCCGCGCCGCGCTCCGGGAGGATCCGGACATCGTGCTCGTCGGCGAGATGCGCGACCTCGAGACGATCAGCATCGCCATCGAGACGGCGGAGACCGGGCACCTGGTCTTCGGGACGCTGCACACCACCAGCGCACCCAGCACGGTGGACCGCATCATCGATCAGTTCCCGCCCGACCAGCAGGAGCAGATCCGCGTGATGCTCTCCGAGTCGCTCCGCGGCGTGGTCGCCCAGGTGCTCTGCAAGAAGCAGGGGGGAGGGCGGGTCGCCGCGTACGAGGTCCTGGTGGCCAACTCCGCCGTCGCCAACCTCGTGCGCGAGGGCAAGACCTTCCAGCTCAAGAGCGTCATGCAGACCGGCCGCCGGCAGGGCATGCAGACGATGAACGACCACCTCCTCGAGCACGTGAAGAACGGGCTCATCACTCCGGAGGAGGCCTACATGAAGTCCAACGACAAGCAGACGATGAAGACCGCGCTGGCCCAGGCAGGCCACCAGCTCACCAACATCTCCGACTGACCGTCTCGCAGCTCGCGGACGGCGAGCGGCGAGCGGCGAGCAGGCGACGGAACGAAGAAGGGCGACCCGAGGGCCGCCCTTTCTTCGTTCCGTCGGTCCTCGCGGACCGGAGCCGTCAGTCGGTGACCGCCGGATCGGTCGGCAGGTAGAACATGATGCCGACGTGGAACATGTGGTTGAGCTTGAAGAAGCGGTCGCTCTCGTCGATCTGCCCGTCGGCGAAGTCGCCGTCGTCAGAGCCCGAGTTGTCGAAGCCGGAGGTGTTCCAGCTGAAGGGCATCCCGCGCCAGGAGAGGCTCAGGCCGATGAAGTTGTTGAAGTACATGTTGAAGCCCGCACCGAAGGTGGGACCCAACGCGACTCGGGAGGCGCGAGCGCTCTGGGAGGCGATGAAACAGGCGGTGTCGCCATCGCTGCAGGCGTTCACGGCGTCGCCGTCACGCTCCTCGATGCCCATGACGCCCACACCCGCGAAGATGAGGAAGTCGGTGTCCACGAAGAGCTTCTCGAAGATGGAGAGCTTTCCGCGGAGCGGGATGAACTCGATCTGAGCGGCCGCGCCCCAGGTCATGGTCGCGATCTGGTCCGGGAAGCCCCCCGCAGTGGGGAAGCTGCGGCGCGAGCGGTCGTCGGTGACGCCCTTGCCGGTGATCTCGTCGGTCAGGTTGGTGTCGAGGTTCGCGACCCCGTAGGCCCCCCAGACACCGATGCCGAGCCAGTCGGTGAAGTAGAAGCCCGCGTGGAGACCGGCGAAGAGGGTCCGGGAGTACTCGTCCTGGAGGGTGAACGTGAAGTTCGGCTCCAGGAGCACGCGGAACTGCCGGTACAGACGCATCCGGCGGACGGCCGGCTGGCCCGCGAGGGGACCCGTGATCTGCACCTCCTGCGCGGACGCTTGGGAGGGAGCCACGAAGTCGCCACCGAGGACGGCGACCGCGATCGCGGCCAGGGCGAGGGTTCGCATCTTCGAGGAGAACATAGTCGGGACCATCACTTCGGCAGCTTGTATTCGAAGGTGAACGGGAAGAAGAGCGTGAAGCCGACCTGCACCGTCATGTTGTTCGTGAAGGTCGTGCTGTCCGAGTACCAGCTCCCCTCGTCCTGGCGGTCTACCGAGGTCGGGGCGACGTCCAGGCTCTCGAAGCGCTCGAGGTAGGCGTAGTCACGGAACTCGAAGAAGATGCCCGCGAAGCGCGAGAGGAAGACCCGCAGACCGATGCCGAGGTTGAACGCCACGCGGGTCTGGAAGTCGAAGCTCCGGAACTCGGGGTCGATGACCGGGACCGGTCGGGTCCGCATCATGCCCACGCCGCCGACGACGTAGGCGTCGTACTGGAAGATGAACTCGCGGAAGACGCTGAACTTTCCGTAGAAGGGGACGTACGTGAAGTTCAGGTGCGCGCCGAGCTGCCACTCCGTGATGGGGATACCCAGGCGGGTCGCGCGGCGAACGAAGAAGTTCAGGTCCGACTCCCGGCTGGTGGGGTCACCCCACTGGTACCAGAGGAAGTTCACGCCGAGGGCGAGGACGTTCGTGAACCAGTAGTTCAGCGCGACGCTCACCGCGGGGTGGGACACGAAGGGGTCGTTGATGGTGAACGCCGCCGAGGGCGCCAGCTCGAGCCGGTTCAGGCGCAGCGCGTAGATCTGCTGCACCGCGAAGACCTCTTCGACGGTCTCCGTGGGCCGCTCGCGCTGCTCCATCTCGCCGCCCATGCCGTCGTCGCCGCTGGCGAGCTCGCCGATGATGTCGCCATCACCGAAGTCGCCGCCGCCGACGTCACCTTCGCCTTCGGCACCGGCTTCGCCTTCCGCTTCACCTTCGCCGAACGACATGTCGGCCCCACCTTCGGCTTCAGCTCCCGCTTCGCCTTCGGTTTCGGCCTCGTCGAGGCTGAAGTCCATCTGGGCCGATGCGCCCAAGGGCATGGCGAGCATTGCCATGAGGGCGACCCAGAACGTTGTGATCGATTGCTTCATCTCGACCCTTCCACCTTGTCCACTCACTCCCTTTCGCTCCCTCGATCCGTATCTATCCGTGCTTCGAACGAGGGGCTTCGGGGAGTTGCAAGTCTTCGAAATCACAGCAGAAATAGCTGATTTCCAACGGGCGCGCCGGACTATATCACGCACGCTTCCGCCAGTTCAACCATCACGTCGCGGCGCTGTCCTCCGCGACGTCTTCAGCGGCCTCGGGGGGACGCTCGAAAAGGGCTTCCACGAACGCGGATGCGTCGAATTCCTTGAGGTCTTCGACTTTCTCGCCGATGCCGACGTACCGGACGGGCACGTCGTGCGAGTCGACGATCCCCAGGATCACCCCGCCCTTGGCGGTGCCGTCGAGCTTGGTGAGCACCAACCCCGAGACGGGGAGGGCTTCCTGGAAGAGTTCGGCCTGCTGGATGGCGTTCTGACCGGTCGTGGCGTCGAGGACCAAGAGGACCTCGTCCGCGGGCCGTCCGAGGGCCTTCTCGGCCGTCCGACCCACCTTCTTCAGCTCGTCCATCAGCGGGGTCTTGGTGTGGAGGCGGCCGGCGGTGTCACAGATGACCACATCCACCCCCATCTCGACGCCCTTCTTCACGGCGTCGAAGATGACGGATCCCGGATCGGCGCGGCCTCGGCCCTTCACGACCTCGCAGTTGGTCCGCTTGCCCCACATTTCCAACTGGATGACGGCAGCGGCGCGGAACGTGTCGCCCGCGGCGAGGAGCACGGACTTCCCGCGCTCGGTGAAGCGGCTGGCGAGCTTGCCGATCGTCGTGGTCTTGCCGACGCCGTTGACGCCGACCACGAGGATCACCGTGGGCTGCTTGTCGAGGCGCAGCGCGCCCTCGCCGGACCGAGTCAGGATCTCTTCGGCGTGGGCCCGGAGGGCGCGCCAAGCCGCGTCGCCATCGGCGATCGTGCCCTCTTCCATCGCCGCGCGCAGGCGGCCGAGCACCTTGTCGGCGACGCTGACGCCCAGATCACTGGTGATCAGGACCTCTTCCATCTCGTCCAGGAGAGCGGGATCGACCTCCTTCTTGGACTTGAAGAGGCGCGCGAGGCGCGAGATGAAGCCACCGCGCGTGGACGCCAGGCCCTTGCGCAGGGCGGCGATCTCCTCGGGGGACGCTTCCTTGGGAGGACCGGCGGGCACCGAAGGCGGCGCCTCCTGGGCCTCCATCTCCTCGATGTCGTCTTCGGCCTCGGGGGCGGGGGCCGCGGCTTCCGGGGCCGCGGCGGCGGGCGCGTCGGCCGGCGCCTCCGCTGCGGCCGGCTCTTCGGGAGCGGCCGGCGTGGGCTCGGGGGCGGGCTCGGGCGCCGGCTTCGGCGCGGCGGCCTTCTCCGCTTCGATCGGGCGCGGAGCGGGCTCGGGCTTCTTCGGCGGCTCGCGGTCCCCGACGTCCAGCTTCTCGGGCTCGCCGCCCTTTCGCATGAAGAAGAACGCGAGCGCCGCGACGACGACGACCGCGACGATGATGAGGATCGTGGTGGAGTCCATGGAAGGAGGCTGCCTCGGGCGGGGCGACCATAGGACGTGGGTCCCGAAAAGGTCAACGACGACGAGCGTCGGACGGCGAAGGGCCCGCGATCAACGGGCGGTGCGCGGGCCCTTCGACTCGCTTTCATCGGAGGATGCGTCGGGTTGCGCGAGCGCCTCGACCTGCGCGGAGTCGGGCGCTTCCGGCCCGTAGTAGCTGCGCTCCACCGCGCTGGCGGTCGCTCCGAGCTCCGGGTCGCTCGTCAGGCGATGGACCGTCGTCCTCCGCCACCGCGTAGGAGAGCCCCCCGCGCGGACGAAGGCGTCCCGGAGGATCCCGAGCGCCCGGGCGCGCCAGGTCTCCAGTCGCACCCGCAAGGCGTGCAGGTTCCCGCGGTGGGGAAGCGTCACCTCGGCCGTCGCCGGGGCGTGGTTCGGAGCGTCGAAGCGCAGGGTCCAGACCCCCGGCGGGAGCTCGAGGGAGAAGCGGCCGTCGGACCCGATGGTCGTGGCGATCCGCTCGCCAGAGCTGGAGGTGGCGGCCAGGTCGCCGGCCAGGGGGCGATCGTCCGAGTCGGTGAGGAGGCCCCCGACGTCGTGCCGCGGGGGGCCGCGCCGGCTGCTCGTGACCTCCACGCCGACCGGCGGGGGCAGGGTGGGTCGCGCGACGTCCGGCTCCGGGGCGCGCCTGCGCAGCCAGAGGACGATCCCGAAGGAGAGGAGGAGGGGGATGGCGAGCCAGGCCCACGCGCCGAGACCGAGGTGTCGGACCTCCACCACCACCGGGGACGACTCGACCGAGGGGACTCCGGGGCCGTCGCTCTCGAAGCGGGCGACCAGCGTGCTGGGGGCGGCGGGGAGGGTGCCCGCCGGAACGACCGTCCGGAAGGCGCCGTCCGCGTCGGTGAGCGCGGTCGCCAGGTGGGCGCCGTCGGCGAAGAGGCCGACGGCTTCGCCGGGCAGGGGGCCGGTGGCGGTCGCGAGTCGACCGCGGAGCTCGAGGTCCTCGTCGGGGCTCGGGTGGGCCGGGGTGACGGCGAGATCCAGGGTGGCCGTCCGGAAGCGTACGATCGGGGCCTCCACCCGGGCACTCGCGCGCTCGGCGTCTCCCTCGGTGGCAGCGACCAGGCGCCCGGCGCCCGGCTCCCCGAGATCCGACGCGGCGATCGCGAAGATCGCCTCGCCGCTCCCGTCGGTCGTGGCGCTCCCCAGGGCTCGACCGACCTCGTCGAGGAGCTCCAGCGCGAGGCCGTCGACTCCCCGCGGGTTGCTCACGGACACGCGGACGGAGTGGGTCGGCTCGTCGAGATCGAAGCGCCCCGAGCCGACCGCGAGGTGGAGCCGGGTGGCTGTGCGGGTGAGGTCGGCCCCTCGCTCGACGGTCAGCCGTGGGTGGTAGCTGTCGCCCCCGAAGACGGCGGTCAGTGAGTAGCGGGTGGCTTGGCCGATCGCGCGAACCCCGAAGCGGCCCTCGGAGTCGGTGGTCACCCGCTCGGCTGCGAGGGTCGAGCCATCCCCGCGCAAGATCGCGACGTCCACCGGGCGTCGCACCATGGGCTCGCCCCGATCGTCGACCAGCAAGCCCTCGACCGCGATCTCGTCCCCGTCCAACTCCGCGCGAAGCTCGATGCGGGCCTCCGCGCGCACCACGACCCGGGGCTGAGCCGACGCCGCCACCGACATTCCCAGAGCGAAGAGCAGGGGCAGCGGGCGCACGCCGGCACCGTGCCCGAGGGCTGTCGGGCGCGCAACGATCTCTCCCCGCTTCGTCGTTGTGTTCCGGACCGTGAAAAGCGATGATGCCGTTCTCGTTGAAGCTTCCCGGGCGGGCTGCGTCACAGAGCCCGCGACCGTCGTGGTGGACGGGTCGGTAGCAGACTTCGATGGTGGGCTGAGGAATGGGCGAGCGAGGGACGACGACGCGACAATCGAGGGTGGGGAATCGGAGACCGGGCTGGATGAGGCCCGCCATCGCAGCAGCGGTGTCGGCGTTCCTCATGCTCGGCGGCCTGAGCATGGTCGCCGAGGCGCAGCAACGGACTCAGTATCTCATTCGACTCCTCTCCAGCTCGGACGCGTTCCGTGTCCGGGCGCAGGCGGCGATCTCGCTCGGGCGCGTCGAAGCGAACGAGGAGATCGTGAGCGCGCTCGGCCGCGCGCTCGATGACGAGCATCCCGCGGTGCGCACCGCGGCGGCGTCCTCCCTGGAGCGCCTCTCGGATCCATCGGCGCTCGCGGCGCTCCGGTCCCACGCGAGCGATCGGGCGCCCGCGGCTCGGCGGGCCATCCGGCGGGCGATCGGCGCCCTCGAGCGCCTGGCGCGCACCCGACCCCGGGAGGCCGAGCCGGAGCGCGGAGGCAGCGGGAACGCGCGCTTCTACGTCGGTGTCGGCGAGCCCGCCGCCAAGCGTGGCGCGTCGGTGAGCCGGGACGCCCTGCGCCGGGCCCGCGACTTCCTCGCGCAGCAGGTCGGCTCCCTCCCGGACGTCGAGGTGGCTCCGGCCAGCGAGTCGAACGCGGTGGCGCGCCGAGTCATCCAGAGTCGCCGCCTGACCGGCTACTACCTCGACAGCTCGGTGGTCTCCATCGAGCAGACCGCCGCCGGCACCCGCGTGGTGGTCTCGGTCATCGTCGGCACGTACCCGGGGCGCGACATGCGGGCCATTCTCCAGGGGGCCGCGACGGTTCCGGGCGGCGGGGGCGACGAAGCGATCCAGGCCGGGATCGAAGGCGCCCTGCGGGGGGCGATCCGACGCCTGACCCAGGCCATGGAAGCGAGCGCCAACCGATGAGGCCGCGATTCGCCGTCGGAAACTGGAGAATCACGGGGCAGGGGCCTACCCTGTGGGGGCTCCGAGCGAGCAACGGAGAACCCAGAGAATGAGCGCTCAGGCGGGATCGACACCCATGCAGGACGGCGGCAACGTCGAAAAGAGCGGAGCCCCGCCCAAGCGGCGCTTCAAGAACTACCTCCTCGATCGCCCCTTCCAGCTGAAGTACACGGGCATGGTCGTGGCCGTGACGATGGTCGTCGCTGCGGTCCTCGGCTACGTGGCCTACGACTTCTCGAAGGGGCAGACCGAGGCGATGACCGCCCAGATGGCGATGCAGGAAGACCTGCCGCCCGAGGTGGCCAACGATCTCGAGGGGTACGCCGAGCGCGAGGACCGCAAGGTCCTCTACGGCATCCTCGCCGGGATCCTGATCCTCGCGCTGACCCTGGGCTTCACGGGGATCATCGTGACCCACAAGGTCGTGGGTCCGGCCTACAAGATGAAGCTCCTCCTGAACGAGGTGGCCTCCGGGAAGCTGAAGTTGGCTGGCCGGCTCCGGAAGGGGGACGAGCTCCAAGAGCTCTTCGAGGCCTTCGCCAACATGGTCGAATCACTCCGCGAGACCCAGAAGCGCGAAGTGACCGAGCTCGACGACGCGATCGCCAAGGCCAAGCAAGCCGGCGTGCCCGACGACGCCCTGGCCGAGCTCCGCGGCGTCCGCGACCGGATGCTCGCCGCCCTCGACTGATCGCGATCGCCCGCCGCTCGCGCCCCCGAGTCCTCGCGGCCCGGGGGCGCGCACGCGTCGGGCGCCGGTTCTCGGAACTCGAGCCGAGCGGTGCAGCGGAGCGGTGCTGTGCAGCGGAGCGCGCCGAGAGCTCCGAGGAGCGCTTCTAAAAGGCGTCCGGGTAGTAGTCGACCTCCGGGGCGCGGCCCGGACGAAGCAGGACGCCTGCGGCGTCGAAGCGGAGGCGGCAGCGGCGGAGCTCGGGCTGCGTCGCGATCCAACGGCCGGCGGCCGCGCGGACGCGACCTTGCTTCGCGCGGTCGATCGTCTCCGCGGCGCCGCCGTAGAGATCACTGGTCCGCGACCGGACCTCGACCACGACCACCGTCGCGCCCTTGCGCGCGATCACGTCCAGCTCGAGGCGTCCCACCCGGACGTTGCGGCCCAAAACGACGAAGCCGCGCTCCTCCAGGAGCGCGGCTACGATGGATTCGCCTCGGCGGCCGGTGGCCGCGCGGCTCACTCGTCGATGGTGCTGGTCCGGACGCAGTAGCTACCCGCGATGCCCGGGCCGGCCTCTTCGTCCAGCGTGGGCTGGCAGGTGAAGCCCGAGGGGCACTCGCAGGTGCTGGCGCCCTGGGTGGGCGAGTCACAGCGACAGGTGCAGTACACGCGGTCGTCGATCTCGGTGCCCTGCGCGAACTGCGCGCAGTTCGAGCCGCCGGCGGCGATGCAATCCTCTTCGGCCATCGTCGGGTCACCGCCGAGCTGGTAGACCATGCAGACGCGGGTGCGGCACTGCACGGAGCTGGTCTCGAGGTAGACCTCGTCCTGGTCGAAGCCGCCCTCGGGGATCGACTCGGGGACACAGGGATCGCCCACGCCGGGCGCTTCGCAGCCGACGAGCACGCCGGAGCAGAGGAGGAAGAGACTGATCAGAAAGAATCGCATGGTCGACATCTTGCGTTGCTTCGGTCCTCGGGAGGTCGGCCTCCCTCGAGCCGCGCCGCCGAGGGTCCTCCTCGTCGCGGTCGCGGGTTCCATCCAATTGAGGTCGGGGTGGGGTGTCTGTGGGCTAGTCGGAACGAAGCGTCCTCTTTTCCAGCCGGCGCGAACCTACTCAGCGAGCCGCCCGCGTGTCAAGCACGACGAGCGTAGCGTCCTCCCCACCCCACCGCACACGGATACCCCCTTGACAATCACGACGGGCAATTTCTATCATCGCGTCCCAATTCGGGTGCAAGGTCCCGATATCGTTGGATTTTTCAATCACAACGCACGATTTTCAGGACGATTTGGCGCCCGCGTGCCCAACGCCGGCTCGGCGGCGACGTGAGCGGATCATCGAGGAACGGCAATGAAGAGGCACGAAAGCAAGGAGCATCAGATGGGTTGTAGTGAGCGCGCGGTTCGACCGAGCGGGTCGAGCCGGACACTCTGGATGGCAGTTGCGATCGCGATGATCGCCGCCTCGATCACTCCCACCTCGGGCGTCGCCCAGGACATGGAGTTCAACGTCGAGGAGACCGGTCAGCCGCCGGCGCCGCCCGCGGAGGGCCCGCCTTCGGAGGCCCTGGCCAACGCGCTTCGCCTGTACCAGCAGGAGCGCTATCAGGAGGCCGCCGTGCAGTTCCAGCGCGTCGTCGAGGGGGAGACCCAGGACGCCGCCGCGAACGTGCAGAAGGCGCAGTTCTTCCTCGGCAAGTGCCTCTATCACCTGCGCTACTACCAGTCGGCCCTCGCGATCTTCGACGAGATCGGCCAGATGGGCGCGGGTCACCTCTACTTCGACCAGACCCTCCAGTGGCTGGCGCAGCTCGCCTCGCAGCTCCCGGAGCCGGCCGGCATCATCGAGAAGGTCGGTCGCTACGGCGTCGACCAGCTCGACCAGTTCAACACGACCGAGACGGCGGAGCTCTACAACGAGCTCCTCTACATCATGGGTCGCTACAAGTACGACCAGCAGGAGTTCGAGGAGGCCAACGAGCTCTTCGGCCGGGTCGCCACCGACTCCAGCTTCTTCATCAAGGCGAAGTTCTTCGAGGGCATCAGCCACATCCGCATGCGCCGCGCCCGTCCGGCGATCGCCAGCTTCCGTTCCATCGTCGAGGCCATCGACGAGGGCAACGTCGAGGGCGTCGAGGACGAGGAGCGCATGAACAACCTCGCCTGGATCTCCCTCGCGCGCCTCTACTACACGGCCGCGAACAGCACCGACCCCGAGACCGGTGAGCGCGCCATCGACGGCCGCCTCCTCGGTCAGGCCGTCGAGGCCTGGAACACGGTGGACCAGGGCTCGGAGTACTGGCTCGACGCCCTCTTCGAGTCGAGCTGGGCCTTCTTCCTCGCCGACGAGTTCTCCCGGGCGCTCGGCAACGTGCACACGATCTTCTCGCCGTACTTCGAGGACGCCTACTACCCCGAGGCGATCGTCCTCAAGGCGGTGACCTTCTTCGTGAACTGCCAGTTCGACAACGCCCTCGCGATGATCGGCAAGTTCCACGAGATGTTCGATCCCGTCCGCCAGGAGCTCGAGGCCAAGCTCGCGCAGTTCGAGGACAACACCCAGTTCTTCGAGTTCCTCACCAAGGTTCGCGCCGGCGAAGCCAACCTGAGCCCGAACATCCGCGGCGTGGTCGCGACGGCCCTCTCGGACCGCACGCTCCTCCGGAACATCGAGTACGTGAACGTGCTCGAGGCCGAGGAGGCCCGCCTCGCCGAGGCGCCCGCCGAGCTGCAGAACAGCTCCCTCGGCGCCCGCGTCCTCCAGGACGTCGCGGTGGCCAAGTCCTTCGCGGTCGACCAGACCGGTGACCTCGCCCGAGCGCGTTACAACCGCCTCATCGACGAGCTCGCCAACCAGGCCAACCAGGTCGACACCGTCGAGCTCGAGATCGTCACCGCCCAGCGCGGTCAGCTCGACCAGGAGCTCCAGCAGCAGATGACCGCGGCCCAGCGGACCGGCGGCGGCGACGTCGAGGTCGACGAGGAGCACCAGCTCTGGCCCTTCGATGGCGAGTACTGGCGCGACGAGCTCGGCTTCTACCGCCAGCAGGTCACGAACCAGTGCGGAAGGTGAGAACGATGCGTACGAAGCTGAGCATCATCGCGACGGCGAGCCTGCTCGGGCTCGCCCTGGTGGGCGCGCCCGCGCTCGCCCAGGACGAAGAGGCTCCCGCGCAGCGCAACGCTGCGTCCTCCGGGGGCCAGTGCATCACCTCGTCGGTGCAGACCAACATCGGCGAGTGTCCGTCGGGGGCTCCCCCCCGCACGAAGCGCCGGGTCGGCGGTAGCGCGCCCCAGAGCCGGCTGCGCACCGCGGAGCCGGTGAAGCAGGAGAAGGCCGACTCCGGCATGACCGGTCCGGGCTTCGAGATCGACGTCGCGACCCGTCGTGGTCAGGAGCGGGTCCGCGCCCGGCAGTTCCAGCTGCTGCAGCGGGAGGTCCGGATCCTGAACCGCCTCGTCCAGAACACGCGGCCCAACAACCCGCAGCGCCCGGAGATCCTGCTCCGCCTCGCGGAGACTTGGTTCGAGATGCAGACCGCCCTCAACGCGCGCGTCCGCTCCTTCGACCAGCCGATCTACGAGGCGTGTCAGCAGCAGAAGAACCGGCAGAACTGCCGGGAGGCTCGCCAGCGGCAGCAACAGGCCTCCCAGGCCCTGCAGAACTCCCGTGAGCAGGCCATCCGCACCTACGCGACCCTGGTCAACGACCACCCCAATTTCCCGCAGATGGACCGGGTGCTCTTCTCCCTGGCCTTCGGCCTGGAGGAGCTCCGCCAGCAGGATCGGGCGCGGCAGGTCTACCACCGGCTCATCAAGAGCTACCCCCAGAGCCGCTACATCCCCAACGCCTACCTGAGCTTCGCCGAGTTCTACTTCAACGAAGGCGAGATGGCGGCGTCGCTGCGCTTCTACGACAAGGTGACCGAGTTCCCTCCGGAGCGGAACCCGGTCTACGGCTACGCGCTCTACAAGTCCGCGTGGGCCCACTACAACACCGAGAACTTCCGCGAGTCGCTTCAGTCCTTCGTGCGCACCATCGAGTTCGCCACGGAGAACCCGGACGCGACCGACGCCGCCAACCTGGCGCGGCAGGCCCGGCGCGAGCTGGTGATGCCCTACGCCATGGTCGGCGCCCCCAACCGCGCCATGGAGTTCTTCCGGCGCTACGCGACGAACCAAGAGCAAGCCAACGACATGCTCGAGAGCCTCGCGGAACTCTACTACGACACGGGTAAGTGGAACGAGACCATCTCGGTCTACCACGAGCTGATGAGCGAGAATGCCAACTCGGGGAAGCTCTGCTACTGGCAGGCGCGCGTCACGAACGCGGTGATCTCCAGCAAGGGCAAGGACGACCAGGTCACCGAGCTCCGGCGGATGGTCGACGTCTACCAGGCCTTCCTGGACGCCGGGAACCACGAGGCCGAGGAAGTGACCCAGTGCAAGAGCGAGACGGCCGGCATCCTGGCCTGGCTCGCGACCGCTTGGCACCGCGAGGCCATCGGCACCGACGAGCAGCCGGGTACCGGTGACGTCGCGACCATGCGGCTCTCCGCCCGGCTCTACGAGATCCTCCTCGACAAGTTCCCCGACATGAACGAGCTCGAGTTCCAGAACATCGCCCGCGAGGACTGGCCGACCGAGTACAAGGTCTCCTACTACTTCGCCGAGCTCCTCTGGAAGATGGAGGACTGGGCCCGCTGTGGTCCGGCCTTCGACAAGGTCGTCGAGCTGAACCCCGGGGGCGAGTACACGAGCGACGCGGCCTACGCCGCGGTGCTCTGCTACAACAACCTCTACCAGCAGCAGTACCAGGGTCGTGAGACCCAGACCCGCGAGAGCGCCGAGAACAGCAGCCGGCGCGGCCGTCGGGGTCGCCGGGGCCGCCAGCAGGAAGAGGAAGAGCAGTCCGAGGCCGAGCGGCTCGCCCAGCGCGAGTTCACCGACCTCGAGCAGGGCATGCTCAGCGCCTTCCAGCGCTACGTCTGCTTCGTCCCGGACAGCGACGATCTCCCGCAGATCAAGTACCGCCGGGCCCGCATCTACTACGAAGCGAACCACTATCAGGAGGCCGCCGTCCTCTTCAAGGACATCGCCTGGAACCACCGCGACCACGAGCTCGCGGAGTACGCGGCGAACCTCTACCTGGACTCGCTCAACGTGATGGGCTCGCAGCTCGAGCCGAACCGCACCGAGTGCCTCATGGACCTCGAGCAGGCCATCGACCCCCTCAACGGGTTCTACTGCGCCACGCCCGAGGCTCGCGACGACCACCCGGACCTCTGCGGTGTCCTCACGACCCTGAAGTGCAACGTCCTGCGTAAGCAGGCGGAGGCCTTCGGCAACAACGACCAGCACAAGCGCGCCGCCGCGCAGTACGTCCGCATCTTCCGCCGCCACCAGGCGTGCGCGGAGGAGGACGGCTTCGCGATGGACGAGGTCCTCTACAACGCGGCCATCCACTTCGAGGCCGCGCGTCTCCTCGGTCGCGCCATCCAGGTCCGAAACGTGCTCATCCAGCGCTTCCCGGAGAGCGAGTACTCGAAGAAGGCCGTCTTCCTCGTCGGCGCGAACTTCCACGCGCTCGCCTTCTACGAGCAGGCCGCCAACTACTACGAGCAGTTCGCCACGCGCTTCCCCGGCGAGGACGGCGAGGACTGCACCGACGCGGACCGGGAGAACGGCACCTGTGCCGTCGCCCACGAAGCCCTCCAGGACGCCGTCTTCTTCCGCATCGGTCTCGGTGACGAGGAGAAGGCCCGGGAGGACGCGCGGCTCTTCGAGCGTAACTACAAGCGCAAGTTCCCCCAGCAGACGGCCCAGGTCGTCTTCGCCATCGGGTCCATCTACGAGACCCGAGAGGACTGGCGGAACCTGGCGGTGCACTACCGCAGCTTCCTCCGCGAGTACCGGCGTGGCGCCCTCCCGCACCACACGGTCATGGCCAACACCCTCATGGGCCGGGCCCACTGGAACATGGAGGATCCCACCGACGCGAAGCGGAACTTCGAGACCGCGGTCCGCGCCTGGCAGGACACCCCCGAGGCCATCAACCGCCTCGAGGGCGTCGCCGACGGCGACAAGATCCGCTACCTGAAGGAAGGCCTCGACGCCACCGCCGAGGCGCTCTTCTACCTCGCCGAGTTCTCCTACCAGGAGTTCCGCCAGGTCCGCTTCCCGCGGTACAGCGGCGGTCGCTCCCTCGAGCGGGTCAACCGCTGGGCCCAGACCGACTTCAAGGAGTGGGTCGAGGAGAAGATGGGCAAGCTCCGCGCCGCGGAGGCCGAGTACAACAAGATCGCCGCGCTCTCCGTGACGGTCCGCGAGGGGCTCCCGCCCCTGACCTCGCCGCCCTGGCTCATCGCCGCCGCGGCCCGCATCGGCCAGATGTACCGCCAGTTCGTGGACGCCTTCCGGGATGCCCCGGTGCCCGAGGAGATCGACAACGATCCCGAGCTCCGCGACATCTACGTCGGCGCCCTCGACGAGCAGTCCGAGCCGCTCCAGCGGCAGGCCATCGACAAGTTCGAGTTCTGTCTCCGGACCTCGACCAACGTCCGCTGGTTCAACGAGTGGTCCCGCACCTGCGAGGCCGAGCTCAACGTGTTGAACCCGCGGCAGTACCCGCTGGCCGCGGAGCTTCGCGGCGAGCCCAACTACGTCCGCGGCAGCATCGGGCGACCGGGACCGGTCGACCTGCCCGTCGCGGGCGACGACGAAGAGCTCGAGGAAGCCGACGTCTCGAACGGCACCAGTGAAGGAGGTGAGTCGTGAGGCTCACGAGCGTCATGTTCTGTGGTCTCCTCGTCGCCTGTGGTGGCGGCGCGGAGCTCGATGAAGAGGACGTCGCCCGGGGCGCCGATGGTTCGGCGATCTCCACCAGCGGTGGCGAAGCGGTCAGCCAGCAGGCCCTGAATGCCTGGAACGCGGGCCGCCAGGCCTTTGCCCAGGCGGAGACCCAGGGCTGGAACCCCGAGCGCTGCTCCTCGATCATCGGCCAGTTCGAAGAGGCCATCGAGAACCAGGGCAGCCGAGGCTTCGCCGAGGCGAAGTACATGGTCGGCCTCACGCACCAGCGCTGTGGCGACAACGACGCCGCGCGCCGGATGTACAACCAGGCCCTCCAGGACAACCAGAAGATGTGCAAGGCGCGGGTCGCTCTGGGCCTCCTGGATCTCGAGGGCGGCAACGCCAGCCAGGCTCGCGCCGCGTTCACTCGCTCCATCAGCGACGACCCGCAGTGCACCGCCGGCTACGTGAACCTCGCCATCATGCAGCGTGAGCAGGGTGGGGATCAGGAGGCCGAGGCTCTCCGGAACCTCCGCCGCGCCCTCGCCATCGAGTCGGACTACCTCCCGGCCTTCAACCAGATGGCGCTCCTCTACTACAACCGCGGACAGCAGCAGGGCGGCAAGGCCTCCCTCGACCTGGCCGAGGTCGTGTGTCGCCAGGCCCAGATCATCGACGGCAACTACGCCCCCATCTACAACACCTGGGGCCTGGTGAAGATGGAGAAGGGCAACGTCATCGAGGCGCTCCGCTTCTTCGAGCGAGCCATCGAGCTCGACGGCGAGATGTTCGAAGCGCAGATGAACTTCGCGCAGATCACCCTCTCGTTCCGGGGCTACGAGGACGCGCGCCGCGCGTTCGCCAAGGCCGTGGAGCTCAAGGGCGACAACTACGAGGCCCACCTGGGTCTCGGCGCGGCCCTCCGCGGTCTCGAGCAGTTCGACCAGGCCAAGGCCGAGTACGAGCGCGCCGTCCAGCTCGACGGTCGTCGCCCGGAGGCCTACTTCAACCTGGGCGTCCTCTACCACGACTACCTGTCGACCCAGGCCGAGGACCCGGTCCCGCTCCTTCGCCGCGCGAAGGAGTACTACCAGGAGTTCATGACCCGCGCGGGCAGCACCGAGCGCTGGGCCTCCACGGTCGAGGGCATCACCCAGTACTGCCGCGACAAGGACGTCTCCAAGGAGCAGCGCTCCGCGGCCGTCCGCCACCGGAACCGCCACTGTCGCCCCGGCCGCAACCAGCTCATCGACAACCTCGTCTACGCCATGGAGCAGTCCGCTCAGATGCAGCGTGAGATGGAGGAGATGCAGCGGCAGCAGGAGGCTCAGCAGCAGCAGCAGGGCGGCGAAGGCTGACCCCATCGACGGGCCGAGGAGATTTTTTTTCTCGGCCCGTCGGAACCTCTCGTCCTCGGCGCTGTCGGACCCGACGAGCTGATGGACGAGGTGCATTGACCTGGTCGCGCGCAGCGAGATACCCTGCGCCGGCCGAGTGGAGCTCCCCGAACCGGGGAGAAGTCGCTCACCAACATCCATCGGTTCGGAGGAAGTCGTGAAGAAGTTGCAAAAGCTCTTGGTCATCGGAGCGCTCGCGGGCGCGATGGTCCCCGTCATGGGGAACCAGGCGCACGCTCAGGATCCCGCCGGGGGTGGCGATGCGACCACTTACGACTTCGAAGACGACCTCGTGTCGGGTGACCTCGTTCGCCCGGACGGCGAGATGCTCAGCGTCCGCCGGCGAGGCCGTCGTCAGTCCCTGATCCAAATCCGTGATCAGTTCATCACGGAGATGCTGAAGTCGGTCGAGGACCTCTGAACCAGGGCTCCGTAGAGGGACCAAAGACCATCGTGAGGGCCGAGGGGCCCCACATCTGGAGGCGAAGGTGAGCAGCAACATCCCGATGACGTTCCGTATCTACAAGGGCGACGAGCTCGTCCGTACGGAACAACTGACGCAGGAGATCATCAAGGTCGGCGTGCACCCGTCGAGCCACCTGCGCATCGACGACGATACGGTCTCGCGGATGCACGCGGTGATCGAGGTGACCGGCCCGGACGAGATCTTCATCATCGATCTAGGCTCGGCCTCGGGCACGATCGTCAACGGCAAGAAGGTCAACAAGACCAAGCTGGAGTCGGGAGACGAGATCCTCCTGGGCGACACCAAGGTGGTGGTGGACATCGGCGCCGCCGGCGCCGAGGACGCCGCCCCGGCGATCGCTCCGGCCAACGGTGAGCCCGTCCCGGCCTCGGCGCCCCCCGCGCCGGCCGCGGCCGCCGCCGCCAAGGCCCCGGTCCCGCCGCCCAACCCGTTCGCCGCTCCGGCGGTCGGCACCAAGCCCGCGCCGGGCGGGGTGCCCAATCCGTTCGCCGCGCCGGTCGCCAGCCCCACGGCCGCCGCCGCCTCGGTCGACGAGTCGGACCCGGAGAACGTCCAGTACGGTATCGTGGCCAGCGGCCCGCCCGTCTCGCCCGACGAGGTCGAGTCCGGTGAACAGGCCGTCGAGGTCGTGATCATGTGGGGCGACCGTCAGGTCCTCCACGTCGAGCACCTCAACCCCTTCCGCCCCTTCTACGTCGGTGAGCCCGGCGGGAAGGAAGCGCCCGTCGACTTCCTGATGGGATCCGACGTGCTCGGCACGAACCGGATGCCCGTCGTCGTCGCCGGCGGCGCCGGCGTCGCGGTGGTCATCCCCCAGGGGGCGACCGGCGAGGTCATCGTCGGCGACCAGGTGATGTCGATCGCCGACCTCCGCGCCCAGGGCAAGCTCCAGGCGAGCGGCGAGGCGCCCGGCGCCGAGATCTACGGTCTCCCGGCCGGTGCGACCGCCAAGGTCAAGCACAACGGCTTCACCTTCGTCACCAAGCAGGTGGTCGCGGGTAAGAAGATCGCCGGCGGGATGTCCATCGACTGGCAGCCGCTGACCTACGTCTTCGGCTCGATGGCCGTCTTCGGCATCCTGCTCACGATGATGTACTTCATCCCGCCGGCCGGTGGAGGTCTGAACCTGGACCTGCTCAACACCGACTCGCGCCTCGTGCAGTACCTGATGGAGCCGCCCGCCACGGAGGAGGAAGAGACCCCCGAGTGGATGGACGAGTCCGACCAGCAGGACGACGAGGGCGGTAAGGGCAAGCGCCACAAGGGTGAAGAAGGCGCGATGGGCAAGAAGGAAGCGAAGAAGACCAACAACCGCTACGCCATCGAGGGTCCCCAGGACAACGAGGACCCCCACATGGCGCGCGAGGAAGCTCGGGAGCAGGCGCGGAACGCCGGTATCCTCGGGACCCTCCAGGCGATGACGGGCTCCTTCAACTCCCCGACCTCGCCCTTCGGCGCGGACACCGCGCTGGGCAACGACCCGATGAGCGCGCTCGGCGCCCTGATGGGTGACCAGATCGGTGAGAACGCCGGCTTCGGTGGTCTCGGTCTTCGCGGCACCGGTCGCGGTGGCGGCGGCACCGGCGAGGGCACCATCGGTCTCGGCAACCTCGGCACGATCGGTCACGGTGGTGGCGGCGGCTCGGGTAGCGGCTACGGCCGCGGCGCCGGTGGCTTCCGCGGTCGCTCCGCTCGCGTCCCCCAGATCCGCTCGGGTAACGCCGACGTGCGCGGCTCGCTCTCCAAGGAGGTCATCCGCCGCGTGATTCGTCGCCACATCAACGAGGTCAAGTTCTGCTACGAGCAGCAGCTCAACCAGCGCCCGGACCTCGAGGGTCGCGTCACCGTCCGCTTCATCATCTCCCCGACCGGCGCCGTCCAGAACGCGCTGGTCCAGGCCTCGACCTTGGGCAACCAGCCGGCCGAGAGCTGCATCGCGGCGGCGGTTCGTCGCTGGACCTTCCCGGCTCCGGACGGCGGCGGCATCGTCATCGTCAACTACCCCTTCATGCTCAACGCCGCTGGCGGCTGACCCGAGGGGTCCCCGAGAGAGAGGCCACGCCGGCGACGGCGTGGCCTCTTTCAATTCTACACCCACCGACTGCCTCCGTTCGCGGAACACGCCGACTGCCTCCGTTCGCGGAACGCAAAGGGGCAAATGGTCGAGATCGCCATTGAAACGGAAGGCGGGGCTCGCTTAGTATCGCGCGGCCCGGAACGTCGCGCCGGCGACGGCCAGCGGGCCAGGAGAACGTTGGAAATGACGAGCGAAACGAGCCGCAAGCCGGCGACCACTCGCGCGGCGAGCCTCTTGGCCGCCCTCTCGATCTTCACCTTCGCGACGGGCGGCAACTGCTCGCGTGCACGGGTGGAGTCGGTGACCCAGATGAACGAGGGCGTCGTGCTCGCCCAGACCGGGCGTCACATCGACGCCGTGGAGTCTCTGGAGCGCGCGACGGCCATCGACCCGACGAACGAGCAGGCCTACTACAACCTGGCGTTGGTCCACATCGAGCTCCGCTCCTTCGAGCGAGCCAAGCAGGATCTCGAGCAGGCGATCACCATCAACGGTGAAGTCGCCGGCTACCACGAGAAGCTGGGCACGGTCGCGATGCAGCTCGAGGACTGGAACGCCGCCAAGGAGGCCTTCGAGAAGGCCATCGAGATCGACCCCGATCTCTTCAAGGCGTACTTCAAGCTCGCCCAGGTGCACGAGAAGCTCGAGCAGCCGCAGGAGGCCCTGCAGCGCTACACCGAGTCGATCGAGCACGGCCCGCGCTTCGTCGAGGCCTACAGCGCCCTCGGCGGGCTCTACGCGGACCTCGGGTACCTCGACGAGGCGACCCAGGTGCTCCAGTCCGGCCTCGAGGTGTCCATGCAGGGCACCGAGGAGGAGGCGAGCCTCCACCACCTGCTCGGCACGGTCTACCAGCAGCAGGAGCCGCCGAACTACGCGCAGGCCATCGATGAGTTCAAGGCCGCCCTCGAGATCGTCCCCGGCATGCGGGACGCGCTCTTCTCGCTGGGCTGGGCCTACTCCATGACCGACGAGCGCGAGGAGGCCCGGCGCTTCCTCAAGAAGTTCGTCGACGTGGCGGGGGGCGACGCGCCTCCCCACTACTTGAAGGCGGCCCGCGACCGGCTCGGTGAGCTGGGAGTGAACTGAGCCGAGTGTCGTTGCAGCAGTCGAACAACAACGAATGAAAACGACGCGCGTGCGGCGCTCGCCGTACGCGCGCTCGTGTGTGTGAGGGTCGTCGATGTCGGAGAACGAAGAGTCGAACGTGGACGAGATGGAAGACGGAATGGACGCCACCGAAGGCGTTGAAGAGGGTGCCCCCGAAGTCGCTGCGGCGGCCGAGGCGGCTCCGCCCCGAGAGCTCACCGACGAGGAGCGGGCGCAGCTCGCGGCCCTCGACGAGGAGCTCGAGAAGTTCGAGGGCCAGCGGCGTTGGTCGGACGTGATCCGGACCATCCTCGCCAAGGCCGACATCGTCCAGGAGCGGAGCGAGAAGGTCGCGCTGCTGCGCGAAGCCGGCACGATGTACATCGAGCGGTCGAGCAACCAGGCCGAGGCCATCAAGGTCTACGAGCAGGTGCTCGAGTACGAGCCGCAGGACCTGGAGGCCATCGAGCGCCTCAAGGAGATGTACGAGAAGCGCCGCGACTGGGAGTCGCTCATCGCGGTGATGGACCGCGAGGCCCAGATGCTGGAGCCGGCCGATCGCCCGCTCCGCTACGTCGAGATGGCGGACCTCGCGCAGAAGCGGATCCGTAAGCCCGAGACGGTGATCCCGCTCTGGGAGAAGGTCCTCGAGGTCGAGCCGACCCACGCGGAGGCCCTCGACGCCCTGTCCCAGCTCTACGAGCGGGCCCGCGAGTGGGAGAAGCTCGCCACGGTCCTCGAGACGCTCACCGACGCCGACCCCGATCCGAAGCAGCTCCAGAAGCTCGGCTCGATCTACGCCGACAAGATCGGCGACGACGCCGGCGCCGTCCGGGCGTTCACCAAGCTCCTCACCATCGACCCCGACGATCGGCGGGCGCAGGAGCAGCTGAAGCGTCGCTACGTGTCCCTCAAGGCTTGGGACGAGCTCGAGGAGTTCTACGGCTCCCAGGACAAGTGGAGCGAGCTCATCCGGGTCCTCGAGCGCGAGGCCGACGGCAAGGAGACCGAGCCGGAGGAGCGGGTGGATCTGCTCTTCCGCGCCGCGCGGCTCTGGATCGAACGGGAGGGCAAGGCCGACCGGGCCGCCCGCGCCTACGAGAAGGTCCTCGACGGAGACGAGACCAACCTCGCCGCCGCCGAGGCGCTCTCGCCGATCTACGAGGAGGCCGGCGACGCCCGGAAGCTCGCTCGGGTCTACGAGGTCCGGCTGCAGCATCCGATGGAGCCGATGGAGCACGTCGCGTTGCTCCGGGAGACCGGCAATCTCTACGAGGAGCGGCTCCGCAACCCGGCGACCGCCTTCGAGCGCTACCTCCAGGCGTTCGCGGTGATGCCCACCCAGGAGATCGTGCGCGAGGACGTCGAGCGCCTCGCCGAGGCGACGGGCAGCTGGGATCCGGTCGTCGAGGCCTACCAGCAGGCCATCGACGCGGCGGACCCGATGGACGCCAACGAGCTGCGCATGAACCTCGGCGGTGTCCTCCGGAAGGTGGACCGAGTCGACGAGGCCATCGCCGCCTACCGCGCCGTCTACGACGCCGAGCCGGACGACCGCCGGGCCGTCGCCGCCCTCGCGGATCTCTACGAGCAGACCGAGAAGTTCGCCGAGCTCCTCGAGGTCACCGAGCGGCAGATGCAGCTCGAGGACGATCCCGAGATCCGGCGGACCACGGCCTACCGCCGCGCCAACCTGTACGTCGAGAAGCTCGAGGACGCCGAGAAGGCGATCGACGCCTACAACGAGATCCTCGGGGAGTGGGGTCATGGTGAGGTCGAGGCCTTCAAGGCCCTCGACCGGCTCTACGAGCAGGAGCATCGCTGGGACGACTTCGCCAGCACGCTGGAGCGCCGCATCGACCTCGGTCCCGAGTCGACCGAAGAGCTGGCGTCGCTGAAGTTCCGCCTGGCGCGGGCCTACGAGCTGCACCTCGACCGCAAGGAAGAGGCCGTCGAGCTCTACCGCGAGGTCCTGACGCTCATGCCGGAGCACGGCGGCGGCCGGGGCGCCCTCGAGGGGCTGCTCATCGACCCCCAGGTCGGCGTCTCCGCGGCCCGGATCCTCGAGCCCATCTACGAGATGCAGGGTGAGTGGGAGCCGCTCATCCGCGCGCTCCGGGTGCTCCATGACGGGAGCTCCGATCCCGACGAGCGCCTCGACCTGCTCACCAAGATCGCCCAGGTCTATGGGGAGCGCCTCGAAGACCAGGACAAGGCCTTCGACGCCTACGCCCAGGCCCTCCGGGAGTACCCGCGCAGCGAGCAGACCCTCGGTCAGCTCGAGATGATCGCCATGGCGCAGGAGAGCTTCCCCAAGCTGGTGGAGCTCCTCTCGCAGCTGGCGGCGTCCGTGGACGAGCCGGATCTCGCCCGGGCCCTCTGGCTCAAGGCGGCGATGATCCAGGACACCCAGCTCCAGGACGTCGACGGCGCGGTCACCGCGTACCGCAAGATCCTCGACATCGACCCCGGCGACGCCGAGGTGCTCCTCGCCCTCGAGGAGCTCTTCCGGCGCACCGAGCGGTGGGGTGACCTCGTCACCGTGCTCCGCCGTCGGGTGGAGCAGACCACCGATCCGGACGAGCGCGAGAGCCTCCTCGCCCAGATGGCGGCCATCCACGACGAGTTCCTGAACGACCCGTCGACCGCCATCTCGGTCTACCGCGAGATCCTCGAGATCGACCCGGGCAGCGCCCGGGCGCTCTCCTCGCTGGACGATCTCTTCGCCCGGCAGGAGATGTGGTCCGAGCTCGCCGACAACGTCGACCGGCAGCTCGAGCTGGCGACCGACGAGCACGCCCAGACCACGCTTATGATCCGTCTCGCCGATCTGCGCGAGACGCGGATGAGCGCCCCCGAGGCGGCCATCGAGATCTACCGCGAGGTGCTCTACCGGGATCCGTCCCAGCCCCAGGCCCTCGAGGCCTTGGAGCGCTTGCTCCAGGTGCCCGACCACCAGGTGCTCATCGCCGAGATCCTCGAGCCCATCTACCGGGACTCGGGGGCCGTGCCGAAGCTCATCGGGGTCCACGAGATCCAGGCCAAGCACGCCTCGGCGCCCGAGCGCCGGGTCGAGCTCCTGCACCGCATCGCCGAGCTCTACGAGATGGCGATGGACGACTACAACTCGGCCTTCGAGAGCTACAGCCGTGCGCTCTCCGAGGACCCGGCGAACGAGCTGACGCAGCAGCAGCTCGAGCGCCTGACCCCGATGCTCGGGGACGCCGAGGCCCTCGCGAAGACCTATGAGGACCAGGTCGCCGAGGTCGACGATCCGGCCCTGGCCGCCAGCCTGCACATGAAGGCCGCGCGGATCCGGGAGAACCAGCTCTCGGACTTCGACGCCGCCATCGCGCACTATCGGCGCGTGCTCGAGCTCGACGAGCAGCACCTCGAGGCGGCGACGTCCCTCGAGCGGCTCTTCCAGCTCAACGAGAAGTACGAAGAGCTCGCGCAGATCTACCTGCACAAGGCCAAGATCCTCCCGAGCCTCGAGGAGCAGAAGCAGTACCTCTACCGAGCGGCGACGCTCTACGAGGAGATCCTCGAGCGGCCCCAGGACTCGATCAAGGTCTACCACCAGGCCCTCGAGCTGGACCCCGAGGACATCACCAGCCTCGACAAGCTGATCGAGCTGAACCTCCGCCTGGAGCAGTGGGAGCCGCTGCTCGCCATCTACAACCAGAAGGCGGACATCGTCTACGACCCGGAGGAGAAGAAGCGTCTCTACTCCGAGGTCGGCGCGGTCTACGAGGGCGAGCTCTCGGACAACGCGAAGGCCATCGACAGCTACCAGCGGATCCTGGAGATCGACCCGGACGACCTGGCGGCGCTCTCGCGGCTGGACGCGCTCTACCACGCGACCCAAGCCTGGCCGGACCTCCTGAGCGTCCTCGAGCGGGAGGCCGACCTCGCGTCGGATCCGCAGGAGGTCATCGGGTTCCGCTACCGCATCGCGGACCTGCACCACCACCAGCTCGACGACGCGCATCGCGCCATCGACATCTACCGGGACATCCTCGACGTCTCCCCGGACCACGAGCCGACCACGGCCGCGCTCGAGGAGATGATCCAGAACGGCGTCGAGCCGGTGATGGCCGCCGGCGTCCTCGAGCCGGTCTACCGACAGCTCGGCGCGTGGCCGCAGCTCATCGCGGTCCACGAGGTGCAGATTCGTCACGAGGAGGATCCCCTCCGCAAGGTGGAGCTCCTGCACCAGGTGGCCGAGCTCTACGAGATGCAGCTCGACGACGCGCCCAACGCCTTCCAGGCGTACGCGCGGGCGCTGCCCTTCGACAACCGCCACGACGTGACCCTGGGCAGCCTCGAGCGGCTGGCCGAGTACACCGACAAGTGGAGCGAGGTCACCGGCCTCTACGACACCGAGATCCAGAAGATCCGCGAGGATCGTCCGGAGGACGTGGTCGACATGGCGCTGCGCACCGCGCAGATCTACGAGGTCCACCTCGGCGACGTCGACAACGCCATCGACCGGTACAAGTACGTGGTCGAGGCCGACGAAGCCCACGTCCAGGCCATCGAGGCCCTCGACCGGCTCTTCGAGGCTACCGAGCGCTGGGCCGAGCTGGCGGACATCCTCCAGAAGGAGGTCCTGATCGCCGCGACGCCGGACGACATGCTGAACCTCCAGTTCCGCCTGGGTCAGGTCCGGCAGGAGTACCTGAACGACGTCGACGGGGCCATCGGCCAGTACCAGGAGATCCTGGCCGCGGCGCCGGAGCACCAGCCCTCGGTGAGCGCCCTCGAGCTGCTCTTCGCCGAGGGGATCCGGCCGCTCCAGGTCGGCGAGATCCTCGAGCCCCTGTACCGGATGCAGGAAGCCTGGGACCGGCTGCTCAACGTCCACGAGGTCCAGCTGAACTACCAGCCGGACCAGTTCGAGCGCGTCTCGATGATGCACCGCATCGCCGAGATCGCCGAGGATAGGGCGGCCGACCACGACCGCGCCTTCGTGTGGATGCAGAAGGCCCTCCTCGAGGACCCGACCCACGACCACACCCTCGGTGAGGTCGAGCGGCTGGGCTCCATGTTGGACGGCTGGCCGCAGCTCGCGAGCACCTACGCCGACGCCGCGCAGGGCGCGTCGGAGGCCGAGGTGCGCGCCAGTATCGGCAAGCGTCTGGCCCGGGTCTACGAGGAAGAGCTCGGCGACATCGCCAAGGCCGAAGAGGCCCACCGCTTCGTGCTCGGGGCGACCCCGCACGACCTGGAGAGCCTCGAGTCGCTCGACCGCATCTACGCGGAGAACGGCGCCCACGAGGCGCTGGCCACCGTGCTGAAGCGGCGCATCGAGGGCGGCGACGTCCCGGCGGACCAGGTCGACTGGAGCTACCGCCTCGGACGCATCCTGGCCTACGACCTGGAGCGCACCGACGAGGCCATCGCGGTCTACCAGAGGGTCCTCGCGGACCTCGAGCCCGAGCACGCCGAGTCCATCAAGGCGCTGCAGGACATCTACACTCGCAAGGGTGACTGGCAGAACCTCCTCGCGTCGTTCGAGAAGGAGCTGGACGTCGTCTTCGGCGACAGCAACCGGGCCGACGTGCTCGCGAAGATGGCCCGACTCAGCTCGGACCACCTGGACGACGAGGCCAAGGCGATCGAGCTCTGGCGTCAGGTGCTCGAGCTGCGCGGTGAGGATCCCGAGGCTCTCAACGCCATCGGCAAGATCTACGCGGATCAAGAGCGCTGGGCGGACCTCGTCGAGATCCTCGAGCGCGAGAGCTCCATCGCCGAGACCGACGAGCTCCGGGTCCAGATCTACGCCGACCTCGGCCGCATCTGGTACGAGAAGCTCGAGCGCTCCCGGAGCGCGCTGGACAGCTGGGAGAACGCCCTCGCGATCGACCCGGCGAACACCACGGCGCTCTTCAACATCGCCGAGATCTATCGCGCCGGTCGTCAGTGGACCGAGCTCGCCGACACCCTCCATCGCATCATCGAGGTGGGGGCGGCGACGCTCGAGGACGCCCAGCTCGAAGACGTCTACATGCAGCTCGGCCACATCTACAACGTGGAGCTCGAGCAGCCGGTGGACGCCGTCGAGGCGTACGAGAAGGCCCTCGACGTCAACCCGCGGAACTTCCCGGCCATCGACGCCATCGAGCACATCCACCGCAAGGACGGGATGTGGGAGGACGCCATCGGTGCCATGGAGAAGCGCGCCTTCGCGTTCGGGGATCCCGACAAGAAGGTGGAGCAGCTCCTGACCATCGCCGGCACCTGGGCCGAGCAGGTCGACAACCGCGACGGCGGCACCAGCGCCTACGAGCGCATCCTCGAGATCGACCCGATGCATCAGGTCGCCTTCGAGAACCTCGACCACCTGCACCGGTCCGCGGGCCGGTGGGAAGAGCTCGTCGAGCAGTACGTCACCCGGGTCGAGACCACCGAGGACCTGGAGGAGAGCATCGACCTCCTCCGCCGGGTGGCCGACGTCTACGAGAACAAGCTCGAGGACGGTGACCAGGCCTTCGACGCGCTGACCGTCGCCTGGTCCCTGGACTACACCGACAAGAAGACGGCCGAGCAGCTCGAGAAGACCACGCGCCACACCGGCAAGTGGAACGAGCTCCTCACGATGGCCAACGCCGCGCTCCAGGAGGAGCAGGAGCAGGACGTCAAGGTCGCGCTCTGCCTCCAGTGCGCCCGTTGGTACGGTCAGGAGCTCGGTCACCCCGAGTACGCCATCCCCTACTTCGAGCAGGTCCACGCGATGGATCCCTCGAGCGTGGAGGCGATGGTCTCGATGGCCGACCTCTACGAGACGACCCAGCAGTGGGACGCGATGGCCCAGACCCTCGGTCAGATCGTGACGGTCTCCAAGGACCCGAACGTGCAGGCCGAGACCTACGTCCGCATGGGCAAGCTCTCGGGCACCCACCTGGGGATCCCGGAGCAGTCGAAGGGCTACTACCAGAAGGCCCTCGACATCGCGCCGCGGAACCTCGGCGCCATCGACGCCCTCGACGAGATCTACCGCGAGGAGAACAATTGGCGGAAGCTCGTCGACATCCTCGGCCGCAAGGTCGAGGGCTCCGAGGGCGACGAGGCCAAGATCGAGGCCCTCATCCAGCTCGCCGAGGTCTACGAGCTGCGCACCGCGCAGCCCGACGAGGCCATCGAGACCTACGGCAAGGTCCGCGCGCTCCACGAGATGGAGATGCGGGCTCTGAAGGGCCTCGAGCGTCTCTACGCGCAGACCGAAAAGTGGCCGCTCCTCTTCCAGATCCTCGAGACCCAGTTCGGCGTCGTCGAGACCGAGAAGGAGCGCGTCACCATCCTGATGCAGCTCGCCGGGATGCTCGAGGAGGAGTTCATCAAGCCGGAGGAGGCGGCGCAGCGATTGGAGCAGGTCCTCGAGATCGACCCGTCGCACGTCAACGCCCTCATCGGCTTGGCTCGCCTCTACCGGCAGATGCAGAAGTGGGATCAGCTCATCGACACCTATGAGCGCCACGTGTCGGCCACCCCCGACCGCGGCGAGCGGATCCGCATCTACAAGGCCCTCGGTGAGACCTACGCCAAGGACCTACAGGACCCGGATCGCGCGATCGATGCGCACCTCAACGTCCTCTCCATCGACGAGAACGACGCCGAGTCCCTCGACGCCCTGACCCGGCTCTACGAGAAGCGCGAGGACTACGGCTCCGCGCTCGACATGATGGAGCAGCTGGTCAAGCAGATTCAGGAGCCGGAGAAGCAGGTGGACCTGCTCTTCCGCATGGGCCGGATCCTGGAGAAGGAGCTCGGCGACCGGGTCGGCGCCCTGGACAAGTTCCAGATGGCCATCGACCTCGACCCAAGCCACGTGCCCTCCCTGGGGCAGATGCGGCTCATCCAGGTGGACGCCGGCGACTGGCTCGCGGCCGCCAAGCTCACCGAGCAGGAGGCCAGCTACCAGCAGAACCCGCGCCTGGTCGCGGAGCTCCTGGTCGAACTCGGTCGCATCTACGACGAGAAGCTGGACGAGCACACGAAGGCGGTCGAGACCTACGAGGCCGCCCTCAAGCAGGATCCGGACAACGAGGACGCGGCGCTCCCGCTGGTCGACGAGTACCGCAAGGCGGACCGTCACCAGGAGGCGTTCCCGCTGCTCCAGATGCTCGTGAAGCGCGCCGGCAAGCGCGAGCCCGACGAGCAGCATCGCCTGGCCTTCGAGCTCGGTGAGACCGCCATGGAGCTCGGGGCCATCGAGGACGCCATCAAGGCGTTCGAGAAGGCCAAGGACATCGACTCGACCCATCTGCCGACGCTGCTCGGGCTCGCTCGCGCGACCTTCGCGGCGGAGAAGTGGGGCGACGCCTTCAAGTTCTACCAGATGCTCCTGGTCCACCACCGCGACTCGCTCGCGCCGGACGAGATCGTCGACATCTTCTACCGCCTCGGCGTGATCAAGCGCGAGCAGGGGGAGCGCCGCAAGGCCCTCAACATGTTCGACAAGGCCCTTGAGGAGGATCCGCACCATCGGCCGACCCTCGACGCGGTGGTCGGGCTCTACGAGAAGCAGAGCCAGTGGCCGCAGGTCATCCACTTCAAGAAGCAGATCCTCGAGACCGTCACCGACGACACGGAGCGGTACGACATCCTCGACGAGGTCGGTGAGCTCTGGAAGGAGAAGGAGAAGAACACCCAGAAGGCCATCGAGGCCTGGGACGAAGCGTCTCTCCTGAAGCCCGAAGAGCACCGGATGCTCCACAAGCTGCTCGGCGCCTACCAGGAGACGCGGCAGTGGGAGCAGGCCCTCGGCATCATCCAGCAGGTCTCCGACCTGGATGGGCGCCCGAAGGCGCAGTCGAAGTACATCTACACCATCGGCGTCATCACCCGTGACGAGTTGAAGGACTCGGATGCGGCCCTCGACAAGTTCAACCAGTCGCTGGACCTCGACCCGGACAACCTCAAGGCGTTCGAGGCCGTCAACAAGATCCTCAACACCAAGAAGGACTGGAAGCAGCTCGAGCGGGCCTACCGGAAGATGATCCACCGGATCATCAAGGAGCCCGGTCGCGACGACCTGAAGTTCAACCTCTTCCACACCCTCGGCATCATCTACCGAGACCGGCAGAGGAACTTCGAGGCGGCGGCCGAGGCCTTCAAGACCGCCAGCTCGATCAAGCCGGACCAGGCGACCGAGCACCAGATCCTCGCCGAGCTCTACTCGACGATGCCGGATCGGGTGAACGACGCCATCGAGGAGCACCAGTGGCTCCTCAAGCAGGACCCCTACCGGGTCGACTCGTACCGCGCGCTCTACAAGCTCTATTTCGACGCGCGCGCCTACGACAAGGCCTGGTGTCTGGCGGCAACGCTGGTCTTCCTGGGCAAGGCCGACAACGAGCAGCAGCAGTTCCACGCGCAGTACAAGGGCCAGGGCCCGATCCGTCCCCGTGGGCGGGTCGAGCGGGCGGCGTGGTTCAATGACCTGATGCACCCGGACGAGGACCGCTACGTCTCCAAGATCATGGAGCTCATGGCGCCCGCCGTGCACGCGGTGAAGCAGGCGTCGGACAAGGCGCTGAACCTCGCCAAGCACAAGCCGGTCGACCCGATGACCTCCACGGTCACCTTCGCGAAGACCTTCGGCTTCGTCATGCAGGTGCTGAACATCCCTATCCAGCCGCGGCTCTTCCTGCAGCAGCAGGCGCCGGGGGGCCTCACGCACATCCCGGGCTCCAACCCGCCGGCGGTCATCGCCGGGTCGACGCTGCTCAGCGGGTACACGCCCATGGACCTGATGTTCGTGAACGGCCGTTTCCTCAGCTACTACCTCAGCGAGCACTTCGTCCGGACCCTCTTCCAGAGCCACACCGAGCTCCGCATGCTCCTCCTCGCCGCGCTGCGCATCAGCGGGATGGGGCCGGCGGATCCGCAGGTGGACGCCTGGGCGGGTCAGATCAGCCAGCACCTGACCGCAGCACAGCAGGACGGCCTCCGGGCGGTCTGCCGCAAGTTCATCGAAGCCGGCGGTAGCACCGACATCAAGAAGTGGATGCAGTCCGTGGAGCTCACGGGTGTCCGCGCCGGGTTCCTCCTCGCGAACGACCTCGAGGTCGCCCGCAAGATGATCCAGGCGCTGCCCCCCGAGGGCTCGGTGGACCTGCCGCCCAAGGACAAGCTGAAGGAGCTGGTGCTCTTCAGCGTGAGCGAGAGCTACTTCAAGCTCCGCGAGCAGCTCGGCATCCAGATCCAGGTCTGAGCTCGGCGGCCCTCGGGCCGTCCACTGCCGCGTGCCCGCCCGCCTCCGACTCGTCGGAGCGGAGCGGGCACGTCGCGTTTGGGGCGCCCCCCCAAAAAAATGGACCCGGCAGCGGGGCGACGCTGCCGGGTCCGGGGGCCACTCGTCGCGGGGCGACGCGACTGGGAGTGGCAAAGGTGGCCTCGGGCGAGAGGCCGGGGAGAGGGTCGAGGAGGGAAGTTCGACCGACTCCCGAAGCTGTCGGCCTCGGGCGAGAGGCCAGGGAGCGGTTCCGGGAGGGAAGGGGGAACCGGCTCCGTAAGCGAAGGAGACGAAGGGCCTCGGGCGAGAGGCCGGGGAGCCCGGGGGCTCCCGGAGACTAGAAGTCGAAGTCGAGCTCTTGCGGCTCGTCGTCGTCGAGGCTGTTGTCGCGACCGGGGTTGTAGGTCGCGTCGGCGTAGAGGTCGTCGAGGCTCCAGCCCGCCTTCATGTGCGGGGCGATCTCTTCACGATTGAACTCCGCCAAGCTGCGGTAGAGCTTCGGGCCGTAGCGCTTCATCGATACTCCTCATGACCACCCACCCGGTGGCGCGTCCTGATGCAGGGCGGTGTGCCTCTTGACCACCTTGTCCTACATCTGACGACACTGTAGGCAGGGGGCGGGTCGACGTCCAAAAAGATGCACGTTCGGTGTGACATCTCTTCCGGAGCCCCTCCGGCGCACCGATCGGCGGCGGGGATTCGTCACGGACCGGAGACGGCTGGAAACCGTCAGAGGCAGGTGGTAAGCACGACACGCTCATGGGCAGGGTCGTCGCGGTCGCCAATCAAAAGGGAGGGGTGGGGAAGACCACCACTGCCGTGAACCTGGCGGCGAGCCTCGCCGTCGCGGAGCAGCGCGTGCTCCTGGTGGACCTCGATCCCCAGGCCAATGCGTCCACGGGCGTGGGCGTGGCCTTCGGCACCGTGGAGAGCGGCAGCTACCGGCTGCTCCTCGAGGAGACCACGGTCCGGGCCGAGGCGCTGCAGACCGAGATGCCCGAGCTGCACGTCCTGCCGGCGAGTCAGGACCTGGTGGCCATCGAGCGCGAGCTGGTCGACGAGGAGGACCAGGCGCTGCGCCTCCGCCACGCCCTCGAGCCGGTGAAGGACGAGTACGACTTCATCATCATCGACTGCCCGCCGTCGCTGGGCACGTTGACCCTCAACGCCCTCACCGCCGCGGACCTCGTGTTGGTGCCGCTCCAGTGCGAATACTACGCCCTGGAGGGGCTCACCCAGCTCGTGGGGACCATCGAGCGGGTGCAGCACGCGCTCAACCCGAACCTCAAGATTCACGGCGTGCTGCTGACGATGTACGACGCGCGGAACAACCTCGCGAACGAGGTCGCCGCCGAGGTGCGCAAGCACTTCCACGTCTACGAGACCAAGATCCCGCGCAACGTGCGCCTGGCCGAGGCGCCCTCCCACGGGCGACCGGTCATCCTCTACGACGCCGCCAGCCGCGGCTCGTACGGGTACCTCAGCCTGGCCCGAGAGATCCTCGAGGCCCTTCCGGAAGCCGCCGCGTGAGCAAGCAGGGAAAGAAGCGCCTCGGTCGGGGTCTCGACGGGCTCCTGCCCGCCGTCCCCGCCGCCGCCAAGAACGAGCCCGCCGAGCGCGGGACCTCCACCGCGCGGATCGAGGAGCTGCACCCCAACCGGGACCAGCCGCGGCGGACCTTCGACGACGAGGCCCTCGCCGAGCTGGCCGCGTCGATCGGCGAGCACGGGGTCCTCGAGCCCATCCTGGTCCGCAAGCGCCCCAAGGGCGACGGCTTCGAGATCATCGCCGGCGAGCGCCGCTGGCGCGCGTCCCAGCGAGCGGGCCTCAAGGAGGTCCCCATCTTCGTGCGGGAGCTCTCCGACGCGGCGGCCTTCGAGGCGGCCCTGGTCGAGAACCTCCAGCGCGAGGACCTGAACCCCATCGAGACCGCGCGGGCCTTTCAGCGGCTCGCGGAGGAGTTCGGGCACACCCAGGAAGACATCGCGCAGAAGGTGGGCAAGGACCGGTCGACGGTCGCCAACTCCATGCGCCTGCTCAAGCTCCCGGACGACGTGCTCGACATGGTCGAGCATGGGTCCCTGAGCGAGGGCCACGGGCGCGCGCTCCTGAGCTGCGAGTCCGTGGACTCCATGCGCAAGCTCGCCCGAGCGGCCAGCCAGAAGCGCCTGAGCGTCCGCGAAGTCGAGCGGCGGGCCCGCACCGGCGGGACGTCCAAGAAGGCCGCCAAGGCCCGCGAAGAGGCCCAGAAGAGCGCCAACGTGAAGGACCTCGAGCGGCGGCTCAGCGAGCACCTGGGGGCCCCGGTGGCGGTCGAGAAGGGGAAGCTCGTGGTCAGCTACGCGGACTACGACGTGCTCGACGAGATTCTGCGCCGGATGCGCTTCTCCTGACGCGCGCCTCCGGCGGAGCGCCTTCGAGGGATTGGCGGGAGTAGCGCTCCTGGGCGCGGTCCGCGGAGAACGCGCATCGCCACGGGTCGGGCGGCCCGAAGGAGCCCGTCGCGAGGGGCGCGAATCCACCAGGGTCGCCGAA
>DCLA01000076.1 GCA_002320815.1 Myxococcales bacterium UBA1660
CCAGACTGCTCCACCCCGCGTCGAGTGGATGGGGACTATACCTGTGGATGGATGACGCGCAAGCTCGAGCGTGTCGATTTCGACAAAAACTTTCGCTCTCGTGGGGGCATCGGGGCTTCGGGGCCACTTCCGGCGCGGAGGGGGCGAGTGGGCTGACAGGTTCGCCCCGCGGAGTTCGAAGTGGGGGGCGTGGGGACGGATCGAGGGGGCGGACGGGGCGGATGCTCTACCGCGTGCAGAGCGGGGCTGCGGAGAGCCCGGCGCGTGAACGGCGCTCATCGTGCACCGTGCGAGACTCGTAAGTGCGCGGGCCGGGAGCGGGGGCTAGGGTGGGCTCGCTTTCGAAGCGCACCACCACCGGTCGCTCTCGAGACACAACGGGCACCCGACCTGGGGAGGGCGGGTGCCCGTTCCTAATTCTGGGCACGGATGTTCGGCGGAGTCCGTGGGACGGGGGGCCGGAAGGTGCCTAGGGGTAGGGCGCGAAGGGTCGCGGGGCGACCCTTCCGGTCAGTAGCGCATGCGGCTGGTGAAGCGGGCTTCGTTGCCGTCGAACTGGACGGCGGCCTGGTCGAAGTCGGGGGCGCTCATGCGGTCGTGCTCGTCGCGGCTGATGGCGAAGCCCTCCTGGGGGAGGCCGATGAGGCTCTTGTCCATCTCGCGGTCGTTGTCGGCGTCATGGAGCGCGGCCATGGCGTAGGTGCCGGCGGGGACGCGGCGGAAGACGCAGGCGACCTGGCGGCGCGAGGCGCGGGCGCTCGACCGACGGTACGCGCGGGCTCGGTTCAGCCAGTCGCGATCGTTGCGGTACAGCGCGCAGCGGATGCTGCCGCCTTCGTCAGGGTCCACGCCGAGGAGGACCCAGCGGAGTTCGCCACCTTCGGTGGCCTGGCCCTCGGCATCGTCGATGCTGGTGCCGGGGGCGAAGGCGCCCGCGAAGAGGCCGATGGCGGCGAGGAGGAAGGGGAGTGCGGGGCGGAGCTTCATGCCGTCATGAAGTTGCAACCGGTGTGCCGGAAGGGGCTGGCACGGCCGTGCCAAGGGCCGATCCCGACGATCGGCGGTTTGGGCGTGGCGCTTTGCGCCGATCGTGACGGGGGTCTGGCGGAGGTGCCCCGGGGCGGGATCGACGCGCGAGACGGGCTCTAGGGCAAAGCGCCTCAGCGGCCGCGGCGGGTCGGTCCGGCGGGAGCCGCGCGACACGCTCGAGCCGCGCGTCAGAGGCCGGCGACGTCTTCGAGCTCGACCAGGGCGTCTTCCAGGTGGTCGATGATCCGCTGGCAGCTGGGCACCGATTCGCGGCAGGCGGTGACGCCGAAGTCGAGCTGGTCGGCGTTGCTCATGACGGTGATGTTCATGGCGAAGCCATGATAGACGGCGCTCACCGGGTACATGCCGTCCAGCCGGGCGCCGTTCCAATAGGAGACCTCGCGCGGGCCGGGCACGTTGCTGATGACGGTGCTGTAGGGCGGGAAGCGGTCCCCGAGGCCCAGCGCGGCGACGAGCAACGCCGGGGCCTGGGTGAGCTGGGTGAAGAGCTCGATCTCCCGCGGGGTCATGTCGTGGAGCAGGGACTTGCCCTGGTCCATCGAGGCCTTGGTGAGCTCGAAGCGCGCGGCCGGGTCGTCCAGGTGGGTGGCCAGGTTGGCGGTGAGGGCGCCCAGCGCGTTGCCGGCGCCGTCTTCGCTCTTGGCCTGCAGGGCCACCGGGGTCATCGCGGTGAGCGGCGCGTCCGGGAGCTCGCCCAGGGAGAGCAGGTACTTGCGCAGCGCGCCGCCGCAGACGGCCAGGAGCACGTCGTTCAAGGTGCCGCGCAAGGCCTTGGCCACCGCCTTCATGCGCGGCAGCGAGTAGGACTGGGCGACGAAGCGGCGGGCGCCGGTGACCTTGGAGGAGAAGCTGGTGACCGGGGAGCTGGCCCAGGCGGTGGTGAGCCCCTCGGCCTCACGCTGGATGCGCGAGCGGGCGTAGATGCGCAGCCGATCGAAGACGTTCTTGCTGACGCCGAAGGACTGCCGCAGCACCTCGGCCACGGCGCGCAGCTCGCGCTCACCGGGGGGCTCGGGCGGGCGCTCCGGGCGCGCGGCCATGGCCACCTGGTGGGCTTCCATGGAGAAGGGCGAGTAGCCGATGCGCGCGTCGGGATCCGGGGTGAGCATCGAGCTGGCCACGCGCATGCCGCCGGCGCCATCGATGCCCGCGTGGTGGACCTTGGCGTAGGCCGCGAACTGCCGGCCCTGCAGGCCCTCGATGAGGTGCGCCTCCCAGAGCGGGCGGTGCCGGTCGAGCAGGGTCTGGTGCAAGCGCGAGGCGAGGACGAAGAGCTCGCGGTAGCGGCCGGGCTTGGGCAGGGCCGAGTGGCGCACGTGGTAGTCCACGTCCAGCCGGTCATCGGGGACCCAGTGGTAGTCGGTGCCCAGCCGCCGCTTCTCGAGCCGATGGCCGAAGGGCCGCCGCCACTCGGTGGGCGAACGCAGGATGGCGAGCTGCTCGGCGAGGAACTCCTGCTCGTCGGCGCCGTCGGGCAACCGGAAGAGCGCCAGGGTGCCCACGTGCATGGGGGTCTCGCGGCTCTCGGCGAGGAGGAAGGCCATGTCCATGGGGCTGAGGCGGCTCACGCGGGGAGCTTATACGGTGCGAAAGGCTGTCATCCACCCCGGCGGGCGCGCTAGCGTGGCCCGCCATGGACGCGCGGGTGGAGGAGCTGGAGACGCATCGGCGCGCCCTCGCCGGGCGGGGCATCGGGCACGCCGAGCGAGAAAACGCGGGCCGACCGATGATTGGGCGGCAGCCCGCGAGTCTTCTCTTCGTGAACCCCGCAACGAACCCGCGGGGATGAGGAGAGAGACCATGACCATCAAGTCCGCGACCCCCTATGTCTTCTTCAACGGCCGCGCGAAGGAAGCCGCCGAGTTCTACGTCGAGACCCTGGGCGCCGAGGTGAAGACCCTGCAGACCTTCGGCGAGGTGATGAGCACCTGCCCCGACGCCATGAAGGACCGGGTGGTCCACGCCGAGATCCTGGTGGGCCAGGCGGTCCTCTTCCTGAGCGATGGCTCCGAGGAGCGGCCCTCGGCGCCCGGGTCCCACGTGTCCATCGCCCTCGACTGCGACGACGTGCCCGAGATGGAGCGACAGTTCGCGGCCCTCGCCGAGGGCGGCGAGGTGGTGCACCCCATCCACGACACCTTCTATGGCGGTAAGCTGGGCGCCATGTGCGACCGCTACGGGGTGTGCTGGATGTTCAACTGCATGAGCCCCAACTGAGCGCGGTGGCGGCCATCGACCCGATCGATCCCACCGAGCCGAACGCCCCCATCGACCCGGGCGACCCGATCGGCGCCCTCGAGGCCCATCGGCAGGCGCTCACCGGCCACTGCTACCGCATGCTCGGCTCCGTCGCCGACGCCGACGACGCGGTGCAGGAGACGCTGGTGCGCGCCTGGCGCCACCGGGACCAGGTGGACGACGAGGCCGCGCTGGCGGGATGGCTGCACCGCATCGCCACCAACGTCTGCCTGACGGCCCTGGCCCAGCGGCAGCGGCGGCTGCGCCCCATGTCCCTGGCGCCGGCGGGTACCCCCCACGACCCGCTGAGCACGCGCCCGGCGCGCGAGTGGCTCGAGCCCATCCCCGATGCCCGGGTGATGCCGATGGCGGCGGACCCCCATGAGCGCGTCCGGGTCCGCGAGCGGGTCCGGCTGGCCTTCGTGACCGCGCTGCAGCACCTGCCGCCGAAGCAGCGGGCGGCGCTCCTGCTGGTGGAGGTCGTGGGGCTCTCCGCGGACGAGACGGCGACGACCCTGGAGACCACGGTGCCTTCGGTGAACAGCGCGCTCCAGCGCGCCCGGGCCAAGCTGGGCGGGCTCGGCGAGGCGGCCTCCGGGGCGCCGCTGAGCGCGAGCCAGATCGGCCTGGTGGAGCGCTTCGTCAGCGCCTTCGAGGACTACGACCCGGACGAGCTCTGCGCGCTGATGCACGAGGATGCGGTGCTCTCGATGCCGCCCTACGACCTCTGGCTCCGCGGGCGGGAGTCCCTGCGCGAGTGGTTCCGGCTCCGCGGGGGCGGCTGCGCGGGCTCGCTTCTCGTGCCCACCCGGGCGTCGGGGTCGCCGGCCTTCCTGCACTACCGGGCGGGCGACGACGGCGCCTACCACGCCTGGGCCGTCATCGTGCTGGAGCTCCGCGGCGAGCGCATCGCCGAGATGGCCAACTTCCTGGACGTGGAGTCCCTCTTCCCGGCGTTCGAGGCGCCGCTGGTGCGCACGACGCGCGACGGCTGACCGCTCGACCGGCTACCGCTCGATCCCGCGACGGCTGACCGCTCGACCGGCCACCGCTCGATCCCGCGACCGCTCGACCCGCCACCGCGATCCGCGGCTACTCGTTGACGACCCAGCGGCTCCGCGGGTGCCGCCGCCGCCGGCCGCACTGCACGCCCTCCGGGCGCTCGTCGGGGTTCGTCCAGGTCTCCCGCGGGATGCGCGCCAGCCGCGAGGCGTGGCGCACGCCGGGGCGGAAGAGGGTGGCCGGGTCGCAGTTCTGCCCGTTCACCATCATCTCGTAGTGCACGTGGGGGCCGCGGCTGATGCCGGTGGAGCCCAGCTCGGCGAGCACCGCGCCGGCGGGGACCCGCTCGCCGGCGACGACGAAGTTCACCGAGTTGTGGGCGTACATGGTCACCATGCCGCCGGTGTGGATCACCAGGACCATGTTCCCGTAGCCGGGGATGTCGTCGCCGGAGTAGCCCACGATGCCCGCGGCCGAGGCGCGCACGTTCCAGCCGATGTCGCCGGTGATGTCCACGGCCTGGTGGTACCCGCCCTCGCCGGAGCCGAAGCCGCGCACGAAGCGCCCGTTGCTCACCGGCCAGCGCAGGGTGCCCGGCAGCCGGTTGGGGTTGCCGCGGGCGGCGCGGATCCAGCGGCGCTCGACCTGACCGCGCATCAGCTTGCTGGCCGCCTCCCGGGTGCCGAGCCCCAGGCGCCCGGCGAGCTGCAGCGCGCGGCGCTGGCGACCGGTGAGCTCGCGCTCTTCGCCGGTGCCCGAGCGGCCGGCGGGGATGTAGAGGCGGGCGCCCTCGCGGAGGTCCGCGGCGCCGGCTTGGTCCAACCCGTTGGCCGCCATGAGCTGCGCGACCGAGACCCGGAAGCTCCGCGCGAGATCCCAGATGGTCTCGCCCCGCTGCACCGTGTGCCGCTGCCCGCGGCTGGCGCGGGCCTCGCGCTCCTCGGGCTCCTTGACGTCGTCCTGGTCGATGCCGGGGATGATCACCGGCTGCCCCGGGCGCAGCATCCGCACGCCCTCGTCGTCGAGCTCGTTGCGGTCCATCAGCTCGGCGATGGAGAGGTCGTAGGTGGCCGCCAGGTCCCAGAGGGTCTGGCCGTCGCCGAGGAAGTGGTAGGCGCCGTCCTCCAGCTCGGGCAGATCCTCCAGGGTGGGGATCTCCCGGCGGGTGACCTCGGCGGGCGCGGTGGCGCCGGGGATGCGCAGCACGAGCCCCTTGCTCATCCGCCGCACGTCCCGGGGGCGCATCTCGTTCTCCTCCATGATGGCGTCGACCGGGACGTCGTACGCCCGCGAGATGTCCCAGAGGGTCTGCCCCTCGGTGACCGTGTGCTCCACGAAGGGCTCCGGTTCGGGCTCCGGTTCCGGTTCGGGCTCCGGCTCGGGCGCGGTCTCGGCGGGCGAAGGCGGAGGCTCCTCGCAGCCCAGCGCGGGCAGCGAGAGGAGCAGGAGCAGCAGCGGCAGGGGTCCTCGCACGGGAGCGAGCGTGATAGCGAAATCCGGCGGCTTTGCACGTCGGGCGGCCCCGCTCCGCGATCTGAGCTAGCATCGGGGCCGATGCGCTTCCTTCGCTCTCTCGCGCTGCTGCTCCTGATGACCGCGGGCTGTGCGGACGACACCGCCGTCCTCCTCGAGGTCCAATCCAGCGAGGTCTTCTACCCTTCGGAGATCGACGAGATCCGGATCCGCGCGGTGGGCATGAGCTCCGGTCGCGTGACCGACCGCCTCTTCGCGCCCGACGTGTTGCCCGCCAGCCTGGCCATCCTGCCCGGCGCCGGGTCCAACGGCGAGGGCTTGCGGATCACCGTGTGGGGCCGCTTCGAGGGCGCCGAGCGCATCAAGCGCATCGTGGAGACCCGCTTCGTCAGCGGCGAGACCGTGGAGGTCACCGTGGAACTCCGCCGCGACTGCCTGGACGTGGCCTGCGTCGGCGAGACCAACTACTGCCTCAACGGCGCCTGCGAGCAGATGAACCCCATCGAGGACATGGGGACCCCGGACATGAACGTGCCCGAGGGGGACATGGGGACCGACGACATGGGCGAGGACCCGGTGGACCTCGGTCCCGACCCCGACCTCGGGCCCGACCCCGTGGACATGACGATGCCCGACCTAGGACCGCCCACCGGGTTCACCGGGCTCATCATCAGCGAGTACGTGGAGCCCTCGTCGGGCAACCTGAAGGCCATCGAGTTCTACAACGGCACTGGCGGCCCGGTGGATCTGGGGATGTGCCAGCTCGAGCTCTACCGAAACGGGGGCGCGGTGGCCTCGCCCATCTTCATGCCCACCGGGACCCTGGCCGATGGGGGCACCTTCGTGCTCTGCCACACGGAGCTGGCGACGGCGATGCCCGCGCTCTGTGACTCCAACGAGGGCACCCAGTTGAACCACAACGGCAACGAGGCCTACGGGCTCCGCTGCGGCGGCGAGCTGGTGGACAGCTTCGGCTCCACCGACGGCACGGTGGGAACCGAGTGGAGCGGCGGCGGCCTCTCCACCCTGGACCAGACCCTGCGGCGCGCCTGCCCGGCCACCCCGGACACCGACCTCTCCGACGCCTTCGACCCGTCCGCGGGCTGGGTCGGTGAGCCGGCGAACACCTTCGACGGCCTCGGCGCCCGCAGCTGCCCGGCCAACCCCTGAGGTCCCCGCTCCCCAAGGCAGGTGTCCCCGGCTGGGGAGGCACGGAATTAACCATCGGCATACGCCTCGTGTTAGCCTTCCGGCCGAGATGACCACCGTCACGGAGGCCGTGAAGCCCCTTCTCGACGAGGAGGACGAGTCCGCAATCGAGGACGGCGATCTGGCGCGGCTCTGCGCCAATCCGGCGGTGGCCCAGCGCTTCGCGCGCATGCTCACCAAGGCCGCCCGGGAGATCTCGCCGAACCGCGACTGGACCCCGGAGGACCTGCGCGACGTGCTGGAGACCGCGGTCCACGGGACCGGCCAGGAGACCGCCCGGGTCCTGGAGGGGCGCTACTTCCGCAAGCGCCTCCGCGAGCAGGTGAACCTCGCGGACCGCTACGGCGACAGCTTCGCGGTGGTGGTCATCACCATGGTCAAGGGCGTGAGCGAGGGAGTCTACAGCTCGGTGCTCGACGCGGTCACCGAGCGACTGCGCCGGACGGACATGGTCTTCCTCTACCGTCGCCGCTTCGCGCTGGTGCTCCCTCGGATGCGCCCCGCCGCGCTCTCGCCGCTCATCGAGCGGGTGCGCGAGCTGGTGGCCTACGGCGCCGGCGACGAGGCCCTCGAGCGCATCGACTCGCTCTGCTACCCGACCGAGGAGCTCGCGGAGAACCTCGACGTGCTCGACTGGGCCGAAGACCGCCTCCGCGACATCCCGCTGAGCTGAGCCCGGCGGAGACGCCCGCCGCGGAGGGCCTGCGGCAGCTGGTCTCCGGCGCCCGGTTGGTCGCGGCGACCGCGGCTGCTAGAGTCGCCGCGCCTTGTCGACCGCCACCGAACGTTTCCTCCGGGCCCGCGACGTCGAAGCCATCTTCGCCGCCTTCGTCCGCAACGCGAACACGCTCGGCAAGCAGGCGCGCACCACCCGCGCGCCCTTCGGCGCGGCCGACGCGGCGGTCTTCGCCGAGGCCCGCTTCGAGCGCTTCGACCTCAGCGAGACGGTGCCCCTGGACGCCCCCGAGGACCAAGGCCACTGGAACGACGAGGTGGCCTTCATGGACGAGAGCTCCTGGGAGACGGTGGTCCCGGTCCCCAGCGACGACACCGCGCGCCACGAAGCCATCAAGCTCGTCCCCGACGTCCAGGCGGTGCGCCCCCCGGCGCCCGGACCCAAGGAGGCCAGCGAGGACGGCGAGATGCCGCCCCGGGAGCTCGAGCGCCTGATGGACGACATGCAGGTCCTCATGCGCTACGGCCACGACGGCGAGGTCACCCAGCGCTTCGAGCGGCTGCAGCGGGAGTACCCGCTCGATCTCCTGCTCCTCCGGCGCATCGCCGAGTTCCACCTGGAGAACGGGCAGGAGCAGCCGGCCGTCGACTGCCTCTTCCGCCTCGCACGGCAGCTCTTCGAGCGTCGCAACGTGGTCGGCATGCGCGCCGCGCTGGAGCAGATCCTGGTGCTCAGCCCCGACGACCCCCGGGCCCACCGCCTGCTGAACCTGCTCGAGCGCCGGTAGCCGCCGCCGACGAGTCAGCAGGGCGGGGCCATTCGGGAACCCGCCGCCCCGCGGCTCACTGCGCGACGAGCAGCACCACCAGCCACTGGCCCCAGGGCGAGCCCTCGGGCTGGATGAAGGTGGAGGCGGCCTGGAGGCGGAGCGGCCCCGGCTGCAGCAGCTCGGCGGGCACCTCGTTCTCGTAGGGGTCGCCGCCGACGTGGGCCACCATGCCCTGGACCGAGGTACCCCACTCGCGCGAGGCGCGCTGGAGCGCGGCCTGGAGCACCAGGTTCGGCGCCTTGCCGCCGGTGCGGGCGCGGTCGACCTCGGCGGCCAGCTGCCCCTGGGGATCGGGGATCTCCTGGAGTGGGGGGAGCCCCCGGGCGGCGCGCTCCCGGGCGATGCGCTCCAGCATGCGCTGCGCGCCCTGGCCGAAGGGCGAGCGCGCGGGATCGTAGAGCTCGTAGGATGCGGCCATCGCGGCGATGCCGCCCTCCTCGACGACCGACGCGATCGCCAGCCGGTTGGCCTCGGGGTCCATCAGGGTGGCGCGCATCATCGGGCGGTCCAGCGAGCGCGCGAGCCACTGGGCCGCGTCGCGGGTCTCGGCGGAGCCCCCCGCGAGGATGGCGTCGGCGATGGTGCCCCCGACCTCCCACCCGGCGAGCATGGTCAGCGCGATGAGGTCGTGGACCTCGGGCTGGGTGTCCGGCGCGAAGAAGTGCCCCATGGCCGGCGTCATCGTCGCGCTCTGCGCCTCGGCGAGCTCCAGAGGCCGCATGCGGTGGGCCGCGCGCAGGCCGTTGACCCGCTCCACGAGGAGGCGCGCGAAGGTCTCGGCGTCCGTCGCGGGGGCGGGCTCGCCCACGTCGGGGAGCGCCTGGGCGCGCACGTCGGCGTCGGGGCGGCGGGCCAGGAGATGGGCCGCCGGCTCCCCGAGCGCGCGGTTGGGCGCGTAGGCCATCACGTCGATGCGGGCCACCGCGTCCGCGCCGTCCATCGGGCACTCCAGCGCGAACTCCGGCAGCGTCAGGCCGGGCAGGGGATGGCAGCGGGCGACGCCCACCGGGCCCTGGTTCACGAAGCCCTGGACCGTCGCGGTGGGCATCAGGAGGCGCCCGCGCACGATCACCTTCTCGCCGCTCTCGTCGGGCATCGGACGGACGGTCTCGAGCTGCACCCGCGGGCGCTCCACCACCAGGACCAGCGCGGCCTGGTCGCCGCTCCGCGCCATGGCCAGGCCGACGTGGGCCGGCGCGTCGGGGACCTGGCTCTCCGCCCACGGCCGGACCTCGCCCTGCACCTGGGCCCACAGCGCGGCGTCGGGCCCATCGGAGACGCCGCTCCAGCCGCGCCCGTAGACCTCGATGTGCGGGGACACCACGCCGCAGCGCGACGCGATGAAGCCGCGGCGGCTCTCCGAGGGCCGGCCGCCGTGGGTCGTCACGTGGGCGGCCAAGGCCGCGGCGAGACACTGGGCGCCGTCGGTGGCGGTGGCGGCGCGGGCGGCGGTCAGCTCGGTCACCAGGCGACCGGGGCCGGACTCGGCCTCGTGGGGCGCTTGCTCCGGGAGCGGCGGGAGGGTGACCTCCAGGGTCCAGGGCGCGTCGCTCCGTCCGTCCGCGTCGAAGATGCGGTCCGGGGCCGGCGCGGAGTCCAGGGCGGACCGCAGGCGGTCCCGCTCGGGGAAGGTATAGGCGCTGGGGGCCGGCTCGGCGGCCACGGTCTCGCCGCTGGGCGTGGTGGATCGGGCCGGGGCGCAGGCGCCCACGAGGAGGCCGAGGAGGACGAAGCGAAGCATGGCCCGCCGACTAGCATCGCTGGCCGGATCCCGCCTCACCCGCTTGGGGTACGGCGGAGCGTTTTCTGTCCTCAGGCGCGGGTGAGGATCACCCGGGTGACCTCGGGGGCCGCGCCCAGGCGAGCCGGGGGCCCCGCGGTGCCGAAGCCGCGGTTCACGTAGAGCTGGCCGCCGTGGCGGTGGTAGCTGCCCTCGACGTAGCCGTAGGGCACCACCAGCCCGGCGGGCTCGTAGCCCAGGGTCACCTGGCCGCCGTGGGTGTGGCCGCTGAGCTGGAGCTGGATGTCCGCGGCGACGTGGTGGAAGAACTCCGGCTGGTGGCAGAGGAGGACCCGGCCGAGGTCCGGCGGGACCATGCCGATGGCGCGGTCGAGGTCCGGGCCGGGTCCACCGGGAATCGGCTGGCCGTGGCCGCCGGCCCAGAGGTCGTCGACGCCCAGGAGGGCGAAGCCGCCGCCGCCGTCGCCGATGACCACGCCCTCGTTGCGCAGCACCCGCGCGCCGCCGCGCCGCAGCGCACCGAGGACCTCGTCGATGCCCGAGTAGTAGTCGTGGTTCCCGGGCACCGCGGTGACCCCGTGGCGAGCGAGCGGACCGAGCCGCTCCACCAGCTCGCCGAGGCGCGGGGCGTACTGGGGCTCGTGGTCCACCAGGTCGCCGGTGAGCACGATCAGGTCCGGCCGCGCGTCGCGGACCAAGCGCTCGGCGGCGCGGAGCTCCCAGTCGCCGACGAAGCGGCCGATGTGGATGTCCGAGAGCTGCACCAGGGTGAAGCCCTCCAGGGTGGCCGGGAGCCCGGGGAGGGCGACCACCAGCTCCTCGACGGCGTAGTCGTGGCGCCCGAAGAAGGCCGAGTACCCGCCCAGGCTGCCGCCGAGGACCAGGGCGCCGCCGGAGGCGAAGTGCCCGAAGAGCTCGCGGCGGGAGAGGAGGGGGTCCGGCGCCGGCGCATTGGGGGCGGCGTCGTGGGCGGCGTCGGGGGCGGCGTCGCGCTTGGCGTCGGGTCGCGCGGGCGCCGGGACCTCCGCGTCGAGGGCCGCCGTCTCGGAACGCGCCGCGTCCTGGGCGTCGGCCGCCGCCGGGATCGCGCGCTCGTCCCGAGCGTCCCCCCGGTCCGGCCAGAAGCGAGCCGCCAGGGCCGCCAGCCCGCGGGCGATGTCCACGTGGAAGAGGAGCACCGCGGCGAAGATGGTCCCCAGGGTCAGCGCGGCGCCGATCAGCGCCGTACCCACCTCGAAGTCCGGGCCCAGGACCCGCATCCGCCCGACGACCAGCGCCACCGGCCCGAGCAGGATGGCCGCGCCCAGCACGAGGCTGGGCCAGCGACCCAGTCGGAAGGTCCGGCGGGCGCGCCGGAAGACGTACACGCCGAAGAGCAGCGTGAGCAGGAGGACGGCGATGGCGATCAGGAGGAAGGTCGACATGAGGTCGTGGATCGACGGGCGAGCGGCCCCGTTCATTCCTCCGTCGCGCGAGACGCCCCGCCGTCACTCGCCGAGGACGTGAGCGGTCCGGGGGGCTCGAGGTCGTCTGCCGGGCGTTCGCCCTCTCGCGGTTGCCCACCGAAGGGGCCGTTGGTCTCCGAGCCCCGAGCGCCCATAATCCAAAGCCCGGCGACCCCGCCGGTCTGGAGCCTCTCTGCCCAAGTACAAAGCCGTCCCCCTCGTCCATCTCCGTCAGCGCCTGCGGGACCAGAGCTTGGAGGGCGCAGCCCTGGACGCGCTCGACGCCCGGGACGCGGAGGTCTTCCGCCGCGTCACCGCCACGGAGTGGATGCCGGTAGACCAGGCGGCGCGCATCTACGCGACGGCGGTTCCCATCGCCTTTCCGGGCGAGCCCCGGCCGCTGCGCGAGTTCGGCCGCGAGGGCGCGCGCCACAACCTCAAGGGCGTCTACCGCTTCCTGGTGCGCCTGATCAGCGTCCCTTCGCTCATCGAGCGCACGGCCAAGATCTGGGAGCGCTACCACGACACCGGGCACGCCCGAACGGAGCGCCTCTCCGACCGCTCGGTCCGCATCGTGGTCGAGGGCCATCCGACCCTTCCGGCCGCCCTCCGGGCCGCCATCGCCGGCTGGACCGCGGGCGCGGTCGAGCTCACCGGCGCCCAGAACGTGCGGGTGACCGAGGGCGGCGACCCCACCGCCTGGGTCTGGACCATCACCTGGCGCTGAGGACCGCCCCCGGGCGCTGACCTCGACGCGGGACACGCCGGAAACGTCGGCGGACGGGCGCGGTATCGCCGTCGATCCTTGTCGAGCGGGCCCGACTGCTGATAAGCGATGGCCGCCCGGAAGGTGAACGTCCGCACAGGATCCTCCGCGCCCCCGTTGGAATGGCCAGAAGACGCAAGAGCACCAAGAAGGCCGACGAACAGCTCGATCTGATCGCCGCCACGTACGAAGACGCCTCGCTCGCCGGGGAGATGCAGCGGCGATACCTGAGCTACGCGCTCAGCGTCATCTCCAGCCGCGCCTTGCCCGACGTCCGCGACGGCCTGAAGCCGGTGCAGCGCCGCATCCTCTACGCCATGTGGGCGGTGATGCGGCTGCGCCCGGAGGGCCGCTACCGGAAGTGCGCGGCCATCGTCGGCGAGGTGATGGGCAAGTTCCATCCCCACGGCGACACCGCCATCTACGACGCCATGGTCCGCATGGCCCAGAGCTTCACCATGCGGGTCCCGCTGGTGGACGGGCAGGGCAACTTCGGCAGCCCCGACGGCGACGCCCCGGCGGCCATGCGCTACACCGAGGCCAAGCTCCAGAAGGTGGCCATCGAGCTCCTGGAGGAGCTGGGCAAGGACACGGTCCACTTCCGGCCCAACTACGACGGCACGCAGAACGAGCCCGTCGTGCTGCCGGCGCGCTTCCCGAACCTGCTGGTCAACGGCGTCCAGGGCATCGCCGTGGGCATGGCGACGGCCATCCCGCCGCACAACCTCGGCGAGGTGCTCAAGGCCGCCATCCGGATGATCGACGACCCGACGATCAGCGTCCGGAACCTCCTGCGCACGGTGAAGGGCCCCGACTTCCCCACCGGCGGCGAGCTCATCAGCTCCAAGGAGGAGATCGCCAAGGTCTACGAGACCGGCAAGGGCACGCTGAAGCTCCGGGGCACCTGGCAGCTCGAGGAGCCCGAGAGCAAGCGCGACAACCCGCTCCTGGTGATCACCTCGATCCCCTACGACGTGAAGCGGGGGAGCGTGGTGGAGAAGATCGGCGAGACCATCGCCGGCAAGAAGATGCCCCCGCTGATCGACGTGCGGGACGAGTCCACCGACGACACGCGCATCGTCTGCGAGATCAAGAAGGGCACCGACCCGCAGCTCGTGATGGCGTACCTCTACAAGAACACGCCGATGCAGACGACGGTCTCGGTGGACCTCACCTGCCTGGTGCCCACCCGGCGCCCGGACGTGGCCGCGCCGCGCCGCCTCGACCTGCGCGAGATGCTCCGCTTCTTCCTCGACTTCCGGCTGGAGGTCGTCACGCGGCGCATCGAGTACGACCTGCGCAAGCTCCTCGAGCGGATCCACATCCTCGAGGGCTTCATCACCATCTTCGACGCCCTGGACGAGACCATCCGGATCATCCGGCGCTCGGACAACAAGGCGGATGCGGCCGACAAGCTGATGAAGCGCTTCGAGCTGGACTCGATCCAGACCGACGCGATCCTCGAGCTCCGGCTCCACCGCCTGGCCAAGCTCTCCATCCTGGAGCTCCGCGAGGAGCTCGAGGCGAAGAAGAAGGAAGCCAAGCGGCTCCAGGCGCTCCTCAGCAGCGAGGAGGCGCGCTGGAACCTCATCCGCGCCGAGCTCCACGAGCTCGAGCAGACCTACGTCGACGGCCGGCGCACCGAGATCCTCAAGGAGCTCGACGAGCCGGAGTTCGATCCGGAGGCCTTCATCGTCGACGAGGACGCGATGGTCGTCTTGACCCAGCAGGGCTGGATCAAGCGGCAGCAGCGGGTCCGCGACGTGAGCACCACCCGGGTCCGCGACGGCGACTTCGTGCTCGAGGTCGCCGCCGGCTCCACCCGCAGCCCCTTGGCGCTCTTCAGCTCCACCGGTGCCTGCTACGTGACCCGCGTCGTCGACATCCCGCACACCACCGGCTACGGCGTGCCGGTCCAGTCGCTCTTCAAGATGAAGGACGGCGAGCGCATCGTGGCCATGCTCTGCTTCGACGAGCGCTTCCTGGACGTGCCCGAGCCCAGCGAGGACGCCGAGGAGCCGGAGGAGCCGCTGGCGGTCGCGGTGACCAAGAAGGGCTACTGCCTGCGTTTCTCCCTACGGAGTCACCGGGATCCCTCGACCCGTTCGGGCCGCAAGTACGCGCGCCCGCCCAAGGGCGACGAGGTCATCTACGTGGCGGTCACCGAGGAGGGCGACGCCCTCGCCGGGGCCAGCAAGGAAGGCCGCGCGCTGGTCACCACCGCCGAGGAGGTCTCGGTGCTCGCCGGCGCCGGCAAGGGCGTGATGTTGATGAAGCTCCAGAAGAACGACGAGCTCATCGGCGCCCAGCTCCTCCGGGGCGACTCGGACGCCTTCATCGTGCAGCGCGCCGGCGGCAGCGAGTACCGCATCACCACGCGCAAGTACGAGACCGTGAGCCGCGGCGGCAAGGGCTTCCAGCTCTTCAAGCGCGGCCAGCTCGAGGGCATCGTCCACCAGGAACCCACGCTGCCCGGCTTCCCGGCGCCCGAGGACGAATGATGGCGCGCGAGAACCGGGGCTCCCTTCGCGAGAGGCACGAGCAATGACCACCTATACCGCGTCGGACATCGAGGTCCTCGAGGGGCTCGAGCCGGTCCGCAAGCGGCCGGCGATGTACATCGGCGGCACCGACTCCGCCGGGTACCACCACCTGCTCTGGGAGATCGTCGACAACTGCGTCGACGAGGCCATCAACGGGCACGCGAACAAGATCGAGGTCGAGCTCGACAAGGATCTCCGGGGCGCGACCGTGGCCGACAACGGCCGCGGCATCCCCATCGACAAGCACCCCAAGCACAAGCGCTCGGCGCTGGAGCTGATCCTCACCACGCTCCACGCGGGCGGTAAGTTCGAGGGCAAGAGCTACCAGGTCTCCGGCGGTCTCCACGGCGTGGGGTCCAGCGTGGTCAACGCGCTCAGCGACAGCCTGACGGCGACCATCTGGCGCGACGGCATCGCCTACGAGCAGAGCTACGAGCGCGGCCGCCCGGTCACCAAGCTGAAGAAGGGCGGCAAGACCAGCAAGCGCGGGACCCAGATTCACTTCCGGCCCGACGCGGAGGTCTTCGGCAAGCGGGAGAAGTTCGACTCCGGCAAGATCCGCGAGCGCCTCGAGGCCAAGAGCTACCTGCACAAGGGCCTGCGCATCGTCTTCAAGGACGAGAAGGGCAACCGCGAGGAGTTCTTCCACCCCGAGGGCATCGTCGAGCTGGTGCAGCGGCGGATCCAGGAGAGTGGCAAGCCGGCGGTCCACCCCGAGCCCTACAAGCTGGAGTACGAGCCCAGCGGCGCGGACGACGTCCGCCTCGAGGTCTCGCTGCAGTGGACCGAGTCGCCGGACGAGAAGATCGAGACCTTCGCCAACGGCATCCCCACCCACAACGGCGGCACCCACGACTCCGGCTTCAAGCAGGCGCTGAACAAGGCGCTGCGGACCTACATCGAAGCCAACAAGATCAAGACCCGGGTGAAGCTGACCGCGGAGGACATCCGCGAGGGCCTGGTGGCCATCGTCAGCGTCTACGTGGCCGAGCCCCAGTTCCAGGGGCAGACCAAGACCCGGCTGAACAACCGGGAGGTCGCCGGCCAGGTCGAGGGCGCCATCCGCACCGACCTCGAGCAGTGGCTCCTGCACAACAAGTCGAGCGCCGACAACATCGTGGCGCGCGCCGTGCTGTCCGCCCGGGCCCGGGAGGCCAGCCGCGCGGCCAGCAAGCAGGTCACCCGCAAGTCGGCGGTGAGCCACCGGCTCAACCTGCCGGGCAAGCTCAGCGACTGTCAGAGCACCGACCCGGACATCAGCGAGCTCTTCCTGGTCGAGGGTGACTCGGCCGGCGGCTCGGCCAAGCAGGGCCGGGATCGGAAGACCCAGGCCATCCTCCCGCTCCGCGGCAAGGTGCTCAACAGCGAGCGCGCGTCCAAGGCGCAGGTGCTGGCCAACAAGGAGCTCCAGAACGTGGTGACCGCGCTCGGCTGCGGCATCGGCAAGAGCTTCGACATCGGCAAGCTCCGCTACGGCAAAGTCTTCCTGCTGATGGACGCCGACAGCGACGGCCACCACATCGCGACCCTGATGCTGACCTTCTTCTACCGGATGATGCCCGCGCTCATCCGCGAGGGGCACGTCTACATCGCGCAGCCGCCGCTCTACCGGATCAACGCCGGCAAGGACACGCACTGGGCCCTCGACGAGGCCGAGCGCGACGAGATCCTCGAGGGGCTCCCGAAGAACGTCAAAGCCGAGGTCAGCCGCTTCAAGGGTCTCGGCGAGATGCCCCCCGAAGAGCTCAAGGCGACCACCCTGGACCCGCGGCGTCGCCGCGCGCTCAAGGTGACCATCGACGACCCGCTGGAGACCGACAAGGTCCTCGCGGACCTGATGGGCAAGGACGCGGCCCCGCGCTACCAGCTCATCATGGCCGAGGCCCCCAGCGTCGACGCCGAAGACATCGACGTCTGACTCGGGGCCGAGGGGCCCACCCCCGCGCCGCGAACCACTTTCTTGGTCCGCGAGCACACATGTAGGACGTTGTGGGCAGGAGGAGCCGCTTCATGCTTCAGTCGGTCCAGGTCCAGCCCCATCGTCGCGCCGCTCGGCGCCACGCCGTCGATCTCGAGTGCACCGTTCTCTCGGAGGTCTACGGCGAGCCCATCCCCTTCCGCATCCGTGACATCAGCGCCGACGGGCTCTTCGCGGTCAGCGACATCCTCCTGGAGCCCGGCGACGAGGTGGTCATCGAGCTGACCCCGCCGCGCCTCGGTGAGCCCCTGTGCATCCTGGGCCGGGTCAACCGCACCGAGGCCGCGCCGGCGCCGGGCTTCGATCCGGGCATGGGCATCTCCTTCGACCACGGCGACTCGCTCCTCCGCTCGATCCTCGCCGGCTCCCTCAAGGCGCTCCCGCCGCCCCTGCCCCGCGTCCGACCGCAGGTCCAGGAGGAGCAGGTCTGGGTGGAGTGCCTGCTGACCTGGGAAGAGGACCTCGGCGATCAGGTCAACGTGTGGGAGGTCTCCGAGCTCCTCTGCGGCATCGACGACGAGCTGGAAGACGCCTTCGAGGCCCTGGCGCCCTGCGCGAGCTTCATGCACGCCCCGCGGCGCATCCCCTGGCTCGCCGCCTGAACGGCGCGGAGCTCAGTCTTCGTTGAGGTAGGCGACCGCGCGGACCAGATCCACGATGCGCTCGCGGTCGTTGGGGCTCAGCGAGTCGAAGCGGACGCCCATGCCCGGGTTGGGGTTGTCGCCGTCTTCCCGGACCGGGTTGATCCACATCACGCTTCCGTCGAGCTCGATGCGCTCTTCGCCGGCGGTGAAGCGGAGGGTCAGCTCGGTGCCCGGCGGCAGGGGATCGTCGGTGCGGACGAAGATGCCCATCTCCGAGATGTTCTCGATGTAGGCGAAGAGGAAGTGGTCCCCGGAGGGACCGTCCGAGTGCACGTCCACCGCGATCCGCGCGGAAAACCGCTCGTGGATCCGGCGATCGTCGCCGCCCGTGTCTGCCTCGCCCATCGGGGGGAACGAACCACGAAAACCGTCCCGCCTGCAAATCCAAAAGGGCGGCGGGTTCAGCCGCCCCGTTCGTAGCGCCAGCGGGGACCGTCCATCCAGAGCCGGTGCCGCGCCCCGGGGAGCGCGGCGTCGCCGCTCTCGAAGCCGGCGTCGCCCGCGTAGAGGCTCACGTGGCCGCCGTCCACCGGCGCCGTCCGCGGGTCGTAGAGCAGCGGCTCGGCGGCTTCGTCGATGCCGGCTCCCAGCGCCGTGAGGGTGACGAAGACCGGCGGCGGCAGGATCCACTCGCCGGCGGCCTGGCGCTCGAGGGCCGCGACCGGCTCGACCCAGCGGTGCCCGACGATCTCCTGCTGGTCCACCTGGACCACGGCGTCCGTGGTCGCGTCGGCGAGGAAGAACCACGCGCGAAAGCGCCGGCTGCGTTCGACCGGCGTGGTCCAGCGGGCCAGGGGCCGGAGCGCGGCGGGGTCGAGGCGAACGCCGGTCTCCTCGGCGAGCTCCCGGGCGGCCGCGCGCCGGGCCGCGACCAGGGGATCGGCGTGGGCGTCGACGGCGTCCACGCGCCCGCCGGGGAAGACCCACATGCCGGCGTAGTTGCGTAGCGCGCTGCTCCGCTGGACCAGCAGGACCTCCGGGCCCCGGCGGAGGACCACCGTGGCCGAGGGGAGGGCGGGCGCCGTCACCGGACGCGCACGATGCCGGCGCGCAGCCGGTCGGCGTCGTCTTCGGGGCCCTCGGTCACCGGGAGCCGGGAGCTGCCGCTGTAGAAGCCGATCCAGAAGGTGTAGGGACCGGGCCGGTAGTTCGCGGGGACCCGCAGGACCTGCCGGTCCACGATGATGTCCCCTTCGTCCCAGAGGCGGACCGGGTACTTCCCGTCGACCGGCTCGTGGTCGCCGTTCATGCGGTTCCCCATGCCGTCGACGTGGAGGAAGATCTGGTAGGAGCCGGGGATCCGGTTGAGGGCCCGCCAGTACCAGGTGACGGTGACCTCTTGGCCGGCGCCCACGAAGCCCTCCTGGGGCGTGTCGAGGTCGTAGCCGATGAGCTCGATGCGGTCGTCGAACTTGCCGCCCACCCGGTGCTGGACCTCGGGCTCGGAGTCCAGGACCGCGTCCTGGAGGAAGTTCTGGTTCTCGCGGCCCTCGATGGCCTGGTTGGTCACCAGGAGCATGCGCGCGCTGCGGGCGTCGGCGACGAAGAGGTGCCGGCTCTCCTGGGCGCGGTAGGCGCGGTTCAAGGCGGGGAGCTCGTCGGTGGGCACCACCGCCCAGCGGCGCGCGTCGGCGCCCAGGAACTCCAGGAGCTCGCCCTGGGTGGCCAGCTCCTGGACCTCGCCCTCGGCGTAGTAGGCGGCCGCGCGCCCGCTGACCTGGAACTCGCCCAGGGGCTCGCCGTCGGCGCGGAGCTCGTTGTAGGTGTCGTAGACCTCGCGGGGCGAGAAGTGCGCGCTGAGCTCGGGCAGGAACCCCTGGCTGGCGTAGGCGCCCACGACGGCGCCGGCCAGGAGGAGAGGCGCCATGCGCCAGCGGGTCGCGGCGAGCTTCCGGGCGCCGTAGAGGGCCCAGGGGATCCCGAAGAGGGCCACCGCGACCAGGACGGGCAGGAAGGCGAGGGCCTTGCCGACCCGGATCCCGATGGAGGCCAGGGGGAGCGAGGTCCCGCCGATCCAGCAGATGGCCCCGAAGATCAGCGAGGCGCCCAGGAAGAGCACGCCGAGCGCGGTCCAGACGCGGAACGCGCCGCCGCGCTTCCAGCGGTCCTTCAGCCAGGGGCCGACGGTGGCCCGCACCGTGGGCTTCTCCGCGTCTTCGCCGCCGATGAAGGCCAGGATGATCCCCAGGGCAAAGAGCCCGAGCACCGCGGCCCAGCGGGTCCGCGGGTTGAAGATCTCCGGCACCTCCACGCCCTCGAGGGGCAGGCCGTCGATGGGGCTCGAGGGGTAGAGCGCGAAGTCGCGGATCAGCAGACCCACGAAGAGGGCGCCGATGACCGCCTCGCTCCACCACGCCCGGCCGCTCTGCTCCACGTCGCGCAGGAAGAGGGCCGTCGCCGCCGCCAGAGGGACCACCGCCAGGTAGGTCGTCGGGCCGTAGCGCGAGGTGAAGAGGACCTGGACGCCGTAGGCCAGGGCGGCCCAGAGGACCAGCACCAGGCGGCCTTCGGTGATGGGCGCGCCGTCGGCGGCCTCGGCGTCCACGCCGGGGCGCAGGAGCGCCGCGAGGGCGATCAGGATCAGCGCGCTCCAGGGCGCGAAGGCGTGGAAGACCAGCTCCAGACCGGTGTCGAAGCCGGGCGGGTTGCCGCCGCGGGGGGCGCCGCCGAGCCAGAGGCTGTAGCCGGCGGCGTCGGTGAAGACCGCCTGGGCGACCAGCACGATGCCCAGGAGCGCGAGGACGGTGACCACCGTACCGCCGATGAGCCGCGGCCGCGCGCCGGCGATGGGCCGGAAGAGCGCGACGCCGCCGACCGCCAGGAGCGGCGGCAGGACGCCCTGCAGGACCCCGCCGGCCAAGACGGCCAGGGGGATCGCCACCGCGAGGAGCACCGGCCAACCGAAGCGGCGCCGCGGGGTCTCGGCGGCCTGGGGCCGCAGCGCGACCATCGCCGCGGCGAGCCCCACCAGCCCGGTGGTGCCCATGGCCACGGCGTCGCCGAGCATCTGCCGGGAGTTGAAGAGGAAGAGCGGCGTGGTCCCGGCGACCACCAGCGCGAAGAGCCCGGCGCGGCCATCGCCGAAGCGCCGCGCGTAGACGAAGGCGCCGAGCAACACCAGCACGCCGCCGAGCACGGCGGGGAAGCGGCCGGACCACTCGCTGACCCCGAAGAGATCGAAGCTGGTGGAGATCAGCCAGGTGCCCAGGGGCGGCCGATTCCAGGCGACGCCCTCGCCGTCGAGGAGGTTGCGCGCCGCGTCCGCGGCGTTGAGCTCCCAAGGGTCCCAGATCCCGAAGGACCCGATACGGACCAAGAGAAGGGCGAGCAGCGCGAGAGCGAGGAGGGCGGGGACGAGCCGCTGACGGAGAGATTCGGACATGCCAAGAGCGCCCGCACGAGGGGGCGGTGTCCTTCCTAACGGGCGTTGGCCCCCCTTTCAATCCCTCGCCCCTCAGCCCACGACGAAGAGCTGCGGCCCGAGGTTCACGACCCGGGCTCCGGGGCGTCAATCGAGGGCTTCGGAGGGGCCCTCTTCGCGGGCCTCGGGCGCGGCGGCCGGCGTGGGCGCGCGGACCGAGACCGACTCGAGCTTCTCGTTCATCTCGGCCATCACGCGCCGGAAGGTGGCGAGCTGGCCGCCGGGGAGGCGGGGGCCGGGGCCGTTGATGACGGCCATGGGGTCCACGAAGCGGCCGCCGCGCTTCAGCCCGAAGTGCAGGTGCGGACCCGTGGAGCGCCCGGTGGTGCCGACGGTGCCGATGAGCTGCCGCTGCTCGACCTCGACGCCCGGGCGGATCCCGCGCTGGATGCGATGGAGGTGGGCGTAGTGGGAGGTGTACCCGTCGGCGTGGCGGATGGAGATCAGGTTCCCGTTGGGACCCTTGGGGCCGGCCCAGGTGATCTCTCCGTCGGCCGCGGCGTAGACCGGGGTCCCGGTGGCCGCGGCGAAGTCCACGCCGTTGTGCGGATGGATGCGGCGCAGGATGGGGTGCATGCGGCGCGGGTCGAAGGGCGAGCTGATGCGGTCGTAGCGGCAGGGGATCCGCAGCCAGCCGCCGCGGATGGCGCGGCCGTCTTCGCCGTACCAATCGCCGCGGCGCCCGTTGGGCTCGAACCAGAAGGCTCGCAGCGTGCCGGCCCGCTCGCCGATGTACTCGATGGCCCGCACCTGGCCGTAGCCGACCCGGCGCCCGTCGACGAACTCCTCGTCGACCACCACCCGGAAGGCGTCGCCGGCCCGGGCCTGGGTGGCGAAGTTCACCTTGCTGTCGAAGGTCTCCACGAAGAGCCCGGCGTGGGTGCGGTCGAGGCCCGCCGCCATCACCGCCTCGCCGAGGGAGGTGCGGATGGTCCCGCTCCGGACCACCAGATCCCGGCGCACCGGGATCTCCACCCGCTCGCCGGAGTAGGTCTCGCCGTCGTGGCTGACCTTCACGTAGCTGGTGGTCTCGTCGTGGTACTCGAAGCTGAGCAGCTTCCCGGCTTCGTCCCGCTCGAAGACGATCCGGTCGCTCGGCTGGCAGCGGCGGAAGTCGAGGATGTCGGTGGCCGCGCGCTCGATCTCGATGGCCTCGTCGTTGCTCAGGCCGGCCCGCAGGAGGGCCGGGCGGAACCCGAGGGACTGGCCGAAGGTGGTCTCGCTGCGGGCGGCGCCGCCCTCGGCGGGCGCGATCTCGACGACCTCGGGACCGGGCTCGTCGACGCTGAGGTCGTCCCCGGTCTCGTCCTCGAACTCGGGCTCCGGCGGCGCGTAGGCCTCGGGATCCTTCGCCGGCAGGGGGATCGACGCCAGCACCGGGGGCTCCTCGGGCTCGTCGAGCCAGGCGGAGACGGTGCGCCACAGGCCCCAGGCGGCGAAGCCCACCGCGGCGACGCCCAGCATGGCCAGGAAGGCCACCCGGCGCGCGCGCGCCGCCCGGACCTGACCGCGCAAGAGCGGCATGTCGACCGAGGGAAGCGGTCGCGACAGCGGATCGGGCTCCGCTGCGGCCGGCTCGTTGCTCTCCGGCTGGGCCATCGCGCGGTGCTTTATCAACCCCACCCGGGGAGCGCAAAACGACGCCCCCCCGGGCCGAGCTCAGGCGTCGAAGTCGTAGAGCCCCAGGGCCCAGCGGAGGGTGTCGCGATCGATGTTCTGGCCGGTGTGGATCAGCACCACGTTCTTGCCCGCCATCTCGCTCTTCAGCTTCTCGGCGGCGGCGTAGGCGGCGGCGGCCGCGCCCTCGGCGACGTTGTGGGTCGTCTCCAGGGCCATCCGGACCGCCATGCGCATCTCGTCCTCGGAGACGCGCACCATGCGGTCGACGTTGTCCTTCACGATGTTGAAGGGCACCTCGAAGGCGGTGCGGGTCGCCAGGCCGTCGGCGAAGGTGTCCGACGCGTCGACGGAGACCATCTCGCCCTTCTCGAGGGATCGGTAGAGCGCGTCGGCCCGCTCGGACCACACGCCGACGATCTCGATGTCGGGCCGCAGGGTGCGCAGGGTCAGCACCGTGCCCGCCAGGCCGCTGCCGCCGCCCACCGGGACGATGACCACGTCGCAGTCGGGGAGGTCCTCGGCGATCTCCATGGCGTAGGTGCCGACGCCCGCGATGAGGAGGGGATCGTTGGCCACGTGGACGTAGCGCATGCCCTCGTTCTCGGCGCGGCAGGTGGCCTCCTCGAAGGCCTCGTCGAAGTCGTCGCCGTGCTCGCAGAGCTCCGCGCCCATGGCCTGCATGATCGCGTTCTTCTCCGGGTTGTTCCGCTTGGGCACGTAGATGACCGCGCGGCTCCCGAAGTGGCGCGCGGCCCAGGCCATGCTGAGCCCGTGGGATCCGCGGGTGGCGGTGACCACGCCCCGCCGCCGCTCCGCGTCCGAGAGGTTCGCGAAGAGGTTCACGCCGCCCCGGACCTTGAAGGCGCCGATGGGCAGGTGGTTCTCGTGCTTCACGAAGGCGTCGAAGCCCAGGCGCGCGCTCAAGAGCGGGTAGCGGTAGAGCGGCGTGCGCGAGAGGTGGCGGTGGACGACCGGCCAAGCGCGCAGCACGTCACGGAAGGTAGGGGGAGTGAGATTCACGGACGGCGATGCTACCCGAAGTCGCCCCTGCGCGGCGATGGTCTCCTGGGGGCGAGCCGCGAAGTTCGCCGAGAATGCGAATTCGAACTTGACTCCCCCGGAGGCGGGGGCTATCTCCTGCCTCCCCTCAGGCACGTAGCTCAGTGGGAGAGCACTACCTTGACACGGTAGGGGTCGGCAGTTCAATCCTGCCCGTGCCTACCGCTTCCCTTCCCGGGAAGCTGTACCCAACCCCGATGATGAAGAAGACCCGCACGACTGCCTCCGTGACGACTCGATGAGTCGTCCGGCCTCTTTGCGTCGTGCCCTTCTTCTCTCTCCGATGACGCGCTCCTTCGAGCACTCCCCGTCACGGAACCCGCGCGAGCCGCATCGAGGCCGGGCAGCCATGCCCCAGCCGACGAAGCGATGCACGAAGCCGCAATGAGCGCCGCCAACGATCTCCGCGAGTACCTCGAAGCCGAGGAGAAGCTCGGAAAGAAGGTCATCGCCGCCCGCGTGGACGGGAAGGTGAAGGACCTGCACTCCGCCGTCCCCGAGGGCGCGGAGACCATCGAGCCCATCCAAGCCCACGAGGACGCGGCCCTGGCGATCATCCGCCACTCGACCGCCCACGTGATGGCGGACGCGGTCCAGCGCCTCTTCCCCGGCACCAAGGTGGCCTTCGGCCCGGCGACCGAGGACGGGTTCTACTACGACTACGATCGCCCCGGCGGGACCTTCTCCGAGGACGACCTCGCCGCCATCGAAGCCGAGATGAAGAAGATCATCGAGGCCGACGTGCCCTTCCGGAAGGAAATCGTCGAGCGCGACGAGCTGAAGAAGCTCCTCGACTCGATGGGCGAGACCTACAAGTCCGAGCACCTGGATCGCCTCGAGGGCGAGCTCTCGGTGTACCGGCACGGCGACTGGGTCGACCTCTGCGAGGGTCCCCACGTGCCCAGCACCCGCTTCCTCCAGGCCTTCAAGCTGACCCACGTGGCCGGCGCCTACTGGCGGGGCGACGAGCGGAACCCGATGCTCCAGCGCATCTACGGGACCGCCTTCGCCAACCCGAAGCTGCTCAAGAGGCATCTGAAGCAGATCGAGGAAGCCAAGAAGCGCGACCACCGCAAGCTCGGCAAGGAGCTCGAGCTCTTCACCTTCCACCCGTGGGCTCCGGCCTCGCCCTTCTTCACCGGGCGCGGCGCCGCCATCTACAACGGGCTGGTGGACTACGTGCGCGGCCTCTACGGGCGGCACGGGTACGAAGAGATCATCACGCCCCAGGTCTTCGACCGGGCGCTCTTCGAGACCAGCGGGCACTTGCCCAGCTACGGCGAGAACATGTTCATGGGCGCGACCCTGGACGGCATCCGCGATGCCGCCGAGGAGCTCGCCAAGGCCCCCGAGGACGGCCCGCGCGACGCGGCCGGCTGCCAGCACGTCATCGAGGAGCACGTCCGTTTCGGCGTGAAGCCGATGAACTGCCCCAGCCACTGCCTGCTCTTCGGCAGCCAGCTCAAGAGCTATCGCGAGCTCCCGCTCCGCTACGCCGACTTCGGTCGGCTCCATCGCTACGAGCGCAGCGGCGTGACCCAGGGCCTGACCCGGGTGCGCACCTTCGCCCAGGACGATGGCCACATCTTCTGCACCGAGGAGCAGCTCTCGGCGGAGATCGGCGCGTTCATCGATCTGGTCTTCGAGGTCTACCGCGACTTCGACTTCCACGACGTGCGCATCGCCATCGCCACCCGCCCGGAGGATCGGCTCGGCGCCGACGAGGTCTGGGACAAGGCCGAGGCCGCGCTCATCGCCGGCGTCGAGGAGAAGGACCTGCCCTACGAGATCCTCGAGGGCGAGGGCGCCTTCTACGGCCCGAAGGTGGAGTTCCATCTCAAGGACGCCATCGGCCGCCCCTGGCAGCTCGGCACCATCCAGGCGGACTTCAACCTGCCCGAGCGCTTCGACCTCGAGTACGTCGGCGCGGACAACGAGCGGCACCGCCCGGTGATGCTCCATCGCGCGGTGCTCGGTTCCGTGGAGCGCTTCTACGGCGTCCTCCTGGAGCACGTCGGCGGGAACTTCCCGACCTGGCTCGCGCCCGAGCAGCTCCGCCTGGTCACCGTCTCCAACGAATTCGACGCCTACGCCCACGAGGCCGCCGCCGAGCTCCGCAAGGCCGGCGTGCGGGTGACCGTGGACGACTCCAGCGAGCGTCTCGGCTCCAAGATCCGCGCCGGGCGCCTCATGCGCGTGCCCTACATCGGCGTGGTCGGCGGCAAGGAAGCGGAGGCCCGAGGCCTCGGCGTCCGCAGCCGCGACGAGAACAAGGACATCGGCCTGCTGACCCTGGACCAGGTCCGGGATCGCATCCAGGCCGAGGCCCTGCCGCCGAGCCAGCGCGCCACCACCGACGAATGATGGGTCGCCCCTTTGAAAAAGCGGCCCCGGGTGCTTTCATGAGCGCCGTTTCGAACTCCGGTGCTCGGGGGAGCACCTTTGGCAACCACGTGGGCCGCGGGTCCACTCTCAGGAGGAATTAGTCATCGCAAGACGTCGCTTCGATCCACGCGACCGCCAGCGCGACTTCGGTCAGCGGGTGAATCATCGCATCCGCGTCCCCGAGGTCCGGGTGATCAACGCGAACGGGGAACAGCTCGGGGTCATCTCCACCGACGAGGCGCGGCGCATCGCCGCCGAGCAGGAGCTCGATCTCGTCGAGGTGAACCCGAAGGCTCGCCCGCCGGTTTGCAAGATCATGGACTACGGCCGCTTCAAGTACGAAGAGAAGAAGAAGCAGGCCGAGGCCAAGAAGCGGCAGACCCAGGTGGAGCTGAAGGAGATCAAGCTCCGCCCGAAGACCGACGACCACGACATCGCCTTCAAGGTGAAGCACGTGCGTCGCTTCCTCGAGGAGGGGAACAAGGTGAAGCTCACCGTCCGCTTCCGCGGCCGCGAGATCACCCACCCCGAGACCGCCAAGCGGCAGATCGACCTCATCATCGACGAGGTCGAAGACATCTGCCTGGTGGAGAGCGCCGGCCGTATGGAAGGCCGGACCATGACCGCGATCCTGGCGCCCAAGCGCAAGTAGATCGCCCAACCTCGGAGCGGGAGCCGCGGAGGACCAATAGGTCCTCGGGCTTCCGCTTCGTCGTTCCGTTCCCCCGGGAGAAGGCGGCCGGCGACCTCGGCGCCCGCGACGTCAGCGCACGTGGACCCAGTGGGGCAACACCAGCTCGCCGGGGTCGGGGCTGGTCGCCGTCGCCGGGTCCAGGTAGGGCCGGGTGATCAACCGGATGGCGTGCGCGAGGGGGATCGCGGGGAAGCCCTCGCTCGGCACGTGGACGCAGGCCTCGCCCGGATCGCACTCGCCGCGGGTCACCCGGACGGCGAAGAGCCGGTCGTCGGGTTCGTCCAGGTAGGGCGCGGTGGAGCCATCGAGCTCCGCGCCCGCGACGCCGCCGATGCCGGTGAGGGTGTCGCTGTCGACCACGGCGACGGCGAGGTAGGTCGCCTTGCCGGTGAGGTCGTGGCGGACCCCGTAGACCACCAGGTCTTCGTCCTCCCCGAGCAGGACGGGCTCGAAGTTCACCAGGTAGGTGGTGTCCCGGTTGTCGCCGAGGCAGTTGGTGCCCAGCGCCCCGGCGCCGGCGATGCACCGGAACCCGTCGAGCGGCGCGGGGATGGTGCTCATGTCCGACGCGCGCCGGCCGTCCTGGGTCAGCCGCTCCCGCACCGCCCGGCCCAGCGCCGTCACCGCGGAAGCCAGGTGGTCTTCGGTGCACGCGGAGCCCCCGGCGCGCAGCGGCTCCGGCGCCAGGGCCCCGGTCGACCCCGGCTCCAGCGGGCGGACCCGGAGCACGCGGTGCGGCGCGTCCGCGAGCCAGGCTTCGCCGGCGGCGGGGTCCTCGAAGAGGGCGACGCGGAAGAGGAGCATCGCCACGTCCCCCGCCTCGTCCAGGCCCGGGCGGAAGAGCGTCTCGCCCTCGGCGGTGACCGTGGGGAGCCGGATCTCCTGGGTCATTCCCTCCGCCGCGCCGGCACTCGCGAGGTCTCGTCGCGTGGCGGCCAAGCGCTCGGCGTCGGCGCCGAGGAGGATCAGGGTCTCGGCGTCGAAGGCGGTCGCCCCGTCGCTGGCGGTGGCCAGGGTCAGGTGGTTCGCGGTGTCGCCCAGGCTGGCGAAGTAGGGCTCGCCGTCGCGCTCGAAGAGATAGGGGGTGAACCCGAAGTACGCCGCCGTCGGCGGGGTGCGCAGCGCCAACACGATCACCTCGTCCGCGCGCACCCGGAAGACGGCCTGCGAGTCCCCGCGGGTGAGCGCCGCGCTCGCGCCGGGGACCGCGATCGGGGCCGCCCCCGGCGCCGGCGGGACCATCAGCAGCCCATAGGGCGAGACCGGGTTGTTGCCCCAGCAGGTGGGCAGGCCCTCGCAGTCCTCGATGAAGAAGAAGTCGAAGACCCCCTCGTCGATGGCCATGTCGCCCGCGCCGTCCCGGAAGGCATCGAGGACCGCGTCGCGATCGTAGGCCGCCGGGAGCGGGACCGGGGTCCGCGCGGGGTAGGGCGGGTCGAGCTCGCAGGTGCCGAAGTCGGGGGCGGCCGCGTCCTCCCGGCCGGCATCCAGGGCGGCGGCGTCGGCGCGATCGGCGGGGCCGTCGTCGCCGCAGGCGGCGAGGGTGAGGACGAGGACGAAGAGCGAGCGTCGGGTCATGGGGCCTCCGTTGACTCGAAGTCAACGAACGCATCCTGCCGGCTCGTTGACTCCGAGTCAACGGGATGGCAGTCCCCCCGGGTGGCCCGCACCCGACGAGACGCGAAGGCGGCGACCCAGCGGAAGATCCTCGCCGCCGGCCGCGCGGTCTTCGCCGAGCAGCCCTACGACGACGCCTCCATGGACGCCGTCGCCCGGCGCGCCGAGGTCTCCAAGGCCCTGGTCCACCACTACTTCGGGACCAAGCGCGCGCTCTACGTCGCCGTCCTGCGGTCAATGGCCGAACACTTCCTCGAGGGGACCGCGCCGGACGCCTCCGAGCCTCCGCGGGCCCGGGCCGAGTCGGGCATCCGTCGCTACCTCGACTTCGTCGAAGCGCACCCGCGGGCCTTCGCCGCGCTGGTCCGCGGCGGCGTGGGGAGCTCCGATGGGGAGGTCCGGGCGATCGTCGACGAGCTGCGCGAGCGGATCGTGGCGCGGATCCAGCGTCGCCTGGGCAACGACGAGCCCCACCCGGTGCTGGACCTCTTCCTCCGCGGCTACCTGGGCGCGATGGAGGCCATCAGCCTGCGGTGGATCGACGGGGGAACCGACCGGGAGACCGTGGCCGCGGTGGGCCACGCCTTCCTGGAGGCCGCCGTGCTCCGCTCCCTGGCGATGGATCCCGCGTCGGTTCCGGAGTTCGGCGGTGGCCGATTGCCTTGACAGCTCCCCCTCCGCCGGCCATACCTCGCGCCCCTTACGGGAATTTCCCTGCTCCGAGCCGCGTTCGCGCCGGTGGCGGAGCTGCAAAGAGGAATCACAAGATGCCCAAGATGAAGACGAAGCGCGCTGCGGCCAAGCGCTTCAAGGTGACCGGCAAGGGCCGGATCCGCCGTGCCGCGGCGGGCAAGCAGCACCGCATGATGCGCGGTGACAAGAACCCCGCTCGCCGTCGTCGGCTGCGGAAGAACAAGATGGTCCAGCCCTGCGATTTCGAGAACATTCGCCGGCTGATCCCCTACATGTTCAAGGGAGCCTGACCGATGCCGAGAGCCAAGCGTGGTTTCAAGGCGCGTCGGCGCCGCAACAAGATCCTGAAGGCCGCCCGCGGCAACTACGGCGCGCGTAGCCGTCTGTTCCGCACCGCCGTCGAGCAGGTCCACAACTCCTGGGAGGATGCCTACCGGCACCGCAAGGAGAAGCGCCGCAACTTCCGGCGTCTGTGGATCGCCCGCATCAACGCGGCGGCGCGCGCCAACGGCCTCAGCTACAGCAAGCTGATGGGTGCCCTCAAGAAGGCCGGCATCGGGCTCGACCGCAAGGTCCTCGCCGACGTCGCCATGAAGGACCCCACCGGCTTCACCGCCATCGTCGCCGCGGCCAAGTAGACCGCGACGCGAACCGACGAAGACGGCGAGCTCCCACCGGGGGCTCGCCGTTTCTCGTTGGGGGTCGCGGGGTCGCTCGGCTCTGGCGTGGTCGCTCCGCCGGCTCGCTCGGCCGCAGCGCCGGCCGTCGTCCCGCGGTCGCGGCGCGGTCGGGCCGCCGCATTTTCCGCCGCGAGCGGTCGGGGCTGCCTCGCCATGGCGCGAAGAGGTGCTACAGGGCCCAGTCCATGAGCGAAGCACTGGAGAAGTTCCGGGCCGGCCTGTCGGAGATCGAGGGCGCCTACCGCCCCGCGCTCGAGGCCGCCGCCGAAGAGAACGCCCTCAGGGAGGCGCGCGCGCGCTTCACCGGTCCGAGCGGCGCGCTCACCGAGCTGATGAAGGGGATGAAGGACGTCCCCGGACCCAGCCGCCGGGAGCTGGGCCAGGCGTGCAACGCGCTGAAGACCGCGATCCAGTCGCTCTTCGACGCGCGCCTCGAGGCCCTCGAGAAGGCGGCGCTCCAGGCCGAGCTCGAAGGCCCGGCCCTCGACCTGACCCTCCCCGGGCGGCGCCCGCTCCCCGGTCGGCTCCACCCGATCACCCGCGCCGAGTACGACCTCCTGGACATCTTCGGGTCCATGGGCTTCGAGGTCGCGCGGGGTCCGGAGATCGACACCTTCGCGCGCTGCTTCACCCAGCTCGGTTTCCCGCCGGACCATCCGGCCACCGACGAGCACGACACCTTCTACGTGACCGGTGGCGGGGAGGGCGACGACGCCCACGTGCTGCGGACCCACACCTCCACGATGCAGATCCGCGAGATGAGCCGCCGCGAAGCGCCGCTCGCCGTGGTCAGCCCGGGCAAGGTCTTCCGCCGCGACGACGACGCGACCCACTCGCCGATGTTCCATCAGCTCGAGGGCTTCCTGGTCGACGAGGGGATCACCTTCGCGCACCTCCAGGGGATGCTCACGGTGTTCCTCGAGCGCTTCTTCGGCGGCGGCATCGAGGTGCGCTTCCGCGCCAGCTACTTCCCCTTCGTCGAGCCCGGCGCCGAGGTCGACGTGCGCCGCAAGGCCGAGCACGGCGGCGACCCCGGCCCGTGGATGGAGATCCTCGGCTGCGGGATGATCCACCCCACCGTGCTGAAGAACGTCGGCTACGACCCGGAGAAGGTCAGCGGCTTCGCCTTCGGCATGGGCGTCGACCGCATCGCCATGGTCCGCCACGGCGTCCCCAACATCAAAGCGCTCTACGAGAACGACCAGCGCTTCCTCTCCGCCTTCTAGGGCCGCTCCCCCATTCCCCTCTCTCGCAGACAACCGCCCAGTAGGTAGACGACATGCGCGCCAGCATCCAATGGCTCCGCGAGCTCACCGGCCTCGAGCTCTCCGTCCCCGAGCTCGCCGAGAAGCTCACCAGCATCGGCCTCGAGGTCGACGCCATCGAACACTTCGACGCTCCCGCCCACGTGGTGGTCGGGGAGATCCGCTCGAAGGAGAAGCACCCGGACAAGGACCGGCTCTCCATCGTGCGCGTCTTCGACGGCGAGAAGGAAGAGACCGTCATCTGCGGCGCGCCCAACGTGCCGGAGCCCGGGGGTCACATCCTCTTCGCTCGGGTGGGCGCCTCGCTCCTCCTGGAGGACGGGACCCGGCTGGACATCGCCGAGCGCACCATCGCCGGTGTCGCCAGCCGCGGCATGATCTGCAGCGAGACCGAGCTGCGCATCGGTAGCGGCAGCGCGGGCATCTTCGTCTTCGAGGACGAGCCCGGCGACGCGCCGGTGCCCGCCGCGGGGACTCCCCTGGCCGAAGCGCTCCCGGTGGGCGACACGGTCTTCGAGATCGGGCTGACGCCCAACCGGCCCGACTGCCTGGGTCACATCGGCATCGCCCGCGACGTCGCGGCCATCTACGGGCAGACCTTCGAGATGCCCGCCGTGAAGGCGCCCGCCCGCGTGGCCCCCGGCGTCGCCGGCGTGGTCCCCGAGAGCGCCGAGCGCCGCGAGCTCGCCTGGGAGGGCGAGAGCGAGGAGACCGCGGTGGACGCCGCCGGCCTCGGGCCCTTCGCGGTGGAGATCGCCGACGCGTCGCGCTGCCCGCGCTACGGCGCGGCCTTCGTGCTCGGCGGGAAGGTCCAGAAGTCGCCCTTCTGGCTGCGGAACCGGCTCCACGTGCTGGGGCTCCGGCCGCGCTCGAACCTGGTCGACGTGACCAACTACGTGATGCTCGAGACCGGGCACCCCCTGCACGGCTTCGACCTGGAGACCCTGCGCGGCCGCAAGATCCTCGTCCGCACCGCCATCGAGGGCGAGACGATGACCACCCTCGACGACGAGGAGCGGACCCTCTCGGCCGACGACCTCCTCATCTGCGACGGGGAGGGCCCGGTGGCCATCGCCGGCGTCATGGGCGGCGAGGACAGCGAGATCGGCGACACCACCCGGCACGTGGCCATCGAGTGCGCCTACTTCGACCCGCGCTCCATCCGGCGGACGTCGCGGCGCCTGGGGATGCACACCGACGCCAGCCATCGCTTCGAGCGCGGCGTCGATCCCAACGACGTGCCCTACGTCCTCGCGCGCACCGCGGCCCTGATGGCCGAGCTCGGCGGCGGCGTGGCCCTGGCCGAAGGCATCGACGCCTACCCCGCGGCCATCGCCGCGGAGCGCATCGTGCTGCGTCACGAGCGGGTCGAGGCGCTGCTCGGCTTCTCCATCCCGGCGGCCACCGTGCGCTCGTGTCTGGAGCGCATCGGCTGCGTGATGAAGGGCGACTCCGAGCGGCTGGAGGTCTACGCGCCGACCTGGCGACCGGACCTGCACATCGAAGAGGACCTCATCGAAGAGGTCGTGCGCATCCACGGCTACGAGCACGTCCCGGCGCTGGTCCCGGCCATCCGGCCGAGCCGTAGCGGGTCGCCGCTGCGCTCGAGCTTCGAGCGCCGCGTGAAGGAAGCGGCCGCGTCGGTCGGTCTCTACGAGGCCATCTCCTACGCCTTCGTCTCCCCCGCCGAGCTCCGCAAGGCGCGGGCGAGCGAGGACGTGGTGAAGCTCGCCAACCCGCTCAGCGAGGAGCGCTCGGTGATGCGCACCTCGCTCCTGCCCGGCCTGGCCAGCGCGGCCCGGCAGGCGCTCCGGCGCCAGGCCCCCGGCGTCCGCCTCTTCGAGGTCGGGCGCACCACGCACCCGCGCGATGGCCAGCTCCCCGAGGAGCGCGAGACCCTGGCGATCTTCCTCGCTGGCGCCGCCCACGGCCCCGACGGGAACACCTGGATCGGCGGTGAGCGCGCCTACGACTTCTACGACCTCAAGGGCTTCGTGGAGAGCGTCGTCGACGGCATCACCGGTCGCCGCGTGGCCCTCGCGCCCGAGGCCGGCGTGCCCCCGTGGGCGCACCCGCGGCGCGTGGGCTCCATCGAGCTCGACGGCCGGCGCATCGGCGTCGCCGCCGAGCTGCACCCCGAGGTCGGCGAGGCCTTCGAGCTCGAAGACGTCCGCGGTCAGCTCGCGCTGATCGACCTGGACGTGCTCCGCACCTTGGTCGGCGACATGGACCCGCCGCGCGCGCCGGAGCTCCCCCGGGTGCCCGCCGTGGTCCGCGACATCGCGCTCGTGGTCGCGCGCGAGCACACCGCCGGCAGCATCGCCGAGGTGCTCGGCGAGGGCGGCGGCGCGCTGGTCGAGTCGGTGACCCTCTTCGACCTCTACGAAGGCAAGGGCGTCCCCGAGGGCCGCCGGAGCCTCGCGTTCCGGATCGTGTACCGGGACCCCGAGTCCACCCTGACCGACAAGGTCGTCGACAAGGCGCACGCCAAGGCCGCGAAGGCGGCCAAGGAGCGCTTCCAGGCCGAGCTCCGCTGAGGCCGGCAGCGCGGGAACGCCGGGAAAACCGGGATCCCGCAAGCGGTTGAAATATGGAGCGAATCATGGTTGGCTACCCCTCCCCGACGGCAAGGCCGAGGGGGAGGGAACGATGACGAAGGCGGAGATCATCGACGCGGTCTACGAGAAGGTGGGTGGCTTCTCGAAAAAGGAAGCCGCGGAGATCGTGGAGGCCGTCTTCGACGTGATGAAGGAAGTTCTCGCCGACGGCGCGAACATCAAGATCTCGGGCTTCGGCAAGTTCGAGGTGCGCGACAAGAAGGAGCGCGTCGGTCGCAACCCGCAGACCGGCGAGCCCATCCCGATCAGCGCGCGGCGCGTCCTCTCGTTCAAGCCGAGCCAGGTGCTCAAGGGCGTTCTGAACCCGCACAAGGAGCGGCTGAAGCGCGAGAGCAACGACGACGACGCCCCGGCGGACGACGCCGGCTGAGGCCGGTGACGCGAGAAGTTGCTCGAAGACGCATTTCTCGCTTGCCTCCCCCGCACACCGGGCTATGGTCCGCGTCCCCTGACCGCTTCGGCGGTCTTCGGCCGGGGCGTAGCGCAGCCTGGTAGCGCACCATACTGGGGGTGTGGGGGTCGCTGGTTCGAATCCAGTCGCCCCGACCGGCAAGGCCCGACGCGAGAAATCACGTCGGGCCTTTTTTTATCCGTCCCCCGCCCCACCGACTTGCATAAGGGACGCTCTTGCACACTGGCACAAGGGACGCTCCTTCCCCCCGCGCTCCCCGTGATCGCGCCCTGGCACCTACCTTCAGCCCGCCCTCCGCGCCCGCGACTTGCAGAAGGGACGCTCTTGCACACTGGCACAAGGGACGCTCCTTGCTGCCGACTTGCACAAGGGACGCTCTTGCACACTGGCACAAGGGACGCTCCTTGCTGCCGGTCACTCCTCGTCGTCGCCGGTCCCGAAGACCCCATCCCTACCAGCCGAGCCCTCACGCCGGCGCGGCGGCCTTGGCGTCCGGCGGTCAGTCGATGTCATCACGAGTCCCGAAGAGGCCATCGGCGCCGGCGCTGACGATGCGCACGCGGGTGCCATCGCACTCGATGGTGAACGGGTGTCCCCACGGATCGAGCAGGGACTTGTCGGCGTCGATGAAGCCACCGTCCACGAGCTGGTGTGTGCAGGGGCAGCCGGCGTCCGGATGTTCGGCTACGAACATCGTGGTCGCCGAGCGGAGCGCCTGGGCCTGGGTGAAGCCCGTGTCGAGCCTGCACGGCTCGAAGCGCGCCCGGTCGACGGCTCCGCCGAGTCCACCGAGAGCGAGGGCGAGCAGCGCGACCCGAAGCCCCCGACGTCGGAGGAGCGGCGGCCGCGGAGCGGGATGGAGGAGTTCGTCTGGGCGCATCGCGGCGGCGTGACTCACGAAGTGTGCCGCCGCGCGGCGCGCGCGAATGCCGAGCCAGCGGAGTCGGACCGCCCAGCCGAGATGTCAGCGTGTCGGTGCCGCCGGACGGGGATGACGACCTGGCGACGAAGGAGTGTCCCTTGTGCCAGTGTGCAGGAGCGTCCCTTGTGCAAGTCGCGGGGTGCGCTGGGGCGGCGCGGACGAGCGCGATGAGTGATAAACGCGGAGCGTGGGCGGCAAGGAGCGTCCCTTGTGCCAGTGTGCAAGAGCGTCCCTTATGCAAGTCGGGGTGCGCGGGGGGCGCGCATTTGGTAGCCCTCTCGGCGATGGCCGAGCGCCCCCTGATCCTGGTGAGCAACGACGACGGCGTGAACGCCGAGGGCAACATCGTGTTGCGCGAGGCCCTCGCCGAGTGGGCCGATGTGGTCACGGTGGCGCCGCTGCACGAGCAGAGCGGCCAGAGCCACGCGATCTCGCTGCACCGTCCGCTTCGGCACCGGCAGCTCGACGAGCGCACCCACGCCATCGACGGCACACCCGTCGACTGCGTCTACGTCGCGCTCTTCCGCGAGGACCTCTTGCCGCGCCGGCCGGACATGGTGGTCAGCGGCATCAACCACGGGCCCAACCTCGGCGCCGACGTGCACTACTCGGGCACGGTGGCCGCCGCCCGCGAGGGCGCCCTCCGCGGCATCCCGGCCATCGCGTTCTCCGCCCTCGGCGGCCTCGCCGCCCTCGCGCCCGCGGCCACCCACGCCAGCGCACTCGCCCGCCGCGCGTTCGAAGCGACGCACCCCGAGGGCCGCCCGCTGCTCCTCAACGTGAACATCCCCACCGAGGTCCGCGGGATCCGCGCGACCCGGCTCGGGCACCGCCAGTACTCCGAGGGAGTCGACGTGCGGAAGGATCCCCGCGGCGGCGACTACTACTGGATCGGTGGGCCCGGCGGCGTGAAGCACCCGCCGATGGACCACGCGGACACCGCCGCGGTCGACGCGGGCTTCATCTCCATCACCCCGCTCTCCCTCCGGGCCACCAACGCCGACCACCTCGCCTTCGCGAGCTGGGTCGCCGGTGACGCCCCCGCATCCACCCCCGAGCCCTGAAGAGACCCATGAGCCACGACGCCGCGCTGCAGGCTGCCCTCGAGCCCCACATCCGTGACATCCCCGACTTCCCCAAGCCGGGCATCGTCTTCAAGGACATCACCCCGCTGCTCGCGTCGCCGGAGGCGTTCAATCGCTGCCTCGACGGCCTCGCGGCGGTGACCACCGAGGCCATCGACGTGGTGGTCGGCATCGAGTCGCGCGGCTTCATCTTCGGCGCCGCCCTCGCGGCGCGGAAGCGCCTGCCCTTCGTGCCCGCCCGCAAGCCCGGCAAGCTCCCCGCCGACACGGTGAAGATGGAGTACGCGCTGGAGTACGGCACCGACGCGCTGGAGATCCACCGGGACGCCATCGCGCCGGGCAAGAAGGTGCTCGTCGTCGACGACCTGCTGGCCACCGGCGGCACCGCCCAGGCCTGCGGCGACCTGGTGCGCGAGATCGGCGGCGAGGTCGCGGGCTACGCCTTCGTGATCGACCTGGCCTTCCTGGGCGGCGCCGCCAAGCTCGCCCCCGCGCCGGTCCACGCGCTCATCCGCTACGAGTAGCGCGCGCGGCGGCGGCTCGCGCGACGCGAGTCGCTGGCGCTCCCGGGAGGATTCGAACCTCCGACCTTCAGCTTAGGAAGCCGCTGCTCTATCCAGCTGAGCTACGGGAGCGGGAGCAGACCCATAGCACGTCTGTCTCCGCGGGCGAGACCGGAGCGCGCTGGCGAGCGCGAGCCGACCGCGTTCCCGGAGGGCCCACGCCGGCGAACGGACCCCGCGGACGGCCGCCCACGCCCGAACTCGGCGTCACCTGTGGTCGTCCGCACGAACCGGTTGCACCGGCCCTCGCGCTCCTGAAACGGTCCCCCGCATTCGTTGCAGCGCGGTTCATCCGCGCGCCGAAGCCGGGGCTTTTCCCGCGAACGGCCGGTTGGCACGCGCGATGCTCCGTCATGGGGTCGAGAGAGGAGTTCACCCCATGAACATCGAGACCTTCTACCACGAGCCGACCTACACCCTGACCTACCTGGTGTGGGATCCGGCGACCAAGGACGCGGTCGTGATCGATCCCGTTCTCGACTACGACCCCCTGGGCTCGCAGACCGACACCACGGCGCTGCGCGAGCTGGACGCGCGCATCGCCGAGCTCGGCGTGAACCTGCGCTTCGTGCTCGAGACCCACGCCCACGCCGACCACCTGAGCGGCAGCCAGTACCTCAAGCGCAAGCACGACGCGCCGGTCGCCATCGGCGAGCACATCAAGGTGGTCCAGGAGACCTTCAAGGGGATCTTCGACCTGCCCCAGGAGTTCGCCACCGACGGCAGCCAGTTCGACCAGCTCGTCCGCGAGGGCGAGACCCTCCAGGCGGGCTCCATCCCCGTCGAGGTCATCGAGACCCCCGGTCACACGCCCGCGTGCGTCACCTACAAGATCGGCGACGCGCTCTTCACCGGCGACGCGCTCTTCATGGACGACTACGGCACCGGCCGCTGCGACTTCCCCAAGGGCAGCGCCGAGGCCCTCTACGACTCCATCCGCAAGCTCTACGCGCTGCCCGACGACACCCGGGTCTTCGTGGGCCACGACTACCAGCCCGGCGGTCGCGAGGTGAAGTGGGAGACCACCATCGGGAAGTCCAAGGCGAACAACCCGCAGCTCAAGGGTGACACCTCCCGGGAGGAGTTCGTCCGCTTCCGCACCGAGCGCGACGCGAAGCTCTCCGCGCCCCGGCTGCTCTTCCAGAGCGTGCAGGTCAACGTGGACGCGGGGCACATCCCCGGTCTCCACGGCAACGGCGTGCGCTACCTGCGGATGCCCCTGAATCTCTTCGGGCCCACCGACGAGGTCGGCCAGAAGCTCGACTGAGCTTCGCGTCGGAGCCTCGGTCCCCGAGCGTTCCCACCCGAGCCCCTTCCGAGCTCGACGCGCCCCGAGCGGCCCCATGGCCCTCGGGGCGCGTCGCTTTCTGGAGACGCGCGGCGCGGGCGTGCTAGCGGAGGGGGGTGCAACCTCGGCTCAAGGTGATCGGTGTGGGGGGCGCGGGTGGCAACGCCATCGCCGCCCTCGCCAAGGACGTGCCCGCGGGTCTCGACCCGCAGTCGGACCTCTGGGTGGCCAACACGGACGCTCAGGCCCTGCGCAGCCACGACGCGCTGCGCACGCTCGCGCTCGGCCCCAAGCGAACCGGCGGCCTGGGCGCCGGCGGACGACCCGAGGTCGGCGAGGCCGCGGCCATCGACTCCGCCCGCGACATCACCGACGCCCTCGAGGGCGCCAACCTGGTCTTCGTGACCGCGGGCATGGGGGGCGGCACCGGGACCGGAGCGGCCGCGGTGGTCGCCGCCGCGGCTCGCGAGGTCGGCGCGCTCACCATCGGGGTCTTCAGTCGCCCCTTCGCCTTCGAAGGCCGTCGCCGGGCCAAGGCCGCGGACGAGGGGCTCGCGCGGACCGAGGAGCAGGTGGACTGCTGCGTGGTCATCGAGAACCAGCACCTCCTCCAGGGCGACCTCTCCATGCAGCAGGCCTTCGCGCGCGCCGACGAGGTGCTCGCCGCCGGCGTGCGGGGCATCGGCGCGCTCCTCGGCGGCCGCGGCATGATCAACCTCGATCTCGCGGACCTCGCGGTCTGCCTGCAGGTCGGCGGTCGCGCCGTGCTCGGTCTGGGCGAAGGCCCCGACCCGCTCATCGCCGCGCAACGCGCGGTGGCCTGTGACCTCCTGGCGGACACCGATCTCACCGGCGCCGGTGGGCTGCTCATCAGCTTCCGCGGACCGCGCTCCCTCGGGCTTCGAGCCATCGACCAGGCGGCCACCTGGCTCGCCGATCAGGTCGACCCCGACGCCGAGGTCCACTTCGGCCTGGTCACCGACGACTCCATCGCCCACGTCGAAGCCACCGTGGTGGCCACCGGCCTCGGTCGCGAGCCCGTGCAGGTCGCGCCCGCCGCGCCCCGCAACGCGCTCGTCATGCTCTGAGCGCCGCTTGGCCGCGCACCAAGCCGCTGCCGCGCCCCGTTCCGCCGGTGCGCTGCTCGGCCGCCGCGCTCAGCCGCCGGTGCGCCGCAGGGTCTCCACGTCCATGCGGATCTCGGCCATCTCGCCGCGGTACTCCGCCTTGCGGACGCCGATGAGGTAGTAGGCCGTCGCCACGAAGCTGACCACCGTCAGGATCGTCAGCGACGAGCCCATGAAGCCCCACTTCAAGTAGGCGGGGACGGCCAGGATCAGCAGCGCGAACGCGTAGGGCACGCGGCTCCAATCCTTCTCCAGGTCTCCGAGGAGGCCCTCCAGGCGGACCAGCTCGGCCTCCAACATGTCCTGCTTCTCGCTCACGGCGCTCACCTCTTAGCAGCGATGGGAGCATTCGCACACGGCCCCGTGACCCTTCTCGACATCGGACGGCCTGCTCCGTATCCCGGTTTCCATGCGCCTCGCGACACGAAACGATGGAACCCGGGACGGAGAGCTGGTGGTGGTCGCCAAGGATGGCAAGACCTGCGCTCCCGCCGGCCTGATCGCCCCCACGCTCCAGCAGGCCCTGGACCGCTGGGACGAGACCCTGCCCGCGCTGCAGGGGCTGGCGGCGAAGCTCGACTCGGGCGACCTCGAATTCGAGCCCCTCGATCCGGCCAAGCTGATGGCGCCCCTCCCGCGGGCCTACGAGTGGGTCGATGGTTCCGCCTACATCAACCACATCGTGCTGGTCCGCAAAGCGCGGAACGCCGAGCCCCCCGAGACCCTCGAGACCGACCCGCTGGTCTACCAAGGCGGCTCCGGAGTGCTCCTCGGCCCGCGCCAGGCGATCCCGCTCCCCGACGAAGAGTGGGGCTGTGACTTCGAGGCCGAGATCTGCGTGGTCCTCGGCGACACGCCCCGCGGCGTGAAGGCCAGCGAGGCCGCCCAGTACGTGAAGCTGGTCACCATCTGCAACGACGTGACCTACCGGAACCTCATCCCGGCGGAGCTGAAGAAGAACTTCGGCTTCTTCCAGTCCAAGCCGGCCACCGGCTTCGCGCCCTTCATGGTCACCCCCGACGAGCTCGGCCCGGCCTGGCAGGAGGGGCGGGTCCACCTCCCGCTGCGCACGCACCTGAACGGCGAGCTCGCCGGCGAGCCCGACGCGGGCCCGGCGATGCACTTCTCCTTCTTCGACCTCATCCAGCACATCACCAAGACCCGGGCCTTCACCGCCGGGACCATCCTGGGCAGCGGCACCGTCTCCAACGAAGACGAGGCCAAGGGCGTGAGCTGTCTGGCCGAGCGCCGGATGCGGGAGATCCTGAAGGACGGCAAGCCCTCCACCCGCTTCCTGAAGGCGGGCGACGAGGTGCGCATCGAGCTGCTCGACGAGGGCGGTCGCTCCATCTGCGGCGCCATCGAGCAGACGGTGCAGGGCGCGTGAAGAACGTCCGCCTCTACTCCTACTGGCGCAGCTCGGCGTCCTGGCGCGCGCGGATCGCGCTGGGCCTCAAGGGCATCCAGCCCACCATCGTGCCCATCCACCTGGTCAAGGACGGCGGTGAGCAGCACTCGGCGGACTACGTCGCGCTGAACCCCATGGCCCAGGTCCCGCTGCTCGTCTGGGACGACGAGGCGGGCGCCACCCACACCCTGACCCAGTCGCTGGCGATGATGGCCTTCCTGGACCGCGCCGTGCCCGAGCCCGCGCTGGTGCCGGCGGATCCGCTCCTCGCCGGCCGCGCCTGGGAGCTCGCCGAGATCGTCAACAGCGGCATCCAGCCCATGCAGAACACGACGACCCTGCAGCTGGTCGATTCGCTGGGCGGCGACCGCAAGGCCCACGCCGCGGGCGCCATCGCCAAGGGCTTGGCCGCCATGGAGACCCGGGCCGCGACCCTGGGCACCGACACCTTCTTCTTCGGCACCGGTCCCTCCATCGCGGAGGTCTGCCTGGTGCCCCAGCTCTACAACGCGCGCCGCTTCGGGCTCGACCCCGAGGCCTACCCGCGGCTCCTCGCCGCCGAGGCCGCGTGCGCCGAGCTGGCTGCCTTCGCGAGCGCGCACCCCGACGCGCAACCCGACCGCCCCGACCAACCCTGAGACCCTGGAGACGCCCATGAGCAAGCTGGAATCGCTCGGCATCGAGAAGCTCGAATCGCTTCACTACTACGTCCACGACCTGGAGCGGAGCCGCCGCTTCTACACCGAGAAGCTCGACTTCGCGGAGATCGGGAAGTCGGACCCCGAGTTCGATGCCAAGGCGAAGCAGCGCTCGGTCCTCTTCTCCGCCGGACCCACCCGCATCCTGATCAGCGAGCCGGTGGGCGAGGGCGGTCGCGCCTACCGCTGGCTGAAGCGGCACCCCGACGGCGTCGGCACCCTGGTCTTCCGGGTGAAGGACATCGAGAAGACCTTCCGCCTCATCGAAGAGCGCGGGGGCACGCCGATGAACGACATCGAGACCTTCGAGGAGAACGGCGGCAAGCTGCGCACCTTCTCGATCACCACGCCCTTCGGGAGCAGCACGTTCCGCTTCGTGCAGCGGGACGCCGCCTACCCGCGGCTGGTGCCCAACGTCATCGAGTACGACGAGCCCAAGGGCGGCAAGAACCGCTACGGCTTCACCGGCATCGACCACATCACGTCGAACTTCGAGACCATGAAGCCGGCGCTCCTCTGGATGGAGCACGTGATGGGCTTCGAGGAGTACTGGGGCATCCAGTTTCACACCGCCGACGTGACCCCCGACGCGACCGCGGGCTCCGGGCTCCGCTCGACCGTCATGTGGGATCCCAAGAGCGGCGTGAAGTTCGCCAACAACGAGCCCATGCGGCCCTTCTTCAAGGACTCGCAGATCTACGTCTTCGCCGAGGACCATCGCGGCGACGGCATCCAGCACGCCGCGCTGGCGGTGAAGGACATCATCCCCGCCGTCCGCGAGCTGCGCACCAAGGGAGTGGAGTTCTTCCCGACCCCGGGCACCTACTACGACATGCTCCCCGAGCGCATCGCCAGCAGCGGCATCGAGCGCATCGACGAGGACCTCGCCGTCCTCCGGGAGCTGGAGGTGCTCATCGACGGCAGCGAGAAGGGTCGCTACCTGCTGCAGATCTTCCTGCAGGACTCGGCGGCCACCCACGCCGAGAGCGAGGCCGGCCCCTTCTTCTTCGAGATCATCCAGCGCAAGGGCGACAAGGGCTTCGGCGGCGGCAACTTCCGCGCGCTCTTCGAGTCCATCGAGCGCCAGCAGAAGGCCGCCGGCCGCATCTGAGGCGAAGCGCCCCGCGGGGCAGCGCGCCGCGCTGCGTCCCGCACCTTGGCGAATCGCAAGGGCACCCCAGGATCCTGGTGTGCCCTCTCGTACTTCCGTCCTCGCCCTCTTCGTCCTCGCCGCCTGCGGCGGGGGGCAGGGGCACGCGCGCCCCATCCGGGCCTCCGCGCGGCCGATCGTCGAGGGGCACGCGCCGAGCTGTCAGATCGTCTTCTTCCCCGGCCTCGGCGACGCGCCCGCGGCCTACGACGACTTCCTGGCCACCCTGCGCGCTGCGCAGGTGCCCGCCGAGACCGTGGTCCTCCCCAATCGGGACTACGGCACCGTGGACTACTCGGAGCGGTTGCACTCCGACGTCATCGCCCCGGCCCAGGCCCGCGGCGTCCGGGACACCTGGCTGGTCGCCGTGTCCATGGGGAGCGCGCCCGCGCTGCGCATGGCCGAGACCCACCCCGATGACATCGCCGGGGTGCTCCTGGTGGCCCCGGCGTTCGGGGGTCCTTTCCTGGCCAAGCGGGTCCAGCGCGCCGGCGGGGTCCGCTTCTACACGCCGGTCGAACGGGACCGCGATGGCCGCGCGTTCAAGTGGCTCGAGGAGCGCCGGCGCTCCGACCGCAGCCAGGTCCCGGTGCGGCTCGCCTTCGGTCGTCAGGATGCCCTGGCGCCCATCGCCGAGACCATGGCCGAGGTGCTCCCCGAGGAGCACGTCCTCGTCGGCGCCGGGGGCCACGACTGGGGCGTGTGGAACGAGCTCTTCGTGGCCGAGGTGGAGAGCGGTTTCTTCCAGCAGTCCTGCGGCTGCCTGAGCCGCTCGGGAGGGCGCTGAGCGGGGAGGGCGCTGAGCGGCGCGCCGAGGAGCCGCCGCTCAGCCGAGGACCGCTCGCCGCGGTCGCTCGTAGTGAGTCTGCCCCAGCGCGGCGGCGTGGTGCGCCAAGGTCTCGTCGAGCGCGCCCAGGTCGACGGCCCCGCGCCGCTCTTCCCAGAGGGTCTCCACCGCGAGCACTCCGTCCCGCGTCCGCCCCTCGAGGCGCCCCACCAGCTCGCCCCGATGGAGGAGCGGCATCACGTACCACCCCCATCGCCGCAGGTGCGCCTTCTTGTAGACCTCCCAGAGGTAGTCGAAGCCGAAGGTCGCCTTCACCAGCCGCCGGTCCCAGAGGAGCGCGTCCAGCGGCCCCAGGATGCGCAGCTCGTCATCGGGCTCGGGGGTCTCCCGCGCGAGGAAGCTCGGCGTACTCAGGTAGGTGCCCGGGACGCCCTCGACGCGGACTTCGACCAGCGCGCCTTCGGCGATCAGCTCGTCCACCTTCGGCCCCTTGCGCGCGTGGTCCAGCGTCGACCACCAGGGCCCGCCCCGGCGGGGCAAGAGCCCCGCGCACTCCGCCCGATGGACGATGGCCCAGCGCTCGAACGAAGGCTCGGATGGGGGCCGCAGCGCCGCCGGCCCGAGCGCTCGCTCGGGCACGTCGTAGAGCTTGGCGCGGCCCCGGCGTCCGGCGACCACCAGGCGGCACTCGGTCCACAGGATCTCCAGCGCCATGGAGGTGGCCTTGGCGGTCCCCTTCCATCCCGACCAGTCGAGGGGCACCACCCGGCCCCGGTCCTCGAGCTCGGCGGCGGTCACCGGCCCGCGCGCGCGGACCTCGGCCTCCACCGCGTCGACGAGCCCCGCGTCGACCTTCTGGCGCCGACTCTCGGTGCGCCACCCCTCGGCCTCCACCGAGCGCGCCCGGTAGTGCGGGAAGGCGCTCGCCGGCAGGAGACAGCGCACCTTGGCGAAGTGCTCGAAGGCGTTGGCGTAGACGCGCTCGTAGACCTCGCCGTGGGCGACGTCCTCGAGGCGCGCCATGACCACCAGGTCCGCGTTGGTCCCCATCGGGTCGAGGGGGTCGAGCTGGATGCACCCCAGCGCGTCCAGGAGCTCGGGGATGCCCAGGTCCACGCGCCGGTCCAAACGGTGATGCGCGAGCATGAGGCGCCGCGCGTCGGCGGCGCTCAGCGCGAGGGTCAATTGACCCGCTGCATCGCCTCGAGGAACTCGTCCGCGCTGACCAGACCGGTGATCCGGTGGGCCTCGTCGCCGTCGGTGTGGTGGAAGACCACCAGCGGGAGCCCCGGCTGCTCGTAGGTGTCGTTGAGCAGGGTCCACTTGGCCTCGGTGGCCTTGTCGGCGCTGAGGTCGACGCGGACCGGGATGAAGCGCTGGGCCTCGGCGATGACCCGCGGGTCGCTCATGGCCTGGTGCTCGAGCTCGTTGCAGGCGCCACACCAGTCGGCGCCGAAGTCCACCAGCATCGGGCGGCCCGAGGTCCGCGCCATCTCCGCGGCGCTGTCGTAGTCGTCCATCCACTCGATGTGCGCGCCGGCGGGGAGGGCGCCCATCCAGAAGATGATGCCCAGCGCGCCGACGGTGGTGGCCAGCACGCCCAGGCCCTTGCGGGTCTTGTCGACCGCGCTGCCTTCCTTGAAGGACTTGTGGATGGCGCCGATGGCCAGCCCGAAGACGACCAACCCGATGGGCACGTAGAGCCACAGGAGCGAGCGGAACTCGGGCCGCGGGATGGGGAGCACGCCGCGCAGGTAGTAGAAGGCGAGCACCAGCATCACGATGCCGAAGACGCTCTTCACGTGCTCGACCCACTTGCCGCTCTTGGGCAGGTTGACCGCGAAGGTGCCCACCACGAAGAAGAGCGCGCCCAGCCCCAGGCTGTAGACGAAGAGGGCCAGGCCGCCGAAGCCCACGCTCTGCGAGGTGCCCACGTAGGTGAGCAGCACGGTGAGCACCGGGCCGGTGCAGGGGGCGGCGATGAGCCCGTTCACGAAGCCGACGGCGAAGGCGCCCTTGTATCCGGCGCCGCCCACCTGAGCGAGCTTGTTCTGGAGGCCGGCGGGGAGGCTCATGTCCCAGGCGCCGAACATGCTGGTCGCCATGGCGATGAAGAGCACCGCCAGGCCCACCAGGACCCAGGGGTTGGCCAGCGCGGCGCCCATGGCGTTGCCGGTCAGGGCGCTGATGATCCCCAAGGGGGTGAAGAGCGCGGCGATGCCCAGCACGAAGGCGGTGCTCAGGAGCGCGCCCTCCATCTTGGACTTCGCCTGCCGCGCGCCGAAGACGCTGACGGTCACCGCGATCATCGGGTAGACGCACGGGGTCAGCGCGGTCGCGAGCCCGGCGCCGAAGATGAGCGCCAGCGCCAGCCCATAGCTGCCCGACGAGAGCGCGGACTCGAAGCGCTCCGCGAGGCTGCCGAGCACGTCCGCGGACGCCACCGAGGGCACCATCCAGAAGAGGAGGAGCGTCGCCGCTCCGAGAGCCAGGCCGTTCCTGCGCATCACCGGGATGGATAGCACCCCGGGGGGGAGGGCGGCCACCCGACCCGGGGAGGGGGTAAACCGGTCTTGCTCCGCGCCGCGGGCCAGGGCATTCCGTCTCCATGCGCTTCGCCCTCCTCGTCCTGCTCCTGGCAGCCGTCGCCTGCGACTGTGGGGGCGATCCCGGCTCGGACCTCGCGCCGAGCGACGCGGCCGTCTCCGGCGACGCCGGCGCCCGCGACGCGGCGAGCGGGGACCTCCCGGACGCCGCGGCGGACCTCGGCGAGCCCGACCTGGGCCCCGCGGACGGCGGCGTCGACGGCGGCCTCGATCTGGGCCCGGACCTCGGGCCGCCCGCGCCCATGTGCCGCTTCCTCGACGACGTCTTCATCGTCTCCTGCGCGGCCGGTTACCGCTATCTGCGCCGCTGGTACGCCATCGACGGAGGCGAGTGCCCCGACTACTACACCCTGGACGGCGCCACCTTCGAGACCGAGGCCGAGGCCCTGGCCTCGGACGCCTGCTCGCCCGACTGCACGCGCCACCCCTCGACCAGCGTAACCATCATCCGCTGCGGGATCCGCACCGGCTACATCCTCTTCCGCGACGACGACTGTGACGTCGCCATCGAGACCCCCGACGGCATCTTCCCCTCCCGCGAAGCCTGGGACGAAGCCCACCCCTGCGAGTGAGCGCCGCCCGCTTCAGCCGTCGCGCCGGTGGCGCTCCCGGCTGACCTCGTCGCCGGGCTCCGCGAAGCGCTGGGTGGCGACGAGCGCGCCGAGCGCCTCGCACGCCAGCTCCCGGCCCGCCGCGGTAGGCGCGGAGTACTCGTCCCGACCCCCGAGAAAGCGTTCGACGCCGGTCTCCGGGTCGAACGCGAACGCGGCGAGGATCGTGGGGGCACCGTCGACTTCGCCGACCAGGAGTCGCCGCTGGTAGCTCGTGCCCCCCATCTCGTCGACGAAGGCCGAGTGGATCACCGTGTCGTCGGTGGGGGCGTGGGTGTCGAGCCGGAAGAGCGTGTACTGCTCGGGTAGCGTCGACGCGCGCCGGCGCTCGAGCTCCTCGGCATGGTCGGGCTCGCGCCGCAGGAGCATCCGCATCGCCATGGGGTTCTTGCCCCGCATCGCGACGCCATAGATCCCACCGAGCTCGGGGACGACGAGCGCGCGAACGGTCTCCGCGGCCGCGTTCTGCTCGTCGACGAGCTCCTTCCACTGCGCGTCGCGCGCCCGCTGTTCGGCGGCGAAGAACTGCTGGAGGTGGGCGAGGGCGGCGTCGGCGGTCGGCATGATCCAATCTACGCGCGCGATCGCCGGGAACTCCTCGCCTGGAATCGGTCGCCGTACGAGAGCGCTCAGGTGTAGCGCTTCTCCATCTCCTGGCTCATCTCGGAGATGCGGGAGAACATGCGCAGGTGGCGGAGCACCTTGAGCTTCGCCCCCTCGAAGACGTAGTCGGGGCTGATGATGGCGTCGATGACGCCCATCTCGCCCTTGTCCAGCTTCACCCAGATCGAATAGGGCGCGGTGGTCCGGGCCAGGTAGACCGACTTGTCCAACGGCAAGTTCCGCATCGGCGCCGGCGCGGGCTGCTCGTCGAAGCTGGTGCAGTCCAGGCGGCTGTCGTGGATGTGGTAGCTGGCCACGATGTCGGTGCCGTCCGGCGTGTCCGTGCAGCGGAGCTGGATCTTGGCTTCCACGCCCGCGGCCAGTTTGCGGAACTTGGCGTCGGCGTTGAGGCGGCCGAGCATGATCTCGACGAGCGGCTCGGTCCAGAGGCGGTGCGGCTGGGTCACGGCGCGGAGCCTGCGGGCATCGTCGGGGCCTTGCAAGGGGGTTTCGTCGGACGGAACCCGAGAGCCTCGGGGGCCCGTTTCCCGGCGACTGACAAGGGGGCCACGGCCCCCAAGCACGCTCGATTGGGGGAGCGAAACCCCTCCGAGCCCGCCCGGGGTTGACGGAAAACGCAACGATTACGGCGTGGATCGATCCTTGCTCAACGATTCCGCGTGGCCGACGGCGGCCGCGAGGAGAGGGACGAGATGAAGCGGACGACACGGTGGTTGGGTTTGACGGGAGCGCTCCTGGCGCTGGCCGTCGGGTGCGGGGGCGATCCGGCAGAGAGCGTGCTGCCCGGAGTCGAGGCCCTGGTCTTCGTCAAACGGGCCTTCATCGGCCCGGACGGGGAGCACGTCGTCACCGGCGGCGCGAACCAGACGATCGACTACCTCCGCTACGTCCCCGGCGGCGGCGTGTACGTGCTCTCGCCGCCCACCCCGGACGGCGAGCTCACCAACCTCACCGAGGAGTTCGAGGGCGTCGACATCAACGGCATCGACCTCAGCTTCGATGCCCGTCAGGTCGTCTTCTCGATGCGGACGGCGGGCGAGGGCCACTACCACATCTACGTGGCCAACGTGTACGCCGACGCCTCGGGCAGCCACCAGGTCCGGCAGCTCACCTTCGGCGAAGCCCACGACGTGAAGCCCATCTTCGTCCCCGGGGACCGCATCGCGTTCGTGACCAACGAGCCCTACACCGCGATGGGTACCCGCGCCGACGAGTACAACCACTCGCGCGTGGTCACGCAGATCGCCACCATCGACATCGAGGCCGGCGACGCCGACCGCCGGCTCTGCGCGCAGAACCTCTCGCACAGCGCCGACCCCTTCCTCATGTCCGATGGCCGCATCGGCTACTCCCGCTGGGAGCACCTCGGCCCGGTCAACGACGTGAAGCTGATGGTGATGAACCCCGACTGCACGCAGATGGTCGGCCTGGCCGGCACCGGCGGCAAGCCGGGCAACTCGCTGGTGCAGTTCCACGAGATCGAAGCCGGCCAGTACGTCGGCATCGTCACCAGCCGCCGCGGCACCATCCAGGCGGGCGCGCTGGTCCACCTCGACGCCCTGGCCGAGGGTGGCGTCGACGGCATCGTCCTCGACGAGCAGAACGCGCGCTTCGAGGTGCTCACGCCCCAGGTCCCCACCGGCGAGGAGAGCCCGCCCTCCGGCGTCGGTCGCTACCGGCGCCCCTTCCCGATGGCCGACGGCAAGCTGCTGGTCGCCTGGGCCGATGGCGACGTGAACGAGCGCAACGAGCTCTCGGACACCGCGCCGAACTTCGGCCTCTACCTCTGGGATCCGGAGACCCGCTCGAAGACCCTCATCTACGACGACCCGGACACCTGGGACACCTACGCCATCCCGGTCGTCCCCCGGGACGCGCCCGCGGTGCACCCCAGCTTGCTGCAGCCGGCTCCCGACGAGAGCGAGCCCTCCGTGCTCGGCTCCATCGACGTCTCCATCACCGGCCTCTCGGAGCGCGTCGCCGGCGCCCAGCTCGACGGCCTGACCCTCGACGAGGCCCTCGACTTCGCCACCCGCGTCCGCATCATCGAGGGCTTCTCCTCGGAGATCGGCCCGGTGCGCGAGTTCGGTCTGACCATGCACGAGGGCGCCGCCATCCTCGGTGAGGCCTCGGTCTATGCCGACGGAAGCTGGGAGGCCGCGGTGCCCGCGCGCCTGCCCTACCACCTGCAGCCCCTCGACCGCTACGGCATGGCCATCCGGAACCAGATGCTCTGGATCCAGGCGATGCCGGGCGAGGAGCGCCGCTGCGGCGGCTGCCACGAGGATCGCACCGGTCAGGTGCTCCCGCGGACGGGCCCGACCACGCTGGCCCAGCAGGCCGGGGCCCAGGACTTCGTCCGACCGATCCCCGACCGCGTGGAGCTGCCTTGGATCAACGCGGCCAGCGGTCAGACCATCCAGGACGTCCTCGACGCCAACTGTGTGAGCTGCCACGACGGCGGCGCCATGGACCCGTTCGCCGGGCGCTTCTACACGGTCAACGTGACCACCGAGGAGGGCGAGGAGCTCGAGTACGAGATCCCCTATCTCCGCCTCGATGACGCGCCCCTGCAGGTCTACTACGAGCGCGAGGTCGTCTCCTACCCGGCGTCCTACGTCACGCTCCTCTACCCCTCGGCGATGATGGGGGACTCGGTCGCCACCGGCGACGTCCCGCCCGAGTGGGTGCAGCCGGGCGCCGCCCGCACCTCGCGCCTCATCGAGGCGCTGAACGTCAACGCCGAGGACGACGCCGGCTCCTGGGCCTGGGAGACCCCCAGCCACCCGGAGGACGTGGGCGTCGAGCTCGCCCGCGAGGAGCGCCTGATGCTCATCCAGATGGCCGACCTCGGCGGGCAGTTCTACTCGCGACGCAACATCGAGGGCGCCGACGCCTGGGGGGAGACGGAGTACTGATGTCTTCCCGAAACCCCACCGAACGCTCCCACCCGAACCCCAGGACCGAGACCATGATGAAGCGCATCCTCCTCTCGGCGGTCTTCGTGGCGTTGGCCGCGGGTCCCGCCCTCGCCCAGGACACCTTCGTCCCCCACGACCGCGACCGGGGTGAGCTGAGCCCCGGCACGGGCGCGCCCACCACCGACCAGATGCTTCGGGCCGCCGAGGGTGGAGGCACTACCTCCTCGCTCATCGCGACCCTGGAGTACGGCGAACGCGTCGAGTGCCACGCCTGCGTGGCCCCGCTCACCCGGGCGCTCCTCGAGTCGCGGGATCCCGAAGTGCGGCGCATCAGCGCCTGGTGGCTCCGGCGACGGCTCTTCGCCATCGGCGCGATCATGGCGCAGATGAAGGACACCCTCGCGGGCGACACGGATCCGATCCGCCGCGCTCGCGCCGCGATGGCCATCGGCGAGTTCCTCGATCCCAACGGGCTCCAGCCGCTGACCGCCGCCTACGAGACCGACACCGATCCCGGCGTGCGCACCGCAGTCGTCACCGCCCTCGGGCGCCTGAACCACCCGGCCGGCACCGCGACCCTCGCGGCCGCCCTCGGCGACGACGCCGTCGAGGTCCGCCGCGCCGCGGTCGACCAGGTCCTCAAGGTGAACTTCTTCCGCGAGCACGACGCGCTCATCGGCGCCCTGGCCGACACCGACGACGAGGTCCGCATGCGGGCCGCTCGCCTCAACGGCGTCTTCCAGGTCGACTCGGCGGTCCCCGCCCTGATGGGCATGCTGGCCAGCGACGGGAACATGCGGGTCCGCCAGGCGGCCGCCTGGGCGCTGGGCAAGATCGGCACCGCCGAGGCGCGGGCCGCGCTGCGGACCGCGGCGTCGGTGGAGGAGTCCAGTCTGGTACGCGACGCCATCGACGTCGCCATGCGGATGCGCTGACACGCTGCGGGGACGCCCGGTCGTCCCCGCGCCGTGATAGCTTTCGCCCCGATGCGCGCTCATCTCCGCTCGCTCGTCACCCTCGCGCCCCTCGCCCTCGCGGCGTTGGGCGCGATGGCGTGTGAAGAGACCCCGCCGCCGGCCTCGTCGTACTACGACGAGCGCATCAGCCCGATCCTCGAGGTCGGCTGTGCGCAGCAGACCAACGGCTGTCACATCGACCTCGACGGCTCGGCGACCGGCAACCTGGATCTGTCCAGCTTCGACGCGCTGATGCAGCGCGAGGACGTGCTGGCGCCCTACGGGCCGTACCCGGTGGGCCTCCTCCTGCTCAAGGGCAGTGACGACGTGGAGATCCCGGTGGAGACCTGGGACGCCGATCCCACCAGCGGCGAGCGGGTCGCGCGCATCACCACCGACATCCGGCACAACGCCGGGTCCCTCCTCGACGTCGGCTCGACGGGGTACGCGGAGCTCAAGCGGTGGATCGCCTCCGGCGCGGAGCGCACCGGCGTGCAGGACGAGACCCTCTCCGCCAACCGCGGCGAGTGTGTGAGCGGCGTGCCCGAGTTCCACGGCTTCGACGCCGCGGTGGCTCCCGAGGACACCGTCAGCTTCGACCGCTTCCGGAACGAGGTGCAGCCCGTCATGCGCGAGACCTGCGCCGGCAGCCAATGCCACGGTCAGCGCCTCGCGGACCTCTACCTCACCTGCGGCGACACCGAGGAGGAGCTGCGCTGGAACTACTTCGTGGCCATGGCCCACGTGACCACCCCCGTGTCCACCTCGGGCATCCTCCGGCGCCCCCTCTCTACCTACCGCGGCGGCAGCTTCCACGAGGGCGGCCACGTCTTCGCGTCCCCCGAGGACGACCGCTACGAGGCCATCGCCGCCTGGGCCGAGGACCTGGCCACCCGCCGCCCCGACCTCCTGGTCGACCCCGACCCGGACCCGGGCCTGCGCTTCTTCGCCAACCGGGTCCAGCCCGCGATGGTGCGCGAGGGCTGCATGTTCCTCGGCTGCCACTCGCCCACGATGTTCCACGACCTGCGCCTCCGCGGCGGCGACCAGGGCGTCTTCTCGCGCATCGCGACCTTCAAGAACTACGAGATGAGCCGGGAGCTCCTGGCCATCGAGTCGCCGGACCCCAACGCCGGCCGCCTGGTCGCCAAGAACCTCTTCCCGGCCACCCAGATCGACGGAGCCCAGGGCATCGTCCACCGCGGCGGCTCGCTCTTCGAGGACTTCTCCGGGGGCGGCGCGATCAACCCGGCGACCGCCGACGACTGCGCGAGCTACGACGCCGAGGGCGGCGACCTGAACGAGGTGCCGGCCTACTGCGTCATCGCTCGCTGGCACGAGATCGAGCGCGAGCAGGCCGCCGCCCGGGGCGAGATCGAACCCCTCGACGCGCCCGTCGATGGCGTGGTCTGGGTCGCGCGGCCGGTGGGCGTCGGCGATCCCCTCGACTTCGACACCTTCCGGGGCGGCGCCGACCTCCGCTTCGCCTCGGCCTCGCTGGACGCCGGCGGCGCCATCGCCCTCGACGCCAGCGGTAGCCTCCTCGGCGGCTGCGCGGGCCTCGGCGGCGACGTCGACGTGCGCACCCCGGCGGTGAGCTGGGACGGCAGCCGCATCGCCTTCGCGGCGCGGACCGCGGCCAGCGAGCCCCTCCGGCTCTACTGGATGAACGCCGACGGCTCCGGGTGCGAACCGGTCCCCGGGACCGAGACCCCGCCGAGCGAGAACGGCATCCTGGTCCACGACTTCGACCCCGCCTGGGCCCCCGACGACCGCCTCGTCTTCGCCAGCACCCGCGGCAACGTGGACGGCGCGGTGGACTACCGGGGGCCCACGCGGACGCCGGCGGCGATGCAGCCGAACGCGAACCTCTTCGTCCTCGAGCCCGGCGGCGTCCGGCAGATGACCTTCCTGCTCAACCAGGAGCTCGCGCCCAACTTCATGCGCGACGGGCGGCTCATCTTCACCACCCAGAAGCGTCAGCCCGGCTTCCACCAGCTCGCGCTCCGGCGGCAGAACCTGGACGGCGGCGACTACCATCCGCTCTTCGGCCAGCGCGAGAGCGTGGGCTTCGACCGCTCCATGGAGGTCGTGGAGCTCGTGGGCGGCAACGACTACGCCTTCGTGGCCGGGCCGCTGAACGCCGCCGACGGCGCGGGCACCATCGTGGTGGCCAACCGCTCCATCGGGCCCGACCAGGCCGGGCGCGATCCCGGCGACCGCGACTACCTCCACTCCATGCGGATCCCGGTCCCCGGCGCCTTCGGCGCGATCCCCGGCGTGCCCAGCGGCCCGGGCGGGCAGGGCGCCTTCCGCTCGCCGGCGGCCTTGCCGACGGGGCGCATCCTCGTGTCCTGTGACCTCGGCGCGACCGATCTGACCGCCGGCCCCTTCGGCTACCAGCTCTGCGAGATGGACCCCATCGGCGAGTCGGTGCGCGCGGTCGGCGGCGAGGCGGGCATGGCCAACGTCGAGGCCGTGGCGGTCTACGGGCGCGCCCGGCACCCCATCTTCCACTCGCGCATGGACGAGGCCAACGGCGCCACGCGCATCGACGCCTCGTTCGCGCCGGCGGCCGAGCTCCACGTGCTCGACTTCCCGCTACTGGAGACGCTGCTCTTCGCCAACATCCGCACGCCGCGGGACATCGATCCCGAGGTCGGTGGGTTCACCCTCTACGAGGTCCGGCCGCCGCCCCAGGCCGCCGGCAGCTTCGCCGACGTCATGGGCGACGTGGTCACCGACGAGTACGGGATGGTCTACGTGGACGACGTGGAGATCGGCTGGGTCCCCCTCGAGGGCGACGGCTCCGCGCGCTTCTACGCGCCCGGCGGGCGCCCCTTCCGCATCGGCGTCACCGACGACGGAGGCGACCTCCTCGCCTTCGGCGCCGACGCGCCCTTCATGGGCGACCGGGTCCAGCGCGAGCAGATGCAGCTCTACCCCGGTGAGCGCTTGCGCCAGTCCTTCCCGCGCCGCTTCTTCAACGGACTCTGCGGCACCTGCCACGGCAGCATCACCGGCCGCGAGCTCGACGTCGCCGTCGACCCCGACATCCTCACCCGCGCCTCCCAAACCTACGCCGCCGAGCTCGCCCCCCTCGACCTCCGCTAGGGACGCACTTGCGTACTTGCCGTGGGGACGCACTTGCGTACTTGCCGTGGGGACGCACTTGCGTACTTGCGCTTCGAGCGCCAAGTGCCCGAATTCATTGGCTCACCCTCGCGCGGTGCCCGCTCCACTCCGGAGCCGATGCGCAAGTTGGCAAGTGCGTCCCCAAAGCAAGTCGGGGCCGATGCGCAAGTTGGCAAGTGCGTCCCCAAAGCAAGTCGGGGCCGCAACGCGAGGCGGTCAGTCGCCGCGGCGGCCGCTGAGGTGCAGGCGGGTGACCAGGGCCAGGATGCCGACGAGCAGGATGCCGCCCATGACCATGGCGCCCTGGACCAGCGGGCCCTCGGCGAAGGGCTCGAGGCCGAACTGGCCGCGGTACTGGGTGAAGTCCCCGACGACCTGGAGCCGCTCCTTGGCCACGAAGATCACGGCGCCGGCAGCGATCACGGCGAGCCCGGTCAGGACCCCGGCCAGGGTGTCCCGCTGGCTGCGCACCATCACCGAGCCCAGCAGGAAGCCGGCGGCCCCGATGCCCACGAGCACGGCGAAGCCCACCAGCGCCAGGGCCGAGGGGATGGTCGCCACGTCCACCGTGTAGAGCAGGAACCAGTCGCCGTGGAAGACGTAGAAGTAGACCGCGACCGGCACCAGCACGAAGCAGGCGAAGACCACGTAGGCCATGAAGCTGCGGGTCAGGAGCGCGGGGCGGGGGCTCACCCGGAGCTCCACGCGGCCGGCGAGCGCGGCGGCGATGCCCGTCGCGAAGGCGAGGCAGATCAGTGTCGGCAGAGGCACGGCGGTGAAGTCAGGGGGGTGACGCGACGTTCCCGGAGGGCGCCGCGGGCGAGAGCATAGCGCAAACCCGGCTTCGTGGCGCCCATCGAAGTTGACGGGGAGGGCCCCCGGTCGATATCCATGGAGCGATGCGGTCGTGGCTCAGCCGTCTCTTCGAGGGTCTCCCGGCGCGCGCCGCGGGGGCGCTCCTGCTGACGACCGTCGGTTGCGCGCCGACCATCTACACCGTGAACGTCATGCCCGCCGCCCGCGTGGTGCACCAGGCCGAGGAGGCCGGCGCCGCCACCCACGCGCCCTACGAGTACTGGTACGCCCGAGCGCACCTGGACCAGGCCCGGGAGGAAGCGGGCGAGGCGATGTACCAGGACGCGATCCGCAACGCGCAGATCGCCGAAGAGTACGGCGTGAAGGCCCTCGAGCTCGCTCGCCGCCGCATGCGTGAGCAGGGCCGATGAACACCGCGCTCCGTGCCCTCGGCGTGCTCCTCCTCTCCGGGTGCGCCGCCGCCTCCTCGCTCCAGGGCCGCATCGACGGCCTCCGGGAGGTCGTGGACCAGGCCGAGCGCAACGGCGCCTACGACTGTGCCCCGCGCGAGCTGGCCACGGCCCGGGCCCACCTCGACTTCGCCCACGAGGAGCTGGAGCAGGGCGACCTGCCCGCGGCCCAGTATCACTACACCGTCGCCGAGCCGAACGCGCGCGCGGCCCTGACCCTCAGCCCGCCGGAGCGCTGCTCCCCGCGGGACGTCGTCGTCACTCCCCAGCCGCAGCCCGGCGACCGGGACGGCGACGGCATCCTCGATCCCGACGACGAGTGTCCCGACGATCCCGAGGACATGGACGGTGACGCCGACGAGGACGGCTGCCCCGAGGACGGTGACCTCGACGGCGACGGCCTGAACGACTCGGTGGACCTCTGCGTCGCCGAGCCCGAGGACGCCGACGGCCAGGCCGACGAAGACGGCTGCCCCGATCCCGACGACGACCTCGACGGGGTCCTCGACGCCGACGATCGCTGCCGCATCGACCCCGAGGATCGCGACGGCTTCCAGGACGCGGACGGCTGCCCGGACCCGGACAACGACGGCGACTCGATCCTCGACGCCGAGGACCGCTGCCCCGACGAGCCCGGTCCCCGCGACGAGCAGGGCTGCCCGCGGGTCTACGAGGACGTCGAGGTCACCACGACGCACATCCGGATCCTCCAGAAGATCCACTTCGCCTTCAACCGCGCTCGGATCCAGCCGGACTCGTTCCACATCCTCGACACGGTGGTGCAGGTCCTCCGCGACTTCCCGGAGATCACCCTGGAGATCCAGGGCCACACCGACTCCCGCGGCCGCGACGCCTACAACGAGCGGCTCTCCGACCAGCGCGCCGCGGCGGTCCGCACGTACCTGGTGGAGCACGGCATCGACGCCGGCCGCCTGACCAGCCACGGCTACGGCGAGACCCAGCCCCTGGAATCCAACGGGACCGAAGAGGGGCGCGCGCGCAACCGGCGCGTGGAGTTCGTGCGCACCGACGAAGCGGCCCGGGCCCAGCAGGACCTGTGAGCGGCCACAGGCGCCCCGTGTAAGGGGCGATCGGTCATATTGTGACCGCGGCGTTGCTTTCTGATAGCGTCACGCCGCAGTGGGCTGGGGAGTCGTGCCCTGCCTGCGCGTGGCTTTGGCCCCGACCCTCTGGATGTCCATGCTTTCGCGATTCCGTTCTCTCCTCCTCGTGTCGATCGTTCTCGCCTCGGTCTTCGGCGCCCAGCCGGCCGAGGCCCAGCTCCGCCGGGTCCTCGACCTGAACCGGCAAGCGATGGACGCCTACACGAACCTCGAGCTGGACACGGCGATGAACCTCCTCCAGGAGGCGCTGCAGACCGCCCAGCGGGGCGGGGTGACCGGTTCGCCGCTCGCGCGCACCTACCTGAACCTCGGCGTGGTCTCCATCGGTGGCTTCGGCGACAACGGCCAGGGCCTCCAGTACTTCACCCAGGCGCTCCAGGCGGACGGGAACATCCAGCTCGACCCGCTGACCAGCACCCCGGACATCCAGTCGGTCTTCACCCTGGCGCGGAACCGCGCGGGGACCGGTGGCGGCGGCACCCCGAGCGGCGGCGGCGACACCGGCGGCGACGTCGGTGGGGGCGGCGGGGACGTCACTCCCGTGCCCAGCGGGCCCGGCAACATCCCGCACCGCCCGATCTCCGAGCAGCTCACCAACACCGCGTTGCCCATCTTCGTCGAGGCTCCGGAGGACGCCCCGGTCGGCGAGATCTTCGTCTACTACAAGGCCCCCGGCATGCGGGACTTCCGCCGGCTCCAGATGCGGCGCATGGACGGCGGCTTCGGCCTCGAGCTCCCCTGCAGCGAGGTCATGGCCCCGCAGGTCGAGTACTACATCGCAGCTTTCGACGGCGACGGCGACGCCATGGGCACCGCCGGTTCGCCCGAGCAACCCTTCTCGGTCTCCATCGTCAGCCAGCGGACCCTGCCGCCGGCGGCGCTCCCCGGCCAGATTCCCCCCGAGCAGTGCTCCGACGCCGAGTGCCCGCCCGGCATGGAGTGCGCGAGCGGCGGCACCGCCGGCCTCGGCGACACCTGCGTCGTCGACGCCGACTGCCGCACGGGCCTGAGCTGCTCCGACAACTTCTGCATCGCCGGTGAAGAGGACGAGGACAGCGAGCCCGGCGAGACCATCGGCTTCTTCGCCGACGTCGGCTTCTCCGCCGGCCTCGGCTACGCCAGCGGCGGCAAGGAGGCGGACTCCACCTCCACCGGCGACGGATCCTACGTGGACCCGGAGACCGGCGAGACGTGCCCGGCCGGCGTCGACGCCTGCGACGTGCGGGTCGAGCAGTCCGGCCTCGTCTTCTCCCCGGCCCTGCGGCTGACCCTGGGCTACTGGATCATCCCCCGCTTCGCGCTCGCGGCCACCGTGCGCTTCAACCTCAGCGCCGGCGAGGGCACGCTCAGCAGCCTGATGCTCGGCCTCCGCGCCATGGTGCAGCTCACCACCCCGGCGATGACCGGCTTCCACGCCGACGCCTTCCTCGGGAGCGCCGTGGGCCAGTATCAGATCGCTCCGCCCCAGGGTGGCGACGCCGAGCCCTACATCATCAGCGGGCTCAACAGCATCCAGATCGGCACCAACATCGGGTACCGGATCATGGAGAACTTCGGGTTCAACTTCACCCCCGAGTTCCACCTGCTCTTCCCCAAGAGCCTCTGGGCGATCGACCTGACCATCAGCGCCGCCGTCAGCTTCTGACCGGCCGCCTCTGACCGTCCGCCTCTGACCGTCCGCGCGGCGACTGGCGACCCAACGAGAAACGCCCCGGGCTCCTGGCTCGGGGCGTTCTTCGTTGGGCCGCCGACCCGAGAGTTCCGCCCGCTCAGCGCAGGCGGATGAGCCGGGACCCGAGGAGCTGGTAGAGCACCTTGCAGACGTCGAAGGCGCCGAGGTGCGTCAGCGCGATGATCTCGCGCACCGAGCGCCGCCCGTCGACGGCGTCGAGGACCTGTCGCTCGGTGGGCTGCATCCGCTCCCGCGGGGTCTCCCGGACCACGTCGACGTCCACGATGGGGATCTCGTCGAACGACGCGAGCTGCTCCTCGATGAGCCGCCACTCGTCCACTCGCCGGAGTCCCTCCATCAGGATGGAGGTCATTGGCAACCCCAGCTTCGCCTCCTCGGCCTCGGGCCGGGTGGCGAAGCGGCTGAAGGAGAAGGTCCCCCGGGGCCAGCGGAGCGCCTCGTAGACCAGCTCGCTGCTCTGCCGGGCCAGCGCGCGGTCGAGCTCTTCCTTGGAGATGGACCCGAGCTTCATCAGCCGGCGCCCGAGCAGCCCCTTGGCCGGGCTCGCCAGGAGCGGCGCGAGGTCCTCGTCGTCGATGGACGACTCGGCCACCAGGTAGCGGCCGATGCGCAGGTCGACCGGCGTGCCCCGGGCCATCACCAGGTCCACCTGCCCGCGGGTCAGGCACATGTGGATCGCCTTGCCGTCGCTCGCGCGCACCGCGAGCACCCCCGTCTGGCCCTGGTGCTGCAGGATCTGCAGCACGTCCCCGAGGCCCACGTGCTCCAGCCGGCCGTGGAAAGAGAGCTCGCCCTCTTCGGGGTGCCCGGGCAGGCGCCGCCCGAGCTCTTCCACCTTGGTGAAGAGGGTGTCCGGGTCGAGGTCCTCCAGGGCCGCGCCGATGGCGCCCGCGGCGTCGGGGATCAGCTCGGTGAGCCAATCCGCCAGGTGGGTGCGGATGGCGTCGCCGGCGGGGTTGGGATCCTCGGGGCCCAACGCCTCGAAGGTCCCGGTGTCGTCCTTCGGAGCCAGCGCGTGGGCCACCGCCGTCAGCAGCGCGTCCTTGCCGAAGGGCTTCCGGAGTGCGTCGCGGGCCCCGGTGCGCACCAGGGCGCCCGCCGCGTCGGTCGCCGCCATCAGCACCACCGGCGCCTCCCGGAGGTTGGAGATGCGTCCCAGCGCCGCGCAGAACGCCGCGGCGTCGAGGGTGCCCGGACCGTTCGGCGTGTCCGGATCGAGGAGCACCAGCGCGGGCACGAAGCGCTGCGCCTGGGTCAGCGCGTCGTCGGGGCTCTCGGCCTCTTCGACCGCGTACCCGATCTCTTCCAGGGTGCGCCGGACCACCCGCCGGACCGTCGCCGCCCCATCGACCACCAGGACCCGGGTGCTCATTGGACGAGCCCCGCGTGCCGCCGAAGATGCATCGCGGGCTCCGACGCCCAGAACGCCAGCAGGTCCCGCACGTAGGCCGAGCCCTCCACCAGCGCGGGCCCCGAGAGCCCCTGGATGTCCCGCTCGGTTCGCTGGAGCGCCTGCACGCTGGCGGCGAGGTCGTCGGTGAGCAGCGCGGCGACCCGGGCCGCGGTCCGCGTCGCGCCCCGGGAGAGGCGCGCGAAGTCCACGTTGCCGGCGGCCACGTAGCCGCGCGCCGCCTCGTCGACGTTCTTCCGGTGCAGCCAGGGCGTGGCCTTGTGCAGTCGCTTCCGTTGCTCGCTCATGAACTCCTCGCTGGTCAGCCCCCGCCCGTAGCTCTCGTCCACGTTGCGCGCTGCCGAGGCGAGGAGCACCTCGAGCTCCCGCGGCGTCAGCTTCTCCACCACCTCGATGCCCCGCGCCACCTGCACCAGCGGCCGCGCCAACAGGAAGACCTGCATCGCTTGGGGCAGGTCCGCCGTGGACGCCGGCGCGATGATCATCGGCGGGTTCCCCGGCTCGAGGAGGTGCCCCACCTGCCGCGACTGGTGCAGGTAGAGTTCCCACTCCTCGACGCCCAGGATGGCCGCGACGTGATCCCCCAGGGCCCGCAGCGGATGCCCGCTCTTCGCGGTGAGCCGGTCCCGGCTGGTGAGCCCATAGCTCTCCAGGTCGGCGGGGTAGAGCTTCTGCAGGGCGGGCTCCAGCATGCGCAGGAGCTCGAGCGCCGCCGCCTGATCGGCCGACGGAGTCCCGAGCTGGTCCAGCACCTCGCGGTCGAAGGCCCCGGGCCGCGCCGCGGCCGTGGCGCGGGCCGCGTTCGCCAGCCGCTGCTGGTCGTCGGCGCTGGCCTGTTCGAGGATCCCCAGGGGCTCGGTGGCCAGCCGGGCGCCGACGCCGTCCCCGGCTTGGTTCTGGGTGCGGGCCAGCTCGCGCCAGGCGTCGGCGCGCCCGGGATCTTCGGCGATGAGCCCCCGCAGGACCCCCACCGCGCGTTCGGTCTCGCCCGCGGCCCGGAGCCGCATGGCCAGCTCCCGTCGCAGCGCCGGGTCGCCGCCGCTGGCCTCGATCCCCTTCTCCAGGAGCGCGATGGCCCGGTCGAGCTGGCCCATGTGGTCGTGGAGGACCCGGGCCATCTCCAGGTAGGCCGGGGCCTTGAGGTCCTCGCTGGGCTGCCGGTCGGCGAAGCCCTGGATGGCCCGCAGGTACTGGCCCCAGCCCGCCTCGCTGTCCACGCGGGTCTTGAGCTCGAGGGCGGACTCGCTCCCGGGCCCCTCGAGGACCACCGCGTCGCGGAGCGCCTCGGCCGCCGCCGCGTCGTTGCCGCGAGCGCTCTCGATGCGCGCCAGGCGGGTGAGGGCGCGACCGCGGTCCTCCACGTCCTCGCTGGTCGCCACCAAGAGCCGCTTCGTCGCGTCGACGGCCTCGCCCATGCGGCCCTCGCGTTCGTGGAGGTCGGCCAACCGCTCCAGCGCGGGCACGTGCTCGGCGTCGACGGAGAGCACCGCCTGCAGGCTGACCAGGGCCCGCGCCGGTTGGCCCAGGTGGTCGTCCCAGAGCTCGGCCAGCGCGAGGTGCGCTTCCTTGAGGACCTCGTGGTCCGGCGCCTGCTGGACCACCTTGCCGAGCAAGCCCACGGCCTGCTCGTGTTGCCCTTCGCGCAGGTGGTACTCGGCCAGCCGCTTGAGCGCGGGCACGTGGTTCGGTGAGCGCCGCAGCACCCGGTTGAGCGAGCCGACCGCGGCGGCGACCTTGTGCTGGTCGTCGGCCTGGATGCGCGCGACCTCCAGCCAGAGCGCGGCGCTCGCGGCGTCGTCCTCGGCGGCGGTGGCGGCGCGGCCCAGCAGGTCCGCGAGCCGGCCGTGCTCCCCACGGGCGCGCAGGATCTGGCCCAGGAGCTGCGCCGACTCCGCGTGCCCCGGGGACACCTCGAGCGCTCGCTCGAGGTCCTCGATGGCGCCGTCGATGTCGCCCAGGCGCTCGCCGCGCACCCGCGCGCTCCGGGTGAGCAGCCGGGCGGCGTGGGCCCCGTCGGCGGCCACGCGCGCCTCCTGGCGGGCGGCCTCCGAGAGGATCGCCGGGTCCTCGGTGCTCTCCGCGATGCGCGAGAGCCCGCGCGTGGCGCCCAGGCTGTGATCGTCGGCCTCGAGGGCGGCCCGGTAGGCCGTGAGCGCCCCCGGGGACTCGAGGGCCTCCAGGGTCTCGCCGAGCCGCGTCAGGTGCGCGGCGCGCAGCGCGCGGTCCTCGCTGATGGCGGCCATCCGCTCGTCCACCTTGGCGAGGCGCTGCCGGTCCCCCGTCGCCAGCGCGAGCTGCTCCAGCGCCCGCAGCGCGACGGGGTGGGCCGGCTCGATCTCCAGGAGCTGGTCGTAGACCGCCATGCGGTCGGTGGGCGTGCCCACCCCCTGGGCTTCCATGACCCGCGCCTGGGCTTCGAGCGCCGCGCTCCGGGCCTTGGGATCCACGAAGACCTTGGCCTGGGCCGCGTGCACCCGCGCCAGCGCGTCCCACGAGCCGACCCGCCGGTAGAGCTCTTCCAGCGCCAGCAGCGCGCCCAGGTTCGTCGGCGCCCGCTCGAGCACCGCCTCGTAGCGACCGATGGCCTTGCGGGGCTCGCTCAGATCGTGAGCCCAGACCTCGCCCTCGCGCATCATGGCGTCGAGGACCAGGTGCCGGTCCTCGAGGGTCGCCAGCTCCTTGTGGATCTCCTGGGCCAGGCTCCCCCACTCGCCCGCGCTCGCGCGGATCCGGGTGAGCGCACCCAAGGCCGGGCGATACCCGGGGTCCGCCTCGGCGGCGGCTTCGTAGGCCTTGGCGGCGCCCTTGGCGTCGTCCAGACGCTCCTCGCGCAGCTCGCCCACCCGGTAGGCCAGCCGTGCCTTGGCGGCGTCGGTGGACGCTTCGGCGAGCTGCTGCTCGACGACCCGCGCGAGACCTTCCCAGTCCCCGCGCGCCTCGAGCAGCCGCTCGAGCGCGTTCAGCGCGGGGCCGTGCTTCGAGTCCGCGCGGACGGCGCGCTCGTAGTAGGTCACCGCGTCCGCCTCGCGGCCGAGGCGCTCCTCGCAGAGCTCGCCCATCTTCTGCAGGAGGACCACCCGGGCCGGCCCCTCGCTCACCTCGAGCTCGCGCTCGTAGATGTCGAGCAGATCGTCCCAGCGGCCGGCCGCGTTGTAGAGCCGCCCCACGCTGGTCAGCGCCGGGACGTACTTGGGATCGATGTCCAGGAGCTGCCGGTAGCGCTTCAGGGCGCCGTCGCGATCCTCGAGCTTCAGGTCGAGCACCTCGCCGGTGCGGTGGAGGAGGGCGACCCGGTGCTCGTCGTCCTTGGTCTTCTCGATCTCCATGTCCAGCGCGGCGACCAGCTCGGCGTGCCGGCCGGCGCGCTCCGTGGCGCGTTGGAGCGCGTGGATGGCCCCGAGCCCGTCGGGGTCGAGCTCCAGGATCCGCTGGTAGGCGTGCGCCGCCTGGGCCGGCTCGCCCAGGAGGTCCTCGTAGACCGCGCCGATCTTGAACAGGTAGGTGATCGCCCGGGTCGGGCTCTCCGCCCGCTCCACCGCGCGCTCGTAGAGCTCGATGAGGTCCCGGTGGCGCCCGGCGTCGGCCAGCAGCCGGACGAGCGCCTTGAACGACGCGGTGTATCCCGGCGAGGCCGCCATGGCGCGATCGTGCTGTTCGATGGCTTCGTCGCGGCGGCCCTGGTCTTCGAGGAGCTCGGCCACGCGCACGTGGGCAGCGGCACGCCGCTCGGGCTCACTGGCCCGCTGCGCCTCGTCGAGGTGCATGCGCAGCGCGCGTTCCCAAGCTCCGGCGCGGCGGTAGATGGGCGCCAGCGCCTGCAGCGTGGGCACGTGGGTGGGGTCGATCTTCAGCGCCGCCTCGTACCAGTGGACGGCGGCTTCTTCGCGGCCCAGCCGGTGCTGCTCCAGCGCGCCGATCCGGTGCAGCACGCCGAGCTTCTCGCGCGGCTCGCCCAGGGTGAGCACCAGCCCCTGGAGCGCCTCGACCAGCGAGTCGTAGCGGCTCTCGCGTTCGTAGACCCGCGCCATCTCGGTGAGCACCAGCGGGTTCTCGGGGTCGATCGCCGCGGCGCGCTCCAGCGCGTTCATCGCCTCCCGGGCGTTGCCCAGCCGGTCCGAGTGCAGCCGGGCGACCCGATAGAGCGCCATCGTGCGCACCGCCGGATCCTCGGTGAGCTCACCCCCGAGCTCGAGGACCCGGATCAGATCCCGCCAGCGCTCGTGCTCGTAGTGGAGCCGCTCCAGGGCGGCGAGGGCGCCTGGCGCCCGCGGGTCGAGCTTCAAGGCGGTCTCGTAGAGGTCCGCCGCCCGGGTCTTGCTGCTGGTCCGCTCCACCAAGCGGGCGCGCTGGGCCACCAGCGCCGCGCGGTGGGAGGGATCGTCGGCGACGGCGTTGGCCGTCTGCTCCAAGAGCTGCTCGACCTCGCCCCAGCGCCGCTCCTCGCTCAGCCGCTCGATGAGCGCCCGCAGGATCGCCGGGTTGCCCCGGTCGAGCTCCAGGGCGTTGCGGTAGGCCCGCCGCGCGTCGTCGAGCTTCTGCATCTCCCGCTCGAGCAGCCGGCCCTTCTCGTAGAGCAGGGTCGCCTTCTGCACCGGGTCCGAGGTGATGCGCGCCTCGGCGTCGTAGAGCTCGAGCGCCTTGGGGAAGTTGCGCTGCGCGAGGAGGACCCGGCGGGTCCCGCGGAGGATCGGGAGGTGATCGGGCGCCTTCTTCAGCGCCGCCTGGTAGTGGGTCGCCGCCCGGCGGAGATCCCCCAGCGGCGCCTCGTAGAGGCGGGCGATCTCGAAGTGCAGGCGAACGAGCTCGCCCGCCTCGCGCGTCTTCTCCACCCGCTTCTCGCACTCCGCGACGAGCGCCTGGGTGGCGGCTTTGGCGTCCTCGGCGTAGCTCGGCGCCTCGGGGGGCGGCGGCGGCGGGGGCGGCACCGAGGCCCGGGCGCTCTGACCCGGCGGGGCGGCGCGCGGCGGGGTCGCCCCCGGCGGCGGCGCTCCCTTGAGGCTGCTCGGCGGAGCCGCCTGGGGCCGCGAGGCACCCGGCGGCGCCGGCGGGGCCTTGCGTCGCTTGGGCGGCGGCGGAGCCGAGGCGCGGGATCCCGGCGGGGGCGGCGGGGCCGAGGCCCGGGCACGGGAGCTCGGCGGGGGCGGCGGGACGGATGCCTTGGCGGCGGCGGCGGCGGCGGCGGCGCCATCTCGAGACGGCGGCGGCGGCGGCGGCGGCGGCGCCGATGTCTTGGGCGGCGGCGGGGGCGCGACCGAGCGCGGCGGCTTCGGGACCACCGGGAGCCCGCCCTGGGAGGGGCTCGGCGAGCTGGCGGCGCCCACGAGCGTGTGGGTGTGCGCCGCCCGCTTCGTCGGTGGTGGGGCGGAGGGCCGCTCCGCGCGGAGATCCTCGACGCCCACCTCCACCGTCTTTTGGCGCTTCTCGTCGTCGGCCATGGGCCGATGATGCCTGGGAAACCGGCGGGATCCCAGCGCCATCGGGACCCCACCGGGGGGCGCTCGGGGCGCCCTCGGGAACCGTCAGGCGGCGGGCGCGAACTCCTGGAGCTGCGCGCGGAGCTTCATCTTGGCGCGCGCCTCGAGCTGCCGAGCGCGCTCGCGGCTGACCCCGAGCTCCCGGCCCAGGGCGGCGAGGGTGCGGCCCTCGTCGGAGAGGATGCGGTTCTCGACGATGTAGCGCTCGCGGTTGTCGAGGGCGCTGAGCGCGTCGCCGAGGCGGGCTTCGATGGCGGCCTGGCGGCTGTTCTTCTCGTAGATGGCGTCCTGCGCCTCCTGGTCGGAGACCAGGGTGTCGACCATCGAGACCCCGCTGTCGTCGAAGACGTTGGCGTCGAGCGAGACGTCCTTGGCCTCGAGGCGGCGGAGCATGCGGGCCATCTTCTCCGGCGTGACATCGAAGCGCTCGGCCATCAGCTCGATGCGCTTCTGCGGATCGTGCTCGATGTTCGCGACGCGGGCGCGCTCCCGGCGGAGGCGGAAGAAGAGCTTGGAGCGAAGCGGGCCGCTGCCGGCGCCGACCATGCTGGTCGACCGGACCACCGCCTCGAGGACGTAGGCGCGGATCCAGTAGCCGGCGTAGGTGACGAAACGGGTCCCCCGGGAGGGGTCGAACTTCGAGACCGCCGTCACCAGACCGATGCTGCCCTCGGCGACCAGGTCGCCCAGGCGCACGTCGTAGCGACGGTACTGGAGGGCGACGGCGACCACGTAGCGGAGGTTGGCCTCCACCAGGGCGTCGGCCGCCTCCTGATCCCCGGCCTGCACGCGCAGGGCGAGGTCGTGCTCGGTCTCACGATCCAGAGTGGGGATCGCGCGAACACGCTTGATGTATCGGTCTAGCTCGGAATCTCGTCGGTAGGCCACGCTCGTCGGCTCCTCGTCTCGGGCCCATCAGCACGTGGGCCATCGTCGGCGAGGAGACGACGTGGGGACAGAAGGCGTTACGACAAGTATTTCGTCGGGGCCCGACTCTCGGGTCGGACCGAGCCCTCTCTCTCAGGCCGCGAAGGACGAACCGCAACCGCAGGTCGCGGTGGCCTGCGGGTTGATGAACTTGAAGCCCGCCCCGTAGAGGCCCTCGACGTAGTCGATCTCGGTGCCTTCCAGGTACTGGAAGCTCATCATGTCGATGTAGAGGGGGATCCCGTGGGACTGGTAGACCTGGTCCAGATCGGTGGTCTCGTCCTCGAAGAAGAGGTCGTAGGTGAAGCCGGAGCAGCCTCCGCCGAGGACCCGGACGCGGAGACCCTGCTCGCCGAGATCTTCCGCCTCGCGGATCTCTTTGACCTTGGCGGCGGCGGCGTCGGTGAGGTTGATCATGAAATCGTTGTCCTGACTCTTGGGTAGGGGGTGACCGGCGCCCAGCATAGGATCGGGCCCCGGGGCTGGCAACGTCCGTCGCCGTCGGCCCCGAGGCATAACGCGACGGCGCCGGGAGCGACTCGAAAACCATGGACTACGACCTCGATCTGCGCGGGAAGCGCGCGCTCGTCACCGGAGCCGGCGTGCGCGTCGGCGCGGCCATCGCCGAGGCCCTCGGGAGCCGGGGCGCGAAGGTCGCGGTGCACTACCACCGGAGCGAGGCGCCCGCGCGGGAGACCGCGGAGGCGATCCGGCGCGCCGGCGGGGAAGCGGAGCTCTTCCAGGCGGACCTGATGGACCTCGACGCGGCCCGCGGCCTGGGCGAGCGCGTGGTGGAGGCCTTCGGCGGGCTGGACCTGCTGGTCGCCAGCGCGGCGAACTTCGAGCAGGTGGCCTTCGAGGCCATCGACGACGGCCACTGGGAGCGGGCGCTGGGCCTGAACCTCCGGGCCCCCTTCGCGCTGGCGCAGGCGGTGGCTCCGGCCCTCCGCGAGGGCGCGGGCTCCATCGTCTTCATCACCGGCTTCGGGACCCAGGTGCCCTACCGCGACTACCTGCCCTACCTGGCGAGCAAGGGCGCCCTACGCCAGGTGATGCGCACCCTGGCCCTCGAGCTGGCGCCCGAGGTCCGGGTCAACGCCGTGGCGCCCGGCACCGTGCTGCCGCCCGAAGACCTCTCGCCGGAAGCCACCGAGGCCATCGTCGCCAAGGCGCCGCTGCGTCGGGTGGGCTCCGCCGAGGAGGTCGCCCGGGCGGTGCTCTACCTCGCCCGCGCCGACTACGTCACCGGCCAGGAGCTCCTGGTCGACGGCGGCCGCTCCGTCGCGGCGCTCTGATCGAACGCGCCTGGCTCCGGGCGCTCGGGTCAGACGAGGGCGACGGTGACCGGGCGCTCGTCGACCTCGAGGGGCGCGTCGCCCTCGAGCGCCTTGCGCTTCACCAGCGCCATCGCGATCGCTTCGGCACCGTCGTCGGCCACCGAGGTGAGGGTGCCCACGTCCCGGTTCCCGGCGCGCACCGGGGTCCCCGGGGCCGGCGCCGGACCCGCGAAGGTGAGCCGCACCAGCCGCTTCGGCGGCTTGCCCCGATGCTGGAGCATGATGACGGGCTCCTGGCCCACGTAGCAGCCCTGGTCGAAGCTGAGGGCGCGCTTCTCCAGCCCGGCCTCTTGAGGGAGGGTGTTGCCCCCGAAGTCCACGCCCATTCGGGGCTGGCCGCTGCGCAGCCGGGCGAGCTCCCAGCCCGCTTCTCCGACCTGCGGGACGCCCAGGCTGGCCGCGACCTTCTCCGCGTCCTCCTCGGGGACCAGCACGTCGTGGCCCCCGTGGCCCAACCGATCCACGGCGAGCGCCTCCGGGTGCGCCGCGACCGCGGCCGCGGAGCCCGGGCCTTGCACCGAGACCACCCGCAGCGGGAGCCGATCGAGCTCCACGTCCTCCATGACCAGGAAGCGCTCCAGGCGCTCCAGGATCGCGTCTGCATGCGCGCCCGGGAGCAGCAGGTCGAAGCGCTCTCCGTCGCCCGCGGCGCCGCGCTCGATCACGCGGACGTCCCCCAGGACCTTGCCCTGAACCGAGAGCACCAGCCCGTAGCGCACGGCGCTCGCGGGTTCGCGGAGATCCACGGTGAGCTGCCCATGGAGCCACTCCCGGGTGTCCTCGCCGACGGCGGCCACGACCACGTCGTCGAGGATGCGCACCCCGGCCTGGTTCAACAGAGAATCCGCTTCCTCGCGCACGTCCATGGCTTCTCCATCGCGCGCTTCCGGCCCGCTGTCGAGGACCCACCGGCGTGAAGATCTCTTCACGGTGCGACCAAACGTCGGAGTGTGTACCCGGCGCCGCCGACGAAATCATTGGGGTTTTTTGTCTTCTTCGCCCAGGGATGACTGGCCCGGGGATTGCTCTTAGCTTGGTAGACCCATGCGCCGCCTCGTCACCCTCTCCGCCGCCACTCTCTTCCTCGCGCTCGCGCTCCCGGCCGCTGCCCAGCCGGCCCGGCGCGCGCGCTACGACCGCGCCGGCGAGGCCGCGATGCTGGAGAGGATCAACGAGCTCCGGGCCTCCCAAGACCTGCCGCCGCTCACCCGGGAGCCGGGCCTCGACGAAGCCGCTCGGGTCCACAGCGAGGACATGGCGGCGCACACCCAGCTCGTGCACGTCTCGGAGCGCACCGGGACCCCGGCGGCTCGGGTCCGCGGTGCGGGCGTCGAGGCCTCGCGCATCGGCGAGAACATCGCCCGCCACGCCACCACCGGCGGCGCCTTCGACGCCATCCTGGGCAGCGAAGCCCATCGCGCCCAGCTCCTCGAGGGGGCCTTCACCCACATCGGCCTCGCAGCGCTGCGGGCCGAAGACGGGATCTACGTGACCCAGGTGCTCGCGGTCGTCCCGCCGCCCGCGGAGCTGCCGCCGCCCGCCGTCGAGGACGCCGAGCTCCCGGCGCCGACGGTCGAGGAGGTGCCCACCGCCCCCGAGACTCCGGAGCCCGCGGTGGAGGAGGTCGAGGTCGAGGACGCCGTGCAGGACGCCGACGTCGAGGTCGGTCCCGCCGTCGACGAGATGCCCGCCGCCGATCCCCTCCCGCGCCTGCGCCTCCCCGCCGGCCGCCGCAACGTGGCCGGCTACTGGGTCCACCAGCAGGGCCGCTGGTGGTACTTCCCCGTCCCCGCCGGCGCTCAGCCCGGCCAGCTCATCCTCCCCGACCCCTCGATGGAGGGGCCGCCTCCCGGCTACGAGAACGGCGTCCAGCCCCAGCCGATGCCCGGCGCCCAGCGGGTCCGCCCCCGCCGCCGCGTGGTCCGCCCCCGCGGCCGCACCGGCGTCCTCAGCCCGCGCCGGGGTGGCACGATCTACTGGTACTGATTTTTAGGGTTTGGCACCCAAACCCTCTCCGTGCG
>DCLA01000094.1 GCA_002320815.1 Myxococcales bacterium UBA1660
GGATCTTGGAGATCCCGAAGTCGAGGACCTTCACGAAGTCGCGCCGGTTGTGCATCCGGCAGAGGTAGATGTTGTCCGGCTTGAGGTCGCGGTGGATGACCCCGCGCCCGTGCACCGCTTCGAGCGCGGAGAGGATCTCCCCCGCCATCCGCGCGGCCCGGCGCGGCTCGAGGCGCCCCGCGCGACGGAGCCGGTCGGCCAGGCTCTCGCCCTCGAGGAGCTCCATCGCCAGATACGGCGCGCCGTCCTCACCGAAGCCGAGGTCCAAGACCTCGACGATGTGCGCGTGGCCGATGCTGCCCGCGGCCCGGGCCTCGCGCTGGAAGCGCCGCACGGCGTTCTGATCGTTGGCGAGCTCGGGGTGGAGGCGCTTGAGCGCGACTCGGCGGCCGAGCTGCAGGTGCTCGGCCTCGTAGACGGTGCCCATGCCGCCTTCACCGAGGAGGCCCTTGATCAGGTAGCGGCGCGCGACGGTGCGCCCCTCCTGGTGGGGCCCGGCGTGGAGCTGCGCACCACTGTTGGGACAGTGCGACCACGACGTCGGGTGCTCCTCACCGCAGTGCGGACACTCCACCGTGCCTGGCTCGGTTCTCGCCGGCATCTTCGAGCTTCCCAAGAGTCCTCAGCATCCCTTCCGTGCCGCGCGCCGTCAACGACGCCGTGCGGAGTTTGGGCGTTCCTCGCCGCTCCCGCCCGGACGGTTGCTGCCTCCGTTCCGCAAAGCGCCGCGGTGAGCGACACTCACCCACGGCACGGTCCCTGCAGCAGGGCGCCGCCATGCTTCGCTTCGCGACGATCGTCTCGCTCCTGGTCGCCATCACCCCGGCCTCCGCCCAGACGGTGGACGACATCGCCGACCGCGGGCGCTGCTCGACCGCGGGCCTCGAGGGCATCAGCGCCCAGCTCGCGGACTCCCAGGCGTGCCTGCGGCCCGGGCAGTTCGTGCGCTTCGCCCCTCACGGGGGCATCACCCTCTCCAGCTCGCGCATCCACCCCTACCTCCAGGCCAGCGCCCGGGACGCCGTGCATCGCGCCGTGGCTTCGGGGACCAGCCTGACGATCAACAGCGCCTTCCGGACGATCGCCGACCAGTACGTGCTCTACCACTCGGGCGGCTGCGGCCTCGCGGCGCGACCCGGCCAGTCGAACCACCAGTCCGGTCGAGCCATCGACGTCAACAGCTACTCGTCGGTCCGGGCGGGCCTCGAGCGCGCCGGCTGCGTGTGGCTCGGCGATCGGGACCCGGTGCACTTCGACTGCCCCGGGAGCGACCTCCGGTCGGACGCCGTGCTCACCTTCCAGAAGCTCTGGAACGCGAACAACCCCAGCGACCGCATCGCCGAGGATGGCTCCTATGGTCCGCAGACCGAGGCCCGGCTCGCCCGAACTCCCGCGGGGGGCTTCGCCGACGACCTCTGCGCCCCGACCTGCGAGCCCGGCTGCGATGGCGCCGCGATGGTCGCCGCCGACTGCGGCCGCACCGAGTGCGGCACCGGGCTCACCTGCGCCGACGACGCGGCGGGGCTCCGGTGCGTGGACCCGGTGTGCCCGGCGACCGGGACGGCCAGCGTCTGCCTCGACGACGGGGAGCGCGCCGACTGCGTCGACGGAACCCGCGAGGCCACCGAGACCTGCGTGGCGGGCTGCGTCGACGGCGAGTGCGCCGCCGTGCCCACCCTGGACCTCGGGGTCGCCGACGCGGGGGTCATGACCGATGACGCCGCGGTCGTCACCGACGGCGGCGCCGATCTCCCGGCCGATGCGCCCGGCCCCGCCGGGACGACCTTCGGCGCCGCGACCGGTGGCTGCAGCTGCCGGGTCACCGGCGCGCGCGACTTCGGCGGGGCGTTCCCGCTGGTGCTGCTCCTCGCCCTCAGCCGCCGGCGGCGGCCTTCTCTTCGTCGTAGCGCTTCATCTCGCCGCTCGTGAGCCGACCCCAATAGTCGTCGAAGGCGCGCTTCACCTTCCCGCTGAGGAAGTACATCCCGAGGATGTTGGGGAAGGCCATGCCCAGGATCATCAGGTCGCTGAACCCGATGACCGAGCCCAGCTCGAGGACCGCGCCGGCGACCGAGAAGAAGAGGAAGACGACCCGGTAGGTCATCGAGGAGTTGGCGCCGAAGAGGAACGTCCAGCAGCGCTCGCCGTAGTAGCTCCAGCTGATCATGGTCGAGAACGCGAACATGAAGACGGCGAAGGTCAGCACGTACTTGAAGCCGGGGATGACCGTGTCGAAGGCCGCGCTGGTCATCTCCACGCCGGCCTCGCCGTTGGCGTAGGCGCCGGTGATGACCACGACCAGGCCGGTCATGGTGCAGACCACGATGGTATCGATGAAGGGCTCCAGAAGGGCGACGATGCCCTCGCGGACCGGCTCGTCGGTGGCGGCCGCCGAGTGCGCGATGGAGGCCGAACCCACGCCGGCCTCGTTCGAGAAGGCCGCGCGCTGGAAGCCGAGGACGAGGACGCCGAGGAACCCGCCGCCGACGGCCTCGGGCTCGAACGCCAGACCCAGGATCTTGCCGAAGGCGTCGGCGACCTGGTCGGTGTTGGCCAGGATGACCGCGAGGCCGGCGATCACGTAGACGGCGCACATCACCGGGACCACCAGCCCGGCGACCTTACCGATGCGCTTGATGCCGCCGATGATGACCACGCCGACCAGCGAGGCGAGGAGCACCCCGTAGATGAACGACCCGAGGCCGTTGTCCATGAAGGGCAGGACCCCCGCCACCTGGGCGTAGGACTGGTTCGCCTGGAACATGTTGCCGCCGCCGAAGCTGCCGCCGATGCACATGATCGAGAAGGCGAGGGCCAGGAACTTCCCCAGGCGCCCGTAGCCCATCTCGGCCAGGCCCGCGTCCAGGTAGCGCATGGGTCCGCCGGAGACGTCACCCTTGGCGTCCACCTCGCGGTAGAGCTGGCCCAGGGTGCACTCGCTGAACTTGGAGCACATCCCGAAGAAGGCGGCGACGACCATCCAGAAGACCGCGCCGGGCCCGCCGGCGCCGACGGCGATGGCCACGCCGGCGATGTTTCCGAGCCCCACCGTCGCGCTCAGCGCCGAGCTCAGGGCCTGGAAGTGGCTGACCTCGCCTTCGTCCTCCGGGTCGTCGTAGACGCCGCGGGTCACCGCGATGGCGTGGCCGAAGGCGCGCAGGTTGGGGAAGCCGTAGCGGAAGGTGAAGAAGACCGCCCCGAGGACCAACCAGAGGACGATGAAGGGCAGCTTCACGTCCGTGGCCTCGAGGTAGGCGTGGTAGAGGGCCAGGTCCCCGCCGGCCGCCGCGATCTGGGCGACGTCGGTGAAGGGCTCCTGCCGGGCCTCGAAGAGCCGGCGTCCGGCGCTCTCGCCGACGAGCTTCTCCAGGGTCTCTTCGTCGGAGCCGTTGACCAGGTTCAGGACCACGGCCTCTTCGGCGGAGTCCATGGCGTAGTCCGGGGCGGCGTCCACCGACCCGGGCCGCCGGGCCCCGTCCCAGGCCCAGACGTCGAGGAAGAAGACCCCGGCCATCGGTCCCACGACCCACTCGCCGAAGAGCCCGTCGAACTTGGCGAGGGCCTTCTCGAACCCGCTCATCTCCTCATCGGAAGCGGGCTCCTCGCTCGCCTCGCTCGCCTCGCTTTCGCTGGGAGCCGCCTCGGCGGCTGGCTCGTCGCTCTCCTGAGCAGAGGCGATGGAGGGGAGGAGGCCCGGCGTGGCGACGAGCGCCAGGCCGAGCGCGAGGATGCGGAGGGTGCTGTTCATGACGTGAAGGCGACGGCGAGCCGAGCCCGCCACCCTGGAAACGGCGGCCTATCGCAATCGGGGCCCCGCCGTCAAAGGGACCGGCGCTCCCACCGGGGGCGCACCCTCACTCGGAGCGCTCGCGCACGAAGCCGAGCTCGAGGCCGAACGGAGCCCCAATGGCCTGGAGCGTGCTCAGCGTGGGATTGCCTTCACCGCGCTCTACGGCGGCCAGGGCCCGGGGCGAGATGCCCGCGATGCGTTCCGCGAACTCTCGCTGCGTCAGTCCGGTGATCTCCCGCATCCGTCGCACCGCATCACCGATGGACACGCCGCCGGCGTCGAGAGCTTCGTAGAAGTCGCGGCGTAGCTGGCGTCGCTCCTCGGTGCCGCGTCGCTTCATGCGTCCCATCAGCCCTCGACCGCCTCCAGGCTCTGCGCGGTCGTAGTGATCGCGGAGGCTCGGGCGTCGATGATCGCTCGGTCGACGCCGGCATCGGCCATCGAGGCACGCACGCCCTCGAGCTTCGCACCGAAGGCGCGCAAGGCGGGTCCGAGGACCTCCCGGGGGACGTGTTCGCGGAGGTTCTCGGTGACCTCTTGCCAGTCGACCGCCAGGCGACCCCTCCGCTCCGATGCCCACCGGGTCTGCCGCGAGATGCCTTCTGGGTCGAGGTACATGGGCGCAAAATCGTAGAGCGGCGCGAGGGCCACCGAGCCGTCCCCAGCCTTGAGGAGAGAGGTGTTCCGGCCGTGGTTGTCTCGGTCGCCGAGAGCGACGGCCAGGGCGTCGCGACAGACGAGCTCGACGATGTCGCGCCGGGGGTCGTCGCTCGTCGCGGCCAGAAGCTCGCAGACGTCTTCGTAGGCGAGGGGAGCGCCTGCTCGAACGACACCCAGGGCCGCATACACCGACTCGAGGCCCAGTCGCTCGACCGTGGCATCCTCCCCGTCGACCGTAACGACCCGGTCGAAGCGGGGCACGAAGAGCGCGCCGTCATCATAGGTCGCCGGGAGTGCGCATCGGAGCCCCATCGCCCGGGCGACCTCGAGGAACGGCGCCTCGTTGGCCAGCACTACCAGGTCCGCGCTTCGGCGGCCTCGCGGGAACTTCACTAGCCAGTGCCGGCGGGCTCGTCGGTCGGGCAGGGCGCCGTCCGCGTGGAGCCGACCGTGCTCGTCTTCGGTCAACAGGAGCTTCGGCGCGGCGCCCCCGGTATCGGTGGAGCCGGTCATGGGGATGCCCTCACGCTCTGCCCAATCGCGAAAGCCATCGCCGCGCGCGACCACTTGCGCTCGGGAGACCCCCTCCTTGCTCTCCTCGCTCGGCACGACCGACTGGACCACGCGCAGATTCCCCACGGGGTTGCTCGCACCGTGCAGCAGCACGTTCCAATCGCTCTCGTCCTGGCCTCGCTGGCGTAGCCGCGCTGCCAAGGTTCGGCGCGCGTCGCCCTGCGGCATCAGGTCGATGGCGAAAGGGGGAAAGGTCGCGATCGCGTGCTGGTCGAAATCCACCGGATAACGAACCGACACCGCTCGATGTCCGTGCGCGCCAAGGTGCTCGGCCGCGTAGTCGATGTCGTAGTCCAGCCACGTGGGCTGATTCCGCGCCTGGCCTCCACGTCGCTCGATGTACGCGATGCTTCGCCACTCTCCACCGACGTGAACCTCGAGCTCGCATTGCTCCCGCGGCACGGACATTGGCATCATGATGCCTTTTAGCTCGTGCCCTGGCAACAAAAGGGGGCTCAAAATAGCGAGTTGATGCTCTTTTGTGTCAGTGCCCCGCCACGGTGGCTTCGCCGGCGCGGGCGATGGCGTGGCTCATGGTCTCGGTGTTCCGTGCGATCCCCACGGTGCCGTCCGGGCGGACGAAGATGACGCCGCCTTCGCCGCTCACGCGTGCCTCGAAGGCCCGAAGCGCGACCCGGGCTGCGTCCTGGGCGCTCGCCTCCGGGCCCTCGCAGACCGTCCGGGCCAGCCCGAAGCGCAAGATGGCTTCGCCGATCCCGGTGCACGAGCAGGCGCCCGTCCGGTCGTCGGCCCACGTCCCGGCCCCGAGGATCGGGGTATCCCCGACCCGGCCCACCCGCTTGCCCACGGTGCCGCCGGTGCTCGTGGCCGCGACGACGTGGCCTCCGGCGTCGCAGACCACGGCGCCCACGGTGCCGCCGGCCCAGCCTTCGCCGACCCGACCTTCACGCCAGCCTTCCAGGCGGGCCTTGGCGCTCTCGGTGATCATCGCCTCGGGGGTCGAGGCCTCGATGCCCACGGCGGCCGCGAAGCGCGCGGCGCCTTCCCCCGCGAGCATCACGTGGCGGCCGTCCTCGAGCAGGGCCCGGGCGAGGGCGACGGGGTGCTCGAAGGGAGGCAGGCAGCAGACCGCGCCGCCCCGCAAAAAGGCCCCCTCCATCAACGAGGCGTCGAGCTCCAGGGTGCCCGCCTCGGTGAGCGAGCCCCCGGTGCCCGCGTTGTAGAGCGGATCGGTCTCCATCGCTTCGACGGCCCGTTGCGCCGCGTCGAGGGCCGTGCCGCCTGCCTCGAGGACGGCCAGACCGGCTTCCGCGGCGCGCGCCACGCCGGCGACGTGGGCGTCCAACCGGTCGGCTCCCACCCGCCCGGCGCCGCCGTGGGTCACCACGACCGGGGCGATCATCGCCCGGCTCGGAGCGAGCGGAGGATCCGCGGTACGCTCTTCTCCAGCGGATCTCGCAGGATCACCCGGGCCTCCTCCTGGTCCTCCAGGAAGATGCGCCCGAAGACCCGCTCGAGGCTGGCCTTGGGCCGCCGCAGGGTGACTTCGGTCTCGCCCTGGAAGCGCCGCTCGCTCCCGTCGTCGCCGTGGAAGCGGAACTCGTAGAGGAGCCGGCCCCCTTCCACGAGGCGGAAGGCGAGGGTGCCCGTCAGGGCGCGCCGAGTGGCCATCCCCTCGGCGCGGACCACGCCCTCGAGCTCCGCCACCCGCCGGAGGACCGAGCTGACGGGAAAGAAGCCCCGAAGGCGCACTTCGAAGGGAAGCTCCTCGCCAGGGTCGGACAGCCGATGGTACGTACCGGTGAGGGTCTGGGCGAAGGTGACGCCGAGCCGCATGACCCAGCAATATCACGACGGGACCCGGGATCGCTGACGAATAAACGGGTCCGAAACACCACGGAAACATTCAGCGGGTATCTCCCCGCTGTCGCTAGGGTGGGGCGAAAGCCACTGCGAGGATGGGACAGAACGCCATGAAGAAGGTCGAAGCCATCATCAAGCCGTTCAAGCTCGAAGAGGTCAAAGATGCCCTCGGCGAGGTCGGCGTGAAGGGCATGACGGTGACCGAGGTCAAGGGCTTCGGTCGCACCGGTGGCAAGCGAGAGGTCTACCGTGGGTCCGCCTACGTCGTGGACTTCGTCCCCAAGGTGAAGATCGAGGTCGTCGTCGCCGAGGCGCTCGTCGCCGACGTCCTGGAAGCCATCGAGAAGGCCGCCAAGACCGGCCGCATCGGTGACGGCAAGATCTTCGTCTCGCCCGTCGAGGAAGCGGTCCGCATCCGTACCGGCGAGCGCGGCGAAGAAGCCATCTGAGCCGCGCCTGGCGCACCATCGGGAGGGCGATGGTCGCCCTCCCGACCCACGATGACGCGAGCCAATCGAGGCTCGCTTCCGCGAAAGAAATCGGGAGACACATGAGCAACACGAAAACGCCCAAGGACGTTCTCGAACTGGCGAAGTCGAAGGGGGCCGTCATGGTCGACCTCCGCTTCATCGACTTGCCGGGAGTCTGGCAGCACACCTCCGTGCCGATCCATCGGCTGGACGAGGACGCCTTCGAGGACGGCTTCGGCTTCGACGGATCGTCGATCCGCGGCTTCCAGCCGATCAACGCCTCGGACATGCTGATCATCCCGGATCCCACGACGGCGCAGATGGATCCGTTCACCAAGCACCCGACGCTGGTGCTGACCTGCGACATCGTCGATCCCATCACCCGGGAGCCCTACGGCCGCGACCCGCGCTACGTCGCGCGCAAGGCCGAGGCCTTCCTGAAGCAGACGGGCCTGGCGGACACCGCCTACTTCGGCCCCGAGGCGGAGTTCTTCATCTTCGATGAGGTCCGCTACGGCTCCCAGCCGAACGCGTCCTTCTACGAGGTCGACTCCGTCGAGGGAGCCTGGAACACCTCCGCCGACGAGGGCCCGAACCTCGGCTACAAGATCCAGCACAAGGCCGGCTACTTCCCGGTCATGCCCACCGACACCCTGATGGACCTGCGGACCGACATCTGCCAGATCCTCATGGCGCTCGGGATCGAGGTCGAGGTCAGCCACCACGAGGTGGCCACCGCCGGTCAGTGCGAGATCGACTTCCGCTTCGACGAGATGCTGAAGTGCGCCGACCAGACCATGTGGTTCAAGTACGTGGTCAAGAACGCCGCCCGCGCGGCGGGCAAGACCGCGACCTTCATGCCCAAGCCGATGTACGACGACAACGGCAACGGCATGCACTGCCACCAGTCGCTCTGGAACGAGGGCAAGCCCCTCTTCGCCGGTGACGGCTACGCCGGTCTGAGCGAGATGGGCCTGCACTACATGGGCGGCATCCTGAAGCACGCCCGGGCCCTGACCGCGTTCACCAACCCGACCATCAACAGCTACCGGCGCCTGGTGCCCGGCTTCGAGGCGCCGGTGAACCTGGCGTACTCCTCGCGGAACCGCTCGGCCTCGATCCGGATCCCGACCTACTCGAACTCGCCCAAGGCCAAGCGCATCGAGGCGCGGTTCCCGGACTCCTCCGGCAACCCCTACCTCGCCTTCAGCGCCATGCTCATGGCGGGCCTCGACGGCGTGCAGAACAAGATCGACCCGGGCGATCCCTTCGACAAGGATCTCTACTCGCTCAGCCCCGAGGAGCTCTCCGGCATCCCCACGGTGCCGGCGACCCTCGACGAGGCCCTGAAGTGCCTCGAGGAGGACCACGAGTTCCTCCTGCAGGGTGACGTCTTCACCAAGGACCTCATCGACGAGTGGATCAGCTACAAGCGCGAGGCCGAGCTCAAGAAGTTCGCCCTGCGCCCGACGCCCCTGGAGTACGAGCTCTACTTCGACCTCTGAGCTCCACCGGTTTTCTTCGGGAACGGGCGCGCCTTCGGGTGCGCCCGTTTTCGTTGGCGGTCGGGCCTTCGGCGCTCGCTCGGCCCCGGCGGACCGGGCCGCCGAGGGCGAACACATCACACCGTTGACGGGTAGGGACCGGCTCCTATAGCATCGAGCGCAATTTCCGAGTGCTTTTGGGGGCTTCTGCCCGGCACTCGCCAATCCCTCGCCGCCGCGGGCGGCCCACCCGACCGACCCCAAGTGGACCTTCAAAGGCTGACCGCGCAGACTCTGCGTCTCCTCCCCCGCAAGCGCCTGAGCCGCACCATGGGGCGGCTCGCCGGCCTCAAGGCCGGCCCGGTCGCTCGCTCCGCCATCGACGCCTTCATCAAGGCCTACGACGTGGAGATGGACGACGCCGTCGTCCCCGCGGGCGGCTACCGGACCTTCAACGAGTTCTTCACCCGGCGTCTGGTGGAGGGAGCTCGGCCGGCCGATCCGGATCCGGCGGCGGTGCTCAGCCCGGCGGACGGAAAGGTCGAAGACCTCGGTCCCATCGACCACGAGGCGTCACTCCTGGTGAAGGGCAAGCGCTACCAGGTGGCGGACCTCATCGGGGACCCGGCGGCCGCCGAGCGCTACCGAGGCGGGACCTTCTTCATCGTCTACCTGTCCCCGCGCGACTACCACCGGGTCCACGCGCCGGTGAGCGGGTCCATCGCCCGCTTCAACTACGTCCCCGGGACCCTCTACCCGGTCAACTCGATCGGCCTGACCCACGTCCCGCAGCTCTTCGCGGTCAACGAGAGGGTCGCCATCGTGCAGGACTCGTCGACCCACGGCGAGGTGACCACCGTGATGGTCGGCGCCATCGGCGTGGGCCGGATCGGTCTGAGCTTCGACTCGGTGGAGACCAACGTCGGTCACGAGCCCGGGCCGCGCGACTATGGCGGCGACGGGCCGCCCATGGACCGCGCCGAGGAGCTCGGCGTGTTCTACCTCGGGTCCACGGCCATCGTCTTCGTGGGCCCCGAGTCGCCGCTCGAGATCGTCATCGGCGAGGGCGAGCACGTCCGGGTCGGCCAGGCCATCGCGCGAAAGGTGAGCGCTCCGTGAGCGACGACGACGAGGTGACCACCGCCCGTCGGCGCCGGCCGAAGCGCCGCGCGCTGCGGGTCCCCGTCGACGACGTCCCTCGTCGGAGCGCCGTGAGCGATCTCCCGCCGGCCACCGCCGCGGCCACGGCGGCGGGAGAGGCGGCACTGGACACCCCCGCGGTCGTCCTGCCTCCGGAGCCCACCGGGCCGGCAGCCGAAGCCGTCAGCCCGAGCGTGCAGCCGCCGAGCCCGGCCCCCGCCGCGCTCTCCACGCCCCCTTCGTCGCCGCCCCCCTCCAGTCCCGGCGGCAGCAGCAGCAGCAAGGCGCCGGCGTCGCCGTCGGTGCCGTCCCCGGCCGCCGTGAAGCCGAAGGTGGACGCGAGCGACTCTCCGACCCCCTCGACCTCGGGCGAGGTCGACGCTCCCGGGAGCCTGCGCTCCTCCTATCCGCCGCCCCCGTCCGGGGCGGGCGTGATGATGGCGGGGACGGTCCGGGTCAGCAGCCCCGACGCCTCCGCCGAGGCGGACATGCTCGACCCCTTCGCCGAGATGCCCGACGCGGCGGTCGACGGCTCCCCGCTCCAGCCCGAATCCACCCAGGTCCTCGCCGAAGACGACCTCGTCGACGACGAGGACCCGGACTCGGTCGAGCTGCGCATCGACGAGCTGGACGACGACGAGGCCGACGCCGTCGTCGAGGCCGCCATCAGCTCCGGCGCGATCCCGCCGCCCTCGGTGCCCGAGGCGGGGGCCGAAGGGGGCCACCGCAAGCGCAAGAGCCCCAGCGACACGGTGCCCGGCGTCTCCCTCGCCGAGCTGGACGGCGTCGCCGACGAGGTCGGGGTCGTCGACGAGGCCGACGACGACGAACCCGAGCTCACCGTCACCGAGAGCGACGAGCTCGATCTGGACGACGATCTCGAAGAGCTGGACGACGAGCTCGAGGAGCTCGACGACGCCTTCGAGGAGGAGACCCCGCCGGCCAGCCCCAAGGCCGCACCGCCGACTCCGCCTGCGGACAAGGCCCCGCCCGCGGTCCCCGACAAGCCGCCGGCGCCGCCGGCCTCCAAGCCGGACGCTCCCAAGCCTCCGGTGGTGCCCGAGGTCAAGAAGAAGCGTCGCAAGCCCTGGTTCGAGGGGTTCTTCAGCGACGACTACCTCCGCACGGTTCGTCCGCCGACGCCCAAGGAGGTGTCCCGGGAGTGCGACTTCATCACCGAGCAGCTCGGGCTCCCGCGCGGCGCGACCATCCTCGACGTCGGCTGCGGCCTCGGCCTCCACGCCATCGAGCTGACCCGCCGCGGCTACCTGGTGGTCGGCCTGGATCTCTCCCTCCCGATGCTCAGCCGGGCCGGCGACGAGGCCCAGGACGAGGGCCTGCGCATCAACTTCCTCCACGGCGACATGCGTCAGATGACCTTCGAGGGTCAGTTCGACGCGGTGCTCTGCTGGGGGACGACCTTCGGCTACCTCGACGACGAGGGGAACCAAGAGGTCGTCAAGCGCTTGCTCGACGCCCTCAAGCCCAAGGGGATCCTACTCCTCGACATCGTCAACCGCGATCACGTCATCCAGGAGCAGCCCAACCTGGTCTGGTTCGAAGGCGACGGCTGCGTCTGCATGGAAGAGTCGCGCTTCGACTACCTCCGGTCCCGGCTGCACGTGAAGCGGACGGTGATCCTCGACGACGGTCGGCAGCGCGAGAACACCTACTCGATCCGGCTCTACTCGCCGCACGAGATCGGCAAGCTGCTGCACCAGACCGGTTTCCGCGTCACCAAGCTCAGCGGCATGAAGGCGACGCCCGGCGTCTTCTTCGGGGTGGCGTCGCCGCAGCTCATCATCCTCGCCGAGCGCCGCGCGGAGGGGCCGCCGACCAGCACCGTCGGGCAGGTGCCGCCCAAGGGCGACGACGAAGGCACGGACGAGCCCTCCGCCGAGACCAAGCCCGGCTCCGAGCCGGCGCCCGAGGCCGAGGCCGAGCCGGAAGGCCCGGCCGAAGAGACCCCGGACGAGTCCGAGCCGTCGAGCTGAGCCGGACTGAGCCGGGCGGTCCGGCTCAGAAGATGGGGTCGATGGGCTCGCCCTCGATGGCCCAGCGCGCCTCGCAGGGGAGGGTGAGGAAGGGTCCTCCCAGGGCGGCCAGGCTCGCGGCGCAGTTGCTGCCCGACGAGGGATAGATGCGGACCACCGTGGTCCCGGAGGCGCCGTCGTCGTCCACCGAGTCGAGCTCGATGGTCTCCTCCTGCACGAAGGCGCAGCCCTCGTACGCCGGGTAGGTGCCGCCGGCCTCGAAGACCCAGCGTTCGGGCGTCTCGTCGTCCTCGATCACGCCGTAGCTGATGGCGGCCTGCGGGCTCCGCCAGACGCCCATGGTGAGGTCCCGGCGAAGCTCGACGCGCATGTCCAGGCTGTCGGTCGCCGGGAAGCCCGAGCCGCACTCGTTGACCTCGAGGGGACCGACGAAGTGGTAGGTGCCGACCACCTCGCCCGGGACGTCCTGGGGAGCGCACGCGAGCCCGAGCCCGGCCAGGCCGATAGTGAGGAGCAACGAAAAGAGGCCGAGCACACGCATGCGCTCAGCCTCCGTTCGGACCCGGTCGGGGTCAAAGAATCGGCAGGATCACTCGGCGGCGTCGGCCTCCGGCGCGGCCTGCTGCGCGGGCCGGCGCGGCTCGGGGGCGACGTCGGCGCGGTTCATGACGAAGCCGTCCGCGCCCTCGCTGGCCGTGAAGGTGATCCGGCTCTCTTCGACGCCGTTCTCCATCAGGAAGGCCTTGGCGGAGTCCGCCTGGGCCTGAGCCTCGGCGGCGCTGCCCGCGGAGACCTCGATGCGGAGGCGCACCTGCGGGTTCCGCTTCAGCAGGGTCACCAGGGTCCCGAGGAGCACGCGGCCGCGACCGCGGACTCGGCCCCGGCGGGCGAAGGTCATCGGCTGAGCGAACTCCACGGTGCGCTCCTGGAGCGCGATGAGGGCGTTGCCGTCCGGGCAGCCGTCATCGTCGGCCTCGCCGTTGATGGTCTCGGCGCGGTCGGGGCAGCTGTCCTGCTCGTTGGCGATACCGTCACCGTCGTCGTCGGGCTCGGGGCAGCCGTCCTCGTCGTTGATGCCGTTGATGATCTCGGCCTGGTCGGGACACTCGTCGCCGTCGTCGGGGATGCCGTCGCCGTCGAAGTCCTCCTCGGGGCAGCCGTCCTCGTCGCCGAAGCCGTCGGCGTCCTCGGCCTCGTTGGGGCACTGGTCATCGACATCGTCGATGCCGTCACGGTCGGTGTCCGCGTCGGGGCAGCCGTCCTCGTCGCGGTCGCCGTCCATGTCCTCGGGGTCCATCGGGCAGGAGTCGAAGCCGTCACGGACGCCGTCGCCGTCGTTGTCCTCGTCGGGGCAGCCGTCGTCGTCCTCGAAGCCGTCCATGTCCTCGGCTTGGTTGGGGCAGGGGTCGTCCCCGTCGAGGCGACCGTCCTGGTCGTTGTCCTCCTCGGGGCAGCCGTCCTCGTCTTCCCAGCCGTCCATGTCCTCACGCTCGGTGGGGCAGGCGTCGTCGGCGTCGTCGATGCCGTCGCCATCGCGGTCGCCGCGCTGCGGCGCGTAGGCCATGCCGGCGAGGACGCGGCCGGTGGGGACGCCCACGCCGGAGATGATGCCGGCGCCGCCACCGAGGGAGAAGGTCAGGTCGCCCACGCGAAGCCGCGCGCCGAGGCGACCCTCGAGGGGGTTCTCGTCGAGCTCGGAGCTGAGGCCGTAGGCTCCGTCGACCTCGCCGAAGACCATGATCAGCGGGGTCACGTCGTAGCCGATGGCGGCGCGGTAGGTGATCTCCGAGCCCATCGTGGTCGAGAGGAAGGTACGCTCGGGGCGGTAGAAGCCGCCGGCGTTGACCGCGATGTGCAGGCCGCTCTGGATGTACTCGGCGATGAGGCTACCGCCGACGCGCACGCTCTCGTCGCCGATGAAGCTCTCTTCGTTCATCAAGTGTGCGATGGGCGCGGTGGCGAAGACCGAGGCGCCCAGGAAGAAGCCCTCGCCCTCGCCGAGCAGCCGGGCCTTGACGCTCAGGGTGGGGTCACCGATGGCGAAGTCCGTGCCGCCGGGGTGGATCGTCGCCAGCGTGGTCCCACGGGTGTACTCATAGCTGTCCCCGCCCATCAGGCTGAGGGGCACCACCAGGCCGACCTGGATCCGGTCGGCGATGATCAGTGAGCCCCAGAGATCGAAGTTGAGCTGATAGCCCACCAGATCCTGCCGCCGCCCGTCGACCTGGCAGTCGGTCTGGGTGTCGTCGGTGCAGCTCGCCTCATAGAGCGCGAACGGCCGATGGCCGAAGTCGATCGTGAGACCGCCCCCCGGCACCATGTTGCCGGTGATGTTCGCGCTTTCGGTGGCCCAGTAGTTGTTGGGCCCCGGAGCGGGGGTGAAGCGGTTCGCCGAGAAGCGGTCGTTCGGGATGTCGTCGGTCTGCGCCTGCGCGGTGGCGCAGAGCGCGAGCGAAACGATGGCGAGCGTGATCGATCGACGCGGCGTGAGAGCGTGGCGGCGCATGGTCCTCCCGGAGCCTTTCCACCAAAAGGGTGTGTGGTGCGAGGGTAGCGAAACGGTTCTCGACGTTCAATGAAGAACGTAGTTTTACTCCGAGAGAGAAAATTTGAGGCCCCCACGAGGGAGCGCGTCGGAACCAGGAGTTCGGAGTGCGCCCTCGAGTGGGGAGTGCTCCGATCAGTCGCGGATGCGGAAGGAGCAGTCGTAGCGGACGTCGGTCGCCACCGGATCTCCGTTGGGTCCGAGCGGAGGCGTCCATCGCTGTCCCCGCAGGCAGCGGAGGCAGGCTTGGCCGAACCCCAGCCCATCGATGGACTCCGAGGCGATCCGCAGCCGGGTGAAGGAGCCGTCGGGCATCACCCGGCCGCGCACCGTGGCGACTCCCTCCAGGGACTGCTGCCGCGCCGAGCGCGGGAAGTTCTCGTTGACGCAGGCGTTCATCCGCTGCTGGTTCGGCGGCGACGGCGGGCGGCTCAGGTTGGCCAGGGGCAGGACCCGGGGCCCGGGATCGGTCCCCGTGCCGCCGCCCCCGGTCCCATTGGGGACGCCGTCGGGGCTCCCGCCGCGCCGGGTGGGCGGGGGGCCGATGGGCCCTTCGCGGTCGGATCCATCCCCCTGGACCACCTGGAAGTCGGAGTTCCCGGTGCCGGTCAGCACCGTTCCGCTCAGGTCCAGCGGCTCCGGGGGCGGGGGCTCCTCGGCCTGCGGCGGGGGCTCCGGCGCCGGGTCGTTGGGTCGTGGGGCGCGCTCCACCGGCTCGGGCTGGGGCTCCGGCTCGACGACCTCGGGCTCCGGCTCGGGTTCCTCGACCTCGGGCTCGGGCTCGGGCTCTTCGACCTCGGGCTCCGGCTCGGGCTCCTCGACGACGGTCTCCACGAAGAGCTCGCTGGGCGGCGCGGGCGGCGCGATCGCCAGGGCGCTCGGATCGAGCCACCCGAGCACGGTGGTCACGGCCCCGTGGAAGGCGAGGGAGAGCACCAGCGCCAGGGCGAGGGTGAGCCAGACGCCGCGCTCGGCGCTCGCTTCGTGGTCCACCACCGGGACGCTGTCGCTCACCCGAGCCACCGGCTATTCGCTCCCGCCCTCCAGGTCGGTCTGCCGCACGTTGATGGCGAACTTGGTCACCTCCAGGCGGCGGAGCAGGTCGATGATCTGGACCACCTTGGCGTGCCGGACGCTCCCGTCGGCGGCGAGGATGGCGCGGACGTCCTCGTCCTCGGCGCGCGCCGCGCTGACCTGGGCCTCGAGCTCTTCCAGCGAGACCGGCTCCCGGTCCAGGAAGAGCGCGCCCGAGTCGTCGATGGTGATGCCCAGGGTCCGGGGCGTGGCCGGGGGCGCTTCCGAGGTGGACGCCTCGGGGAGCTCCACCGGGAGGGTCTTGGACACGATGGCCGTGGCGGTGACCATCAGGATGATCAGGAGCACGAGGACGACGTCGACCAGGGGGGTGACGTTGATGTCGGTGATCAGATCGTCGTCGTCACCGCCCATGGCGCCACCGGCCATCAGCGCGCCTCCGACTTCGCCTTGAGGCTCGCCAGGATGTCGTGGCCCAGGGCCTCGGCCCACACGAGCCGGGCCTTGATGACCCGCGAGAAGTAGTTGTAGGCGGCGACGGCGGGGAGGGCGACCAGGAGGCCGATGGCGGTCGCGACCAGGGCCTCGCCGACCTCGGCCATCAGCCCGGCCGAGACCTGACCCTGGCTCTCGTTCAGGGCCTGGAAGGCCCGGATGATGCCGATGACGGTGCCCAGGAGCCCGACGAAGGGCGCGTTGTTCCCGACGGTACCGATGAAGGCGAGGTTCCGCTCCATGCGGGCCTTGGCCACCAGCTTCGCGCCGACGATGCGCTCCTCGACCGCCTCGGCGCCGGCGCCGTGATCCGCCAGACCCGCCCGGGCCACGGAGGCCTCGAAGCTCGGCGACTCCTCGAGGAGCTTGTTGGCCCCCTCGTAGTCCCCCTCGGCGAGGCGCTTGCGCAGTGCCTGCTGCAGGGCGAGGGCGTCGGTGCGGGTACGGAAGAGGTACCAACCGCGCTCGAGGATGATCGCCAGGATGATCACCGAGAGGAGGACGAGCAGCCACATGACCCAACCCGCGCCGAGCATGGCGAACGCCGTCAGTCGCTCTTGAATGTTCATTCCCTGTCTCTCTCTCGTCGGCTGAGGCCCCCGGGGGGGCCGATGAAGTCTGGAGTCCGTTTAGCAGCTGCGGCCCGCGATGCACGGGGCCGAATTGGTGAGCGCCACTCGATCAATCGGCGCTGGTGACCGATCCGAGCACCTCGCGCATGACCACGGTCGCGTAACATCCCGAGGGCAGCGCGAATGCCACCCGGACGCCGTCGCCCTCGCGGCTCGCCTCGAGCTCCACCGGGCGGACCAGGACGCCGCGCCGGGTGCCCCGGCCGAGCTTGCCCATGCGGCCCATCGCGGCGTCATCGATCTTCCACACTTCGGCGGCGGCGCGCTCGAGCTCGCCCGCCTCGCCGGTGGCCCAGCGGACGTCCTTGCCAGGGAGCGGCGCCGTCGGCATCACCTCCCCCGAGTCCACCCGGCCCTGGGCCTCGGGATCCTCGTCGGCGCCGAAGATGCCCCCGCGCTGGGTCTGCAGCACGTCGCCCTCGATCACCGACGCCAGCCGCCGGGTCCGGACCCGCTCGGCCACCACGGAGTTGAACACCGCCGCCTGCAGCGCGGAGACCAGGAAGCGCTTCTGCACCCGGTCCCGGGGCGGGCGCCCCCCGTCGACCAGCCAGGCGCTGGCGCGCTCCAGGTTGTCGCGGCCGAAGCGCTGGGTCCCGAAGTAGCTGGGCACCACCCGCAGCGCCGCGAGGGCTTCCACCAGCGCGTCGGGGTCGTCGACCTCGCGGACGCGGAGCTCGAAGCGGTTGCCGCGCAGGTGCCCGGTCTTGAGCTTCCGCTCGTGGGGGATGGCCTCGAGGATCTCGATCCCCTCCACCTCGGCGGCGAGCGCCGCCTCGGGCTGGACGCCGAAGAGGCTGACCCATTGGGTCGTCACCGCGTGTCGGTCCTTCATCCCCGCCCAGCCCGCCTCGCGCTTGGAGGCGCCGAGGGCGCGGCAGAGCGCGTCGACGGCCCGGGGCGTGGTCAGGTCCGTCTTCCGGAAGCGGACGAAGAGGTGCTCGCCGTCGCCCGAGGGCTCGTACACCGGGATCTCGTCGACCCGGAAATCGTCGGGGATGGTCTTGATGCGGCCCGCGAGGGGCGGCCCCGGGCGCCAGCGGGGCGGGTCGTGCGCGTCGACGGAGTCCAAGATGGAGGTGGCTTGGGGCTCCGCGGGGCGAAGATCAAGGGCTCGGTTCGGGGAGGTGAGAAAATGCCGAAAACGGCAATTTTCGTGGACTCGGGCGGCCCGACACCGGTATTTGGAAGTGGGGGGAACGACCCAGGGTGACATCAGCCAACGAGGCACGGATCCGACAGGAGTCCGTGCGCCTGCTCGAGGCGGGAGTGAGCGGCCGGGTATTTCCGGGCGCGGTCGCCTGCATCGCTTTTCGCCGTGGTCGGAGCTGGAGCTTCGTCGAGGCCACCGCTGGGCTCCTGGAGCCCGGCGGAGCGAAGGTCACGCCGGCGACGGTCTACGACCTGGCCAGCCTGACCAAGTCCTTCGTGGCCGTGGCCGCGCTGCGCATGGTCGAAGCGGGCAACCTCTCGCTCTCGGCCCGCGCGGACGAAGAGCTCAGCGATCTGCGGGGGAGCGTGGCCGAGGGGGCGACCCTCGAGAACCTGCTCTCCCACCGCGCCGGGCTGGACGCCTGGGGCGGCCTCTACCTGGACGTCCCCCCGGAGCTCGGCGCCAGCGCCGCGCGCCGCTGGATGCTGGGCGAGGCCGGTCGGCGCACCCACGAGGAGCCGGCCGGGACCTGCATGTACAGCGACCTCGGCTACATGCTGGCGGGCGAGATGATCGGCCGCGCCGCCGGGGGCTCCCTCGCCGACGCGGTGCGGACCCAGGTCACCGAGCCCCTCGGCATCGCGGATGACGTCCGCTACATCGGCGCGCTCCCGGCCCACGAGCGCTCCCAGCTCGCCCGCAAGGCCGCGCCCACCGAACGCTGCGAGTGGCGCGGGCGCGTCGTCCGCGGCGAGGTCCACGACGAGAACTGCGCGGCCCTGGGGGGCGTCTCCGGGCACGCCGGGCTCTTCGGCGTTGCCAAGGCGGTCGCGCGCTTCGGGACCGAGCTGCTCGACGTGCGCGCCGGTCGCTCCGATTTCATCCGCGAGAGCAGCCTCGAGCGCGCCCTGAAGGAGCGCCCCGGCGGTCAGCGCTACCGGATGGGCTTCGACACCAAGGTCGGCGCCGACTCGGCGATGGGCAAACGCTCCGCGGCGAGCACCTTCGGGCACCTCGGCTTCACCGGGACCTCCTACCTCTGCGAGCCGGAGCGCCAGGTGGTCATGGTGCTCCTCACCAACCGCGTGCACCCCAGCCGGGCCAACGAGAAGATCCGCGCGTTTCGGCCGGCGTTCCACGACGGCGTGCTGGCCGCGTTCGACGGCTGACCTTCAGCTCTCGTCGCCGCCGCTCTCGTCGAGGTCGTCGCCGCGCGGGTGCCGGAGCCGGTCCGCCAGGCCGGCCCAGGCGGCGGTGCTGCTGGCGTTGGCCGCGGCCCGGGCGATGGCGCGCCGATCCCCGATCAGCACCGCGAGCTTCTTGGCGCGGGTGAGCGCCGTGTAGAGCAGGGGCCGGGTCAGCATCACGTGGTGGGCCCCGTGCAGCACCAGGACCACCGCCGGGAACTCGGAGCCCTGGACCTTGTGCACCGTCGAGGCGTAGGCGAGCACCAGCTGGTCGAGATCCTTCACCTGGTACTGCACCTCCCGTCCGTCGATGCGCACGTAGGTGATCCCGCCCTCGACCCGCGCCACCATCCCCAGGTCGCCGTTGTAGACGTCCTTGTCGTAGTCGTTGCGGAGCTGCATCACCTTGTCGCCGATCGCCAGGTCCCCGGGCTTCTTGGGCTTGGCCTCGGCGTTCAGCGCTCGCTGCATCATCGCGTTCAGCGTCTCGGTCCCGAAGCCGCCCCGCCGCATCGGCGAGAGCACCTGCACGTCCCGGGTCGGGTCGAAGCCGTAGCGCTTCACTATCCGGGCGAGCACCTGCTGCAGGCGGGTGTGGGCCTCCTCGGGGGTCCGAGCGCGGACGAAGAAGACGTCGCCGTCGCCGGTGGGCTCGCCGCTGGGGCTGGGCTCGGGGGCCTCCCCTCGCAGGATCGCGTGGGCCCCGCGGACGATCGCGCTCTTCTGGGCCTGGCGGAAGACCTGGGTCAGGCGGACCACCTCGGCCACGCCGCTCTGGAGCACCTCGCGCAGCACCGGGCCCGGGCCGACCGGCGGGAGCTGGTCGACGTCCCCCACCAGCACCAGCCGCGACGAGGGCGCCACCGCGTCCACCAGCGACTGCGCGAGCTGCACGTCGAGCATCGAGGCCTCGTCCACCAGGACCACCTCGGCGTCCAGGGGGGCTTCGCGGTTGCGCTGGAAGCCGCCGGTGCGCGGGTTGAACTCCAGGAGCCGGTGCACGGTCTTGGCCTCGACCCCGGTGGCCTCGGTCATCCGCTTGGCCGCGCGACCGGTCGGCGCCGCCAACACGATCCGCCGCTCGAGCGCGAGCTGCGCCTCGACCACCGCGCGGATGGTGGTGGTCTTTCCGGTGCCCGGGCCGCCGGTGAGGACCATCAGCCCATGGGAGACGCTGCGCGCGACGGCCCGCTCCTGCTCCTCGCTGAGGGACGTGTCGCCGATGGCCCGCCGGACGGCGGCCTCCGCGTGCGCCGGCACCGCGCGGGGGCGCGCCAGGGCGCGCAGCCGCTTGGCCAGGTGCCGCTCGGCGCGATGCAGCGGCGGCGCGTACACGGCCTCGGCGCCCTCCACGGTGTCCAGGATCACCAGGCCCCGCCCGGCCAACGCGTCCACCGCTTCGCTCACGCGATCCGCGGGGACGTCGAGCTGCCGCGCCTCGTCGATGATGACCTGCCGGGGCAGGTAGGTGTGCCCGGAGTCCGCGCCGCGCGCGAGCACGTGCATCACCACGCCGGCCGCCCGGCGGGGGTCGTCGTCGGGGATCCCCACCGCGCGCCCGATGGCGTCCGCCGTGCGGAAGCCGATGCCGCGCACCTCTTCGGCCACGAGGTACGGATCGTCACGCACCACCCGGGCGGCGTTCTCGCCGAATCGCTCGATGATCCGCCGGGCCATCGCCGGCCCCAGCCCGAGCCCGTGGAGGAAGGCCAGGCGCTCCGCCTCTTCGCGCCGGACCTTCACCGCGTCGCTGATGGCGGCGGCCTTCACCTTCCCGATGCCGTCCACCTCGCGGAGGCGCCCGGTCTCGGTGGCGATGATCTCCAGGGTCCGGTCCCCGAAGCGCTTCACCAGCTTCTTGGCGAGCCCCTTGCCGATGCCGGGGATCATCCCGCTGCCGAGGAAGCGCTCGATGCCGCTGGCCGTCGAGGGGATCACCGGCGTGAAGGTTCGCACCCGGAAGCGATCCCCGTACTTGGCGTGGCGCGACGCGCGGCCGTGCATGCGGAGGGTCTCCCCGGGGGCCACCGCGCCCAGGTCCCCGACGGCGGTCATCGTCTCCGTCTTGCCGCCGGCGCGATGGACCGACACCTGGGCCACGGTGAAGCGGCCGTCGGCGCTCCGGAAAGAGACGTCGTCGACGGTGCCCTCGAGGATCTCCTCGCCGAGCGGGGCGCTGGTCCTCATCCAGTCCTCATGGCGCGCGCCCGGGCGTGCACGCGCCCACCGTGAAGAGCTCGGCGTCGCCGGCGCGGCCGTCACCGAGACGCACCAGGCACTCCCCGCCGTCGGTGGCGATCGCGGGCGACGCGCCGAGCCGCCGCCCGGCGCCGTCCCGGAGATAGAGCGCCTCCCCGGCGTTGGTCAGTCCGGCCGAGGCCAGCGAGGTGCCCACCCGGATCAGGAGCGCCCCCGGCGGAACGGGGACGTCCCGCTCGTCGTCGGGGTCGAAGGCGTCGGCCACGAGGAGAGCCCGAGCGCCGGGGGGAATCATCTGGGCTGAGGGGATCACGTCGCCGATGCGATCGGGCCGGTCGGAGAGCGCCAGCCCTTCGACCGACACGGGAGCGGAGCCGGAGTTTAGCACCTCGACGTACTCCTGCCGCGGCTCGGGGCCAAGGGGGTTGGCGCGAACTTCGGCGAGGGTCAGCGGGGCGAGGTCCGCGGGGAGCGCGAAGGCGAAGAGCTCGGTGTGCCCCTCGCCGCCGAGCCCCACCAGCCGGAGCCGCGCGTCCACCGTCTGGCCCGCCGACAGTGAGTCGAGCACCAGCCGGACCTCGCCACGCTCGGCGACGGCGGCGATCTCCCGGCCCGCGGCGGACAGGAAGGCCCGGACCGGCGCGTCGACGGCCAGGCGGACCACCGCGGACCGATCGTCGGCGAGGACGCACGCGGGCCCGACCGCCGTCTCGTCCAGGGCACACTCGGTGGTCAGGAAGCCCAGCGGGCGGCTGGCTTCGTCGCCGGTGTGGAACGTAGCCGACCAGGGTCCCACCGGGGCGCCACCCCGATCCGAGACGCCGGAGCCGACCTCGATGCGGTACTCGCGGCCGGGGCGGAGGGGACCGTCGGGATCCAACGCGCGGCAGTCGCCGTCTTCCCATCCGACCGACGCGCAGGCCAGGCTGGAGAGCGTGGTCCGTACCTCGCCATCCGGGCCCATCAGGTGTAGGTCGTCGCCCCGGACCAGGTCGTCGAAGCGGACCGCGATCAGCGGCAGCGCGTAGGGGACCCCGGCCGTCCCGTCCGCGGGCCAGCTGCCCGAGACTCGCGCGCCGGCGCCGGTCGCCGCGACCCGCGCGTGGGCGAGGTAGGGCAGGGCGACGCGCTCGCCGGCCGCCGAGCGCGCCCAGCCGGCGACCGCGAGGGTGTAGCGCTCGCCGGGGTCGAGGGGCGGGGGCGCGAAGCGCATCCCGCTGGCCTCCACGGGGAGCGCGAGGGCCTCGTGGCGAGCGAGGAGCGGGGTGCGTCGGAGGTCGGCGTCGAGCTCCTCGAGATCGAGCGCGCCCCGAAACACGAAGAGGAAGGGCGCATCGGACTCGAGGTCCGCCGTGGCCCGGACCTCGACGATCGGTTGCCGCGGCATCGCGCTCAGCGGCCACTCGCGGCCCTCGTGGTCCAGGGCCACCAACGAGCTCACCTCGGGGGGCGGCGGTGGCGGCGCGTCGACGCCGAGATCGACCGCCCCATCGAGCTCGGGGAGGGGGGCGGTGTCGATGCAGGAGATGGAGAGGAGCAGGAGAACGAGCGACCGGCGCATGGGCGCCTTCCTCGTCATCGGCGCCCGCGGGTTGCGCCGCGGGGCCGCCGCTCAGGGGCTCGGAGCGGGCCGCCGCCGGGTCATCAGCCCCTGCATGTACCCCATCACCAGCCGCATCTGACCCAGGGAGAGTTGGTGTTCGATGACCACGTTCCGCCCGTCGCCCTCGAGGGTGAGGCCGCGGACGAAGCCGCCGACGAAGAGGTTCCGGGCGAAGCGATCCCGCTCGGCCGACCAGAAGGTGGCCGCCTCGGTGGCCGCTTCTTCGTCTTCGTAGCGCGCGCGGCCTCGAACCTGAGCGGTGTCGTCGACTTCGCGGATCGCCAGGCGGATACGCTCAGGGACGTGCTCCGCGCGCCCGCGGACGAAGTTCCGGGCTCCCTCGACCTCGACGCTGAAGGCCTCCGCGTCACCCATGCTCAGCAGGGCATCGGCGCCGCTCGCCGCTTCCACCGCCTCGTCGTCGGTCTCGCGCGTGACGGCGATGGCCAGGACCGTCGACAGATCCGCCGGCCGAGCGATCACGAAGTGTCGGGGCCCGACGATGGCGATGACGCGCTCGGTGGCGTCCTGGTTGGGCCAGGGCGCCACCGGTACGCCCTCCTGCTCGCTCCAGGCCGCCTCGACGCCGCGCTCGGCCGCGAAGCGCGCGACGACCGCGCGGATGAACTCCGTGCCTTCGTCGGGGTGGGAGTGGCGCCCGGCGAGGATCATCCGGGAGCGCTGGAGGTTGGGCGAGGTGATCAGCAGCCGGTCGAGGTCGTCCAGCGGATCGAGCCCCGAGCCCTCGAGGAGCATCTGCCAATCCGGGATGGCGGCCATCAGCTCCCGCACCTCGCGGTTCAGCGCGGAGGTCCGCACCCGCTCCATGTCGATGCGGATGGCGATCTGCGCGCCGGCGGGGAGGGCGGCCGGGGCGTCGCCTTCGCCCTCGGCGGCGCTCTCGGGCTCTTCGGGCTCGGCCTCGGCGACCCGCGGCCCCAGGTCCGGCGGGCCCATGTCCGGGGGACCCAGGTCGGGTCTCCCCGCGTCGGGCACGCCGGCATCCACGGCGGCCTCGCCCGTCCCTTCCTCGGCCGGCTCGCCGCCCGCGGGCTCGGTGGGCGGCGGCGTGCTGGGAGCCTCGAACGCCTCGCTGGCCTCCATCGCGTCGGTCATGCCGAACTCGATCTCGGTGGGCATCTCGAACTCGAAGTCGAGCTCGGGCACCGTGCCGAACGTGGTGATCAGCACGTAGATCAGCGCGTGGAGAGCGAGCGAGAGGCCCAGGCCCACGCCCAGGCCGACCCGCGCGTCGGGGGGCGAGATCACGGCGCTGCGAGCTCCATGCGCGTTTGACGGTGCTCCCGGGTCATGGAATCAACCTCGCCGTGTTCCCCGAACTCCGAAGCACGCTGTCGCGTACCCCGCGCTGGGCGGCCCTGTGCCTGGCCCTGGCCTGCGGTGGCGGTGAAGAGAATGCCGAGCCCGTCGAAGAGCTCCCCGAGGCCAACGCGGCCCCCCGGGCGCCGGCGGAGACCGAGGCCGAGGCCCCGGAAGAGCCCGCCGAGCCCCCGGAGCCCAGCGGGCCGCCCAAGCGGATCTTCGCCCGGCGGTTCGTGGTGCCCGTGCGTTCGGGGCCGAGTCGGGACGCGGAGCGCATCGGATATCTTCGGGGCGGCGCGGTGCTCATGGCCAAGACCGCCGAGCCGGTCGGGGACGAGGGCTGCCGCGGTGGGTGGTACGAGCTTACGACCGGCGGCTACGTCTGCAATGGGCGGATGGTGACCGCATTCGAGGGCGAGCGCTTGCCTCAGGTGCGCGGCACCCAGCCGGACCGCGACGCCCCGCTCCCGTACGACTACGGCTTCGTCCGCCGCCGGGTGCCCCAGTACCGAAACCTGCCGAGCGACGAAGAGGCGGCGGAGTACGAGGGCTACCGCATCCCCGGCGCCGAGCCCGAAGCGGCCGAAGGGGTGGGCGGCGAGGCCGCCACCGCGATGGGCGAGACCGGGATGGCCGCCGCGATGGGCGAGACCGGGATGGCCGCCGCGATGGGCGAGACCGGGATGGCCGCTACGATGGGCGAGACCGGGATGGCTGCCGCCGCGATGAGTGAGTCCGCAATGGCCGCGATGGCGCCCACCATGGCCGCGAGCGCCATGGCCAACGCCGCCGACGAGGCCCCCAGCCGACCCGACGAGGCCCCGGGCGAGAGCTCCGAAGGCGACGAGGGCGAGGAAGACGAGGGGCCCACCCTGGCGAGCCTCCAGGGCGAGCGGGGCACGATCCTCATGCGCTGGCTCATGCGGGGCTTCTACGTGAGCCTCGACCGCGATTTCCGCCGCGGGGGACGCCGATACTGGCGGACCCAGGCGAACGGGTTCGTCCCCTACAACTCGGTGATGAGCAAGTCGGGCAGCGAGTTCCAAGGCACGGTCCTGCCGCTGCCGGCGGCGGTCACCGGCGGGGTCGCCGCCGAGCCGGAGGTCGCCGAGGCCGCGGAGGCCACCGACGAGGCCGAGGCCACGGAGACCGAGGCCGCGCCGGTCCCCGCGCATCTCCCCTACGCCTGGACGCTCACCAGTCGGGATCCCGTGTTCACCCGGGCGGAGAACGGCCGCTTCCGGCGGGCCCGCGGCGCCGCCGACTACCACCACGGGTTCCCGGTCCTCGAAGAGGTCGAGGACGGTCGCTACACCTACCTCCGCGGGCCGGACGACCGTTGGCACCGAGCGCGCGACGTCCGGGTCGCCCGGGCCGTCGAGCCGCCCAGCGAGGTCGGTCCCGAGGACAAGTGGATCGAGGTGAACCTCGAGACTCAGACCCTGGTCCTCTACGAGGGCCGCACCCCGGTCTACACCACTCTGGTGTCGAGCGGTCTGCCCGACCGCCGCAACCTGCCCGACCGTGACTTCGAGACCCTCTCGGGGCTCTTCCGGGTCAAGTCGAAGCACCTCACCGACACCATGGACGGCGACACCGCGGTCGACGGTCCGTACTCCGTCGACGACGTCCCCTACGTCATGTACTTCGAGCTGGCCTACGCCCTCCACGCGGCCTTCTGGCACAACCGCTTCGGTCGCCCGAAGAGCCACGGCTGCGTCAACCTCTCGCCCGAAGATGCGCGCCACATCTTCAACTGGGCCGACCCGCCGCTGCCCGACGGCTGGCACAGCGCGTACCCCACCGACGAGATGCCGGGCACCTGGGTCTGGGTCCACGGGGAGACCGTCGGTCACACGGAGTGATCAGAGCCGCTCGTCGACGGTGGCGGTCACTCGCCGGAGCATGTCGACGAGCTGCTCGCGCTCCCGGGCGCTGAGCCCGTCGAACATCGCCGCCTGCTCCCGATGGAACCCCTCGGGGTCGGTGGCGACCAGCGCGCGCCCGGCCGCGGTGAGCGCGACCAGCGTGGTGCGGCGGTCGCCGGGCTTGGCCACCCGCTCGGCGAGCCCCTCGGCTTCCAGCCGGTCCACCAGCGCGGTGACGCTCGACTTGGCGAGGCCCAGCCGGCCGCTCAGCTTCTTCATCGGCACCGGCTCCATGCGGGCGATGAGCGCCAGGGCCCCCGCGTCCGAGGCGCTCCGGCCCTCGCCGCGCACCTTGGCCTTGGTCCAGCGCTTGAACGCGCCGAAGAAGGCGTGGACCGCGTCGGTCAGCTGCTCGTCGCTCTCGGTGCTCACTCGTGGAAGTTCCCGGCGCCCCGCTTCCAGTATGCACTGATCCGGGTGTGCTCGCGGGGGATTCCCCGCTCGTCGAACACGTGCTCGCGGAGCGCGCGGACCTCTGCGTTCTCCGCGCCCGCGAACACGAAACCGTCGCCCCCGGGGAGGTCCAACGCGCGCACGGCGTCCACCAAGGAGTCGCCTCGGCTTCGATGGATCCACCGAAGGGTCGGCGACCCGGGGAGCTCGAGCTCCTCGTCGGGACCCTCGACCTGCGCCACGACGAAGACCTCGGCGCCCGCGGGGAGCTCCTCCAGGCGGCGGCCGATCGCCGGGAGGCCGGCCTCGTCGCCGACGAGGAGGTACCAGTCGAAGTCGTAGCGGACCACGAAGGACCCGCGAGGACCGCCGGCCCCCAGGACGTCGCCGACCGCCGCCCTCCGGGCCCACTCCGAGGCCACGCCGTGCTCGTGGAGGGCGAAGTCGATGACCAGCTCGCCGGCTGCTACGTCATACCGGCGGGGCGTGAAGTCGCGCATCCGGGCGCGCTGCTCCGGCGTGAGCTGCGGGCGGCCGTCGACGAGGGTCGGCGGCGTCATCGCCCGGGCGCCGGGGTCGGGGAAGAAGAGCTTCACGTGGTCATCGGCGCCCTCGCTCACGAAGCCGGTGAGGTCGCCGCCGAGCGTGATGCGTGCGTAGTGCGGGGCGAGGCGCGCCTTTCGGAGGACCCGGAGGGTCCGGAAGCGCACGGGGTGGGGCCCGCGGCGGGTGATGCGGGCGGATGGGGATCGTCGTTCGGTCTTCATGGGGTCTCCTGCGCCGCGTCTCGCGTCGCGCCCGTAGGATGAGGTTCGTGTCGAACAATGCAAGTACGAATTGTTCGATATGAAACGTTTTTGGGTGAGACGGAACGAAAAACGCCCCCGGCGAGGCCGAGGGCGTTGGGGAACCGGGAGGGGTCCCGAGTCAGTCGTAGTACTCGTTGCCCAGGTGGGTGATGAGCTCCTCGCCCACCATCCAGCGCAGGGTGTTCTTCAGCTTCACCTGCTGCACGAAGAGGTTGTGCTCCGGGTAGACCTCCGGCGCATGCGCCGGGCTCTTGTAGTAGAAGCTCAGCCACTCCTGGATGCCGCTCATGCCGGCCCGCTGGGCCAGGTCCATGAAGAGCGCGAGGTCGAGGACCAGGGGCGCGGCGAGGATCGAGTCCCGACAGAGGAAGTCGATCTTGATCTGCATGGGATAACCGAGCCATCCGAAGATGTCGATGTTGTCCCAGCCCTCCTTCTGGTCCCCGCGGGGCGGGTAATAGTTGATCCGCACCTTGTGGTACATGTCCCCGTACAGCTCGGGCTGGAGGTGCGGCTGCAGGATCGTCTCGAGGACGCCGAGCTTGCTGACCTCCTTGCTCTTGAAGCTGTCGGGGTCGTCCAGGACCTCGCCGTCCCGGTTGCCCAGGATGTTGGTGGAGAACCAGCCGCGGACACCCAGGGCCCGGGCGCGGAGGCCGGGCGCCAGGATGGTCTTCATCAGGGTCTGACCCGTCTTGAAGTCCTTGCCGCTGACGGGCGTCTGGGTCTCCTTGGCGAGCTCGACGATGGCCGGGAGGTCCTCGGTGAGGTTGGGCGCACCGTTGGCGTAGCCGACCCGCTCCTTGAGGCAGGCGTAGGCGTAGATCTGCGAGGGGCTGATGGCCGGGTCGCTCTTCCGCAGGCCCTCCTCGAAGGCGGCGAGGGACTGGTGGCACTCGCTCGGCTCGCGGTGGACCTCGGTGCTGCCGCACCACACCGCCACGCAGCGCTCGAGGCCGTGCTTGGCCTTGAAGTCACGGATGTCCTGCCGGACGGCCTCCGCGAGCTGCATCTTGTCGTCGCCCTGCTTCACGTGCTCGCCCCGGAGCCGCTTCACGAACTCGGGGAAGAAGACGGCCTCCATCGGCTCGATGGCGGCGAGTTCGTCGGCGATCGCGTCGAGGTGGTCGCGGGAGAGCACGTCGGCCTCCCGGGCGGCCTCGAGGGCGTTGGCGGGGAAGAGGTCCCACCCGCCGAACACCAGATCGTCCAGGCTGGGCAGGCCTACCAGGTCCTTGATGAGCGGGGACTTCTCCTCGCTGCGCTTGCCCAAGCGGATGGTGCCCATCTGCGTGAGCGAGCCGAAGGGCTTGGCGATTCCCTTACGGGCCAGGAGACAACCGGCGATGAACGTGGTGCCGACGGCACCCATCCCCGGGAGCAGGACGCCGAGCTTTCCCTTGGCGGGCTCGATCGTCGCGGGCTTCTTCATGGGTCTTCTTCCTTCTCCACCGCGGGAAGCGGTGGCGGCGTGCGGTAGCATTCGCGTCCCTCGCCGGCAAATGCGTCGGGGAGGTCGCGGGCTTCGATGAGCGCTTCGATAAGCACATCACGAGCCAGCCTCGGCGGATTTGCTGCCCCGACGCGGAAGTCGCGCTATGGCTGCGTTCGTCGCAGGCACGGCACGTGCTTGTTTCATCGTAGAGAACGGGCCGAGCGCGACCCATCCGAGCCGCCCCGAGCCCAATTTTTCGAGCTTTCCAGTGCCCTCACCGACCGAAACCCCTGCCGTCCGAGTCACGTCGCGCCTGATCGCGCGACGGGGAGCGTGGCTGGGATTCACACACTGTGAATTCCCGGCGACGCCTCCGTGCCACTTCGGGCGCACCGTTTCGGTCGAAGACGAAGAGATCCGATGAAGAGAGACAGCACCGTCGTCCCCGTCCCCCGCCGCGCCGACGTGCGCGCTTTCCCCGCCTCCCGCGCCCTGATCCTGGCCGCGGGCAAGGGGAGCCGCCTGGTGCAGGGCCGTCCGTACCCGAAGCCCCTCGAGACCGTGGCCGGCGTGCCGATGATCGTCCGGGTCATCCGCGGCCTCAAGGCCGCCGGCGTCCGCGAGGTCGGCGTGGTCATCGGGCACCTCGGCGACGTCCTCCGCACCGAGCTCGACAGCTGGGACCTCGGCGTGACCATCTCGTATTTCGAGAACGACGAGGTCGACAAGCCCAACGGGACCTCGGTGCTCAAGGCCGCCGAGTTCGTCACCGGGCCCACCTTCCTCCTGATGAGCGATCACCTCTGGAACCCCGAGCTGGTGCGCCGGGTCGGCGAGTACCCCCTGGCCGTGGACGAATCGGTGCTCGGCGTGGACTTCGACATCCCCCGCTGCTTCGACCTCCCGGACGCGACCAAGGTGCGGATCGATGGCGACGAGATCGTCGAGATCTCCAAGGAGCTCCCGGCCTACGACTGCCTCGACACCGGCGTCTTCCGGATCACGCCGGCGCTCATCGAGGCCCTCCGGGCGGCGGATGGTCCCGAGGGCTGCTCCCTCAGCCAGGGCGTCGGCGCCCTCGCCGCCGACGGACGGATGAAGGTCGTCGACGTGGGCACCGCGCGCTGGATCGACGTGGACACCCCCGACGCCCGTGAGGAGGCGGAGCGCCTCATCGCCGCCTACGGCGAGACGCTGGCCCCGGCGGAGCGCACCGTCGCCGTCGGCTGACGGGGGCCCAGCCCGACACGAAGGCCGCCCGGAGCGCACGGCTCCCGGCGGCCTTCGTGCGTTTGGGGCCGGGGCCCTGGGGAGGCAGCGCCAACGAAAAACGGGCGACCCCGAAGGGCCGCCCGTCTTTGCGTCGAGACGCCGGTCGTCAGCGCAGCGCGCGGAGGAGGGCGCGGGCGCCGCTGCCGGCCTTCCTGGCCACCTGGTCGGGGACCCCGCGGGCGGCGGTGGCGAAGGCCTGCCGCTCGGCGGCCGAGGGGCGGTGCACCTGGATGCCGTAGCGCTCGAGGTTGCGGATGAGCACCGGGTCCATGCGCCGGACGTTCTGCCGGCCGCTGGTGACCATGTCCCGGGGGACGCTGGTCAGCGCGGTCTTCACGTCGTCGGGGAGTCCGTCGAACCAACGTTTCGAGTAGACGATGATGCCCGGCTGGTAGCTGTGCTCGCTCAGGTTCAGATGCTGGGCCGCCTGGTACCAGCTCGTGGCGAAGGCGAAGAGCGGGGTGTTGTCGAAGCCGTCGACCGCTCCCGTCTGCAAGCTGGTGAGGACGTTGGTCACGTCGATGGGGACCGGGGTCGCCCCGAGGGCCCGATAGGTCTGCAGATGGACCAGGGCCTCCTGGGAGCGCATCCGTAGCCCGCGCAGGTCCCCCGGTTGGCGGATCTGTTTCTCGCGGGTGAACCACGATCGGAAGCCGTTCTCGGCCCAGAACCCGAACTTGAAGCCTCGGGCCTCGACGGCCTGGGAGACCTTGGCGATCACGTCCGCCTGGTCGAGGGCGCGGTCGGCTTCGGCCGCCGAGTCGAAGAGGTAGGGCGCTTCGATGACGTTGAGCTCGGGGACCAGGCTGCCGAGGGCGGCGGTGGAGCCACCGAAGATCTGGATGGAGCCCTGGGCGGTCCGGCGCACGAGGGCCTTCTCGCCGCCGAGGGAGCCACCCATGAACATCTTGACCCGGACGCGGCCGCCGGTCTGTTCGTTGAGGTAGCGCTTCACCTGGCGGAGCTGCTTCTCCCAGGGAGTGCCCTCCGGGGCCACCGTGGCGATCTTCACCTCGATGGTCTCCTGGGCGCCGGCGTCGCTGCCGGTGAGGCCCACCAGGGCCGTACACGCCACGGCGGACAGCGCCGTGAGCATCGCGATTCGTCTTCTGTTCATCGTTCCACCACCTGGGAGCTCGAGCCTCTCGACCATCCGGTCGTCCAATACACACACCGGCGGGCCCCGCGGGCGGACCCCGTCCGCGCCTTCGACGCGGGCCCCACCGGTCTATTCACGAGGGCCGGGGAGCCGACCTCACTCGAAGAAGGAGTCGGCCTCCGCCTGCAGGGCCTGGGCCTTGCGGACCTCACACCGGTTCTCCGGGCCTAGTTCGGCGCCGCCGCTCATCGGGTCTCCGTCGAGGACGAAGTTCACGTGCTCGTCGAAGAGGGCGCGATCCTGGGCCTTCACGGCGTAGTCGCCGGCCATCAGCACGTGGGTGCCGAAGTAGTTGGGCTCCCGGGAGAGGGAGGCCTCGAAGTGCTGCTTGCTGCGCTCGAGGTCGCCACCCGCGAAGGCCGGGGCGCGCGCGAAGAACACGCCGAAGTAGCGGTCCGGGCCCCAGTGGAAGTAGTCGCGGTCCTGCTCCAGGCACTGGGCCATGACCGCGCGGATCTCGTCCTTGTAGGAGAGGAGCGTGGCGAAGCCGTCCGCGCTGGCCCACTTGCCGAGGTTGCTGGCGCGCCAGTAGAGGAGGGGGACCGAGGTCTCGTCCAGGACGGTGATCGCGTCCTGCATGAGGGTGCCGGCCTGCATCTTCTCCTTGAACTCCGGCGAGAGCGCCATCAGCCCGCGCTCCGCGGCCTGGGTGCCCCGCTGGAAGGTGTTCATCATCTCCTCCTGCTGGGCCTCGTCGAAGCGGAGATGGCAGTCCGCCTTGAAGTACTCCGCCCGGGAGAGGCGCGCCCACGTCTCGTGGTCGCTGGGGTCGCTCTGGACCACCTGGGAGTAGCCGTCGATGGCCGCCTGGAGCTGAGCGAGGTCATCGCGACCCTCCCAGGCCGTGTTCGCCGTCTCCAGGGTGCTCGCCGCCTGGTCGGCCGAGATGGCCGGCCCGCCGGACCCGCCCTCGGGCGTGGTGTCGTCCCACGCGGCGTCCCGGCTCCCGCCGCAGGCCCCGAGGGCCAGCGCCACGACGATCGTCATCCACCCGCGCGCGCCCGCGCGCGATTCCGCAGTCTTCACCATCGACACACACCTCCATCCCGGCCACCGAGCCGAGGCGGCACGCCCCGCGTACCGTCGAATGGCGATACCACCGGCGATTTTGGCCTGTCAACGCGCGCCGAGCCGACCCGTCCCCACCGTTGGAGGGAAACGCGAGACGCATCCGCTCGTTTACATCTCCCCGGGCGCCGCGTAGCTTCCGCCTCGTGAGCGAGGGCATCGACGCCGAGACCATCGAGGGCTACCTGGCGGCCGGCGGCTGGAAGATGAAACGGATCGCCGCCCAGACGTGGCGAGGCCGCTTTCGCACCCAGCGCACGGGCCGGAAGTTCCCGGTCCTGGTCCACCAGGACGTGAACGAGGGCTTCCTCACCGCGGCGATCGTCCCCCTGGTCCGCTCGCCCGAGGACGCCGGCCGGGCCCACGCCCTCTACACGCGGCTCCTCGAGCTGAACCAGGTCTTCTTCATGGCCAAGCTGAGCATCGACGACGATCTCGACGTGGTGCTCTCGGTGGAGTACCCGCTGGCCGACCTCGACGAGTCGGAGCTCGTCGACGCATTGCAGGCGCTCGCCTACTACGCCGACGTCCACCACGACGAGATCCAGCGCATCGCCGAAGGGCGCTGAAAGCCCACGAAAGGCGGCCGCCGCCGTCACGCTCCTTGCCGGGGGGGTGGGGCCATGGTAGGAGCCCCCTGTCTTCATGGCTCCTCCACCAGGAAGGCAGGCTCTTCGCCTGCCTTTTTTCGTCTGAGACGAGGGATCGTCGCAGCGGTGGAGCCGCCCCGGGGACCGGTCCGCGAGGCGCCGTACGAAGGTCCTCCCTCGTTCTGACGCAGTCTCCCGACTGCACCTCGCACCCGCGAGGAGCCCAACACCCCGATGTCCGCCGTTCAGAAAAAGGTCACCGAGCTCGCCGAGCCCATCTGCGCCATGCACGACGTGGAGCTGGTGGAGGTACGCGTCGTCCGGGGCCGTGGCGGCACCACGTTCCAGATCGTCATCGATCGGGACCGACCCGAGTCGGACCCCACGCCGGGCAGCGGCGTCGGGCTCGAGCACTGCACCGCGGTCAGCCGCGACCTGGGGACCGCCCTCGACATGCACGAGGACGAGATGCCCAACCGCTACAACCTCGAGGTGTCCAGCCCCGGGTTGGAGCGCCCCCTCACGAAGCCGGAGCACTTCGAGCGCTTCAGCGGCCGTGAGGTCCAGATCAAGACCCACGAGAAGGTCGGCTCGCGACGCAAGTTCAGCGGCCAGCTCCTCGGGGTCGAAGGAGACGCCGCCCTCGTCGAGCAGGACGGTGAGCCCATCCGCATTCCCTTCGAGGCGATCGCACGCGCCACGCTCGTGCACCGCTTCGACTAGCCCGCGTAATAGAGGAAGAGACCATGGCACAGCAGCCGTCGCTCACTGCCGTCATCGAGCAGGTCAGCCAGGACAAGGGCATCGAGCCCAAGGTTCTCGTGGAGGCCATCGAGGCCGCGATCATGACCGCCGCCAAGCGACAGTTCGGCGTCGATCGCGAGCTCGAGGCGGACTACAACACCGAGACCGGCGCCGTCGACCTGAAGATGTACATGACGGTCGTCGAAGAGGTGGAGAACCCCGAGCGGGAGATCTCCATCTCGGACGCGCAGCGCCATGGCCTCGACGATCCGGCCAACCCCCTGGCCGAGGGCGACGAGCTCGGCTTCCAGATCTTCTATCTGTCCACGGACTCGGAAGAGGCCCGCAAGCAGGACCGCCAGTTCGGTGACCTCCTGGGGATCCAGCAGGCCCGCCAGGGCTTCGGCCGGATCGCGGCCCAGACCGCCAAGCAGGTCATCATCCAGCGCGTCCGCGACGCGGAGCGCGAGCGCATCTTCCGCGAGTTCAAGAACCGCCGCGGCGAGATCATCAGCGGCACCGTCCGCCGCTTCGAGCGTGGCTCGAACCTCATCGTCGAGCTCGACCGCAGCGGCGAGGGCGGCCGGACCGTGGAGGCCGTGCTGCCCCCGCGGGAGCAGACGCCCCGCGAGTCCTACCGGCCCGGCGACCGCATCGTCGCGCTCCTGAAGGACATCGACCGCGAGGCCCGCGGGCCCCAGATCATCCTCTCGCGCGCCGAGGTGCAGCTCCTCGTGAAGCTCTTCGAGATGGAGGTCCCGGAGATGTACGAGGGTATCGTGCGCATCGTCGCCGCCGCCCGAGAGCCCGGTGCCCGCTCGAAGATCGCCGTGTCCAGCCGGGACAGCGACGTCGATCCGGTGGGCGCCTGCGTGGGCATGAAGGGCTCGCGCGTCCAGGCCGTGGTCCAAGAGCTCCGCGGCGAGAAGATCGACATCGTGCCCTTCGACCGGGATCCGGCGCGCTTCGTCTGCAACGCCATCGCGCCCGCCGAGGTCGTCCGCGTCGTCATCGACGAGGCGAACGCCACGATGGAGCTGGTCGTGCCGGACTCGAAGCTCAGCCTGGCCATCGGCCGCCGCGGTCAGAACGTTCGCCTCGCGTCCCAGCTGACCGGGTGGAAGCTCGACATCGTCAGCGAGAGCCGCTTCCAGCAGATGGAGGAGGAGGCGATGAGCGTCCTCGCGCGGGTCGACCGGGACGAGGAGATCGCGCGGAACCTCTACAAGATGGGTTTCCGGACCCTCGACGAGGTCGCCGAGGCGTCGACCGAGGAGCTCCTCACCGTCGAGGGCATCTCGGAGCAGAACGTCGAGCGCATCCGCCAGCAGGCGGAGGTCGGCACCGAGGAGGTTCGCCAGGAGGCCATCGCGGCCACCAAGGAGCGCCCCGAGGTCCCGTCCGAGCACGAGAAGTTGCTCCTGGTGAAGGGCGTGAACGACCGCGTCGCCGAGATGCTCGAGAAGGGCGGCTACGGCTCCCTCAAGGCCATCTCCGGTGAAGAGGACATCGACCGCTTCGCCATCAAGAGCGGCCTGGGCGCCCAGCGCGCCCAGGAGGTCCGGGACGCGGTCCGCGCGTTCCTGAGCGGCGAGTGGCCGGCCATCGAGAGCGCGGTCAACGCCGCCATCGTGGCCGACCGTGAGCGCGCGGTGAAGGAAGCCGCCGAGGAGGAGGCCCGGGAGGCCGCCGCCGAGGCCGCCGCCCGCGAGGCCGGCGCCGCCGTGACCGAAGAGGCCCCGAAGCCGGAGGCTGCGGGGTGAACGTGGCGGCTTCGACCAAGACCGCCGAGCGCACGTGCGCCGGGTGCCGCGAGACGCGCGCCCGAGACGAGCTCGTGCGTCTGGCGGTCGTGCCGGAGCCGCCCTACGTGGTCCCCGACGCCCGCGGCCGCCTCGGCGGCCGGGGGGTGTGGGTCCACGCCGATCGCAAGTGCATCGAGACCGCCGCCAAGCGCGGCGGGTTCTCCCGCTCCCTGCGCCGCCCCGTGTCGGTCGACCCCGAAGCGGTCGCCGAGGGCATCCGGATGCAGGTCGAGCGACGCCTCGAAGGGCTCCTGATGGGCGCTCATCGAGGTCGGAAGATCGCCGTCGGGACCGACGCGGTGCGAGAAAGTCTGGCCGAGGGCCGGATTCGTTTGCTGCTGGTGGCGGAGGACGCCGCCGGTCGCAGAGACGAGCTGATGGCGTCTGCAGAGCGTCTGGGCAAGGCCTGCGTGGTCTTCGGCGCCAAAGTAGACGTCGGCCGTTTGTTCGGCCGAGACGAGGTCGCGGTGGTCGCGATCGAGGATGGCGGGATCGCGGAGGAGGTGCGCCGGGCGTCGGCTCACCTCGCCGGGTTGCGCCGAGCGGGGAAGTTCCCGCATAAGGAGCCCGTCGCGGGAGGCACCTCGGTGTCGGCCGCGCAGGTGGAATCTGTGGTGGAGGACCGGAAGCCAGAATGAGCAAGGTTCGGGTATACGAGGTCGCACGCGAACTTGGCGTGGCCAATCGCGAGCTCATCCAGCGTATCGCTGCGCTGGGGATCCAGGTGCGCAATCACATGAGCGTGCTGGAGACCGCCGAAGTCGAGCGCGTGAAGCGCGCGCTCCAGAAGGATCGTGAGCGCGATACGGTGGAGACGCAGATTCGTCCGACCGTCACCCGGCGACGGGTGCGGCGTAAGAAGAACGACGAGGAAGTCGAGACGCCGGCGGCAGCAGCCGCCGAGGTCGACGACGCCCCGGCGGTCGCCCCGGTGCGTCGACGCGCGCCGGAGCCCACCCCGGAGCCCCGCGCGGCCGAGGTGAAGCCGGCGCCGGCTCCCGAGCCGGTGAAGGCCGAGGCGAAGCCGGAGCCGGTGAAGGCCGAGGCGAAGCCGGAGCC